>DASRFM010000085.1:0-146159 GCA_035651575.1 Burkholderiales bacterium | reverse complement strand
CGCCGCGGAATTCGCCTTCCAGCTCCTGGATGATCTTGCCGTTGCCGCGCACCGGGCCGTCGAGCCGCTGCAGGTTGCAGTTGACGATGAAGATGAGGTTGTCGAGCCTCTCGCGCGCCGCCATGCTGATCGCGCCCATCGATTCCGGCTCGTCCATCTCGCCGTCGCCGCAGAACACCCACACCTTGCGGTTCGCCGTCTGCGCGAGGCCGCGGGCTTCCAGGTACTTCAGGTAGCGCGCCATGTAGATCGACTGGATCGGCCCGAGTCCCATCGACACGGTCGGGAACTGCCAGTAGTCGGGCATCAGCCACGGGTGCGGGTACGAGGAAACCCCTTTGTGGTCCACCTCGCGCCTGAAGTTGAGCAGCTGCTCCTGCGAGAGCCGTCCTTCGAGCAGCGAGCGCGCGTACACGCCGGGCGAGGAATGGCCCTGGAAGTAGACGAGGTCGCCGCCGTGGCCGTCGTGCGGCGCGTGCCAGAAGTGCTGCTGCCCGGTGCCGAAGAGCGTGCCGACCGAGGCGAAGCTCGCGAGGTGGCCGCCGAGCTCGTCGTCGTTCTTGTTCGCGCGCACCACCATCACCATCGCGTTCCAGCGGCAGATGGAGCGGATGCGCTCCTCGAGGGCGACGTTGCCCGGCGAAGGCTCCTCCATGTGCGGAGGGATCGTGTTGACGTACGCGGTGTTCGCCGAGAACGGAATGTGCGCGCCCGAGCGGCGCGCCTTGTCGATCAGCCGCTCGATGAGATAGTGCGCGCGCTCGGGGCCCTCGCGCTCGAGCACCGCCTCCAGCGCGTCCAGCCATTCCTGCGTCTCTTGCGAATCGGCATCGTTCGCGGCGGGCGATTGCGGAACGGCGGACATGGCGTTGCTCCTGAGCTTGTGGCTTTGGATTTACAGCAGGGGTGCGCCGAAGCTTAATACGCAATCGCGCAATGGTAAACTGCGCGCCCCCATGGCCGCGCGCATCCTCGACGGCAAAGCCCTCGCGGCGCAGGTCCTTTCCGGCGCGAAGAAAGAGGTCGAGCGCCTTGCGCAGCGCGGCATCGCGCCGGGCCTCGCCGTCATCCTCGCCGGCGAGGATCCCGCCTCGCGCGTCTACGTGCGCAACAAGGTGCGCGCGTGCGGCGAAACCGGCATCCGCTCGCGGCTCGTCGAGCTTCCTTCAGCCGTGACTGAAGAAAAGCTCATGTCTTGCGTCGCCGAGCTGAACGCCGACCCGGCGATCCACGGCATCCTCGTGCAGCTGCCGCTGCCGAAGCAGGTCGACGCGGCGCGCGTGCTCGACGCCGTTTCGCCGGCGAAGGACGTGGACGGCTTCCATCCCGAGAATCTCGGCGCGCTCGTTGCCGGCACGCCCCGCCTCGTGCCGTGCACGCCCGCGGGCATCATGCGCCTGATCGAGCATGCGGGCGTCGCGCCGGCGGGACGGAGGGCCGTCGTCATCGGGCGCTCCACGATCGTCGGCAAGCCGCTCGCCCTGCTTCTCCTGCAGAAGGACGCGACCGTCACGGTGTGCCACTCGAAGACGCGGGATCTTGAAGAAATCGCGCGCGGCGCCGATATCCTGATTGCAGCGGTCGGGCGCCCGAAACTCGTGACCGGGAAGATGGTCAAACCGGGCGCCTGCGTGATCGACGTCGGCATCAATCGCCTCGCCGACGGCTCGCTCGCCGGCGACGTCGATTTCGAATCGGTCCGCGCGGTCGCGGGATGGGTGACCCCCGTCCCGGGCGGCGTCGGGCCGATGACGATCGCGATGCTGCTCGAGAACTGCCTGCGCGCCGCCGAACGATGAACGCCCCCGCCGCCCTCAATCCCCTGCTCGACTTCTCCGGCCTGCCGCGCTTCTCGGAGCTTAAGCCCGAGCACGTCGCGCCGGCGATCGACCAGCTTCTCGCCGAAGGCCGCGCCACGGTGTCGGCCGTGGCGAACGCGTCGCCGACGTGGCAAGCGTTCGTCGCGCCGCTCGAGGACGTGAACGAGCGCATCGGACGCGCCTGGGGCCAGGTCTCGCACCTGCACGCGGTGATGGACAGCCCCCAGCTGCGCGAGGCGTACAACGCCAACCTGCCGAAGATCACCGAATACTGGACCGCCCTCGGGCAGAACGAGGCGCTGTTCGCCGGCTACAAGAAACTGCGCGCCTCGGCGGAGTTCGAGGCGCTGTCGGCACCTCGCAGGAAGATCGTGGAGAACGCGCTGCGCGACTTCCGCCTCGGCGGGGCCGAGCTGCCCGCGGACAAGAAGCCGCGCTTCGCGGAAGTGCAGGCGGAGCTCGCGCGCCTGGGGGCGAAGTTCTCCGAAAACCTGCTCGATGCGACCAATGCGTTCTCCATCGTCGTGGACGAGTCGCGTACGCGCGGCATCCCCGCCGACGTGCTCGAGGCGGCGCGGGAAGCGGCGCAGAAGGATGCCAAGGCGGGCTGGAAATTCACGCTGCACGCGCCCTCCTACGTCCCGGTCATGCAATACGCCGAGGACCGCGCGCTTCGCGAGACGCTGTATCGCGAGAGCGCGACGCGCGCCTCGGAGCTCGGCAAGCCGGAGTGGGACAACACGCCGCTCATCGCGCGGATCGTGCGCCTGCGGCGCGAGCTGGCGCAGCTTCTCGGCTTCAGGAACTATGCGGAGTATTCGCTCGTGCCGAAGATGGCGCGCTCGCCCGCCGAGGTGCTCGAGTTCCTGGACGACCTCGCGCGCCGCGCACGCCCGTTCGCCGAGAAGGACGTCGCCGAGCTGCGCGAGTTCGCCCGCACGCTGGGGCTCGATTCGCTGCAGTCCTGGGACGTGGCCTATGTCTCGGAGAAGCTGCGCCTCGCGCGCTATGCCTTCTCGGACCAGGAAGTGAAGCAGTACTTTCCGGAGGATGCGGTGCTCGCGGGGCTCTTCCGCGTCGCGCAAGCGCTTTACGGCGTCGGCATCGCGCCGGCGGCGGCGCCGCTGTGGCATCCGGACGTGCGCTTCTTCGAGATCCGCGATGCCGCAGGCGCCCTCGTCGGACAGTTCTACCTGGACCTCTACGCGCGCGACACCAAGCGCGGCGGCGCCTGGATGGACGACGCGATCACGCGCCGGCGCACCGCGAGCGGGATCCAGGCGCCGGTCGCCTACCTGAATTGCAATTTCTCGCGCCCGGTCGGCGGCAAGCCGGCGCTCTTCACGCATGACGAGGTGCTGACGCTCTTCCATGAGTTCGGGCACGGCCTGCACCACCTCCTGACTCGCATCGAGGACCTCGGGGTCTCCGGCATTACCGGGGTCGAATGGGACGCGGTCGAGCTGCCCAGCCAGTTCATGGAGAATTTCTGCTGGGAATGGGACGTGCTGCGTCCGATGACGCGCCGCGTCGACACCGGCGAGCCCCTGCCGCGCGCGCTCTTCGAGCGCATGGTGGCGGCGAAGAATTTCCAGAGCGGCCTCGCCATGCTGCGCCAGATCGAGTTCGCGCTGTTCGACATGCGGCTGCACTTCGACTTCGACCCGCAAGCCGGCGCCAGCGCGCTCGATCTCCTGCGCGAAGTGCGCGAGCGCGTCGCCGTGCTCTTCCCGCCCGAGTACAACCGCTTCCCGAACAGCTTTTCGCACATCTTCGGCGGCGGCTACGCGGCGGGCTACTACAGCTACAAGTGGGCCGAGGTGCTCTCGGCCGACGCCTACAGCGCGTTCGAGGAGGGCGGCAACGTGCTCGACCCGAAGACCGGCGCACGCTTCCGGGAGGAGATTCTTGCGGTGGGCGGCAGCCGTCCCGCGGCGGAGTCGTTCCGCGCCTTCCGCGGCCGCGAGCCGGCCGTGGACGCGCTGCTGCGGCACAACGGCATGGGGACCGCCGCCTAGTCGATCTTGCTGTAGGCGGGAAGCGTGAGGAATTCGACGAACGTGTCGTCGACGGTGAGGCTCTCGAAGAGCTTCGCGGCGTCCTCGTAGCGCCCTGCGGCCCAGGCGAGCTCGCCGAGATAGCTCTTCACCTTCGGCAGCTCCTCGGCAAGGAGCTGCCGGAAGAGCTCGACGCTCACCTTGCGGCCGTCGTCCAGCACGCCCTTCGGCGAGCGGATCCATTGCCAGATCTGCGAGCGCGAGATCTCGGCGGTGGCGGCGTCTTCCATCAGGTTGAACACCGGCACGCAGCCGTTTCCGGCGAGCCAGGCGCCGAGGTACTGGATGCCGACCGAGATGTTGTTGCGGATCCCGGCTTCGGTGATCGGCCGCTCGGGCTGGAAATTCAGCAGGTCCTTCGCCGCCACCTGGACGTCCGCGCGCTGGCGGCCGTACTGGTTCGGCCCGGGCATGTGCTCGTCGAAGACCTTCTTCGCCACCGGCACGAGGCCCGGATGCGCGACCCAGGTGCCGTCACAGCCGTCGGTCACCTCGCGCAGCTTGTCCTGGCGGACTTTCTCGAGCGCCGCCTCGTTGGCCGCGGCGTCGTTCTTGATCGGGATCTGTGCCGCCATGCCGCCCATGGCCGGCGCGCCGCGCCGGTGACAGGTCTTGACGAGCAGCAGCGCATAGGCGCGCATGAAAGGCGCGGTCATCGTGACTTGCGCACGGTCGGCGAGGCAGAAATCCCGGTTCGAGCGGAACTTCTTGATGCACGAAAAGATGTAGTCCCAGCGCCCGATGTTGAGGCCGGCGGAGTGCTCGCGCAGCTCGTGCAGGATCTCGTCCATCTCGAAGGCCGCCAGCACCGTCTCGATCAGCGCGGTGGCGCGGATGGTGCCGCGCGGGATGCCGAGCTCGTTCTGCGCGAAGACGAAAATGTCGTTCCACAGGCGCGCTTCCTGGTGCGACTCCATCTTGGGCAGGTAGAAATAAGGGCCCGAGCCGCGCGCGAGCAGCTCTTTCGCGTTGTGGAAGAAGAAGAGCGCGAAATCGAAGATGCCGCCGGAGACCGGCTCGCCGTCCACGACGACGTGCTTCTCGTCCAGGTGCCAGCCGCGCGGGCGCGGGATGAGCACCGCGGTCTTGTCGTGCAGCCGGTAGCGCTTGCCTTTCTGCTCGAACTCGATCGTGCGGCGCACCGCATCGCGCAGGTTGAGCTGACCGTCGAGCATGTTGTGCCAGGTCGGGCAGTTCGCGTCCTCGAAGTCCGCCATGAACGTCGCGGCGCCGCTGTTCAGCGCGTTGATCACCATCTTGCGATCGGTCGGCCCGGTGATCTCGACGCGCCGGTCGAGCAGATCGCGCGGCTGGCTCGCGACCCGCCAGTTTTCTTCCCTTATTTTTTTCGTCTCGGGCAGGAAGTCGGGCAGCCCGCCGGCGTCGAAGTCCTTCTGCCGCTGCGCGCGGCGCGCGAGCAGCGCCTGGCGGCGCGGCTCGAATTCGCGGTGCAGCTTCTCGAGGAATGCCAGGACTTCAGGATTGAGGATCTGCCCGTGTTCAGCGCTCACACGCCCGAGCACCGCGACACCGGCGGAGACGCGCGCGGTGGTTTTGTGCATAGCAGCATTCTATGTACGCGCATATGGCACCGCAACATGATTTGCTGCGCCGATAGGAGTAGCCTCCTCTTTCGGAAAGCGAGTCAGCTTTTCACGATATGAAATGGAGGCTGCCGTGGCTGCCACGAAAGTCCTGATCCTCGGTGCGTCGTACGGGTCGCTGCTCGGCATGAAGCTCGCGCTCGCCGGGCACGACGTGAAGCTCGCCTGCCTGCCCGCGGAAGCGGAACTCATCAACAAGGAGGGCGCGCGCGTGCGCATGCCAGTCAAGGGCCGCGACGGCCTCGTCGAGGTCGACACGCGCAAGCTGCCCGGCAGGCTTTCCGCCGATACCCCGGCCGCGATCGACCCGGCCGCGTTCGATCTGGTCGCGCTCGCCATGCAGGAGCCGCAGTACCGCGCGAGCGGCGTGCGCGAGCTCCTCGATGCGGTCGCACGAGCGAAGAAGCCATGCATGTCGATCATGAACATGCCGCCGCTGCCCTATCTCGCCCGCATCCCCGGGCTTTCCATCGCGGCGCTGCGCGGCTGCTACACCGACGCGGCCGTATGGGACGGCTTCGACCCGGCATTCGTCACCCTGTGCAGTCCAGACCCGCAGGCGTTCCGCCCGCCCGAGGAAAAAGTGAACGTGCTCCAGGTGCGGCTGCCGACCAACTTCAAGTCGGCGCGCTTCCCGTCGGAAGCGCACACGGCGCTCCTGCGCAGGCTCGAGGCCGACATCGAGAAGGCACGCTACGACGGGATCGAGCTGCCGGTGAAGCTGAAAGTGCACGAGTCGGTGTTCGTGCCGCTCGCCAAGTGGGCGATGCTGATCGCGGGGAACTACCGCTGCATCACCAAGGAAGGCATGCGCTCCATCAAGGACTCGGTGCACAGCGACCTCGCGGCCTCGCGCTCGGTCTACGAGTGGGTCGTGAAGCTCTGCGTCTCGCTCGGCGCCGATCCGAAGGACCTCGTGCCCTTCGAGAAGTACGCCGCCGCGGCGCAAGGGCTCGGCAGCCCGTCGTCGGCCGCGCGCGCGCTCTTCGGCGGCGCGCCGAACATCGAGCGCGTCGATCGCCTCGTGCAGACCATTGCCGCGCAGAAGGGCCAGCGCCTGCCGATCCTCGACGAGGTGGTGTCGCTCGTCGACGCGAAGCTCGAGGAAAACCGCAAGAAGGCGCCGGTTGCCGACGCCGGATTGAAGGGCGCGAAGGCTCAGCGCACCGCCTAGCGGGTCGCGGCCGCGGCCGCTAGCCGCCCTCGGCGTCGCTCTCGATGTCGAGCTCCTGGATCTTGCGCGTGATGGTGTTGCGGCCCATGCCGAGGAGGCTCGCCGCCTCGATGCGGCGGCCGCCGGTGCGCGTGAGCGCGCGCAGGATGAGCGCCCGCTCGAACTGACGCGTCAGCCCGTCGAGGATCGCGGTTTCGCCGCGCGCGAGCCGCCGCTCCGCCTCCGCCTCGAGCGCCGCGACCCAGTCGACGGGCAGCGCGCCCGCCTGCTCGCGGAACTCCGGCGGCAGGTCGCCCTTCTCGATCACCTGCCCGGGCGCCATCACCGTGAGCCAGTGGCACAGGTTCTCGAGCTGGCGCACGTTGCCCGGGAACGGCAGGCGCGCGAGGTATTGGAGCGCCTCTTCCGACAGCCGCTTCGGCTCGACGCCGAGCTGCTGCGCGCTCACGGCAAGGAAGTGCCGCGCAAGAAGCGGAATGTCTTCGGCGCGCTCGCGCAGGCTCGGAAGGCGCAGGCGGATCACGTTCAGCCGGTGGAAGAGGTCCTCGCGGAAGCTGCCCGCGCGCACGCGGCTCTCGAGGTCCTGGTGCGTGGCGGCGATGATGCGGACGTTCGCCTTGAGCTGCTGGTGGCCGCCGACGCGGTAGAAGCTGCCCTCCGACAGGACGCGGAGAAGCCGGGTCTGCAGCTCGCTCGGCATGTCGCCGATCTCGTCGAGGAAGAGCGTGCCGCCTTCGGCCTGCTCGAAGCGCCCGCGGCGCTGCTGCTGCGCGCCGGTGAACGAGCCGCGCTCGTGGCCGAAGAGCTCGGACTCGAGCAGGTCCTTGGGCATCGCCGCCGTGTTGATGGCGACGAACGGCTTCGACGCCCGCGCGCTGTGGCGGTGAAGCGCGCGCGCCACGAGCTCCTTTCCGGTGCCCGATTCGCCGGTAATCAGCACCGTCGCGCTCGATTGCGAAAGGCGCCCGATGGCCCGGAACACCTCCTGCATCGCCGCCGCCTGGCCGAGGATCTCGGTGGCGCCGGCCGCGGGCTCCGCCGCGGCGGCTTCCCTGCGGCTCTCGTCGAGCGCCCGGCGGATGAGCTCGACGGCCTGGTCGACGTCGAACGGCTTGGGCAGGTACTCGTATGCGCCGCCCGCGAATGCCGCCACCGCAGAGTCGAGATCCGAGTACGCGGTCATCACGATCACCGGCACCTCGGGATGCTCTTCCTTCACCTTCTGCAGCAGCTCGAGCCCAGACATGCCCGGCATGCGGATGTCGGAGACGAGCACCTGGGGCGCCTCGCCGGCAAGCGCGTCGAGCGCATCGCGCGCGGAGGCGAAGGAGTTGTACGCGATGCCCTCGCGGGTCAGCGCCTTCTCCATGACCCAGCGGATCGAGCGGTCGTCGTCGACTATCCAGACCTGTGTCATGTGAGCGGTAGCAGGATCGTGAACACGGTGCGGCCCGGCCTGGATTCGAACTCGACGACGCCCCGGTGGTACTGGATGAACGTCTGCGCGAGCGAGAGTCCCAGTCCGCTGCCGCCCTCCCTTCCGGACACGAGCGGGCTGAAGATGCGATCCTGGATCGCCTGCGGCACGCCGGGTCCGTCGTCGACCACTTGCAATTCTAGTGCCAGCTTGTAGCGCTGCCTGAGGATCGTGATCTGGCGCACCGCGCGCGTGCGCAGGGTGATGGTCCTGCCTCCCGCCTGTGCGGCGTTTCGCGCGATATTGAGCACCGCCTGGATGAGCTGCTCGCGCTCGCCGAGCACCTCGGGAAGGCTGGGGTCGTAGTCGCGGTGCACCTCGAGGCCGAACTCGGCCTTGAGAAGGCTTCTCACGCGCTCGAGCACCTCGTGAATGCTCACCGGCTCGATGCGCGGCTCGCGATGCGGCGTGAGCAGCCGGTCGAGGAGCTTCTGCAGCCGGTCGGCCTCCTTGATGATGACCTGCGTATATTCCCGGAGCTGGGGCTCGGCCAGCTCGCGCTCGAGAAGCTGGGCGGAGCCGCGCAGCCCGCCGAGAGGGTTGCGAATCTCGTGCGCGAGGTTGCGGATCAGCTCGCGGTTCGCGTTCTGCTCGGACACGAGGCGCTCCTCGCGCGCCTGGCGCAGCTGCTGCTCGATGGGCCGCAGCTCGGCGAGGAGCCGCAGCTCGCGCTCGCCCGGCCCCTGCGCGTCGATGCGCGTCAGCACGCACGAAAGCGGAACCGGCTCGCGCCCGCCGCGGCTGAAGCTGACGTTCTGCGCCGAGTAGTCCCAGTGCGTCGCGCTCGCCTCCGCGAGCGCGCGCTCCAGCTCCTCGGCCTGCGAGAAGAGTCCGAGGAAGGAATGCCCGATCAGGCTCTTCGCGCCGGTGGCGAAGAGGCTTTCCGCCGCGGGATTGGCGTAGCGCACCACGAACGCGTCGTCGAGGGCAACGACCGCGGTCGCGAGCAGGTCGAGGCCGCTGAACGTGGCCACCGCTAGCGGGCGTTGCCCAGCTCGCGGCGCAGCGCCTCGACGTTCTTCTCGTGGGTTTCTACGCTGTCCTTGTAGGGCTGCAGGCGCTCGAGCACCTTGGCGTAGTTGCGCTCGTCGCCGGTGCGGATCGCCTCCTGCTCGGCGAGCTTCTGCTTCGCGTCGGCCAGCAGCTTCTGCTCGGTGGCGAGCTCCTGCTCGAGGATGTCGCGCTGCCGGCCCTTCGCCTGCGCGCGCTCGCCCGGCGTCTCCTTCGGGAAGTTGGACGGGCTCGCCTTCGCCGCGGGCTTCTGCGCCGGAGGCGCCGGCGCCACGTTCACTTCCCGCGACACCAGCTCGCACTTCTTGCCGGCCGTGTCCTTCTTCTCGTTGGTGTAGAGCGGCCGCCCGTTCGCGTCCACGCACTTGTAGATCTCGAACACCTGCGCGCCGGCATGGCCCGCGAATGTGCCAAAAATCACGCCAATCAAGGCTCTAAGGACGGCCATGCGGCAAGTCTACCGAAAAAGAAAAAGGGCGGACCTCGCCGCCCTTTTTCCCCGTAAGCGAAACGATTTCTAGGAGGAGTAGTACATGTCGAATTCAACGGGATGCGTCGTCATGCGGAAGCGCGTGAGCTCCTCCTCCTTCAGCGTCATGTACGACTCGAGGAACTCCTCGGAGAACACGCCGCCCTTCGTGAGGAAGGCATGATCGTCGCGCAGGTGCCCGAGCGCCTCTTCGAGCGACGCGCAGACGTTCGGCACTTTCTTCGCCTCTTCCGGCGGCAGGTCGTAGAGGTTCTTGTCGACCGGGTCGCCCGGGTGGATCTTGTTCTGCACGCCGTCGAGGCCCGCCATCAGCATGGCGGCGAACGCGAGGTAGGGATTCGCGGTCGGATCCGGGAAGCGCACCTCGACGCGACGGCCGTTGGCGCTGTTCACGTACGGGATGCGGCAAGCGGCGGACCGGTTGCGCGCGGAGTACGCGAGGTTGATCGGCGCCTCGAAGCCGGGCACTAGGCGCTTGTAGGAGTTCGTGCCCGGGTTGGTGATCGCGTTGAGCGCCTTCGCGTGCTTGATGATGCCGCCGATGTAGTGCAGCGCGAAGTCGGAAAGGCCGGCGTAGCCGTTGCCCGCGAAGAGGTTCTTGCCGCCCTTCCACACCGACTGGTGGCAGTGCATGCCCGAGCCGTTGTCGCCGACCACGGGCTTCGGCATGAAGGTCGCCGTCTTGCCGTAGGAGGCGGCCACGTTCCACACTGTGTACTTGAGGATCTGCATCCAGTCCGCGCGCTGCACGAGCGGCGCGAAGCGCGTGCCGATCTCGCACTGGCCGGCGGCCGCGACCTCGTGGTGATGCACTTCCACCTCGACGCCCTGCTGCTCGAGCGCGAGCGCCATGGCGTTGCGGATGTCGAGCAGCGTGTCGGCCGGCGGCACCGGGAAGTAGCCGCCCTTCACCGGCGCGCGGTGCGCCATGTTGCCCGACTCATAGTCGATGCCCGTGGACCAGGGCGCTTCCTCGGACTTGATCTTGACGAAGCAGCCCGACATGTCGACGTTCCAGGTCACGCCGTCGAAGATGAAGAACTCGGGCTCCGGCCCGAAGTAGGCCACGTCGCCGATGCCGGTCGCCTTCAGGTGCGCCTCGGCCTTCTTCGCGATCGAGCGCGGGTCGCGGTCGTAGGGCTTGCCGTCCATCGGCTCGAACACGTCGCAGCTGAGGTTGAGCACCGGCTCGTCCGTGAACGGATCCATGCGCGCCGTGGACGCGTCCGGCATGAGCAGCATGTCGGAGGCCTGGATGCCTTTCCAGCCGGCGATCGACGAGCCGTCGAACGCGTGGCCCGCCTCGAACTTCTCCTTGCTGAAGTACTTCACCGGCACGCTCACGTGCTGCTCCTTGCCGCGCGTGTCGGTGAACCTCAGGTCGACGAACTTCACTTCCTTGTCCTTGATCAGCTTCAATACGTCATCGGGCGTCATCGCCATCGCGAGGTCTCCTGAGCGGTTCGTCTAGTGGTGTTGTAAGGGGAATAGACAGAACGGCTAGTCAGCACGTTCTGTGCCAAATCCGGTGTAGTGGAGAGGGTGGAATTTTACCGGAGCAGCCCGCACCGTCTAGGTGCGCCGGGCGCGCCGGCGCACAAGTAAAGTGCGGCGCGGCGCACACCTATAATGCGCCCATGGCCGAGATCGACGAGGTCAAGCGGCGGGCCGCCGAGCGGGCGAAGAAGATGGGCCTCCCCTATGCCGGGGCGCTGCTGCCCGCCGAGGCCCATGCCCTGATGCAGGCGGGCGCGAAGCTCGTCGACGTGCGGACCAAGCCCGAGCTGCTCTACGTCGGCAAGGTCCCCGGCAGCGCGGCGGTCGAGTGGCAGACCTACCCCGGGAACCGCGCAAACCCGGAATTCCTGGCCGAGCTCGGCACGCTGGTGCCGAAAGAAGTGCCGGTGATGTTCCTGTGCCGCTCCGGCGCGCGGTCGCATGCGGCCGCGGATGCCGCGATGCGCGCGGGATGGCGCGAGACCTACAACGTTCTTGAAGGCTTCGAGGGCGACAAGGATTCCGAGCAGCACCGCGGCACGGTCGGCGGCTGGCGCAAGGCCGGGCTGCCGTGGACGCAGTCCTAGTTCAGGGCTTCCAGTCGACCCATCCGTAGTAGGCCGTGGCGAGCACCACGGCGCCGAACGCGATGCGATACCACGCGAAGGGCTTGAAGTCGTGGGTCGCGACGTAGCGGATGAGCCAGCGCACGACGATGAACGCGCAGACGAAGGACGCCACCGAGCCCACGGCGAAGACGCCGACGTCCTCCTTCGACAGGAGCGCGCGGTTCTTCCACAGCTCGTAGAGCCCCGCTGCGACCAGCGTGGGCACCGCGAGGAAAAACGAGAACTCGGTGGCGGCCTGGCGCGAGAGGCCGAAGAGCATGCCGCCGATGATCGTCGCCCCGGAGCGCGAGGTCCCGGGGATGAGCGCGAAGCATTGCGCGATGCCGACCATCAGCGCATCGCGCCAGGTCATCGCCCGGGCGCTTTCCACCCGCACCGGCAGGCGCCGGCTTTCGACCCAGAGGATGATCAAGCCGCCAATGATGAACGCGGCCGCGACCGGCACGGGCTTGAAGAGATGCGCCTTGATGAGCGAGCCGAACGCAAGGCCGACGAGCGCGGCGGGCAGGAAGGCGATGAAAAGGTTGCGGTAGAGCGCGTAGTCGACGCGGAAGAAGCGGGCGCGGTACTCCCACACGATGGCGAGCATCGCGCCGGTCTGGATCACGATCTCGAATACCTTGCCGCGCTCGTCGTTGAAGCCGAGGAGGTCGCCGGCGAGGATCAGGTGCCCGGTGCTCGACACCGGAAGGAACTCGGTGAGGCCCTCGACGATGCCGAGGAGGAGCGCGTTCAGCAGGTCATGCATGGCTAGCGGCCGATTTCAGCAGAGTTTCATTGCACGCGCTCTACGGAGATGAAACTCCGCACCTCCCTCCAGAAGGCCGGTGCCGCGTCGGTGCCGTTATGGCGGGCACCCTCGAGAGCGACCCAGCGCTTGGCGCCCGCCCAGGCGTCGTAGAGCCGCCTGGAATGCCTCAGCGGAATGACTTCATCGCTCCCGGCGACCAGGCAAAGAAGCGGCGCATGCACGGCCGGCGCGAGCGACGCCGAGTCGAAGCGGTGGCGCAGCATCCGCTGCACCGGCAGAAACGGGTAGTAGTGGCGGCCGACGTCCACGAGGCTGTCGAACGGCGCGACGAGCACCAGGCCGGCGAGCGGACGCGACGCGGCAAGCGCCACGGCGACCCCGCTTCCCAGGCTGCGGCCGAAGGCGTAGACCGGCCCGGAATGCAGCCGCGTCCCGTAGTCGTACCAGGCGAGCGCGTCGGCGGTAAGGGTCCGCTCTGAAGCGCTCCCGGCGCTCGCGCCATAGCCCCGATAGTCGGTGAGGAGCCAGGCCGCCTGCGGCATGCGGCGCGGGATCTCCTCGAGCATCCAGGAGACCTCCTCGGCGTTGCCGCCGAAGTAAAGCACGAGCGGAGCGCCGGTAGTGCCGGGATGCAACCAGCCGTGCAGGCGCGTGCCGTCGGATGCGTCAAGAGTGAGCTCGCGGACAGCGGGATAACGCGCGAGGAGCTCTGCCTGGCGCGCCGCAGAAAGGCGCTGCGGATAAAAAATCAAGCGCTCCTGCAGGAGGTAGACGAGCGCCGCGACCACGAGCAGCGCGGTCAGCGCGAGCTTGCCAAGGGCGAAAAGGGGGTCCAAGCTTCCTCGCGTCACACGCAGGGCTTAATCTTAGGTCGACTCAGGGAGCCTGCTTGCGAAGACAGCTGTCGGTGGACGAGCTTCAGCTCGGCATGTACGTCGCCGAGCTCGATCGGCCATGGCGCGAGACGCCTTTCGCGTTCCAGGGCTTCGTGCTCTCCAGCGAGCAGCAGATCGCCGCGCTCAGGAAGTACTGCAAGACGGTGTGGATCGACACCGAGCGCGCGGCGCCGCCGGCGGCCGTGCCGCCCTCCACCGCGGGGCGGATCCACTACCGGGAGTTCGCGAGCGTCGAGGAGGAGATCGCCCCCGCGCGCAAGGCCCACGCCGCCACCGAGTCTTCGGTGCGCGAGCTGCTCTCCACGGTGAAGGTCGGCCGCTCGCTCGACTGGCCGCGCGTGCGCGACGCGGTCGCGGTCATGACCGAGAGCGTGCTGCGCAATCCCGACGCGCTGCTGCTGCTCTCGCAGCTGAAGGAGCACGGCGAGTACGAGGTCGCGCATGCGCTCGACGTGTCGATCTACATGATCACCTTCGGCCGCTTCCTGCAGCTCGAGAAGCGCCAGATCGAGTTCCTCGGCTACCTCGGCATGCTGCAGGACGTCGGCAAGACGCGCCTGCCGCGCGAGCTGATCGAGAAGCGCGGCCGGCTGACGAAGGAGGAGTTCGAGCGCGCCAAGCTGCACGTCAACTACGCCGCCGAGATCCTGAAGAGCGCCGCCGGCCTTCCCGCGGATCTCGCGCGCGCCGCCACGCTGCACCACGAGCGCCACGACGGCAGCGGCTATCCGAACCAGCTGCAGGGCGCGAGCATCGGCATGATCGGCTCGATCGCGGCGATCGTCGACAGCTACGACGCGATGACCGTGCGCCGCCCGTACGCCGAGCCGCAGCCCCCCTCGGCGGCGATCAGCGCGCTCTACAAGCAGCGCGGCGTGCGCTACGACGCGGCGCTGGTCGAGCAGTTCATCCGCTGCATCGGCATCTTCCCGGTCGGCAGCTTCGTGCGCCTGAACAGCGGCGAGGTGGCCATCGTCATCGCGCAGAACCCGGCGAAGCGCCTGCAGCCGCGCGTCATGGTGGTGCGCGACGCCGGGGGCGCGCCGCTGCAGACGCAGAAGATGCTCGACCTGTCGCGCGAGCCGAAGGCGTTCGCCGGCGAGCCCTACCGCATCCTGACGACGCTCGAGCGCGACGCCGTGCCGGGCGCCGCGGAAGAGCTCTTCATGAAATAGGTCAGGTTTTCTGGTAGAGCGCGGCGCCGCTCTTCACGAACTCGACCGACTTCTCCTGCATGCCCTTCTCGACGTAGTCGCGCACGTCCTGGGTGATCTTCATCGAGCAGAAGTGCGGCCCGCACATCGAGCAGAAGTGCGCCACCTTCATCGACTCCTTGGGCAGCGTCTCGTCGTGGAAGTCCTTCGCCGTGTCCGGGTCGAGGCCGAGGTTGAACTGGTCCTCCCAGCGGAACTCGAAGCGCGCCTTCGAGATCGCGTTGTCGCGGATCTGCGCGCCCGGGTGCCCCTTGGCGAGGTCGGCGGCGTGCGCGGCGATCTTGTAGGCGATGAAGCCGTCCTTGACGTCCTTCTTGTTCGGCAGCCCGAGGTGCTCCTTCGGCGTCACGTAGCACAGCATTGCCGTGCCGTACCAGCCGATCTGCGCCGCGCCGATCGCGCTCGTGATGTGGTCGTAGCCGGGCGCGATGTCCGTGGTGAGCGGTCCCAGCGTGTAGAAGGGCGCCTCATGGCACTCCTTCAGCTGGATCTCCATGTTCTCCTTGATGAGCTGCATGGGAACGTGGCCCGGCCCCTCGATCATCACCTGCACGTCGTGCTTCCAGGCGATCTGCGTCAGCTCTCCCAGGGTCCTCAGCTCGGACAACTGGGCTTCATCATTGGCGTCGTAGCCCGAGCCCGGGCGCAGGCCGTCGCCGAGCGAGAAGGAGACGTCGTACGCCTTCATGATCTCGCAGATCTCCTCGAAGTGCGTATAGAGGAAGCTCTCCTGGTGGTGCGCGAGGCACCACTTCGCCATGATCGAGCCGCCGCGCGAGACGATGCCCGTCATGCGCTTCGCGGTGAGCGGCACGTAGCGCAGCAGGACGCCGGCGTGGATGGTGAAGTAGTCCACGCCCTGCTCCGCCTGCTCGATCAGCGTGTCGCGATAGATCTGCCACGTGAGCTCTTCCGCCTTGCCGTCCACCTTCTCCAGCGCCTGGTAGATCGGCACGGTGCCGATCGGCACCGGCGAATTGCGCAGGATCCACTCGCGCGTCTCGTGGATGTGCTTGCCGGTGGAGAGGTCCATGACCGTGTCGGCGCCCCAGCGGATCGCCCAGGTCATCTTCTCCACCTCCTCGCCGATACCCGACGAGACCGCGGAGTTGCCGATGTTGGCGTTGATCTTCACCAGGAAGTTGCGCCCGATAATCATCGGCTCGCTCTCCGGGTGGTTGATGTTCGCCGGGATGATGGCGCGGCCGCGCGCCACCTCGCTCCTCACGAACTCCGGGGTGATGGTCTCGGGGATCGCGGCGCCGAAGGATTCGCCGCGGTGCTGCTTGGCGAGCAGCTCCAGCATGCGCTCGCCCGTCTTCCCCGCCGCCTTCAGGCTCTCGAGGTACTTCTCGCGCTCGAGGTTCTCGCGCGTCGCGATGTACTCCATCTCCGGCGTAATGATGCCGCGCCGTGCGTAGTGCATCTGCGTGACGTTGCTCTTGCCTTTGCGGGGCTTTCTTTTCAGATTGAACCGAAGCTCGGCGAGCTTGGGGTCCTCGAGCCGTTCCCGCCCATAGGCCGAAGACGGCCCCTCGAGCAAAACCGTATCGTTGCGTGCGCTGATCCAGGGCTCGCGCAGCGCCGGCAATCCCGAGCGGATGTCGATCCGGGCCGCCGGATCGGTGTACGGCCCCGAGCAATCGTAGACGTAGATCGGCGGGTTCTTCTCGCCGCCGAACATGCTCGGCGTGTCGGCCTGGCTCACCTCGCGCATCGGCACGCGAAGCGGGCCTGCATAGACCTTGCGCGAGTTGGGCAGCGGCTTTATCGCTGCGTCGTCTACGTGGGCGGTGGCGGCGAGAAACTTCGGATTGGCGTTCATCTGCGCTTCCCTACGGCGGAATGACCCGCATCAGGTTCTGAGGGACTCTCTCACCCGTCCCACCCGGGACGGGACCCCTAACGCTAAGGGGGACCATTATAATCCCGCGCAATCATGAATCTGGAACAGGCGCGGACGAACATGGTGGAGCAGCAGATCCGCCCCTGGGACGTGCTCGACCAGGACGTCCTCGACCTCCTCTACCTCGTGCCGCGGGAGAAGTTCGTGCCGGAGCGCTACCGCGCGCTCGCCTTCTCCGATCTCGAGATTCCGATCGGCGAAGGCGAGCGCATGTGGGCGCCCAAGGTGGAGGCGCGCGTGCTGCAGGAGCTCGCCGTGCGCAAGACCGACAAGGTGCTCGAGGTGGGCACGGGAAGCGGCTACCTGAGCGCGCTGCTCGCGCATCGCGCCGCGCGCGTGCATTCGATCGAGATCAACGAGCGCCTGGCGCAGTTCGGGCGCGAGAACCTCGAGCGCCACGGCGCGGACAACGTCAAGCTCCACATCGGCGACGGCTCGCACGGCTGGCCCGCGGAGGCGCCCTACGACGTGATCGTGCTCACCGGCTCGACGCCGCTCCTGCCGCGCGCGCTCCTCGAGGCGCTCACGGTCGGCGGCCGGCTCTTCGCGGTCGTCGGCCAGGCGCCGGCGATGGAAGCGCGCCTCTACACTTGCAGCGCGCCCGGCGCCTACGCGCACACCGACCTTTTCGAGACGGTGCTCAAGCCCCTCGCGAACGCGGAGCAGCCGCCGCGCTTCCGCTTCTGAGCGGCCGGTGAAGCAGATCACCCCGGCGGCGCTCGCGGAATGGCTCGCGGACGGGGCGCGCGGCAAGCCGGTGCTGCTCGACGTGCGCGAGCCGTGGGAGTTCCAGACCTGCCGCATCGAAGGCTCCCGGCACGTGCCCATGGGCGAGATTCCGGCCCGCGCCGGCGAGCTCGATCCGAAGGCCGAAGTCGTCGTCATCTGCCACCACGGGGGAAGAAGCATGCAGGTGGCAATGTTCCTGGAGAAGCAGGGCTTCTCGGACGTGACCAATCTCGCGGGAGGCGTGGACGCCTGGGCGCGCACGGTGGATCCGGCGATGCCCGTGTACTGAAGGAAGGGAAATGAAAAAGGGGAGCTTCGCTGCCGCCATGCTCGCGTGCGCGGCGCTGCCGGCCCTCGCGGAGGACCTGATGCAGGTCTACCGCGACGCACAGCGCTACGACGCGCAGTATTCCAGCGCGCGCTACGCGCTCGACGCCGGCCGCGAGAAGCTCCCCCAAGGGCGCGCGCTCGTCCTGCCGACGCTCGGCGTGACCGGCAACTACACCCGGCAGCGCATCGACTCGGTGACGCACGATCCGTCGCTCTCGCCAAGCTTCCTGCGCTACCCGCGCGCCTTCGGCTACCAGCTCACCTTCACGCAGCCCGTGTTCCGGCCGCAGAACTGGCTGCAGTACGACGAGGGCGAGGTGCAGGTGAAGCAGGCCGAGGCGAGCTTCGGGCAGGCGGGCCAGGACCTCATGCTGCGCGTGGCGCAGGCCTACTTCGACGTCCTCGCCGCCGAGGACACGCTCGAGGTCGTGCGCACGCAGAAGAGCGCCATCTCCGAGCAGCTCGCGCAGGCGAAGCGCAACTTCGAGGTCGGCACCGCGACGATCACCGACACGCACGAGGCCCAAGCGCGTTCCGACCTCATCCAGGCGCAGGAGATCGCGGCGCAGAACGACCTCGACAACCGCCGCCGCGCGTTGCAGCTCATCACCGGCAAGGAATATGCGCAGCTGCAGCACCTGCGTCCCGACGTCAAGCTCTCGCAGCCCAATCCGAACGACATGCAAAGCTGGGTGGACCTGGCCGAGAAGCAGAGCTATCCGGTTCTCATCCAGCAGGCGACCACCGACATTGCGCGTCTGGAGGCGAAGCGCAACCGCGCCGCGCACTGGCCGACGCTCGACCTCGTCGGCACGCACGGCACGACCAACCAGACCGGGACGCTCACTTCGGGCGTCGGCAACGACCTGACGGTCACGACGTTCGGGCTGCAGCTCGCGCTGCCGCTCTACCAGGGCGGCGCGCTCGACTCGCGCGAGCGCGAGGCGGCCGCGCTGGCGCTGAAGGGCAAGGACGACCTCGAGAACGCGCGCCGCGCCGCCGCGCTCACCGCGCGGCAGAACTACCTCTCGGTGATCAACGGCATCGCGCAGGTCGGCGCGCTCGAGCAGGCGCTCGTCTCCTCGCAGAGCGCCCTCGAATCGAACAAGCTCGGCTACGAGGTCGGCGTGCGGATCAACATCGACGTCCTGAACGCGCAGCAGCAGCTCTATTCCACGCAACGCGACCTGGCGGTCGCGCGCTACAACACCATCACGAACCACCTGCGGCTCAAGTCCGCCGCCGGCAGCCTGGTCGAGCAGGATCTCGAAGAGGTCAACCGGGCGCTGCAGCCCTGAAGAGGGACAGGCCTATTTAAGGAGCTTCAGGCACGTCGCGACATGGCGCTGCGTCGCGCCGCGGTTCGCTTCGCATAAATTCTTCCCCGCTGCGGCCATGGCTTCGCGCTTCTCGCTTTTATCGACGAGGCTCATTGCAGCACGGATGGCGCTCGGCGCATCGGCCGCCTGGAGCGCGGCGCCCGCTTCCACCGCGAGGCGCGTCGCCTCGGCGAAGTTGTACATGCTCGGACCGGCGACGACCGGCACGCCCGCGGCGAGCGCCTCGATCAGGTTCTGGCCGCCGAGCGGGGCGAACGAGCCGCCGATCACCGCGACGTCGCAGGCGCCGTAGTAGAAGGCCATCTCGCCCATGCTGTCGCCGAGGTAGACCTTTTGCCCCACGGCGGGGAATTCGTCGCGGCTGCGCCGCGCCTGGGCGAGCGGCGCGAGCGCCTCGAAGCGCTGCGGGTGGCGCGGCACCACCACGACGAGGAGCTTGCCGTCCCAAGCGGGCAGCGCGCCGAGAAGCATCTGCTCCTCGCCTTCCCGGGTGCTGGCGAAAAGAAGCACCGGGCGCCCGAGGCGCCGGCGCCACAGCCGCCCGCGCTCGAGCTGCGCCGCGTCGAGCTCGACGTCGAACTTGAGATTGCCGCTCACCTGGACGACGCTCGCGCCCAGGCCGCGCAGCCGGTCCGCGTCGTCCGCGCTCTGCGCGCAGACGGCCGAGAAGCTCGCGAACGCGGGATAGAAGAGCGACCACCAGCGCTCGTATGCCGCCGAGGATTTCTCGGACATGCGCGCGTTGGCGAGCACGAGCGGGATCTCGCAGGCGGCGCAGGCCGCGATCAGGTTCGGCCAGATCTCGGTCTCCATGAGCACGCCCAGGCGCGGGCGGAAGCGCTCGATGAACCGCTGCACGGCCTCGGGATAGTCGTAGGGCAGGTAGGCGCAGAGCACGCTTTCGCCGTACACCTGCTTCGCCATCGCGCGCCCGCTCGCCGTCGTGCAGGTGAGGAGGACGGCGTGATCGGGCAGCGCCGCCTGCAGCGCCCGGATGAGCGGCGATGCGGCGCGCACTTCGCCGACCGATACCGCGTGGATCCACAGCACGCGCGGCGCCACGTCGCCGCCATAGCGGCCGAAACGCTCGGCGATGAACTCGCGGTAGCCGGGCTCGCGCCGCCCGCGCCACCACAGCCGCGCGAGCACGAGCGGAAGCGCAAGGCGCAGCAGCAGCGTGTACAGGACTCTCATGAGAGCCGTGCCCGCACGTCGTCCGCCGAGGGCGGCCGGCCCGTGCCGCCCAGGCTCGCCGCGCGCGCTGCCCGAAGGCCATAGCGCTCGGGGTCGGTGCCGCAGTAGATGCCCACCGTGCGGCAGCCGAGCGCGGCGGCGAAGTGCGTAAGGCCGGTATCGATCCCGACGACTGCGCTGCTCGCCACGAAGAGCTCGGCGAGGGCTGCGAGGCTCATGCTTTCCGGGACGACGCCGTCGATCGCGGCGGCGATGCGCTGCGCGCGGGCCCTCTCGGCCTGCGTGCCCCAGGGCAGGACGATCCTCGAGCCGAGCGCGCGTCCGAGCGCGATCCAGCGCTCCTCGGGCCAGAGCTTCTCGGCGCGGCTCGTCATGGTCAGGAACACCGCCTGCGCGCGCGGCGCGGCGGCCGGTGCGCGCAGCCCGTAGTCCGGCGGTCCCTGCATCGCATAACCGAGCGCCTGCGCCGTGAGGCGGCGGTTGCGCTCGACCGGGTGCAGCGCCCACGGCACGGCATGCACGTGGCGATAGAAGAAGTGCGCGAGGGGCTCGCGCTCGCTCGCGCGATCGAGCCCGTGGAGCGGCCCGTGCGCGAACTTCGCGAGGAACACGCTCTTCAGCAGGCCTTGCGTGTCGATCACCGCGTCGTAGCGCTCGGCGCCGACGCCGGCGCGGAACGCTGAGAGCTCCGACCAGGTTCGCGCGCTGAAGAGCGCCGCGCGCCAGCGCCGCAGCGCGACCGGCACGACGCGCCGCACGCGCGCATGCATCGCCGGCACGCCGGCGAACGCTTCCTCCACGACCCAGTCGATCTCGGCACCGGGAAAGTTGCGCGCCACCTCGCTCACCGCGGGGCAGTGGTGAACGACGTCCCCGAGCGAGGACGTCTTCACGAAGAGGATCTTCAAGAAAGCATCTTAGAATGCGGGTCTTCGATTCTACGAGATAACACGGAGCCTTCCTTGACCGCCGCGCCGCGCGCGCCGCTCTCAGTCGTGCTGATCACGCGCAACGCCGCCGCGGTGCTCGACGCCTGCCTCGAGAGCGTCGCCTTCGCCGACGACATCGTGCTGGTCGATTCGGCGAGCACCGACGCCACCGCCGCGATCGCGGCGCGCCGCGGCGCGCGCATCGTGCAGAAGGAATGGCTCGGCTACGGGCTGCAGAAGCAGTTCGCCGTCGAGCAGGCGAGGAACGACTGGGTGCTGTGCCTCGACGCCGACGAGCGCGTGTCGCCCGAGCTCGCGGCGAGCATCCAGGCCGCGCTCGCCGCGCCGGCCGCGCCCATCTACCGCATGGCGCGGCGCAACCGCTTCCTCGGGCGCTGGCTCGCGCACGGCGAGGGCTATCCGGACTGGAGCCCGCGCCTCTTCAACCGCCTGAACGCGCGCTGGAGCGACGACCTGGTGCACGAGAAGGTGCTCTTCGCGGTCACGCCCGGAACGCTGAAGGGCGACCTGCTGCACGACTCCTCCGACAGCCTGAGCGCATACCTCGATCGCCAGAACCGCTACACCACGCTCGCCGCGCAGCAGGCGTTCGAGCGCGGCCGCAGCGCGGGGATCCTTCACCTGCTCGCCTCTCCGGTGGTGCGCTTCTTCAAGTTCTACGTCTTCCGCCTCGGCTTCCTCGACGGCCTGCCGGGGCTGCTGCACATCTCGATCGGCTGCATGAACAGCTACCTCAAGTACGCGAAGCTGATCGAGCTGCATCGCGCCGCCAGCCGATGAAGGTGCTCGTCACGGGCGCCGCCGGCTTCATCGGCATGCACTGCGCGAAGCGCCTGCTCGAGCGCGGCGACGAGGTCGCGGGCGTGGACAACCTTTCGCCGTACTACGACGTGCAGCTCAAGAAGGACCGCCTGAAGCGGCTCGAACAAAAGAGGTTTTCTTTTCATGGCATCGACCTCGCCGACGCGCTGGCGACAAAGGCTATTTTCGAGGAAGCCCGGCCCGATGCGGTGCTGCACCTCGCCGCGCAGGCCGGCGTGCGCTATTCGCTGCAGAACCCGGCGGCGTACGTGCAGGCGAACGTGGTCGGCTTCGCCAATGTGCTCGAATGCTGCAAGGCGGCACCGCCGCGCCACCTGGTGTACGCGTCAAGCTCGAGCGTGTACGGCTCGAACCCGGTGCCCTGGCGCGAGACCGACGACGTCGATCATCCGATCAGCTTCTATGCGGCGACGAAGCGCTCGAACGAGCTCATGGCGCACGTGTACAGCCACTTGCACCGCATTCCCGCCACCGGGCTGCGCTATTTCACGGTCTACGGGCCCTGGGGCCGGCCGGACATGTCGCCCGCGCTCTTTGCCAAGTCCATCATGGAGGGCAAGCCGATCGAGGTCTTCAACGGCGGCGACATGCAGCGCGACTTCACCTACGTGGACGACGTGGTGGAGGCGACGCTACGCGTGCTCGACAAGCCGCAGCCCTACGCGCTCTACAACGTCGGCAACCACCAGCCCGTCGCGCTCCTCGACTACATCCGGGCGATGGAGCGGGCGCTCGGCAAGGCGGCGAAGCTCGAGATGCGGCCGATGCAGCCCGGCGACGTGAAGGCGACCTACGCCGATACGAGCGCGCTCGCCAAGGCGATCGGCTTCGCGCCCGCGACCCCGCTCGGCGAGGGCCTGACGCGCTTCGCCGAGTGGTTCCGCAGCTATTATGGCTACCAATGAAAGTTGCGACTTGGGTCATGGGTATGCTCACGCTCGCGGGTTGCACCGTTGCGGAATATCCTTACCCGAATGCCTGGGACGCGCTGCAGGCGGCCTCGCCCGACTGCCGCGAGATCCTCGGCACCTACGCCGATCGCGGCGAGTCCGGCAGCGCCGGAAGCGGCTCGCCTTCGCTTGCGCTGCAGCTCTTCGGGCCGAACAGCGACTGGCAGAACGCCGTCGGCGTCAACCTGTCCTTTCCCTACGAGGGCGCGCTGCAGGTCACGGTGCTCGGCAAGGACGGCCCGATCCTCAGCCGCACGCTGACTGCGAAGGAAGACGAATACCTCTGCAGGAACGGGCGCGCGCGCATCCGCGGGCGCCGCTGGATCGCGACCGACCTGGTGAGCGGCCGCCAGACCGTGGTGGTCGAAGCGGCAGGCGAAGCGAGATACCTCGTCGCCAAGGTGAGCGAGGAAACGCTGGGCACGCTCTTCGTCGTGGTGCCGATCGCGGGCACCGCGCAGCACTGGTACCGCTTCCCGCGCGTGGCGCAATGACCCGCCTGCCCGGCGCCGCCGAGATCGTCGAGTTCCACGACTACTGCCTCGCCGCACCGGGCGCGCCGGCGCGCTTCAAGGAGGGCGTCTGGGCCGCGATCGAGGCCAACCACTGGCACAACGGCATGCTCTGGGAGCAGGAGGACCTCGCGCGGCGCCGCGACGTCGCGGACTCCGACATCGCGAGCAACAAGCGCGCGATCGACGGCCACAACCAGAAGCGGAACGATGCCATCGAGCGCATCGACGAAGCGCTCCTCGCCGCGCTTTCCGAAGTAAAGGCCAAGAAGGATGCGCGGCTGAGCTCCGAGACGGCGGGCGCGATGATCGACCGCCTCTCGATCCTCTCGCTGAAGATCAAGGCGATGCGCGAGCAGACGCAGCGCACCGACGTGGACGCCGCGCACATCGCGAGCTGCCGCGCGAAGCTCGAGCGCCTCCAGGAGCAGCGCGCCGACCTCGCCGGCTGCCTCGACCGGCTGCTCGCGGAAGCCGAGCGCGGCGAGAGCACCTTCAAGGTGTACCGGCAGTTCAAGATGTACAACGATCCAAAGCTGAATCCTGCGCTCTATCATGAGGCAGCCCGGCACAAGACCTGACAGTGGTGTCGCCCTTCATTGGTGGCGCTTCAAGCGAAGCTTCGGGCGGCGTTGGCGCGAGTGGCGCCTTCCGGCCGGCTTCCTGCGGCTCGGAACGCGCTATGGCGGATGGTGGGTGTTCGCGCCCGCGGTGAGCCGTAATCCGCTGCTCATCGATTGCGGTTTGGGCAAGGACATTAGTTTTCCCGCCGCGTTCCTTGCCAGGTTCGGCGGCCAGGTCATCGGCATAGATCCGAATCCGGACGCAGTCGAATATTCGCGCGCCCGGGCGCCCGAAGGAATGGACGTGCGGATGCAAGCGTTCTGGACCCTGCCCGGACAAACCATGCAATTCCACATGCCGCGCCCGTTGGCGCATCTGCCCAAGGGCGCCGATGGCGTGTCGGGCAGCCTGCTTTCCTCCCACAGCTACGCGGGAGGCACGACGCTCGCGGTATGCACGACGTCCCTGGGCGAAGTTCTGCGCCTCGCGGCACGCAGCGAATGCGATGTTCTCAAGCTCGACATCGAAGGGGCCGAATACGACGTCCTTGCGGCGTTGTGCGCCTCCGGGGACGTGCGAAACGTCCGCCAGCTGCTCGTCGAATTTCACCACCACTGCACGGACAAGACGCTGCAGGACACCGAGCGCGCAATCCAAAGCATCGAGGACAGCGGCTTCCTGCTCGCGCACACCGAGGATCGCAACGCGGTTTTCCTGCGACGGGACGTCCCGCATGCCGGATAGCGTTCCGGCACCGCAATCCATCCTTTTCATCAACGTCTCTCGGATCGGCGACACATTGCTCGCCACGCCGGCCTTGCGTGCCGTCGCGCGCGCGTGGCCGGATGCCGCGCTCGTGTTTCTCGGCCATCCGCATCGCAGCGAGGTCGTTTGCAACCTGCCTTTTGTTTCGCGCGTGGGCGCAATCACCAAACGGCGTGCGCAGTGGAAAGGATGGCTCAGCGGCGAGCGCCACGATATCGCCATCGTCCTCGGCTTCGACCGTGCGCTGGTGGAGTATGCGCTGCGCGTCGCGAACCGCGTGGTCGCCTTCGCCCAGGGCCACCCGGCGCTCGACCGTCGCCTGTACCGCGCCGTGCCACGACCGGGGTTCCAGGCTCTCCATTCCGCCGAAATACCGCTCCTTCTCACTCGTGCACTCGGTGTGCCGGACGCAGGGATGCGGTTGGCGTATTCGGTGACGGTGTCGGAAGCCGCCGCTGCCTCCAGGCTCCTGAGCGAGCATGGGATCGCCGGGAAGCATCCGCTGGTCGGGCTGCAAATGTCGAGTTTCCCGACGAAGGCTTACCGCAACTGGCCGCTCGAGGGGTTCAACAAGCTCGCCCTTCGCATCACGAGTCATGCGCCGCACGCACACCTAGTTCTTCTGGGCGGCGCCGCCGACAGGCGCAGCAACGCGACGATCGTCGAACGGCTTCCCGGCCGGGCCACCGATCTCGCGGGCACACTGAGCCTGAGGCAGAGCGCGGCCGTAATGAGCAAGCTCGACCTCTATATCGGCGTCGATACCGGACCGACGCACATCATGGGCGCCCTGGAGGGTCCGATGGTCGCTCTTTATCATTGCTATTCGCCGAGCCGGCTTCTTCGCCCGCTGGAAAGGCAGAACTTCTACGCCGTGGATCATCCGCGCGGCGAGGGTTGCAGTCCCGAGACGCCCATGGGAGAGATGTCCGTGGACATGGTGTGGATCAAGGTGCGCGAAGCGCTCGGGCGGCAATGAACTGCGCGCTTTTCCTCACCAACCTGGCTGGCGGGGGCGCAGAGCGGTCCATGCTTCGGCTCGCCAGCGTATTGCAGCGCCGGGGGCATACCGTCAGGCTCGTCCTCCTGGAGGACGTGGTTGCCCACGAAATCGACAGCACGGTCGAGGTGCAAGCGTTGGGTACGGCGATCAGCAAGGGGGCTTTCGGCAAGTGGCTCGGCGCGCGCAGGCTAGCCCGCTTCCTCGCCCGCCACCGCAAAAACGATCTCTTCGTGTCGACCCTGCCGTTCGCCGACGAAGTTGCGGTGCGCGCACGCGCGCCGAACCTGTGGTGCCGCATCACGAACACCTTGTCCGAGGAGGTGAACGGCCTGAAGGGTGTCGGCAAAAGAAGGCGGCGAATGGCGCGCTACCGCAAGATCTACGGCGGCGCCAGGCTGATCGCCGTTTCGGACGGCGTCGCGCAGGACTTGCGCGGCCCCATGGGATTGAGCGATGCGCGCATCGTGCGCATCTACAACGGGTTCGACGTTGCCGCGCTTCGCTCGCTCTCCCTCGAGCGAGACCCGGGCATCCCCCGAGATCCGTTCGTGCTGCACGTCGGTCGGTTCGCCAGGCAGAAGCGCCACGATGTGCTGCTCGATGCCTGGAAAATCGCAGGCTTGCCGATGCGCCTGGTCTTGCTCAGCCCGCCGGATCCGGGCCTGTCCCGGCTCATTCACGAGCGGCAACTGGATTCCCAGGTTCTCGTCGCCGGGTTTCGCCCGAATCCCTACCCGTGGATGAAAGCCGCCGAGATGCTGGTGCTGTCGTCAGAGCGCGAAGGGATGCCGAACGTGCTGGTCGAGGCTCTTGCTTGCGGCACCCGCGTCGTCAGCACGGACTGTCCGTCCGGACCGCGCGAGGTGCTCCGCGGCGCGCTGGCGAGGGGGCTCGTGCCGGTCGGTGACGCGCGCGCGCTCGCGAGCGCGATGCGCTCGGCGCTGTCGACGGCGCGGCCCGGACCCGAGGACGTGCCGCCGGAATTCAGCGAAGAAACCATGGCGAGCGCCTACGAGGCGCTCGCGCACGCCTAGACATGTGCGGAATCCTTGCCCTTGCCGGACCCCGGTGGCGGCACGCCGTCGAGCAGGCATTGCGCCCCCTCGAATGCCGTGGTCCGGATGCCCGCACGACGTGGAGCGACGGCGAAATCGCACTCGGCCATACGCGGTTGTCGATCATCGATCTCGCGACCGGCAGCCAGCCGATGGCCACGGCGGACGGACGCTATCGCATCGTCTACAACGGCGAGACGTACAACTTCCGCGAGCTCCGCAGGGCGCTCGAAGCGAAAGGGCGCCGATTCGCGACCCGCTCGGACACCGAGGTCATCCTGCAGGGCTATGCGGAGTGGGGCATCGACGTCTTGCCGCGCCTGGACGGCATGTTCGCGTTCGTCATCTGGGATGCGAAGGAGCGAAAGGCCTTTGCCGCGCGCGATCGGCTCGGCATCAAGCCGCTCTTCTATTCCACGCAAGCCGGGCTGGCGATCGCGTCGACGCTTGCCCCCTTCCTCGCGCTGCCGGGCTTGGCGCGCGCGCTCGATTTCGAGGCGCTCCGCGATTTCCTTGCGTTCCAGACGCCCCTCGCGCCGCAGAGTTTTCTCCGCGAGGTGCGGCAGCTGCCGCCGGGCCATTATCTGGAGTGGCAGGAAGGCCGGCTGCGACATCAGAGCTTCTGGTCGATCCCCGCGCCCGCGACGGGCGACGGGGAAGCGGAACCGGTCGCAAGGCTGGACGCTCTTCTGTCGCAGACTGTTCGCAGTCAGCTCGTCTCCGATGTTCCGCTCGGCGCCTTTCTTTCGGGCGGCGTCGATAGCAGCCTGATCGTCCACTACATGGCGGCGGCGCGCACGCGGCCCCTCCTCACTTTCAGCGTGCGCTTCCCGGAACTCGGCTTCGATGAGTCGGCGGCGGCCAGGGCGGTGGCAACGGCCTGCGGCACCGAGCACCATGTCCTGGACGCGCCACGGATTGGGCCGGACGAGCTTGTGAATGCCGTGCACGCGCTCGACCAGCCTCTCGCCGATCCGGCCTACGTCCCGACGTACGAGCTGTCGCGTCTTGCGCGCCGCCACGTCGCCGTCGCGCTCTCGGGCGATGGTGGCGACGAGCTCTTCGGCGGCTACGAGCGCTTTCTCGACACGGAAGCCCGCCATCCGGACTCGGCGGCGAAGAAGATGCTGCGCGGCGCGATCCGGGCGGGAATCGCGCCGGGCGCGCTGCTGCGCCGAGCGCTGGCCGGACAGGACCTCCTGCTCTACCGCCGCACGGAACTGGGGCCGTGGAGCGCTTCGAGGAAATCCCTGTTCCGATACCTGCAGCCAGACGCAGCGCGCGAAGCGCGTCCCGAATCGACCTTGGAGCTCTGGCGGACCCTCGCGACGAGCTTCGGAAATGGCATGGATTCGGCAGCGCTCATGCGGGCGGACCTGCGAACCTATCTCAGCGAGAACTGCCTCGTAAAGACCGATCGCGCCGGCATGGCGCACGGCCTGGAGATCCGTGTGCCGCTCCTGGGGAATTCGATCGTGGATTTCGCGCTGGCGCAACCCGCGTCGAGGCATCTTCAGCCGCACCCTAAGGCGCTGCTGCGGGCGCTCGCGCGGCAGAAGCTGCCCAGCGAGGTGTGGGATCGTCCCAAGCACGGCTTTTCCGTGCCGCTGCTGGACAACTTCCGCGGGCCATGGCGCGAGCTCTGCGAGGATCTGGTGTCGCGAACGCGTGTCATCGCGCCTTTTTTGCGGGCCGAGGAAGTCGAGACGCTGTGGCGCGGCGCTTTGCGCGGCCGCACGTCGCGCAGGCTCGCCTATACGTTCATCGTTCTCCTCCTCTGGCTGGAGAAGAACCGGCTGTAAGCAGCTCTCGCAGGGCTCCGTGGACGGCCTCATCCGGCAGGTCTCGCACCGCATCACGAGCGAGGATCCACTTCGCTCTCGGCCCCCGTGGCGACCATTGCTCCGGCCATGCCGGATCTCCGGCGAAAAGCCCCACTACGCCTCCCGGGCTGGCCGCCGCAAAATGCATCAGCCCCGAATCGGGGAACACGCTTGCCGCGGCGGCGAAGATGAGGCCGAGCGCCTCTTCGATGGGGCCCCGGTACGGATGGATCTCCGGCCTGGCGGCCGCGAGCACCGGCTCGGCAATGGCGTCATCGCCCGGATAGAGCGGCGTGCCGCGTCCCGGTGTCCACATGAAAACCGTTTGCATGCCGTAGTCCTCGCGCCACGCCGTGGACCAGCGCAGGACCTGCTGCGTGGAAGGCTGGCGACGCGCCCGGCGCGCGCCCAATCCGATTACGACGTACCTGCCCGGCACGAGCCCTCGCGCATGGAGCCATGCGCGCGCAAACGCGCGCGCCCGATCGGGAAGTCGATACTCCGGTGACAGCTCGCGCGCAGGCGGCGGGACGCCGAGCGGGATCGCCAACGCAAGCATGCGCTCGGCCTCGTGTCCCCGGCGCGGCGGGTCCAGGCGATCGGTGAGGCGAGCCCCGAAACGATGATCGGCGGGGGCGTAGGCGATCGTTCGAGAAGCACGGGCAGCGAGCGTCTTCTCGACCGCGCGCGGCGAGTACTCCCCGCCGGCGGCGATCGCGACATCGAATTTACGGCCTCGGACTTCGTTCATCGTCCGCGCGTAGCGCAGCAGCTTTGCGGGAGAGAAAAGCGATGCGCCGCGCAGTTGCGGATAGCTCCACACCTGCGCGAGATGCCGATCCTCGCGCACGACCCAGCTGCAGTATTCCGGCGCGAGCACGCAAAGCTCGGCGTCGGGCCGCGCGTGCGCCAGGTGCGAGATGAGCGGCGTGGTGAGCAGCATGTCGCCCAGCTTGTCGCGCTTCACGATCAATATGCGCATGGGGTCTTTGCCGCTATCATCGCGTCGACATGCGGGCACTGGCGGGCGCGGCGTGGATCGCCGCGTTATTTCTGGATTCGGTCTTATTCTCGCACACGGTTGCGCTGAGGCTCGCGCTGCTCTTCGCGGGAGCCGCGCTCGTCGCCGGCACGGTGATCCGGCGATCCCCGTCGTTGCGGCCGGTTCCCCCGATATGGCCCGCCTTCGCGCTATGGGGAACCTGGGCGGCATTCTCGATCTCCTGGTCCTTGGACGCCGGCCGCAGCGCCAAGGAGTTCCAGAATGAAATCGTCTACGCCGCGCTTGCTCTCTGGGTCTGCTACGTCGCGGCTCAGGCGCGCATGGCCCACCGCGTCATCGTGCGCGTCGTCGCCCTGGGCAGCACTGCCGTATGCCTCGTCGCCGTCTGCGCGTTCTTCTTCCGGCCTTCCTGGGACTGGCACGGCGGTCCGGGAACTCATTCGAGCACGCTGATTACGCTGATGCCCTGCGCCGCCATGACGGCTTGGTACGCTTATCGTTCAAAGTGGTCTTGGCGCGCACAAAGCCTGGTCTGGCTGCTCGCAGCCTTGTTGTTCCTCTCCGCCTACACCACCCTTAACCGCACCATCTGGATCGCTTACCTCTCGCAAATTACGCTCATGGGAGCGCTGCTGGCTCTGCGGGGTCGCGAAAGGCAGCCTCCCGCGGCTCTCGTGCGTCAACGCGCCGCCGCGCTCGCAATCGTGATCGCCATGGCGGTCGCCGCGACGGCGATCGTCCGGCATATCCAATCGCAACGCGAAGCGAGCGGCAGCGCGCCGGAGATCTCCCGCGACGCGCGATGGAATTTATGGCCGCTCATCCTTGAGCGCGTCGAAAATCGACCGCTCACCGGTTTCGGCTTCGGCCGGGGCTTGCTGCGCCATCCCCTTACGCAAGAGATGAACGAGGGCAACCTCTGGCATTCGCACAATCTCGTCCTCGACGAGCTGGTGCAGACCGGGCTGGTCGGTCTGCTGCTGCTGGCCGGATTGCTGGCCGCGACCCTGCGGGAAGGCTGGCGCTCGCTTCGCAATCCGGACGACGACCTTCGCGCGGCGTGCGGCGTCGCCCTCATCGCGGTCGTCGCAGGGATGCTCATACGGAACATGACCGATGTGCTTTGGGTGCGGCAAAGCGCTTTGCTCTATTGGGGAATCGTGGGCGTCCTGCTCGCCTGGGGCGCGGGGCCGAAGCACGAAGTCGACGCATCCTAGGATGCGCATCCTCGTCATCCGCCGGGACAACATCGGCGATCTGGTCTGCACCACGCCGCTCCTGGCGACGCTGCGAGCGGCCTTCCCCGGGGCGTGGATCGCGGTCCTCGCGAACAGCTACAACGCTGCCGTCCTCGAGGGAAATCCGGATGTAAGCGAAGTGCTGACTTACACGAAATTGAAGCATGTAAAGACCGCCTTGGCGCTGCTTCCCGCGCTGGCGCGCCGTCTAACGGGGCTGTTTCGCCTGAGACGGCAGAAGCTCGACGTGGTCATCCTGGCAACGACGGATTTCTCCGCGCGCACGGCGCGCCTCGCGGCGCTGCTTGCACCCGGGGAAATCGTCGGCTACTCGGACGGCAGCCCGCGCGCCGCCCTCTTGCACCGCTCATTGCCTTTGTCGGATGGCGAGCCGCGGCACGAGGTGGAGCGCGTGCATGCGCTCGCCGCCCTCGTGGGTGCGGAAGGTCGCGCGATTCCGCCGGTCCGCGTGCATGCCTCCGCGGCGCAGGTCCAGAAAGCGCGCGCGCGGCTCCCGCTCCCTGCGACTGCTGCGCGCACGGTCGCCATTCACCTCAGCGCCAGGCGCGCCGCGCAGCAATGGCCCGCGTCGAGCTTCTCACGCCTGATCGAGCTTCTTCTCGAAGTGCCGGGGCTCAGCATCGTGGTTCTCTGGTCGCCGGGACCGGCATCGCATCCCCGGCATCCGGGCGACGATGCCAAGGCCGCGGAGGTGCTTCGCGAATTCCGCGGCTGCGACCGCGTGGTCGCGTACCCCACGGACCATTTGGAGCAGCTGATCGGCATGCTGGGCGCATGCGATATCGTGGTCTGCGCCGACGGCGGCACCTCGCATCTCGCCGCGGCACTGGGCAAGCCGGTCGTTTGCCTTTTCGGCGACTCGGACGTGCGGCGTTGGCGTCCCTGGCGCGTCCCGCAGCGCGTCCTGCAGCCGCCGACGCGGAAGGTTTCCGACATCCCGCCCGAAGACGTCGCGGCGGCGCTGAAGTCGCTCGCCGAAGAACAGTGGGGAACGCTTGCTCCACGTCCATGAGATCAACCTTCAGCGCATAGCGGGCGGCGGCGAGGTCTACACGCGCGCCTTCAGCCGCGCGCTCGCGGACGCGGGCGCGAAGGTCACGCTTTACGTGCGCCGGGACAACGCATTTTGGAACGGGCTCGACGGTCCTTCACTGTCCTTGTGCCGGCTGCGAGGGGCGCAGGACCTGGTAGACGCGCTGCCCGCCGAGCGCGCCGTGGTGTTGACCCAGGGACCCATCGAACGCGGCGTCCTGAAGCGCATTGCAGCCCGGCACTGGCTGGCGAGCTTCGCCCACATGCCGATCCAGGGCGGCCGCGGCGTCGACGAATTCCGCGATTGCCGACTCGTGCTCACGGTCTCGCGTTATTGCATCGGACTCCTGCGCGACGCGGGGATCGGACAGGTCTATGGCGAGCCGATGTACGGCGTGGCGGACGCGGCACGCGGAGATCCCCGCGCGGCCGTCGAGGCCACCTCCTGCTATCTTTGGGATCACCGCAAGGTGCGCGACCGGCTGCTCGGCCTGCTGGAGCCGCTCACCAAGCCCTTGCGGCCGCGGCGGCGTTTCGAGAAGCGCTCCGGCCTGACTCTGGGCATCGTGTCGCTCCTGATGCCGATCAAGCAGTTCCCGCTGCTTTTCCGGTATCTCGGGCCCATCCTCGCGCGCCACGACGCGAACGTGGAAATATTCGGCGCCGGAGGCTACGCGCAGGTCCGCGACCTGAAGCGCGCCATCGAGCCGATCGCGGCGCGCACCCGGTTCTGGGGATTGCAACGGGACGTGGCTGCGGTGTACCCGAAGATCGACTATCTGCTCACCGGCCTGCCGGAGAAGGAAGCGCTGGGCCTGAACGTGCTCGAGTCGCAGGCGTGCGGGACGCCGGTGCTCGCCCCGCGCGCGCCGCCCTTCACGGAAACGCTCATCGACGGCACGAGCGGCTTCCTCTACGCGGATCCCAGGAGCGACGGCGGCGAGGACTTCGAGCGCGTCCTGGCGAAAATCATCGCAGCGCCCGAGCGGCCGAACCCGCTTCTCGCCGCGCAGCATCTCTCCCAGTTCACTTATGCGGCGCTCGTCGCCCGGACGGCTCGCCTGCTGCGCGAAATCGAGCAGACTACAATGCACGAATGAAGCGCGCGCTTCACCCGGTGATCCTCTGCGGCGGCGCCGGCAGCCGTCTGTGGCCGATGTCGCGCCGGCTGCTGCCGAAACAATTCCTTCCCCTTGTGTCCGAGCGCTCGATGCTCCAGGACACCGCGCAGCGCATCGCGGCCCTCGGGAATTGCGAGAAGCCGCTCGTCATCAGCAACACCGAGCACCGCTTTCTCGTCGCCGAGCAGCTCCAGGCGGAAAGGATGCCGCCTGCGGTGCAGATCCTCGAGCCCGTCGGACGCAATACCGCGCCGGCGGTCGCCGTTGCCGCCCTGCAGGTGGCGAAGAGCGATCCCGACGGCCTGCTCCTCGTCCTCCCCTCGGACCATGCCATTACCGACGTAAAGGCGTTCCGGGATGCGGTGGATCGGGCCCGGGCCGCCGCCGAGCAAGGATTGCTCGTCACCTTTGGCATCCGACCCACGCAGCCGGCCACGGGCTACGGCTACATCGAGCTCGGTGATCCGGTCGCAGGGCTTCCCGGCATCTCGAGCATCCGCCGCTTCGTCGAGAAGCCCGACCTTGCCAAGGCGAAGGAATACCTCGCCTCGGGCCGCTTCCTCTGGAACAGCGGAATGTTCGTCTTCCCGGTGAACGGGGTCCTGCGCGAGCTCGAGCGCCTGCGCCCCGATATCCTCGAAGGCGCGCGCCAGGCGCTCGCCGCATCGGTGCGCGACCTCGACTTCCTGCGCCTCGATGCCAAGGCGTTCGAGGCCTGCCCCGCCGAGTCGATTGACTACGCGGTGATGGAGAAGACCACTGTGGGCGCCGTCGTTCCTGCCGATATCGGCTGGAGCGACGTCGGCTCATGGTCGGCGCTCTGGGAAATCGGCAGCAAAGACCCGCAGGGCAATGTGTCCTACGGTGACGCGCAGCTCCACGACGCTTCCGGCTGCTACGTGCGCGCCGGCAGCCGCCTCGTCTACCTTCTCGGCGTGAAGGACCTCCTAGTCGTGGAAACCGACGACGCCGTGCTGGTGGGCGACCGCGCCCGCGCCCAGGAAGTGAAGGAGATCGTGGACAAGCTGGAGCACAGCAAGCGCTCCGAGCACGTCTCGCACAAGCGCGTCTACCGCCCGTGGGGCTATTACGAAAGCATCGACGCCGGGCAGCGCTTCCAGGTGAAGCGCATCATGGTGAAGCCGGGCCAGGCGCTGTCGCTCCAGATGCACCATCATCGCGCCGAGCACTGGGTGGTCGTATCCGGGACCGCAAGGGTCGTTCGCGGCGAGCAGACGCTCGTGCTGTCGGAGAACGAGTCGACCTACATTCCAATCGGCACCAAGCACCGCCTGGAGAACCCGGGCAAGGTGCCGCTTCACCTGATCGAGGTGCAGTCCGGGGGCTACCTCGGCGAGGACGACATCGTGCGCTTCGAGGACCGCTATCAGCGCACGTAGGGTTCCAGCGCCCTGATCTCAGGGTCGCCCGGCCTCCTGCGCTCCATTTCCCGCAGCGTGCGGCGCATCTCGTCCTCGACGAGATACTCCTGCGCCGTCGCGAAGAGGAAGAGCTCCGGCGTGATGTCGTCCTCGGGCATTCGCCGGCGCAGCTCGTCGTAGGTCTGCCGCGCCCGCTCGAGCGCCTCGGCGTATCCGGGCTTGGGCCTCGGCACACCGCGCACCTGCACGCCGCCGGGCCGCGATATACGCACGAGGTCGCTCAGGCCGGAGATGCTCACCGGCACGGCACCGGGCAGATCGAGGATGGCGGCCGGCGCGCCGCGGAGCGCCTGGCTTTTGTCGGCGAGGAGCCTGAACGACGCCGGACCAGCCCAGTTCTCCTGGCGGTGCGCCTTGAGGAAAACGACCCGGACTTCCGCGCCCGCAGGGACGTCGAGGATGTCGCCTTCGCGCAGCTTCATGAACGGCGCTGCCGCGAGCGGAGCCGAAGCCTGCTGCCGATACGTGACCCCTCCTGCCAGGGCGCTCAATACGGCAACATCGGCATTGGCCGCGTACAGCGAGGCAGCGCTCAGAGAAAGCGTCACCATCGACAAGAAATTCAGCCCGGACATACGCATCCTCCACGCAAGGCGCGGCGCGCAATCATGCAGCGCCGCAATACCGTCGCCACATTTTCCGGTACGCGGCCTCCACGTTCTTCACGTACTGCTTCGTATCGCAGATCGGAGAGCTCAAGGCCCGCTGGCGAAGCTCGCTTCTGAGGCGCGCGAGATGGGAGGTATCGTCCGCCATCTCGAGCGCGATCTGCACGTATTCGGCCTCGTCGCGAGCGATCCATTCCGTCATTCCGGCAGCCGCCAGCACGGCCGCGGATACGCGGCTTGCTGGCGTACGCCCGCTCAGAGTCACGACGGGCACGCCCATGAGCAGGGTTTCGACCGTGGTGATGCCGCCTGCGGCAGGAAATGGATCGAGGCACAAGTCGACTTGGCGCAAGGCCTGTTGATGCTCGTATTGCGAAGTCTTGCCGAGAATCAACAGGCGCCGTGCGTCGATCCCTGAATTCTCGAACAATTGTGCGACGTGCGCCCGCATCGCAGGATTCTCCAGCCTTGCGCCCTTGAGCAGCAGCCGCGAGCCTGGCATTGCCCGCAGGATTCGCGCCCATAGGGCGACCGTCGGTTGCGTGAGCTTCTCTGCCCGGTTCAGGGAGCCGAAGGTGAACGGATCTTTCCCAAGGGCCGGCAACGCAGACTCGGGCGGCATAGCGCCGAACGGCTCGTAGCAGACGCAACAAGGCAGATCGACGATCTCCTCTACGAACAGATGGCGCACCTCCTTCGGCGCCAATACCGTATCGGCGAAGAAATAGTCCATGGTCGGCATACCCGTCCCTGTCGCGTGCCCCCAACCGGTCGCCTGGATCGGCGCGGGTTTTCTCGCGAAGACAAGAAGGCGGTTGCCCTTGGTGTATCCCGACAGATCCACCAGGATGTCGATGCCGTCAGCGCGGATTCGGGCGGCCAGAGCTTCGTCCGAAACGCCGACGGCCGAAAACCAGTGCTCGCTCGCCGCCCTCAGCGCGTCGCCGACAGCGTCCTGCACGGAAGAGCTCGAATAGCAGAACATCTCGAATTCGGCGGCGTCGTGGCGAAGGATCAGCGGGCCAAACGCCAGCGCGGCGGAGTGGGCGTGAAAATCCGCTGAAACGTACCCGACACGAAGGCGCCGATTCGGGTCCCGGTCGTTCGCATGACGGGACCGGTCGGCCAGAAATTTCTTCGCATGCCGCTCGCACCAGAGCCGCCGCTCGGACTGCTGCTCCTCCAACGTCGAGGCGGCGTCGTATTCCATGGCCCAGATCAGGTTGGCGTGAGCGCGGCGATGTGCCGGGTCGAGGTTTACGGCTTTGCGCAGAAAGGGAACGCTGTCCTCGATCCTCCCCAGGTTCAGAAGGCAGGCAGCGGCCCAATACTGGTTGGCGGCGGAGTCGGGCTCCAGCTCGACCGCTCGCGCGCAGCAGCCGAACGCGCCGGAGAGATCGTTCTGCCTCAATAGGGCGATGCCGAGGCCGCGGTGCGCGGCCGCCCGGTTCGGGTCGATGTCGACTGCACTGCGAAAGGCGCTCTCCGCTTCGGTGAAATCGCCGCCCTGGATCAATGCAGCGCCCAGAGCAGTGAACGCGCCCGCCGTGCCAGCGCCGCCGGCGATCGCCCGTTTCAGCAGCTCGACGCCGGCGGCACGATCGCCGCGCCGGAGCGCTGCCATGCCATCCCGTTTGAGCGTCTCTGGATCCGGCATCGGGGCGATAGGGTAGCGTTCCCTTATATCATTCGCCATCGGCAAGCGAACGGAGCGGACCGGAATGCTGGCAGTGATCGGGGGCAGCGGCGTCTACAACATCGACGGGCTGAAGAATGCGAAGTGGACGAAGCTCGCGTCGCCGTTCGGCAAGCCTTCCGACGAAGCGCTGGTGGGGGAGCTGGACGGCCGTCCGATCGCCTTCCTGCCGCGCCACGGCCGCGGCCACCGCATCCCGCCCTCGCAGATCAACTTCCGCGCCAACATCGATGCGCTGAAGCGCCTGGGCGCCATGGACATCGTCTCGGTGAGCGCGGTCGGGTCGCTGCGCGAGCACCTGCCGCCCGGCATGTTCGTGATCGTGGACCAGTTCATCGACCGCACCTTCGCGCGCGTGAAGAGCTTCTTCGACGAAGGCATGGTGGCGCACGTCTCGATGGCGCATCCGGTGTGCGGCCGCCTCGGCGAGCACCTGTACGCCGCGGCGAAAGACGCCGGCATCGAGGCCGCGAAGGGCGGCACCTACCTCGTCATGGAAGGGCCGCAGTTCTCCTCGCTCGCGGAATCCGAGCTCTACCGCACCTGGAATTGCGACGTCATCGGCATGACCAACATGCCCGAAGCGAAGCTCGCCCGCGAGGCGGAGATCTGCTACGCGACCGTCGCCATGGTCACCGACTACGACTGCTGGCACCCGGACCACGACGACGTGACGGTGGACGCGGTCATCAAGGTGCTGCTCGCGAACGCCGACAAGGCGAGGAGCCTGGTGAAGAAGGCCGCGCCGCGCATCCACGGCGATGCCAAGGCCGCGGCCTGCGGCTGCCGCCATGCGCTCGACCACGCGCTCATCACGGCGCCGGAAGCGCGCGATCCGGCGGTGCTGGAAAAGCTCGACGCGGTCGCCGGTCGCGTCCTCCGGAGGAAAGCATGACGATCAAGACGCTCATCCGCACGGTCCCCCACTACCCGCACCAGGGGATCATGTTCCGCGACATCACCACGCTGCTGAAGGACCCGGTGGGGCTGCGGCTCACGATCGACGACATCGTCAAGCGCTACCAGGGGCAGAAGATCGCGAAGGTCGCCGGCATCGAGTCGCGCGGCTTCATCATCGGCGCGCCGGTCGCCTACCGGCTCGGCGCGGGCTTCGTCCCGATCCGCAAGAAAGGCAAGCTGCCCGCCGAGACCCTCGGGCACGACTACCAGCTCGAGTACGGCGCCGACCGCATCGAGATCCACACCGACGCCATCGCCAAGGGCGAGAAGGTTCTCCTCGTCGACGACCTCATCGCGACCGGCGGCACGGCGGAAGCCGCGGCGACGCTCATCCAGAAGATGGGCGGCGAGATCGTGGAGTGCTGCTTCGTCATCGACCTGCCCGACATCGGCGGCCGCAAGCGCCTCGCCGAGAAAGGCCTGAAGGTGTTCGCGCTCTGCGAGTTCGAGGGAGACTAGGCGGGCGCGACGAGGTTAGCGGCCGGGTTTCTGACCGGCGTGCAAGAGCCGCGGGGGGATAGCGGTTTCATCGTGCGCGGCGCCGGCGGACTCGCCGTTCCAGGTGTATTCCGGGACCCAGAGCTTCAGCTTTGCGCGCACCGCGCCCGGCGCCGCGAGCTTCGTGCCGTCCAGCCACTGCAGCGCGTCGTCGATATCCAGCGATTTGCCGCGCCCGTCCGCCTGAGCAACCCGCAGCTTGGGATGCGGCGTAGGCAGCGTCTTTTCCCGGTCGGCTAGCGGCTCCTCGTAGAGCTTCTCGCCGGGGCGCAGCCCCGTGTACCGGATCTGGATCTCGTCCTCGCTGAAGCCGGAAAGCCGGATCAGCTGGCGCGCGAGCTCTGCGATCTTCACCGGCTCGCCCATGTCGAGCACGAAGATTTCCGCGCCATTCCCCATGAGCGCCGCCTGCAGAACGAGCTGAGCGGCCTCCGGGATCGACATGAAATAGCGCTCGATGTCCGCATGCGTGACGGTGACGGGCCCGCCCTGCGCAATCTGCTGGCGGAATCGCGGCACCACGCTGCCCGTGGACCCGAGGACGTTTCCAAACCGCACGACGACGAACTGCGTGCCCGCCTGCGTCTGCAGCGCCTGGCAGACGAGCTCCGCGACGCGTTTGGACGCCCCCATCACGTTGACCGGATTCACCGCCTTGTCGGTCGAGATGAGGACGAATTTCTCCGCCCCGGCCGCCTGCGCGGCCCTGGCCACGACGATGGTCGAGCGGACGTTGTTCCGCACCGCCTGGAAGGCGTTGGCGTCTTCCATCAGCGGAACGTGCTTGTACGCCGCCGCGTGGAACACAACCTGCGGGCGGTACGCCTGGAAGATCTCGGCGACGCGGCGCTCGTCCTTGGCGTCGCCAATGGCCGCGACCACGCGCACATCCGGAAGCCGGTCCGCGAACTCGCGCTCGATGGTGTACAGCGCGTACTCGGAGACATCGAAAAGAACGAGACAGGCGGGCGAGAACCGCGCCACCTGGCGGCACAGCTCGGCGCCGATGGAGCCGCCCGCGCCCGTCACAAGGACGGTGCGTCCGTCGAGGAATCCATGCAGCCCGGCGTCGTCGAGCTGGACCGGATCGCGCCCCAGCAAATCGTCGAGCTCGACCGCGCGCAGCGCCGACACGCTCACTTTCCCGGCAACGATATCGCTCAGCGCCGGCACCGTCATGACCGGGATTCCGGCTGCCGCACACGCATCTACGGCGCGCTTGCGCTCGCCATGCGTGGCGCTCGGCATGGCGATGATTGCCTGCGCTGCGCCATGCCGCTCCGCCATCGAGCCGACTTCGGCGACCGCTCCCAGCACCTTTATCCCGAGCAGCTCGGAGCCGCGCTTTCGCGGATCGTCGTCGAGCAATCCGACGACGCGCCAGTGCGGGCTCGCCGCGAGATCCTTGAGCAGCATGGCTGCGGAGGTGCCGGCGCCGAGCACCAGCACCGCGGTGGCGCTCGGCTTCGTGATGACCGGGCCGAGCTTCCCCTCGCGCCAGGCCCGGTAGGCGAGCCGGCTTCCGCCCATCGCGAGGATCAACAGCATCGGCGCGAGCAGATACACCGAGCGGGGCATCGGCTCACCGCTGCGGAGCAGCGCCAGGGCCGCCGGCACCGCAAGCGCAGCCACGCCGACCGCACCGACGATGCGCCGCAGGTCCGGCAGGCTGGCATAGCGCCAGAGTCCCCGGTAGAGACCGAGCGTCCAGAACACCACTGCATAAATGCCGACGACCTCGGGCAGGGTATGCACCATGACCGCGATGTGCTCGTGGGGAATGTCGAGGTTGAACCTCAGCCAATAGGCACAGATCCACGCGAGTGCGGCCGCGGTTACGTCGTGCACGAAGACGAGGAGGCGTCGGCCGTTCACGCGCCGGCCCCGGACCGCCGCACGAAGCGCGTCCACCGGATATCGACCCAGGCCGCCATGGCAAGAAGCAGCAGCGTCGCGGCGGCGAACACCGCCGCCTGGACGTCGAAGGATCGATCCCGCGCGAGCAGCGCGGCGCCTGCGCAAAGTACCATGGCCCCATAGTAAAGCCACGCGGTGCCCGCGTGGCCGAGCCCCATCCGCACCAGCCGCTGGTAGTAGTGCTCCCGGTGCGCGCGCCAGACGGCCTCGCCGCGCACTGCGCGCTTGGCAAGCGTGAGCGTCGCATCACCGATGAACGGCGCGAAAACGAGCAGCGGAAACCAGATCGGCCAGGCGCCGTCCCGCCAGCCGATGACGCCAATGCCCCCGGCGAGGAAACCGAGCGGGATCGAGCCCACGTCGCCGAGAAAGATGCGCGCGGGATGAAAATTGTGCAGCAGGAATGCAGCCGAGGCAGCCGCCGTGCTTGCGCACAGGGAGGCGACGGCGAGGTCATCGGCGAGCCAGGCCGCGATGAAGTAGGCCGAGAATCCGATCACGCTCATGCCGCCCGCAAGCCCGTCCGAGCCGTCCATGAAGTTATAGAGGTTGGCGAGCCAGGCGACCGCCAGCACGAGCACGAGGAGCAGCATGGGCGGGACGGAGCCCGCGACCAGCCAGACAAGCGCGACGGCCGCGCCGACATGGCCGGCAAGCCGCAGCGCCGTGTTCACACCACGGACATCCTCCACGAACGAGAGGCCCGCGAGCGCGAGCGCGAGGGCGAGCGGCCGCCAGAGCTCGGCGGCGCCGAACGCCGCCGAGAAGGCGATGCCCGCGACGATCGCGATCCCGCCGCTGCGCGGCACCGGGTGCTGGTGCAGCGAGCGCTCGTTCGGCCGATCGAGCACCGCGCCGCCAAAGCGCTGCAGCAGAAGGCGGATGCAGGCAAGCGAAACGATGAACGCGATACCGGCGGCAAGCAGGGGCACCGCACGATTCTAGCCGCTCGGCCCCGCGTCACCGGCGTGCGCCGTCCGATGGGCCTCGTGCCAGCGCGCCGTCTCGCGCAGCCCCTCGGGGGCGTGGAAAGGCGGCTCCCATCCGAGCACGCGGCAGATCTTCGAGCAGTCCGCTTCCAGCGATCCGACCAGTCGCCGCGCGAGGTCGCGCCGGCCGGTGATTCGTGCCGCGGCCGTCAGGCATGCGGGCGCCACGGCAAAGAGATTCGGCTCGCGGCCGAGTCCCGCGGCGAGCTCGCGAACCAGCTGCGGCGTCGAAAGCGCTTCGCGATCGCAGACGATGAACGTTTCCGGCGCTGGGCTGCGCAGCGCGGCAACGATAGCCGCGACGAGATTGCCGACATAGGTGAGATTTCGGCGATTGGCGACGGCGCGGAAAGGCAGCGGCCAGCCGCGCTGCACGACCCGGATGAGGCGGCGGAAGTTTCCGGGATTGCCCGGGCCGTATACGAGCGTCGGTCGCAGCGCGGTGATGCGCAAGCCCGTCTGCGCGGCCACGGCGGCGAGCCGCTCTTCGGCTTCGAGCTTGGAGCGCCCGTACAGCGAGCGCGGCGCGAGCGCTGAAGTCTCGCTGAAGGGCGCGCCGGTCGTCTCGTCGCCATGGACGGCGATGCTGCTGACAAAGACAAAATGCTGCACGCCGGCCGCGGCCGCCGCGCGGGCGAGCTCCTCGGTGGCGAGCGCGTTCATCCGGCGCAGCGGTTCGTAATTGCGTGCGCGCTCGTGCCGTTGCGCCGCCTCGTGCGCCGCGGCCGCGAGGTGCACCACGCTTCCCATTCCGCGCACCTCGCCCGACCAGTCCGCCTGCGTCGCGAGCTCATGGCGCCGCGCCGGCACGCACGGCAGCGCCTGGTCGGCAAGCGCCCGGGTCAAGTGGCGGCCGATGAACCCGCTCGCTCCCGTGACGAGAATCGGCGCCGGCATGAGGCCTCAGAAGTCCCGGTACTTGAGCACCCCGTTCAGGGCGTAGTGCGCGAAGGAGAGCGACGAGCGCAGCAGGCCCAGCCGCTCGACGTCGCGGTAGGTCCGCCAGACCATCTTCGCCGAGCGCCACTTGTTGCGCGAGACCGAGCCGCCCACCACGCGATAGCGCATCAGGTCTTCGTCCAGGCCCTGCGCGGGAAAGCCGCGCTTCGTGATCTCCAGCCAGAGCGCGAAATCGTCGTAGTACGTCACCGTCATGCGGAACGGCCCCGTGACGCTGCGATCGAGGATGACGGTCGAGGTCGCGATGGCGGTGTTGCCGAGCAGCCGCCGGTAGGTGAGCCGGGCCGGCACGTGGATCCGGCGGCCGATGCGCCCGCCCTGCGCCGCCACCCGCCGGAAGCCGGTGAAGCTGAAAGCCGCCCCGGAACGCTCCATGAAGGCCAGCTGGCGCTCGAGCTTTTCGGGAAGCCAGCAGTCGTCGCTGTCGAGGAACGCCACATAGCGTCCGGTGGCGCGCTCCACCGCCGCCTGGCGCGCGCGCGCCGGCCCGCCGTTTTGCGGCTGCTCGATCAGGCGCACGCGCGCATCGCTCGCCGCGTAGCCCGCGGCAATGGCCCGCGTCCCGTCCGTCGAGCAGTCGTCGACCACGAGCATTTCCCAGTCGGGATACGTCTGCTGAAGGACCGATTCGATCGTCGCGCCGAGATACGCCTGCGCGTTGTAGGCGGGCGTGACGATCGAGACCGTCATGCCACGCGTGGGGCCTTCTTGCGATCCCTGGCTGCGAAGAGCGCCGCCGCGACGACGGCGCCGAGGAATGCGGCAAACAGGCCGACCAGCGCCCCCGGAAGCACCGAGGCGTCGCGGATGACCTGCGTTCCGATCAGGCGCGTTTGTCGCTCCTCCATGAGCTTGATCGCGTCCTCGACGTTGCTGCGCAGGCGCTCGAACTCGCGCAAGTCCTTGTTCATCTGCAGCCGCAGCGACGTCATGAGGAAGTAGCGCAGCGCGTCGCGCCCCGATCCTTGCCGCGACATCGCCTGCAACTCGCGATCGAACTCGCCTTCGGTCTGCCTTACGCGATCGATTTCCGCACCCAGCACCTCGCTTCTCGCTTTCAGCCGCTGGAAGAAGACTTTCTGCTTTTCGCGGTGCTCCACGCTGACGCGCGCGACCAGGTCACGGATGAGACCGATGCCCTCTTCCGCGGAATCGGCGCGGACCGTGAGCTCGAGGTCCTCGGTCTTGGTCGGCACGCGCGCCGCGATGCGGCGTTTGCCCTGTCCGAAATAGCCGCCGGAATTGATCTGCCCCGCAAGCACCAGCGCGGGGACCGCCAGCTCCTCCCGCAATGCGCCATCGCCTTCGACCTGGTAGTTGCGCGCGATCTCCGCATACGCGACGACTTCGACATGGGGCGTCTGCCGCCACAGGACCGCCCAGGCCGCGCTCCCGCAGGCCACGGCGATGATCCCGATCGCGAGATAGTGCTCCCGCAGCGCGCGCATCATGCTCGCGCCGGCGGATGCGCCGCCCTTATGCGTGTCCATAGTCCCTGGATTCCCCTGGTCACCCAATCGTCCGGCTCGAGCGCGCAGGACAGCAGCAGCCCCGCGAGCTTGGCCCAGAACGTCCACCCGAGCAGATAGTTCAGCATCCCGCCCCAGGACGTAATGGCGAAAGCGTACAACACGAGGCCGGCAAAGAGCACGCCAAAAAACCGGCCTTTCGCCAGCGCCGCGAGAAGCTCTCTCACAACGAGAGCCGCCATGGCCGCATAGGCCCCGACCGCGACGACGCCGCCGAAGCCGCCGAACAGCTCGTGGAAGATCTCCGGGAATCCGCCTGCGAATTGCTGTCCTTTTTCGAGAATCCCGATGGCATCGCTCCCGAGCGCCGCATACATCAAATATTGGATGCTGGTATTCGTCGCCGGATGGATCGGATCGACAAAAAGCAGGTTGACCACCCGCGCGAAGTTCCATTGGCCCGCCTCGATGACGCGCTGGTACGTCAGCCACCACACCTCGGCCTGCTGTACGAGCACGCGCCTTTGCAGGCTGACCAGGGGATCTTCGTTGTCCTCGAAGCGCACCGAGAAGTACGAGTGCAGAATCGCGTAGCCGACCATCACGGCGGCGATCAGGGTCAGGGACAGCAGAAGAGGCAGGAACCTGCGAGCGAATGCGATGGTGCTCTTGAGATCGGGCGGCGCAATCAGCGCCCAGGGAATGGCGAACAGGGTGCCGAACTTGAAGAATGCCGAGAAGCGGTTGCCGGCGAGGAACGCGTACACAAAGATCGCGAGCAGCAGGTAGAGGAAGCGCAGGTCCGCGCGCCTGCCCTCACGGCAAGGCAGGACGAAGAAGCAGCCGAGATAGAGGGCAAGCACGTCGCCGAAGCGGAAAAGCAGCTTGTGGAATGGGCCGGCATAGGCGCTCGTGTACACATAGCGCTCGATGCCGGCAAAGAAAGGGATGGGCCCGATGCGCAGCATGTCCGCGTAGAGCAGGGCCACGAAGGCCAGAGTGAGCCTGAAGACGAGATTCGAGAGGAGCGCCGAGCCGGGGACGGCGGGGGGGTGGAGCTCAGGCCGCGGGTACAGCACGATGGCGAACACCACAAGGTAGATCGAGTAATCGAGCGCGAGCAGCACGCTCGCGTGCCCGGGGCCGATGTAGTGAAGGAGCTGGTCCGAAAAGAGCGGCCCGGCGGCATCGATGTAGAGCGAGCTCGCGAGCCTCGAAACCATCTGCACGACGACCCAGAGGAGCGCGAACAGGACATAGGTGCGCGTCTTCACGATCCAGCCGAGGACCACAAGGAAGAAGGCGACGCCCGTCAGGGACGCGGCGACATCAGCCATGCAGCGCCTTGGCGAGAGAGCCGGCGAACACCGCGGCGTTGTTGTCCTGCGCCGAGTACAGCTCGCCCGGCAGCGTGCTCTTCCAGACCGCGGAGAAAAACCGCTCGACCTCTGCGGGCGCGGGAGCCGGCGGATTGGCGAGCGCCTGGCCGATTACGCCGGGCAGCTCGGCGAGTCCGCGCACGCGCGTCACGAGGCCGCTTTCCGTGTAGAACGCGTCGCCCAGGACGAGGACCGGCTTGCCCACGAGCAGCGCCTCGGCGCCCGCCTTGGAGTTGATCGACACCACGAGGTCGCAGCCTGCGAGCACGTCGTAGTTATTCTTCGATGGAGGCAGCAGAACGAGGTTGTCGTATCGCTCGAGAAGCGCGCGCAACCGGCCGGCGTCGAGCGCGCCGACCTGCGCCGGGTGCTCCTTGATGGCGAGCAGGTGCGAAGCCGGCAGCGTGCGGGCGAGGAAATCGACGAGCGCGAGCTGGTCGAGGTACTGCGGCGAGCGCAACGTCAGCGCGACGTCCGCCGGCACGTGCAGCGGGTAATACACGTACGGCCGGCCGCGTGGCGGCTCGGAATAGCGCCGGCGCAGGCGGCTGGAATTCGCGACCATGCGCAGGTGCGCGCTCACGTGCGAGCGAAGGTGCCCGAACTCGTGGCGCTGGCGGCGGCCGTATTTCTCGTAGAGCTTCTCCAGCAGCCGGCGGGCATTGGCGGCGTTGGCGACCTTGCGCAGCGCCATGGTGTAGTGATGGCGGTCCTTCGCCGGGATGACGATCGCCCTCGACGCGCGCGCGAGCTCGAGTTGCCGCAGCGCCTCCGGCTCGGGGGCGCCATCGCGCGCCATGGCGCCAGGCCGCGGCGCCGCGAAGCTGTTGGCGGTGGCGAAGAAGCGGCCGCGGAAAAAGGAAGGCTCGAGAAAAAAGTTGGCGATGCCGCTTTGACGCGCGGCGAGGAACGTGCCGATCACCGACAGGAACCCGCCCAGCTCCTGCACCACCGTCACACGATCGCCGCCCGACTGCAGAGCCTCCAGCGCCCGGCCGGCGGCGAGGCGATGCATGGAGAGCTTGCCCGCCAGCATGCGCGTATCGCGCAAGCCGAAGGTGATGCGCTCGTGGCTGACGGCGAGCGGCAGCGTCCAGCCGAGCACGTCGGCCAGTTCCCGCTCGACCGCCGCGGGATTCGCGCTGCCCGCCGCGCCGAGGTCGAAGGCGTTGAAGGACTTCAGGCCCGCCGCCCGGATCAGGGCATCGCTCGGATCGTCGAACGTCAGGAACGCGGGCTCGAGCCCGAGCGCGCGCAGGCGCTCGCCCACCGGAATCCAGAACACGGTCTGGTAGCGGGCGAGCGTGGTGAGGAGGACGCGATGCGCCACGGAGCGGCGCTAGAGACCGAGAAGCAGGCGCTCTGCCGGCGCGAGCGGCCGCGAGGCGCGGAAGCGCGGCGGGCCCTCCGGATATACGTTCGGCGATGAAATGAACGTGGCCGTGTACATCAGGCGGGCATGGCCGGCGTGCACCCGGCTCCCCATGTGATAGCACCTCGAGGTCTCGCAGACGAAAGCGGACAGGCGCGGCGCGCGCACCTCCGCGACCCCGTCGCGCGGCGCGCGCCGGAAAAATTCCTCGTCCGCGAGATGGCTGCGGCGGGCAAAGCCGACGCGATCGGAGCTCGGTCCCTTGAGGAACGTGAATGGCCCGTCGGCCAGCTCGTTCACATCGGTCAGGTAGGCAAACAGCTTCACGGTGCGCACATCGTCGTAGTCGCGATGCCAGAGCTGCGAGTACGCGAGCGGCTCGTCCGTGGGCAGCGAATAGGTGAGCAGCACATCCATCAGGCGCGGCAGCTCGCCCAGATACTCGGAGAGAAGCGCGATCACGCCCTTTTGCAGCGCGAACCGGACGAAGATGTTGTCGCAATCGAAGGCGCCGTCCTGCACGTCGGCGTCCAGCAGGCGGACCCAGAAGGCCTTGTGCGTCGTGGCCTGCGCGCGCGCAAGCTCCTCCGCCCGCCGCACACGGGCGAGCGATTCGTGCTCAAGCTCGCGCAGCAGCGCCGGCTCGGCGAGCTCGGTGACGAAGGCGTAGCCCTCGCTTGCGAGCTGCGACAGCGGCCGGCTGACGGCTTGGCCTTGCCGATAGGGTGCCGCCGCCTCGCGCCTGGCCGCCTTCTCCCGCAGGTGAAACGCCGACATGGCGCCCTTCACGGCCCAGGCAAGCGGCGTGCGGTTGGCGTGCCAAAGGGCGCGCCGGTACAGGCTTACGGAAGGCGCCTTGCGCGCTGCTGGATCGCTCATGTCGGGTGTCTTTTCACGCGCCCCGCAGCAGGCTGGAGGCGAGCCGGCCGAGAAGAGCACGCGCATTGTCGCCCAAGAAAAGGCCGTATGCAGCGGCCCAGCAGGCAACGAGGAGCGCTCCGAAGATCGCGGCGAGCGCCGGGAGGCTGATCGCGCTGATGGCGAAGGAGGCAGCGAGGCCCAGAGCGGCCGCGGCAAGCGCGACGGCCGCCTGCGGCAGCAGCGCGCTCCAGAGCGGCGCTGGATCGAGCTCCAGCGCGCGCGCGATGAGCCTCAGCTGGAAGGGGAACACCGCCGCCGAGGCCAGCGCAATGCCGAGCACGAAAGACATCGAGCCCAGCGGCTTGACGAGCGCAAATGAAACGGCGTATTGCACGACGATGCCGAGCGTCGAAATGCGGTTCGAGGCCGCGATGTAGTCGGCGCGGACCTGCAGCATGGACTGGCTGAACGTGAGGCAGATATTCAGCACCGGGAACACCAGCATGACCGCGAGCCAGGGCCAGTAGGCCGCGAGCTCGGGGCCGACCCAGACCGACAGGATCGGCCGCGCGAGGCCGCCCGCTGCGAAAAGCACCGGGAAGGTCGCATACGGCACGAGCCAGAAGCTTTTCTCGGCGAGCCGGCCCAGGCGATCGCTCGCACCGCGCCCTTCCAGCCGCGCGGCGACCGGGAGCACGGCGGAAGCGAGCAGGCTCAGCGTGGACTTGAGAAAGCGCGGCAGGCGCGTGACGACCTCGTAGATGCCGACCCCGGCGGGGCCGACCAGCGCGCCGATGACGAGCGGCGGCACGGGCATCTGCAGCGCGCCGAGCACCTTGCCGTGGAACATGAGGAGCGATCGGCGCGTCATTTCCTCGCGGGCCTGCCGCCCCCAGAGTGCCGGGCGCATGCCGACAGCGCGCATTGCGGCGGCGGCGACCGTTCCGAGAACCAGGTACCGCGCCGCGATCGCGCCGAGGAAAGCGTAGGCAACGGCGGCATAGGAGAGCCCCGCCAGCACCGCGGCCACCGACGCGCCTGCGTAAAGAAGCGTCGCGAGGACCTCGACTCCGCGCAGCACGCCGAAGCGCTCGAAGCCCTTGACGACGCCCTCGGCGACGAGCCCCGGGAAAAAAACCACCAGCGCCGCCGCGGTCGCGACGAGGATCGCGGCGAAGCTTTCCCGGTGCGCGGCATCGACATGGAAGAGATCCGCGACGCGCGGCGCGGCCGCCGCAAGCGTGCCGGCGGCGAGGAGGCCGATCGCCGCGGCGAGGGCGAGCAGGAAGCCGATCTCCTGCGAGGCGCGGCTCCAGTCTCCGGAGCCCCGCGCGCGCCCCACGCTCTGCGTCGCCGTTTCCGCCATGCCGAAATCGAGAGCGCCGAGGGCGCCGGTCGGCAGGAGCGTGCGCGAAAGCACTACGAGGCCGAACGCGGCAATGCCATAGCTCGCCACCAGCACCGGGACGAGCGCAAGCGCGATCAGTCCGTTGATGCCGAAGGCGAGCGCGGAGAGCGCTGTATTGCGCGCGAGGCCCGCGAGCATGTCAGCTCTCCCGGCCGATGTAGACGGCTTGGCCGCTCGCAAGGCGCGGCGACGCGACGAGCGAACCGGGAACCGGAGCGGCAACGCACTCCGCAAGCCCGGGCGCGGCGGCGGAAATGCGGCGCAGGATCGCGCTGACCGCGCCGGCGGAGTAAGCCTTCGCCGCCCGGCGGGCGCCGTCGCGCTTGCCCCTCGCCGACCGGCGCAGAAAGTTCGAGGCTTCGTAGCCGAGCAGGCGGCGCGCGAAGTCCACTCCCACCGAGCGCACCCGGCGACGGGGGTTCGCCGTCGAGGTCCGCTCGCGCGACAGGCACCGGGCGATGACCTCGGCGGCGCGCTGCGAAGAGCGGCCGTCGTTCGCAAAAAAGAGCTCCTCGACCGTTTCGCTCCGGGCCCGCGCGCACTCGGGCGTCGGCGCGGGCGAGCGTCCCGCAAGGACCTCGGCCACCATGCGTTCGAGCTCCTCCTCGCTGCGCGCGGCAACGCTCACCGCAGAAGGGCCGGGCAAGCGCAGAGCTTCGGTGCTGAGCCATTCGAGCGAAATCGGCTCGCGCCCGAGCATCACCGCCTCCACCGCAGTGGTGCAGTTCTGATGCACGAGCATCGCTGCGGCGCGGATCCACTCGAGCGAGGTGCCTTCCTGGCGCACTGAAAGATTGCCCGGCGACTCGAGCGCCTCGTAGGGCGCCACGGCCTCGAAAGGATGCGGACGCACGACCACGGCGCGATCCGGGAAGCGCCGCGCGAGGCGCTCGATCGCGCGCAGCATGCCTTCGAACGCGGTGCGCGCGTCCCGGTTCACGGCCGCCACGTACCCGGGATCGTTCCAGACCCGCTGCAGCGTGCGCCGCTCCTCCTCGACGCTGGCCGCAAAGCGCGGGTTGGGAAGCGGGAAGTTGGTGTTCACCAGGATGAACCCCGTCGGCGCGGACGGAGCCGGTAATGCCGCAGACCACGGCTCGGCGCAGAAGTCGTAGCGCGGACAGCCGGTGAGGTGCACGCGTTCCTCGGGCAGCGCCCCGCTCGCAAGCAACGCGCCATGGCGCGCGCGCCCCCAAACGCAATAGTCGTCCACCACCTCGGCCGGCTTGGCGTTGGCCACCATGCGCGCATAGGCCTCGGCCGTGCGTCCGGCGGCACCCTCGCTGTCGAGAATGACGATGCGGCTTCCGAGGCCGCGGTAGGCGGCGAGAAGATCGCGGTTGTTGTCGCGGACGTAGTTGGCAACGACGACGTCGGGCCTGAGCGCGGGGACGTCGAAGCCCTGCTCGTACATCGGCACGAGCACGGCATCGATGCCTTTGCCGACCAGCGTAGCGGCGAGGAGCACGAGCCCGTCCAGGTCGCGCAACGGGTTGTCGACGATGAGCGCGGCGAGCGGCCTGCGATTTCCCGCCATCAAGCAGCGCGCAGGGCGCGTCGCAGCGCGGCGATGATGCGCTCCTGCTGTTCTTCGGAGAGGTTCGAGCCCGACGGCAGGCAGAGCCCGCGCGCGAAAAGGTCATCCGAAACGCTCCTCCCTGGGGCGTGCGGATAATACGGGCGCCCCTTGAAGAGCGGTTGCAGGTGCATCGGCTTCCACAAGCGGCGCGCCTCGATCCCGTCGGCGGCGAGGCGCGCCGCCAGGCCCGCGGGCTCCGCGCGCTTCGGGTCGAGCGTGCAGGCGCTCAGCCAGTGCGTCGCGCGTCCATACGGCGCGTCGGGCATCCAGGCCAAGCCTTCCTCCGCGCCGAGCGCCTCGCGGTAGCGCTCGAAGACGCGGCGGCGGGCCGCGACGCGCTCCTCGATCACGCGCAGCTGGCCGCGGCCGATGCCCGCAAGCACGTTGCTCATGCGGTAGTTGTAGCCGACTTCGGTGTGCTCGTAGTGCGGCGCCGGCTCGCGCGCCTGGGTCGAGAGCTTGCGCGCGCGCTCGATCAGCGCGCCGTCGTTCGACACCAGCATGCCGCCGCCCGAGGTGGTGATGATCTTGTTGCCGTTGAAGGAATAGGCCCCCAGGCGGGCGAGCGTTCCCGTCATGCGCTCCTTGTAGGTCGCGCCGAGCGACTCGGCCGCATCCTCGACGAGCGCGACGCCGTGCCGCTCGCAAAGCGCCGCGATCGGATCCATGTCGGCCGATTGGCCGTAGAGGTGCACCACCACCAGAGCCTTGGCGCGCCGGCCCTGCCGCCCCAGGTCCGCGAGGGCGCGCTCGAGCGCCGCTGGGGACAGGTTCCAGGATTCCGGCTCGGAGTCGATGAACACCGGGCTCGCGCCCTGGTAGAGGATGGGATTGGCGGAAGCGACGAACGTGAGCGAGCTCGTCAGCACGATGTCGCCCGGCCCGATTCCGAGGAGCACGAGCGCAAGGTGCAGCGCGGCGGTGCCGGAGCTGAGCGCCGCGGCATGACCGATGCCGACATACGCGGCGAGCTCGCGCTCGAAGGCATCCACGTTGGGGCCGAGCGGCGCCACCCAGTTCGTGCGGAACGCCTCCTCCACATAGGCGCGCTCGAAGTCGCTCATGTGCGGCGTGGAAAGCAGGATCTTGCGGTCGAGGTCGCGCCGCAGGTAGAGCCCTGCCGGCCGGCCGTCGGCATCGATGATGGGCAGCTGGTCGATCTGCTCCGCATTCATCAGGCCGAGCGCCTCGCCCTCCTCGATGCCGAGCGGCGCGGTGCGCGGTGCCGCCTCCGGCAGCCTCGCGAGGGAGCCATCCAGCCCTTCGCCGGCGAGAAGCAGGCGGCGCAGGTCGCCGTCGGTCACTGTGCGCTCGAGGCGACCGTCTTCGCCGACGAGCAAAAGTACGCCGGCACCGGTATCGTTGAGGCGCTTAAGCGCTTCGCGGATTGGCGCCGCGCGCGCGATGACGAGGGGTCTGCTATCCCTCAAATCTCATCTCCGCTTGAGCAGATAGAACTGAATCGGAGAATAGTTGCCCTGCGGGGGCAGAAAAGAAAAGAATTTCACCAAGTGTGTGTTGTAAGCGATGTCCGCCTTCGTCACTGCCGGATAGAGCACGCGGCTGATGAAATAGTGCGACGAAAGGAAATTCGGAGACGGAAGTGTCGGATCGCCATGCCCTGCCAAATCCACGACCTCAAAATCTGAAGCGATGGTGCGCAGGAACCACTCCTTGTCGAACCAGATATTGTGATGCGGCGGAACGTTCGGCGGCATACCGAGCTCCGCGCGTGCCGCGTTCAACTCTGCAAGGCCGTCTGTGAACGCCTCGATGCAGACAAAATAGCCGCCCTTGCGCAACACTCGCGCAACTTCCCGTAGGCTCCTCACCTGGTCGCGCACGTCCATCACGTTGATGATGCATCGCTCAGTCACTACGGCGTCCCATTCGCCGTCCTTATAAGGAAGCGCCCTAACGTCAGCCTCCTGGATGGTTACGCCGGCGGTGGCTCGTGAGCGAGCAAGTGCGCACATCTCCGGCGTGTATTCCGCTCCAGCCAACTCTAGTTCTGGGAAACGCTCACGAAGGACGTGCAACAAGTACCCATTCCCGCAGCCGATGTCGAGCGCACGCCGAACGCCTGACTTACGAACCTCGAGCCATTCGAGAACGCGGATCACTCCAGCGACCTCACGTCCGCGAGTAATCTCATCGCGCATTGTCGACGACGTGTCTTTGCCGTGGCGCTCGGCCTCCCGGCGATAGTGTTCAAGAACCACTTTCGTGTAGCTGTTTTTCTCCGACATCTTTCTTTCTCTCCACCTATGTATCAAACCGGGGCGTCTCTCTGCTGCCACATCCGAGGGGGACGGTCCGCGAAACGAATACTGCGAATGCCGCTCAATAAGCGTTCACTTTTTGCAGCACTGACGGATCGAGCGGAATCATGGTCAGCAAGTCGATGATCCGCTGCACGGCGTTTTCGCCGCGGTAGACGTTAACACCAGGGCCGCGCCCGTTCTTCAGGCACGAGCTTATCGCCTCGGCGATAAGCGCTTCCTCAGCTTCCGTATCGATCGTGTTCGGGCTTCGCTCTCTCAGCCTCTGCCTACTGCCCACATTGACGACCGGCAAGCCAAAGCTCGCCGCCTCGATGATACCGCTGCTCGAATTGCCGACCATCACGTCCGCTGCCGCCATCCACGAGACAAATTCCGCCCGCGGCAAGTGGACAACCAGGCGGATAGCGCTATGTCGCTTGTAGCCGTCCAGAACGCGCTTCACCGCGATGCCTCCCGAATCGGCATTGGGGCTCAGGCATACCGCCTGCAAGCCGTTGCTGAGAACCGCGCGTAGCAACTCATTCATTTGTTTTCCGGCCTGATCGGCCTCCTGCAGGACCGGATGGAATACCACGAGCGCTAACGGACGCAAGGGATCGAGACCGAGGGCCCGACATAGTTCGTCGCGGGTTCGGGATACCAACTTCTCGAGTCCTTCTAGTCCAGGGGCGCCGGTCACGAAGACATGCGCCGGGAGCTCTCCCATGTGGATCAGGCGCTCGCGGGACTTGTCGGTGGCGACGAAGTGATAATGGGCGAGCTTAGAGATCGCGTGCCGAATGGGCTCGTCCACGGTGCCGGAGCGTTCCCCTCCATGGAGATGGACGATTGGAATGCCCAGGTGAATTGACGCAAGAGCGCCTGCGAGCATTTCTCCCCGGTCGCCGAGCACAAGCGTGAGGTCGGGCCGTTCGCGCTCGAGCGCCTCTGTTATTCCGATCAACTCACGGCCAATTCCCTTCGCCATAGACGCGCCGGTCGAATCCTCCAGCGGAACGGGAATCCGCGCGGTGATCCGCAGCGCGCTCGCTTCGATGTCGCGCACGGTCAGCCCGAAGGATGGCAGAAGATGCATTCCCGTTACGCAAACCGAAATATCCAGCGCGCCGCTGCGATGCGCGCGCGTCAACGTGGACTCGACATGTCCGAAGTCCGCGCGACTACCGGAGATGTAGCACACACGCCTCACGGCTTGACGTCAGTCCAGCGCAGGGTCGTCCCTGCAGGCAGATCACGCACTGCTTTCATGCCGATTAACCGCGGCAGGTCTCGTGGTGGAATGCCCGTGCCGGGTCGCAGAAAAACGATGTCCTCCGCCGCGATTGCGGCACCGGCCGCAATCGCACGTTTAGTAGTCAAGCTGCGCCTTACAAGGTCCCGGATCGGCAGCTCGGCAGCGCAAGGCTTTTTGTCTCCGGATCCCAGCATGGATTCCACCGATCTGATCTGCGCCACCATCGCAACAAACTCCTCCGGCTCGAGAGAGGCGCGGTGGTCGGGTCCGGGCAAGCCGCGGTCCAAGGTAAAGTGCTTCTCGACCATCACCGCGCCTGCGGCAACAGCGGCAACGGACGCCAGCGTGCCGGCCGTATGGTCGGAATAGCCGACCGGAAAACCATATGCGCTTCTCATTGTCCGCATGGCCAGGAGGTTCACGTCGGCCTCGGCGGCGGGGTAGTTGGAGGTGCAATGCAAGAGCGTCAAATCGCCTTCCAATGGTCTGGAGCCGCTTGCTTTTCGCGCGCTTTGCATTGCGGTGATCGCTTCGCCGACTTCATCAAGCGTTCCCATTCCTGTGGAAACGATCATGGGTAGATTTATTCGCGCGAGCGATTCGAGAAACGGAAGATTGGTTAGCTCTCCAGAGGGAATCTTGATGCGTTTCATGCCCATTCTCACCAGCATGTCGGCCGAATCCAGGTCGAAAGGGGTCGACATGAACTCGATGCCCAATTCCCGTGCCCGAGTGCTCAACTTCGCATATGCGGCAACGGGGAGCTCGAGCTGCTTGAGCATTTCGTATTGGTCCGCGTTTCCGGTATTCGTTTTCTGATAAGAGGCTGTAGCGGTGCCCGGCGCCACCACCTGCTCTGCCGTGAATGTCTGGAATTTGACTGCGTCGGCACCGACTTTTGCCGCCGCCTCCACCAACTGCAGGGCAAGCTCTTCTGAACCATTGTGGTTCACGCCCGCTTCGGCGATCACAAAGCAAGTCACGCGCTCACCACGCTGTCAGTCCGCCATCGACCACGATATTCTGGCCTGTGACGTAGGAAGAGGCACGCGAGGCGAGGAATACGACGGCCCCGCTGATTTCGTCCGGCTCGGCCATCCTGCCGAGCGGCACACGCGCGCTGTACTGCCGCGTGAAGACGTCGTTCTGTCCGCTCGCCACGCCGCCCGGCGTCACCGCGTTCACGCGCACGTTGCGCTCCGCCCAGTAGGTCGCGAGGTATTTCGTGAGGCCCCACAGCGCGGCCTTGCTCGTGCTGTACACCGCGGGCGTGTTGATGGCCCGCCCTTCGTACACCGAGCCCTCATAAATGCGCTGGTCGGGGGCGACGATGCCGTAGATCGAGAGAATATTGACGATACTGCCCCGGCCTTGGGCCGCCATACGGCCACCGAATTCCTGGCTGGCGATGAACGCGCCCGTGACGTTGGCGCGCATGACTTGCTGCCAGTCCTTGAGTGGGTAGCTCTCGAACGGCTCGAAGAAGTGCTCACTCTTTTCGGACGCCGCATTGACGAGCACGGTGGCCGCGCCGAGTTCCCGCTCAATCTGGTCGCGCATCTGCACGATCGTTTCGCGATCCCCAACATCGCCTTCCCAACCGAGCGCGGCCACGCGATGTTGCTCGCGAAGTTCCGAGGCGAGCTGGACCGCCTTGCCTGGCGCTCGATCAAGGATCGCGAGCTTGGCACCGCGCCGAGCGAGCGCGTGTGCGAAGCGAGGTCCCAGGATCCCGGCACCGCCAGTGAGCACCACGAGCTCCGAGGTGAGGTCGAACTCGTCCTTCATCGCCCACGCCGCTCCGCGAAGAGGAGCTCGACCAGCTTGAAGTCGATCTCCGAGTCGATGTCGATCGAGCGCTCGCGCGGCATGACGTGGAGGCGCGCGCGGCCTTCCCAGAGTCCGCGGTCGAGCGTGCGCCGGTGCCAGACGTAGATCGACGCGTTCATCGAATAGACCCTCGGCGCGCCCTGGCGGCCGTGGACCTGCGCGGGAGGCTGCTTCACCAGGCGAAAGAAGCCGTCGGGCGCCTGCTCCACCATGTTGAAGTACGGATTCTTTTCCGCCTCGTAGCCGGTGATCACGACGTCCGTGCCCGCGTCGAGCATCTCGATGCAGCGCTCGATGTCCGCGATCTCGCGGAGCGGCGAGGTCGGGTCGAGGTCGACGATCCGGTCCGCCTTGACCGAGCGCTTCTCGAGCTCGCCCACGAGGTGGCGAATGACGGGCATTTTCGGCGCCTCCGCCGTGGCGAGCTCGGCCGGGCGCAGGAACGGCACCTCCGCGCCGGCGGCGCGTGCCACCTCCGCGATGCGCGCATCGTCCGTGGACACGTAAACGGCATCGAGCGCCGCGCAGGCTCGCGCCTGCTCGATCGTGTGCACGATGAGCGGCTTGCCTGCGAGCGGCCGCAGGTTCTTTCCCGGCACGCCGCGCGAGCCGCCGCGCGCGCAGATGGTGGCGATCGTCGCCACGTCAGCTCTTCGCCCTGAGCGCGAGGCGCACGGTGGCGAGCCCGTCGGCGAGATCCGGCGACGCCCTGCGCCCGGCGCGCACCGCGCCGACGAACTCGCGCATCGCCGCGAGGTAGGTTGCGCCGACGTCGAAGCTCGCCGGGTCGCGATCGAGGATTTCGACTCCCGAAGGCGTCGCGAGCGTGAGCTCCATGGCGCCAAGATCCCACGTAAGCGTGCCCTCCTCGCCCACCACTTCATAGCGCCGTACCCGACGGCGCGAGACGTAGTCGAGGCTCACGGAAACAATCGGGCCGCCGCGCCGTCCGAGCAGGATGCACGCCGTGTCCTCGGCATCGATTTCGAGACGGCTCAGCTTGCCGCTCAATGCGCGCACCTCGTCGAACTCGCCGAAGAACCAGCGCGCCGCGTCTAGCTCGTGAATGAGATCGAAGATGACCCCTCCGCCCTGCGCCGCGTGCGCGCTGTAGGTCTCGCGATAATCGCGTCCGGGACGCCAGTCGGGCAACCACTGTCCGGCCTGCAGCGACGCGCGCACCGGCTTTCCGACCGCGCCGGACCGTATTGCGTCATGCATCCGCCGCAGCGACGGCAAGAAGCGAAGGTTGCAGCCGCTCAGCGTCGCAACGTCCGCGTGTTGCGCCAGCAAAGTCTCGATGCGCAGCGCGTCCTTTTCTTTGGTGACCGCGGGTTTTTCCGCGTAACAGGGCACCCCCGCGCTCAGCAGCGTCACGAGCGTCTCCGCGTGCGCGGCAGAAGCGTTGGCAATCACCGCAAGGTCCGGCTTGCCCGCGATGCCTTCGGCAACGCTCGACACGACGCGCGCGCCGTTGAGCGCATCGCTCTTTCCTGAAGACCGCACGCACACGAGCTCGCTCACGCCGTCGCAATCGCGCAAGCTCTCGGCATGCCGGCGACCGATCGAGCCATACCCGATAACGAGCGCGCGCACGACTGCTTACCCCTAGCCCCAACGAGCATTCATGAACTGGATTGACGTCTTTCGCGCCAGCGGGACCCTGATTTCCCGTTGTGCCGCCGCTACTTACCGAAGTGGGACTATACATGCTCCGCGGGCTTGCGCGGCGGTCTCGGTTCAGGAGCCACCCTTGGCCGCCGGCCGAGCACGTGGTCGTTACAATGCCGCCGCCTCAGTCCAGACAATCTCATGCGCCCAAGTCTTCGCGACCGCTTCGGCGATCGGCTCATCCCGCTGTCGCTCGTCGCCCTTACGCTGCTGAGCTATGCGCGGCTGTACATGCTGCGCGATGCGTACGCGGACGACAACTGCTGGCTCCTCGCCATCTACATCGGCGACGGCTTCAGGGACTTTCTCGCGAGCGGCTGGAGCGAGCTGCGCCGCGTGCCGCAGGGCACGTTCTACTACTTCTATCTCCTGCCGTTCCGCTATATGCAGGACCCGTACGCCCTGTGGCATACGGTGAGCCTCGCGACCGAGGTCGGGCTCGCCCTGCTGCTCTACAAGCTCGTGCGCAATCTCTGCGAGGACGCCTGGCTCGCGGGCTTCGTCGCGTGCACGATGATCGCCGTGCCGCTGGACCACGTCGTGCCCTACGTGACCTCGGCGAATTACCGCCTCGGCACGTTGGCCGCTCTCGCCTCGCTTTACCTGACGGACACTGCGGCGCGTGAAGGCCGCTGGGGCTGGAGGCTGCCGGCCGCACTGCTGCTCGCCGTCATCGGCGAGTGGGTGTTCACGGAGGCGGCCCTTGGGTATGAGCCTGCACGGCTGCTTATCGTCTGGAACCGCTTTTACCGCCCTGGGCGGCCGATGCGGGAATACATCGCGCCGCTGGCGAAATGGCTGGCTCTCTTCGCGCTTCTCGGGATCGGGCTTGTCGTCTACAAGCTGACTTTCAAGCCCTACGGCATCTACGCGGGTATGTATGCGACGGGCTTGTCTCGACTCCTCGACCGTGAGGCGCTGGCCGGCACGGAAAGGCTCTTCAGCCTGGGGCTATGGCGCCTCCTCCGGCACGAGCAATCCTTCGGGCACCCGGAGAGCGCAGTATTGGGCGTGCTTGCCGGCGCGCTGACGTTTTGCATCCTGCTCGCGTTCCGCCGCTCGCCCGCCGCGAAAGGCGCGGTACCCGCACCGCGCTCGAGTCGCCTGTTCCTCTTTCTGCTCGGCGTGGTGATGCTGCTGCCGGTCCTGTTCCTTTTTCACTACGCCGGACGGCCGCCGCGGCTCGGAACCGACTCGAACCACGCCACGATCATGCAGCCGGGATATGCGCTGCTGCTCGGCGCGGGCGTCCACTGGATTGCGCTGCGTGCCGCCTCGGCCGCGCGCGTCGCGTTCCTGGCTTTGGCGCTTGCGCTCGGGTGGTTCGCGGGCAGCGGCGTGTACTACAGCAACCTCAACCTCGACTTTTTCGCGGTCGCGAGCGCGCGGCAGCAGGAGTTCCTGGGCGCCTTCAAGAAACGCTTCCCCTCGCCGCCGCAGCATGCGGACTTCGTGATCGACGCGGTGCCGCCCCGCTACAGTCCCCGGCTGGAGACCTTTTTTCAGTTCGAGGATATCCACGCCTCCTACGAGCTCGAGCTCGGGCTGAACCGTCTCTATGCGCCAGGCGCGCTGCATGGCGAGCGGCGCTATCGCGCCTACCCGATCGAGGAGATGACCGCGGACTATAGGGCCAAGGGGCCGGCGATGTTCCGATCGACGTTCATGCGCGACAGTCACTACGGGAAGGACGCGCTCGATTTCTCGCAGATGACTTATGTCTACTGGCGCGGCGGGCGAGTGCTCGTCAACCGCGAAATCCTGCAGGAAAATCCGCGCGCGCTGTACCGAGAGCTCGCGGACAAACCGCCGCCGAGCTGGGCCGCGCCCGCGGAGTAGGCCCGCGGGATCGACGGCGGATCGGCTAGAATCCGTGCCTCTGTCGCATCGTGAAGGCGCAGTGACCGACCTGTCCGAAACCCGAGCCGTCGCCCCGCTCAAGCTGCTGCGCGAGATGCTTTATATCCGCTTGGTGGAGGAGAGCATCGCGGCGCGCTACGGCGAGCAGGAGATGCGCTGCCCGGTGCATCTCTCGGTGGGGCAGGAGGCGACGGCCGTGGGCGTCTGCCAGGCGCTGCGCGTCACCGATCGCGTCTTCAGCACCCATCGCTGCCACGCCCACTACCTTGCGAAGGGCGGCGACCTCAAGGCGATGCTCGCCGAGATCTACGGCAAGAGCGCGGGCTGCATCGGCGGCCGTGGCGGCTCGATGCACCTCGCTGATCCGGCGAAGGGGATGATTGCGAGCGTGCCGATCGTCGCCAGCTCCATCCCGCTTGCGGTCGGCTCGGCCCTGCAGGCGAAGATCGACGGCCAGGACCACGTCACCGTGGCGTTCATCGGCGACGCCTCGATCGAGGAAGGCGTGTTCCACGAAAGCGCGAACTTCGCCAGCCTGCGGAAGCTGCCGGTGATCTTCGTCTGCGAGAACAACCTCTATTCCGTCTATACCAACATCCGCGAACGCCAGCCCGGCCGGCCGCTGACCAACGTCGCTGTGGCGCACGACCTGCATGCGGCAAGCGCCGACGGCAACGACGTCGAAGCGGTGTTGCGCTCGACGCAGGAGGCCGTCGCGCGCGCGCGCTCCGGCGAGGGCCCGACCTTCCTGCAGTTCGACACGTACCGCTGGCGCGAGCACTGCGGCCCGAACTTCGACAACCAGCTCGGCTATCGCACCGTCGACGAGTACGAGGAATGGCACGCAAAGGATCCGATCGAGCTCACCCGCCGCAAGCTGCGCGCTCTGAAGATGCTCGCTGAGAGCGACGAGAGCCGCATGACGCAGGAAATCGAGTCGGAGATCGACGCCGCCTTCGCCTACGCCAAGGCAGCGGCCCTGCCGGAGCCGTCGCAGGCCTCGCAGTTCGTCTACGCAGGACGGTAAGTGGCGGAGCTGCGCATGACGAATACGGCCGACGCCATCCGCGACGGCCTGACCGAGGCGGCAAAGAAGGATCCCGCCGTGATCTTCCTCGCCGAGGGGGTCACCGATCCGACGGCGGTATTCGGCACCATCAAGGACCTCCCCAAGCACGTCGCGCCGGAGCGCATCATCGAGATGCCGGTGGCCGAGAACGGCCTCTGCGGGGTCGCGATCGGCGCCGCAATGATGGGCAAGCGCCCGGTCATCAGCTTCCATCGAGTCGAATTCGCGCTGCTCGCCATGGAGCAGATGGTGAACAACGCCGCCAAGGCGCACTACATCAGCCGCGGCAGGCACCGCGTGCCGCTGGTGCTGCGGCTCGTGGTCGGGCGCGGCTGGGGGCAAGGGCCCGAGCACTCGCAGAGCCTTGAGACGATGTTCGCGCTCGTGCCGGGGCTCAAGGTCCTCATGCCGACCTACCCGCGGGATGCGAAGGGAATGATCATCTCCGCGGTCGAGGACGACAACCCCGTCATCGTCATCGAGCATCGCTGGGTGCACTACGTGCAGGGCCAGGTGCCCGCCGGGTACTACACCGAGCCGCTCGACGGGCCGCGCGAGGTGCACAAGGGCAAGGACCTGACGATCGTCGCGACCTCCTACATGACGCTCGAGGCGGTCCGCGCCGCCGAGCAGCTCGAGACGGTCGGCGTGTCCGCCGCGGTGTTCGACCTTCGCGTGGTGCGGCCGCTCCTTCTCGACCGGATCTTCGACTCGGTCGCGAAGACCGGCCGCCTGCTCACCATCGATACCGGGTACAGGAAGTTCGGCATCGGCGCGGAGATCGTCTCCGAAGTCGTGGGCAACTGCTTCGCCAAGCTCAAGGCGGCGCCGGTCCGCATCGGCCTTCCGGACCACCCTACGCCGAGCTCCAGGGGCCTCGTGCCGGGCATCTACCCCGACGCCGCGAGGATCGTTCGCGAGGCCGGCGCCCAGCTCGGCCTCGCCCACGACAAGATCGAAGGCGCCGTCAGAGAGCTCGAGGCCAAGCGCAAGGGGCTTCCCGTCGACGTCCCGGACCCGTTCTTCAAGGGTCCGTTCTAGATGCGCGTCCGCTACTCGCCTCTCGCCCAGCAATACGCGAACCCGGAGCCGATCTTCCAGGAGCTGCGCGAGCTGGTGCGCAGCGGCGACTTCACGCTCGGCAAGCCGGTGGGCGAGTTCGAGCAGCTCTTCGCCGAGCAGTGCGGCGTCAAGCATGCGATCGGCGTCGGCTCCGGCACCGATGCCTGCAAGATCCCCCTGAAGGCGCTCGGCATCGGGCCGGGCGACGAGGTCCTCACCTGCGCCAACACGTTCTGGGCGACCGTCGGGGCGATCAACGAGGTCGGCGCGACGCCGACCTTCGTCGATGCCGACGACAGCTTCTGCCTCGACGTCGAGCAGCTCGAGGCCGCGATCACGCCGCGCACCAGGGCGCTCATGCCGGTGCACCTCACGGGCGAGGTCGCCAACATGCCGCGCGTCATGCAGGTCGCGGCCCGGCACAACCTGCCGGTGGTGGAGGACGGTTGCCAGAGCCTGCTGGGGGAATGGGAGGGGAGGAAAGTCGGCAGCTTCGGCGTCGCCACCGCCTTCTCGATGCATCCGCTGAAGGTGATCAACGTCTGGGGCGACGCGGGCGTGATCGTCACCGGCGACGACGAGATGAACCGCAAGTGCCGGCTCCTGCGCAACCACGGCCTGACGAGCCGCGACGAGATGGAGATCTTCGGCTACAACACCCGCCTGGACTCCGTGCAGGCGGTGGTCGGCAAGTACATCGTCAAGCGGACCCGCTGGATCGTCGAAGAGCGGGCAAAGAAGGCCGCCCATTACGATCGGGGCTTCAGGGACATCGCCGGCGTTCGAATCCCGCCGCGCAATCCGAAAACGAAGCACGTCTACCTGCTCTACGTGCTTCTTGCGGAGCGCCGCGACGAGCTCGTCAAGTATTGCCTCGAGCGCGGCGTCGAGGCGAAGATCCACTATCCGGTTCCGCTTTACCGGCAGAAAGCGCTCGCCCATCTTGGCCACAAGCCGGGCCGCTTTCCGGTGACCGATCGCCACGCAAGAGAGTGCATCACCTTCCCGGTAGACCAGCACCTGGTCGACGCCGAGCAGGACTACGTCATCGAAACCGTCCGCAATTTCTACGCGGGGAAGAAATGAGCGCAGCGACCGCCCTGAAAGTTCCGTTCATCGACCTCAAGCAGCGCTACGAGGAGGAAAAGACCGAGCTCCTCGCCTGCGTCGAGCGCGTCGTCTCGCAGGGCCACTTCGTGCTCACGCAGGAGGTGAGCGAGTTCGAGCAGGCCGCCGCCCGGTACATCGGGGTCAAGCATGTCGTGGGCCTCAACTCCGGCACCGACGCGCTCATGATGGCGCTCTGGGCGCACGGCATCGGCAAGGGCGACGAGGTCATCACCACGCCGGTGTCCTTCGTCGCCACCACCGGCTCGATCGTGCACGTCGGCGCCAAGCCGGTGTATGTGGATGTGCGCGAGGACCAGCTCATCGATCCGGCGAAGATCGAGGCGGCGATCACGCCGCGCACCAAGGCCATCATGCCGGTGCACTGGATCGGGCGCATCGCCGACATGGACGCCATCATGGCGGTGGCGAAGAAGCACAAGCTTCTCGTGATCGAGGATGCGGCGCAAACGATGGGCGCCTACTACAAGGGCAAGCACGGCGGCAGCCACGGCAATGCGGCGGGCTACTCCGCGCATCCGCTCAAGAACCTGAACGCGCTGGGCGACGGCGGCTTCATGGGCACGAACGACGACGAGGTCGCACGCAAGGTGAAGCTCTATCGCACGCACGGCCTCGAATCGCGCGACTCCTGCGTCATGTACGGGGTCAACTCGCGCCTCGATACGCTGAATGCGGAAGTGCTCAAGTTCCGCCTGCAGCGGCTGAAGAGCGTGGTCGACCGGCGCCGGCGCAACGTGGAGATCTACAGGAAGCTCATCAAGCCCGGCCCGGTCTACATCCCGCCCGAGAAGCCGCATGAGCACAACTCCTACGTCATGTTCATCGTGCAGGCCGAGCGCCGGGACGAGCTGAAGGACTACCTCGCCGCGCGCGGAATCGAATCGCTCGTCTACTACGGCACGGCGCTCCACCTGCACAAGGCGGCGGCGCGGCTCGGCTACAAGAGGGGCGACTTCCCGGTGGCGGAAAAGCAATGCGACCGCGTGCTCGCGCTGCCGCACCACCAGCACCTCACCGAAGAGCAGATCGCCTACGCCTCCGAGGCGGTGAACAAGTTCTACGGCTGAGATGGCCCGCGGCGTCCTCGTCATCGCGCCCCACGGCCTCGACGAGGCCCTCGGTTGCGGCGGCGCGATGGCGCGCCACGCCGACGAAGGCGACACGGTGCACGTCCTCGTCCTCTTCGGCGACGGAACCGGCCGCGACGCCGTGCGGCGCGCGAACGCCCGGAAGGCGGCGCAGATTCTCGGCGCGCAACCGCCGCGCTTCGCGGGCTTTCCCGAGAACCGGAGCGACACGCTTGCGCTGCTCGACGTGGTCGGCGTAATCGAGCGCTGCGCTGCCGAGGTCAATCCCGACACGGTCTATGTGAGCCACGGCGGCAACCTCAATATCGATCACCAGACGAGCTGCCGCGCGGCGCTGACCGCGCTGCGCCCCGTGCCCGGATCGAGCGTGCGCGCGCTCTACGCCTATGAGGTTCTCTCCAGCACCGATTGGGCAGCGAGCGGCGAGCCCTTCATCCCGAACCGGTTCGTCGAGATCACCGCCCAGCTCGAGCGCAAAGTGAAGGCGCTGGAGGCCTACGGCGAGGAAATGCGTCCCGCGCCGCATGCGCGTTCGATGGACGGCGTTCGGGCTCTTGCGCGTCTAAGAGGAGGAAGCGCGGGCGTCAGCGCGGCCGAAGCGCTTCTTCTTCTTCGTGAGATTGCTCGCGCATAGCCCCGGCGGGCCGGCGCGCAATGAGCTCGGCAGGCACCGGCTCGAAGCTCAGCAGCTCGACGATCAGGCGGGCGATCGTGGCGGCCACGCTGACCCAGTTCCGGGGTCGCATGGCGACCGAGTGCTGCTTCACTTCGGCCCCTTCCACCCCGACCTCGACGAAGGTGCAGCCGGATCTCAGCAACTTGATCAGGATTTCGGCCTGAAAACCGAATCCGCCGCTCTTGATCGCGATTTTCTGCAGCAGATCGCGACGATGCACGGGCAGGCCGTTGTAATAACGCAGCCGCAGGCCGAAGAGCGTATTGAGGATCGCGGTATATCCCCGCGACAGCAGGTAGCGGGGGAAAGACTTGATGCGCCGGAGGTTCGTCATCCACGGCACGACGATGTCGGCCCGTCCGATCTGATCGAAAATGGCCGGCAAGCTCGCCGCGGGCAGCCCGCCGTCGCCGCAGAGCAGCATCACGTATTCGAAGCGCGACTCGCCCAGGCCGCGCTTGTACGAATTCCCGAAGCGCAGATTCGTGGCATTGTGGAGGACGCGGACCTTCGGATGCCGACTGGACGCCTGGTCCATGATTTCGCCCGTGCGGTCGCTGCTTCCGTCGTTGACGAGGATCACCTCATAATCGGCGAAGCGCGCGAGCGCGATTTCTGCCATCAGCTGCTCGACGAAGGAGCCCAGCACGCGTTCCTCGTTGAAGGCCGGAACGACGAAGGAAATCGTGTATCGGTGCGCGGGCACTGTCTGTGCGCTCATCCACGCAGAATAATCGCAAAGCCGGGGGCGACGCAATGAACATGCCGACCGCACGATCAAGCGTCGCTCATGGGTGACAAGAAGGAGGCACGCGTGCGGAGCGCTCCGCGAACGACCTATACCACTCCTTTCATGGACGTGATTCACAGCCGCGTGGATTTCGAGACCTTCGTCAAGGACTACTATGTCGTCACCTTCGGCCAGCGCGGCGGCCTGGTCGGCATCCGCGATGGCAAGGTGCTCCTCGTCCGGCAATATCGATTCCTGATCGACGGCTATTCCTGGGAGCTTCCAGGCGGCACGATCGACAAGCGCGAGAGCGTGGAAGCCGGGCTCGCGCGCGAATGCGAGGAAGAGACGGGGCTGCGGCCCGCGGATTTGCGGCTGCTGCTCGTGTACTATCCCGGCCTCGACAACGTGGACAATCGAACGTCGATCTATCTTTCCGAGAGGCTGGAGCCCGTCAAGCCGTTCGTCGGCAATCCCGCCGAGGTCAGCGACATGGCCTGGTTCGGCCTCGGTGAATGCCTGCGCATGGTATTCAGCCGCGGCATCCTCGATGCGATGACCATCGCCGGCCTGCTTGCCTATCAGCACCTTCGCACCGCGAATGCGGCGCGGTAGCCCGGCTCATAGAGGCCGGCCGGCTCGATGATCCTGATCGCCTTCGGCTGTTACTTGTCCGCGCACTTTTTGCTCTATGCCCTGCTGCTGCGGCACCGACGCTTCATTGCGACGGAAAGGGGCATCTTTCTGTACCACTTCGTGCCGGCAGCCTCGTGGGCGACGCTCCTCGCCGCGTTTTCCCTCGCTTCCTCGTCCGTGAGCGCAGCGGACGTGCTTCTCGTGGCAAGCCTGCACGGCATCTACAGCTTGAGCTTCCTCGAGCTCTGGGCGCTTGCCGACGGCGGCTACTCGCTCGCGATCATCGATCAGCTCGCCGGCGGCAGAAACGTGCCTGAGCGCAGTGCTCTGGAGCCGTTGGCGGCGATGGGAACCGCCAAAAGACGGGCGCGACTCGCGGATCTTGTGCGCATGGGCCTGGTGGAAGAGCGGCCGGAAGGATACCGGCTGACGCCGTCGGGTCGTACCCTGGCGGGGCTCATCTGGGCCATCGCCAAGCTGAGCGGCGTGCCCATGGTCGCCTAGCGATGTGGGCGCTCGCCAGCCTCGTCGCTTTCCTCGCCGCGGTTGTCGGCCATGGAGGAATCCGTCGAGCCGCACCCCGGATGGGCGCGCTGGGGGCGTTTCTCCTGGCCGGGTGCGCCGTCGGTGCGGGGCTTGCGGGCTTCCTTCTGCAAAGATCCGGATTGACGGCCGAGAGCCTGGCCGCCCTGAGCAGCTATGCATTCGCCTGCGAGCTCTATATTTTTCTCTTCTCCTCGATCAGCAGCAGCATCAGCGCCTCTCTGCTCTACGGGCTGCGTTCGGGCGCGCTCTCCGCGACCGAGTTGGAGTCGCGCTTTGGCGGCGCAGCCATGGTGGAGCGCAGACTGTCGAGGATGCTTTCGACCGGGATCCTGCAGCGTAGCGCGACGAGCTATAGCCTCACAGCGAGGGGAATCGGCCTGATGCGCGCCTACAGGGGTTGCCGCGGCTTTTTCCGGCGCGGCACGGCGGGTTCCCTTTGAGCCCGCGTATCCCGCTCCCGCTCGGGCGCTATCGCGAAACCATTTTCAGCCGGCAGATGCTGCGCTGGTGGATCGTCGGCATAGCCTTTCTCGGGGTGAACATCGCGCTGCTGTACCTGCTCGTGGATCTTCTCGGCCTGGGGGTCCTCGTCTCGACGCTAATCGCCGGGGAGATAGGCCTGGCACTGCGGTTCGTGGTCAACGACCGCTGGGTGTTCCAGCAATCGCGAATCACGCTGCAGCGCCTCTGGCAATATCACGTCGCCAGCGCAGGCGGCTTCGCGATCTGGTGGGTGAGCACCAATGCGATCGTTTTCTTCGGCGTGCACTACGTCATCGCGTCCATCGTCGGTACGGCGTGCTCCATCGTGATCAGCATCGTGACCAATTTCTTCTGGATCTGGTCCCGCAAGCCGGGGACCTCGCAGCCGACCGGGGGCGGCGACTAGCCGCGGCCGAGCGCGGTCATTCCGGATCGATTTCCAGGATCGTCCAGTAATAGTCGCCGCGGTAGCCTGCCTCGCGCAGGATTGCCCGCCAGTCATCGGGCGTGCCGTAGGTCTGCGCCGTGAGCATCCAGTCCTCGAACAGCTTCCTCTCCTGCGGCGTGCGGTACGCGTCGACCTGGATATAGGAGCGGCCGCGCGAGACGCGCTCGATCTCCTTGAGCGCGTCGACGCAGCCGGCGCGATCGAGGTTGTGCACGGTGTTGATTGCCAGCACCGCGTCGAAGCTCTTGTCGGGAAAAGGCAGCTTGGTGGCATTGCCGACGTGCAGGCGCCCCACGACCTCGGGCTCGCAGTGGAGCACCGCATACTCGGATACGTCGAGCCCGTAGGCGTCGAGCCCGGCACAGACCTTCATCAGGTCCTTGACCAGGAATCCCTTGCCGCAGCCGACGTCGAGCACGCGCTCGCCGGGCTTCAGGCCGAAATGCCGCACGATGTCCTCGGCGATCGGAATCCAGCGCCCGTCGTAGCGATAGCCGCCGTAGCCCTGCTCGCGCGTTCCGTCGAAGTACTCCTTGCCGAACCGGAGCGCGATGCGCCGGTTCTCCTCCTTGTGCGCAAGCCGGGCCTGGACGTTGCGTTTCGCCTTCGGGTAGCGGGCGAGGAGATTGATCTCGGCCATGGCCTGGATTCCTTTGCGTCGTTATTTCTTCTCGAAGCGCCCGATTCCCGGCTCGAGGGAAACGATGGGCTTGAGCGTGACGAGGTCCATGCGCCGCAGGGCGAACAGCTCGGTCGCCGCGATCGCCTCGATCTCGGCCGCCTGCCAGCTGGCGAAGCCGTCGTAGCGCGCGGAAAGCAGCTTGCCGCTCAGAACCCTGCCGGCGCCGAAGAGGAGGAACTCCACCAGGTCGGCGGTCAGGCTCGCCGCGGCAAAGCCTTCCCCGGTCTCGCGCATTCTCTTCATCTTCGGGTACCACGCGCCGGCGCGCGCGCCCGCGGCGAGCAGCTGGTCCTGCATGCCGCTGTCCACGCTGCCCGGAAGGATCGCGTTCGCCACGATGCCCATCTCCTTGACCTCGCTGGCGAGCGTATCGGTGAAGCGCGCGAGCGCGGCCTTGGATGCCGCGTAGCAGGAGAAGTGGTCCAGCGGGCCCGTGGAGCCGCCGCCCGCCACGTTGATGATGCGGCCGCGCTTGGCAGCCACCATGTAGGGCAGCGCGAAATGGCAGCAGGAATAGCAGCCCATGAGATTGGTGTCGAACGCCGCCTTCCATGTGCCCGGGGCCACCTCGAGCACCGAGCCGATGGCGCCGTAGGTCCCGGCGGCATTGAGCAGGACGTCGAGCCTGCCGAACGCGCCGGCGGTGTACGCCATCAGCTCCCGCACCTGCTCTGCATCGGACACGTCGGCATCGCACAAAACGACGTTCGCCGTCGCGCCTTCGCCGAACAGCCTTTCGATCTGCGCGCCTTTTGCGTGGCGCGCGACGGCGACGACTTTCATGTCGTGCGCAAGAAGCCGGCGCGCGATCGTCGAGCCGATCACGCCCGTGGCGCCGGTAATCACGGCGACGCCCTGCGCGCTCACGGCGCACCGTGGCAGCGAGCCACGCCTTCCTCGAGCGAGATGAAGCGATACCCCGGAAAGGCCTTGAGAAGCGCGGTCACGTCGTAGTGCCGGTGCGTCACGGGATTCGTCCGCGCGCCGGCGGCGATTTCCACCGGCTGCTTGTGCGACTGCGCCGCCACGAGCTCGGCCACGCCGCGAAAGGAGAGCGAGCGGCCGGTCGCGACGTTGAGCGTGCCGCGGCTGCCATGCTGGAGGCAAAGGCAGGCGATCTCGGCGACGTCGTGCACGTGGATATGGTCGCGAGTCTCCTCGCCCTCGCCGAAGAGCTGGATTTTGCCCTGCTCGCGCGCAGCGCGCCGGAAGCGGTTCGGGCCGTAGGCGTTGTGCGGATCCCCGGCGCCGTAGACGAGCGTGGGGCGCAGCACGAGCAGTGGCGCCTTGACTCCGCTCGCCATCAGCTCGCGTGAGAGGTGCATCGCGCCGTAGAAGTCCTGCGGCGCCGCCGGGGTCTCCTCGCTCACCAGCGACGGGCCGGGCCCGTAGACCGCGTCGGAGCTGAAATAGACCAGGTGCGCGCAGCCGGTCTCCTCGAACGCCGCACACACGGCCTGCATCATCGCCACGTTCCTGAGCAGCGTGCCCGCGTCCCTGCCCTTGTCTGGAGTGAGCGCGGCGAGCATGACGACGGAATCCGAAGGCTCGAGCAGGCGGGCGAGCTTGCCCGGCGCGTCGGATGCGGCGAGATCGAGCTCCTTCGAGGCGAGGGGCAGGATCGGGATGCCGGCCTGCTTCAGACGCGCAATGAGCGCGGCGCCGATGAAGCCGTGCGCGCCGAGCACGACGACGCGCTGCGGGCCTGCGGGCGCTGCACGCGCGTGGACGATCACGCCGGCGCGCCCAGGGTCCGGTAACGCAGCCCCGCCTCGCGGCAGGCTTTGGCGTCAAGCACGCCGTGCGGATCAAGGACAACGTTGCCGCGCATTCGGCGCGCGATGTCGGCCGGAGAGAGGGACGCGAACTCCTTCCACGGCGTCATGATCACGAGCGCGTCGGCGCCTTCGCACGCTTCGAGGGCGGAGCGGGCGGCGTAGGCGCGCGGGTGGCCGGCCTCCGCGGCCGGGACGACCGGGTCATGCAGGCGCAGGCTGAACCGCTGCAGGTGCTTGAGCAAAGCGAGCGAGGGCGAGTTCTTCGTCGAGTGCGTGTCCTGCTTGTACGCGAGACCGAGCACCGCGATCACCGGGTCGTCGGCCTTGGACAGCACCTCATCGTGCAGCGTGCGCAACGCCCAGTCGCGGCGATGGCGGCTGTTGGCGAGCCAGGCGCGCACCACCGCCGCGTCGGTCCCGAGCTCGTCGGCGAAGCGGCACACGGTCGCGAGGTCGCGCTCGAGGTTGCCGCCGGCGATGCCCAGGCCGGGCGCGAGGTAGGCGTGCGGGCCGATGCGGCGGTCGAGCTTCAGCGCCGGCGCGATCTCCGACCAGTCGGCGCCGGTCTTCTCGCAGAGCTCCGCGAGCACGTTGCTCGTCGTCACGCTCGAGACCAGGAACATGTTGATCGAGATCTTGCAGAGCTCCGCGCTCTCGTAGCGCATCGGCAGGATCGGGCAGCCATGCGCCTCGAGGAAGGCGCGGTAGGTGGCGGGAAGCGGCGCCGCCGGGTCGGCGCAGCCGACGATATAGCGCTCCGGGACCAGCGCGCGCTCCACGGCGCGGCCGAAGATCAGCGTCTCGACCTGATAATGGAGCGCCCGGTCGGGATGCTGCTTGCGCCGCGTGTAGCCCGGAGGGACTTGGGAAAGAACCACCACCACTGCGTTGGGGCCGGCAGCAAGGAACACACGCTCCAGCATGCTGTTGATCGGCGCAAGGTCGCTCGCGCCCGCGTCGTCGGTGGGCACATCGGGCGCGACGTAGATGACGTCGCAGCTCTTCAGGTCCTCGGCGCTCGACGTGAAAACGAGTCGCTCGGAGTTCTTCGCCAGGAGGTGCTCGAGCTGCGGCTCGGACACCGGCAGCTCCTTGCGGCGGAGCGCTGCGATCCTGCGCGCGTCCGGGTCGAAGCAGACGACGCGGAAGCCCTTCTCGCTCGCCGCCACGCCCGAGACCAGGCCAAGGTGCGTCATCCCGGCAAAAGCGATCACCGGCCGGCTCATGCGGCTGCGCTCCGCTTCTGCCGCGCGTGCACCGCCGAAAGCCCTTCCCGCCAGCCCTTGAAGCGGAATCCCGGAAAGGCGGCGAGGACTGCCCTGTTGTCAAAGGGCCGGTAGCCGTTGTGCGGCATCGGCCCGCTGCGCGGACTGGCCTTGACCGCCACGCGCGGCGCAAATTCCGAAGCGGCGAACTCGGCAAGCTGGCGGAACGAAACCACCTCGCCGGAAACGGCGTTGGCGATCCCCCTGCTGCGCTGCTGGATGATCTTCAGCACGAGGAGCGCGACGTCCGCCACGTCAACGTGGTCGCGGCGCTCCTCGCCTTCGCCGAAGAGCACGATGTCCTTGCCCGCCGAGGCGAGCCGGCGAAAGCGGTTCGGGCCGTAGCCGTTGTGCGGGTCGTCCAATCCGTACACCAGCGTCGGCCGCACCAACGCGAGCGGACCGCCAAATGCGCTCTTGAGCGCGAGCTCGCGCGCGAGGTGCATCACGCCGTGCAGCGAACCGGGCTCCGCGCATGAGGCCTCGGTCAGCGCGCTCGAGGAATCCTTGTACACCGCGTCGGAGCTTATGTAGACAACGTGCGCCACCGGGCGGGTGGCGAGCGCCGCACACACGGCTTGCGCCATGAGCAGGTTTTCGCGCAGCATGGCGACGTCCTTGCATGGCGCCCTGGCGGATGCGAAGACGAGCACATCGTCGGCCTTCAGCTTCTCGAGAAGAACATCTCGCGCACCGGGCTGCAGCAGGTCGAGCGCCGGCCGGCCGAGCTTGACCACCGCAATGCCTTCGTGCTGGAGAGCCGAGACGACCGCTCCCGCGATGAAGCCGCCGGCTCCGAGCACGGCGACGCGGGACGGATTGCGCGGCTCGCGCTCCAGGTGCTCAAGCATCGCGGAGCGCCTGCCGCGAAAGCTCGGCCAAGGTGCGGTTGATCCAGACGTCATTCGCGATGTTGTTGGCGCCTGTCTCGCACAATTTCCTGAAATGCTCGTATTCGAGCGCCCAGGTGGGATCCGGCTGCTCGAGCGTGAGCACGTCCTCTTCCGGACGGCCGCTGGGCAGCTTGCGCGTGCGCTCGGTGAAGGTGCTCGGCCCCCACTTGCAGAGCGACGCTATGTGCGCGCTGCCTTTCTCGGCGAGGACGTCGGTCGTGTGATGGTTGCGCCAGGAGAGCAGCGTGACCTCGCACTGGATCAGCGGATCGCCGTCGGCGCCGAACGCCACGTGGTCGAACGCGCGGTTCTCGAAGCGCCTCGCCGAGTGGATGCGGAAGCCCTCGACGGGTCTGCCCAGCCAGAAGAGCAGCGTATCGAGGAGGTGCGAGCCGAGGTCCGGCAGCACGCCCGCGCCCCGATCGCGCCAGGCCGAGTCGCGCACCAGCCGCGCCGTGCCGTTGCCGTAGAACATGCGGATGGAATAGATCCGGCCGAGCCGCCCGGAGTCCAGGACTTCCTTCATGCGCACGAAATGCGGCTCGAAGCGGTGGTTGTAGGCCGTATAGCAGGCGACCTTGTTGCTTTCCGCCAGCCGCTGCAGCGCCTGGAGCTGCTCGTTCTTCTCGGCGAACAACGGCTTTTCGACGAGGGCGTGCTTCCTGTTGGACAGGAGATAGGTCAGCAGCTCGATCTTCGGCCCGTCGGGGACGCAGAGGAGCGCCGCGTCGTAGGCCGAGAGCGGCACGTCCTCGATGCGCTTGTAGCGGGCCTCGGGATTGACCGGATCGACCGTCGCCACGGCCTCGGCACCCGCGACCGCGCGGCGCTTGTGGCCCTGTACGCCGAGCCCGACGACGACGACGCGCATCGCTCGCCCGCCGCCGCTACGCGAACTGCGCGTGCTTCTCGACCGCGTCGATCTTCTTCAGCACCTGGTCGGGCGTGACCGGCACGTTGCCGTCGTGCTCGCACTCGATGCCCGCCGCCATGTTGCCGAGGATGGACGCGATGACGTCGTTCTTGGTCGCCACCATGGCGAGCGTGGCGTAGGCAAGGAGCGCGTCACCCGCGCCCACCGCGTCGACCACCCTGTCGGCGAAGCTCTCGATGGTGAAGAAGGCGCGGAAGTCCGTAGGCGAGTCCGAGCGGTAGGTGATGATGCCGCGGTCGCCGCACTTCAGGATCACCGTCTTGCATCTCGAGCGCCGGTGCAGCTCGAGCGCCAGCGGCCGCACCACCGAATCCTGGTCGCCCAGCGCGAAGCGCGCCTCGCGCTCGTTCGGCGTAATGAGGTCGAAGCCCTCGAACTCGAGGATGTTGCCCCAGCGGCTCGCGACCTGGCTGTCGGCGACGCGGTACGACCCCGCGGGAATCGCGGCAATGAGCGCCGGAATGGTGACGCGGTTGAAAATGCCGTGGCGAAAGTCGCTGAAGACCACCGTCTGGGCGCGCTTCTGGCCGAGCTGGCGCTTGAGCTGCTCGACGATCTTGTCCGAAATCGAGCGGTTGTCGAGGGTATCGACCTTGAGCAGCCGGTAGCCCTCGGCGACGATCGCGTTCTTGTTCGTGGTCGGGCGCGTATCGTCGATGATGGGCAGGCAGCGAACGCCGGCCTTCGCGAGGTCCTCGATCACGAAGTCCTTGTAGTGATCGTTGCCGAGCACCGTGGAGAACGTCACCTCGGCGCCCGCCGCGCGCAGGTGCTTGGCGACCACGCCGGCGCCGCCGACGTAGTCGGTCTGCTTCTCGAAGCGCACGCTGATGGTCGGGGTCTTCGTCATGCCGCCGATCATCGATGTATACGTGTAGCTGTCGACGATGGTGTCGCCGACGACGTGAGTCGTGATGCCTTTCAGGGCGCGCACCGCATCGCGCAGGTTCTGGAAGGTGACGCCCTCGCCGTGCATGAGGAGCATGAGCTTCTCGACCGCGATGTTCGGCGGCGCGAGCTCGAGCAGCGCGGAGGAGGAATAGACGATGTCGCCGGGCGTGAAGATGATCTCGCCGCCGTAGGACTCGAGGACCTTGATTTCTTCCTGGGTCTTCGGATGTACCTGGCCCGCGGTGTATTCGTAGCCCTTGGCAAAGTAGTCGGGCTGGATGAGCGCCAGGTTCTTCAGCGGCGTCGCCTCGCGATCGATGATCACGTAGTCGACCATCTCGAGCGCGGCGAGGTTGATCGCGCGCAGCTCCTCCGGCACATAGGGCCGCAGGTTGCCCTTCATGATGTGCACGTCGGCGGTGAGGCTCGCGATCAGGATGTCCGCCTTGGTCTTGGCATAGAGCAGGTGGCGCACGTGGCCCGGATGCACGACGTCGAAGGTGCCGTGGCACATGATCACCCTCTTTGCGCGCGGCCGGTCGCCGATCGCCTGCTTCACTTGCTCGGGCGTCTTGATCTTGTGCGAGAGCAGATGCCTGCTTGCCGGATCCATGGTCAGTGCCCCTGCGGCGAGAGATATTCGAACCAGGTGCGCGTCGCCTTGGCGATCGACTCGGCATCCCAGAGCGGCGCTTCCTTCCAGTAGTCGATGTTGGCGACGATGCGGCGCACGCCTTCCTCGAAGGAGACTTCGGGCTTCCAGCCGAGCTCCGAGGTGATCTTGCCGATGTCCGCCCAGGTGCAGTCGGGCTCGCCGGGACGCTTCGGAATGAAGCTCTTCTCCCCGCCGAGGAGCTCCACCAGGCGGTTCACCGACTGGGGGTTGCCGGCGCCGAGATTCCAGAATTCGCCGCTGCGTCCGGTCTCGGCCGCGGCAAGGAAAGCCCTGGCGACGTCCGTGACGTAGAGGAAGTCGCGCCGCTGGGTGCCGTCGCCCACTACGGTAAAAGGCTTGCCGGCGAGTTTCTGGCGCAGGAACACCCCGAACACCGCGCCGTATGCTCCGGAGGTGCGCGAGCGCGTGCCGTAGGCGTTGAAGATGCGCACCGAGTTCACGGGCAGCTTGTACACGTGGTGCCAGTGGAAGGCGGCCTGCTCGCCCTGGTACTTGGAAAGCGCGTACGGATACTGCGGCGCGATGGGATGGTCTTCCCGCGTCGGCGTCCTGGCGAGCCCGTAGCAGGAGGAGGACGCCGCGTAGACGAACTTGCGGGCGCCGGCGTGGCGCGCGCACTCCAGCATGTGGACTGTACCCTGCACGTTCGCCGACATGTACTCCATCGGCTTCTCGATCGAGGGAACGATGTCGCCGATGCCGGCGAAGTGGAACACGTACTTCGCGCCCTTGAAGAGCGGATCGGAGGGCGCGCAGCTGCGGATGTCGCGCATCTCGAGCGCGAAGTCGGCGCTGCGCGCGTGCTGGGCGACGTTGTCGGCGCGGCCGCCGACCATGCTGTCGATCGCGCGCACCGCGAATCCCCTCTCGAGGAGCAGGTCCACCATGTGGCTGCCGATGAATCCGGCGCCGCCGGTGACGACAGCTATCGGTTTCGCCAAAAAACCCCCCGCTCGCGGCGCTCGCTTCCCCCCTTGTCAGGGGGGCAAGTCATGCGGCTTTCAGCTCCTTCAGGCGCCGGACGTTGAAGTAGAACGTGTCCTGCATGCTGTTCGGCAGCTTGCCGGCCTTGAACGCCTTGCACAGGTCGCGCACCGCATCCTCCACGGTGAATTTCGGCTGGAAGCCGAGCACGCGACGGATCTTGTCGGAGTTGACATGGTACGAGCGGATGTCGTCGGTCGGCGTGGTGACGATGGGAATGTCGCCCTTCTCCGGGAATTCCTGCTGCACGATGCGCTTGGCGATCTGCGCGATCTCCATGATGGAGAGGTTCTGGAATCCGGCGTTGAAGATCTCGCCTGCGATCTTCTCCGCGGGCGCCTCGAGCATCAGCTTGTAGACGTCGCACATGTCCTGCACGTGCAGGTTGGGCCGCTTCTGCGAGCCGCCGAACACCGTGATCTTGCCTGCGTTGATGGCATGGTTGGTGAGGATGTTCACCGACAGGTCCAGGCGCTGGCGGGGCGCGTAGCCGCACAGCGTCGCCGGGCGGATCACCGCGCACTCGAAGTCGTTCGACTGATGCTTGAACAGCAGCGGCTCGCACAGGCCCTTGTACTTGTTGTAGAGCGTGAGCGGCACCAGCGGATGCTCCTCGGTGACATCCGGCGAATCGGAAACGCCGTACACGGAGCTCGACGAGGCGTAGATGAAGCGCCTCACGCCGGCGTTTTTCGCCGCGACCACCATCGGCTCGAACGCATCGAGGTTGATGGTGGTGGAAAGCTTCTCGTCGAGCTCGAAGCTCGCATCGTTCGAGATGCAGGCGAGGTGGATGACGGCGTCGACCCCGCCGCCCATCGCCTCGAACAGGCGGTCGGTATCGCGGATGTCGCCTTGCAGGAGCTTGAGCCCCGGATTCGGCTTGAAGAGCCTGGCATCCCCGAAGTAATTGATGTCGTAGACGGTGACCTTGTAGCCGCTGTCGATGAGCTGGGGAACGAGGAGGCTGCCGACATAGCCGGTACCGCCCGTGACGAGCACGTGCTTGAACTTCATCTCAGGCCGCCTCCCGCGCCGCGATGGTGAAGCCGGCGGCTTTGGCGTCCTTGTGGAACATCTCGACGGTCTCGAGCGAATACTCGCCGAGGTCCTTGCCCACGAGCGCGAGCTTCTTCAGGATGTCGTTGGTCGCGGTGATGATGTGGCAGCCGACCGCGTCGGCCTGGAAGACGTTCAGCAGCTCGCGCGGGCTGGCCCAGATGAGCTCGGCCCTGGGCTTCGCCTTCATGATCTGCACCGCTTTCTTCATGACCGGCACCGGATCGACCCCGGTGTCCGCGATGCGGCCCGCGAACACGGAAATGATGGCGCCCGTGCCCGCGTGCAGGCGCTCCGTGATCCGCTCGACCTGCTCGAGCGTCATGACGGCCGTGACGTTGACCGCGACTCCCGCCTTCGACAGCCGCTCGACCAGCGGGCCGGCGAACTCCCTTTTCGTGTTGGTCACCGGGATCTTGACGTTCACGTTCCTGCCCCAGGAGGCGATCTCGTGCGCCTGCGCCTCCATCGCCGCGAAGTCGTCGGCGAAGACCTCGAAGGACACCGGGCGATCCGGGATCGCGCGCAGCACGTCGAGCGCAAACGCTTTGTAGTCGCGCACGCCGGCCTTGCGCATCAGCGTAGGGTTGGTCGTAAAGCCCGCGATGAGCGGGTTGGCGGCCATCTCTTTCATGCCGTCAAGGTCTGCGCCGTCGGCGAAAATCTTCACCTTCAATGTCTTCACGCTGCTCAACCCGCCTCCTGGAACGCGCTAAGTGGACCGCAAAATGAGCTCTGCAGCCTCGGGCAGCGATTGTACTGAAACATAAGGCTTTTCGGGCTTCCTTTCGGCGTACCCGCGATCGACGAAGAAGGCACGGCAGCCCGCCGCCTGGGCCGCGGCGACATCGCGCCAGCGGTCGCCGACGAGGTAGCTTTCGCCGAGATCGATTCCGAGCTCCGCGCCTGCCTCGGTGAGCAGCCCGGGTTTCGGCTTCCTGCAGCGGCAGTCGTCGGCGTCGCCGTGCGGACACACTTTCACGAGGTCGATCGCGAGCTTGCGCGCGAGCGCCGCGTTGATGGCATCCACCATCGCGCGCGTCTGCTTTCCCGAGGCGATGTCCGGCTGATTCGTGACGACGACGTTGAGGAAGCCCGCGCTGCGCAGGCGCTGCAACGCTTCGCCGACGCCGGGCAGGATCTCGAGCTCCTCGACGGAGTCCGGCGGATAGGGCTTGCCGTCGCGCACGTAGGCGCGGTTCAGGACGCCGTCCCGGTCGAGGAAAACCGCGCGGCGCGCCTGGCGCCCCGCTACCACTTCGTCGCGGCTTGCTGGAGCGCGGGATGCGAGACCAGGCAATGCCAGACCACCGCCTGGAAAGCCTCGGCATGCGGCGTCACGCGGCTCGGCTCGACCGTCGGAACCACCACGACGCAATCGCCCACCTGCTTCGTGTAGCCGCCGTCGCGCCCGACGACGCCGAAGATCCTCATGCCGCGCGACTTCGCCTCCTTCAACGCCGCCACGATGTTCGGGCTCACGTTCTTCTCGAGATTGCCGCCGCCCACGGAAAAGACGAACACCGCGTCCTTCTCGCCGCCGCGGCTCGTGCGCAGCCAGGCGGCGAAGACGGTGTCCCAGCCTTCGTCGTTGGTGCGCGCGGTCAGCTCGGAGACATTGTCCGTGGGCGCGTAGGCCTCGATGCCGCAGAGCTTGCGAAAATCGTTTACGGCATGGCCGCAGTTGCCTGCGCTGCCGCCGACGCCGAGAAAGAACAGGCGCCCGCCCCGCTGGCGAAGCGCCCCCAGCTCGGCGGCGAGGCGCTCGATCGCGGCAAGGTCCATCTCCCGCGCGACCTGCTGCACCTCCCGGAAATACGCCTCTGCGTGCATGGTGTCGAGTCTAACTCCAAAAATGGCCGCTCTTACCGAGACGCTTCAGCGGCCCGCTTGTCGCAGCCCAGGCCGAGGAAATCGTATTCCGCCGCCTTGAATTTCTCCGGCTGATCGACGATGAGCACGCGGCCGGCAAAGCGCGCGATCAGCGCATCCATGCGATCGCGATTGACGTACGCGCGCAACGGAGAATCGGGGCTGCGCTCGAGAATCGCCCTGAGCAGGCGCAAGGAAAGCGTATCGCCGGCGTGGTAGCCGTCCGCGTACTCGCAATCCGCCTTTACCGGGAGCGGGAAATCAGTGAAGTCATAGAGCAGCGGCACGTCGCGCCTCAGGCGCTCGGCGAGCGCCGTGACGAACGGGCGTCGCTCGCGCGCGCGGATCGCTTTCAGATACAGGGGCGCGACCGGCGGCAGCACGACGATGACCTCCACGCCGCTTTGCTTCAGCCCGGAAAGGATGCGCAGGAACCGGCGCGCGTTCTCCTCGCTCACGAAGTCCCCCAGGCCCAAGTTCACGCGCTCGCTGGTCCCGTTCTCGATCCGCTTGAGCTCGTCCCAGAAATAGCCGACGACGCCTTCTTCCCGGTTCAGGCTCCTCGCGTTGAAGAAGCTGCCGTCGGTGCGGAAGCCGCTCGAGTAGCGCAGGGTGAACAGACCGAGGTCGTCATAGCTCGTGAAGGCGGGCTCGTGACGACCGTGGAGGATCACATCGCGATAAAGGTCCCAGGAAATCTTTCCCTCATGGAGCCAGAAGAAAGGCGACGACAGTTTCGCGTAGGACACCTCCGTCTCGTCGATCAGGTACCGGTTCGACGTCTGCTCGGACTTTGCGTTGAACCACCAGTAGTCGACGAAGTAGAGAGCGAGCTTCGGAACATGCGCCTTGAGCATCTCGCTCACGAAGGTCTCGGACTCAAGCAGATTGCTGGAAACGCCGCCGGCATTGACGAACGGTCGGCCGAAAACCAGGCCGCGGACGTTCATGGCCCGCGATGAGCCGATCACTACGACATCGGGCTTCAGCGCCCGAACGAGTTCGATCTTGTATTTGAGGTCGTTCCCGTTGAACGCGGACCCGTACATGCCGCCGCGATGGAGCTGTTCCGCCACGATATTTGCGTACGAGGACGCTTCGTAAGCCCGCTTGATGAAGACGAAGTTCACCGCGAACGGAAGCGCCGCGAGCGCGACTGCGATGCCGAAGACGCCCGTATAGCGCCTGAACTCCATCGCACCGGCTTCGGCCATCAGAACTGGAAGTACAGGAACGGGCTGTCCCGGTTAATGAGCAACGCTCCGGTTGCAAACGCGCCCGCGGCAGCGAGCGCCCAGGGAATCACCGGCCGCCACGCCAGCGCTGCGGGGAATCGGCCCCGGAGAAAGTTCGCGATGTCCGTCAAGGTGGGCGCGAAGCGCTCCGTCAACACGTAGATATTCGGCGCGAAGAAGGCGAGCAATCCAGCGGCCGAGACGGCGAGCAGGTAATGCCTCGCTTCCGGCATGTGCGAGAAGGCCGGGCGCATGCCGTGCCGGCCGAGCATCGACGAAAGCACCTCGAGCGCGGCGGCAAAGCTCCCGGCGCGGAAGAAGACCCATGCGATGCAGACGGCGCCGAACGTCAAAAGGAAGCTTCCGGCGCCCCACAGCCGTGCGGCGGCCCACCGCCGCGAAAGCGGCAGCGAGCGCCACGCATGATTGACGATCAAATACGCGCCATGCAGCCCGCCCCACGCAACGTAGGTCCACGCAGCGCCGTGCCACAGCCCGCCCAGCAGCATGGTCAGCATCAAATTCAGATACCGCCGTGCGCGGCCGCGGCGATTCCCGCCCAGGGGAATGTAGAGATAGGCAAGGAGAAAGCGCGACAGCGTCATATGCCAGCGCCGCCAGAACTCGATGATGCTCCGTGCCTGGTAAGGGGAAAAGAAATTGAGGGGAAACCGGATCCCGGCAAAGAGCGCGAGGCCGATCGCCATATCGGAATATGCGGAAAAGTCGAAGTAGATCTGCAGCGCATAGGCGACCGCCCCCAGCCAGCCCTCGAAGAAGCTGAAGCGCGTCGCGCCCGCGGCGTTGAATACCAGATCGGCCGGCTGCGACAGGTAGTCCGCGATCACCACTTTCTTGAACAGGCCGAAGCTGAAAAACGTGATTCCGAGTGCCGCATTGCGCCAATCGAAACGCAGCGTGGAGCGGGCGGCAATCTGCGGAATGATTTCGTCGTGGCGCACGATGGGTCCGGCGATGAGCTGCGGGAAAAACACCACGAAGAAGAGATAGTCGAGGAACCGGTAGTGCCGCGTCTCGCCGCGGCAGGTGTCGACGAGATAGGCGATCTGCTGGAACGTGTGGAACGAAATGGCAAGCGGCAGCAGGATCTGCGCCGTAGCGAACGGGCCGGCGCCAAATGCGTTCAGCGTGTCGATGAAGAAGTTCGTGTACTTGAAGTAGCCCAGCAGCAGAAGATCGGTGCCGACACCGGCGGCGAGCAACGGCTTGCGATGCCGCGGATAGTGATCGAGCGCGGCCCCGACGAGATAGTTGAACACCGCCGAGCCCGCCAGCAGGAAAACATACGGCGGGTTCCACCAGGCGTAGAAGAACAACGAAGCGGCCACCATCCACGCGAGCGCGGCGCGATAGCTGGCGCTGGCGACCACGTAGTAGACGAGAAACACTACGGGGCAAAACAGAAAAATAAACGCGTGCGAATTGAACAGCACTTACCGGACGCTGAAATTCGACAGGCAGGCGGGAATCTCCAAGCCATGGCACGACTGCGTCGACCCGTCGGCGGCCCGTTGCTTCCGGGTCGGATGTGGATCCGCCCACAGACCCGCGGCCGCAGATCGCGCTTCGCGCTCGTCTCCAAAAAGCGCGACATCGGTGTCCGCTACGCTTTGCGCCGACACGCGCGCGAACCCGGCTCGCACCATCTCCCTTGCGGCGTCGACTTCGTCGCAATACACCTTGCCGATGATGCGCCCTTCCAACATGGCTCGTTCCAATACCCTTGCTTCCTTGCCCGTACATAGGCGGGTTAGATAAGTCAGGGCGGCCGGGCGATAGATGTTGTCTTGTGCGGGTCCGGCAATGCTGTGAAGTGCTACGAGCACCTGCTCCCCCGTATTGCGTTTTACAGTGATCAGGCTGGGGCCGTTTATCGTGACTACCGTACCGGTAAAGTCGGCGAAGGCGCAGAAGCTCGCGCCCCAGGCGAGCAGGGCAAGGCCGAGGCGCCTAGAACAGCGCAGGGTCCGGGCAGACATCGCTGTCTCTCTGGCTCAAGTGCCGGCGGTTCCGCTTGAGGTGCTCATTCCATGGTTCGATGCTCGGGATGAGGTCGAACACCACGACGTCCCGATAGCCCACGGTCGGGTGTGCGGCCCGGTGAATGCACGCCCAGTTCAGAAAGAGGATTGCCGTCCCTTTTCCGCCCTCGAAGACCTTCGTGGTGCTTTCGTCGTTCAAGCGCGACGAAAATCTTGCGGCGTTGGACCGGTCCCAGAATCCCTCGCCTAGGAGCTGGTCCGAGAACGGCCGGGGCTTTAGTCGCAAGGCGCCGCTCTCCTTGCTCGTGTCCGTAAGGTAGACCATCAATTTCATGACGTGAGGAGGTGCATTGTCCACATGCCAGAGAAAGCTCGCATCCGGCGAATGCGGAGAAGGCACTGTCCTGTAGATCTGGGCCCAGTAGACCTTGAAATGGCTCTTGAAGTACGCCTCGACGGTTTGGCTGATATCGCTGTTGATGACGTCGCATATGGCGGAAACCCGGTTCACCCCGTCCTTCAAGCGAATGGCGCCGTCGATTGGCGTAATGCTGGACGCGGGCTCCGCGAAGTGGCGCTCGACCTCGGCGTTGAGAGCTTCGAAGAAAGCGCTCTTCGCTCCCTCGGGGGAGAACTGGACATAGCCGTCACGCTCCAGCTGATTCGCCCAGGCGGAAACCGACGCGGACAAGGGCGGTCTCGGAGCCGCGGCCCATACACCTTGAGCCTTCGCGTGGTACTTCCGGTTCTTCGAGTTGATCGTGAAGGACACGTCATTGCCGACGAGCCTTACGTGGACTTTGCGCCGCAGGCGGCCGAGCGCCCTCCGAAGAGGAACCAGGCTCATCCGATGGTCACCACGTGCTGCGCCCCCCGTCCATGACGACGTTCTGACCGGTCATGTAGCTCGAGGCGTCGGAGCAGAGGAACTGCACGGCGCCACGATACTCGTCGCGGCGCGCCATGCGGCCGAGCGGGATGAGGTGCGAGAGCCGCCGCACGAAGGCGTCCGGCTGGCTCGTATAGACGCCGCCTGGAGAGAGCGCGTTGACGCGCACGCCCTTCTCCGCCCAGTAGGTCGCGAGGTAGCGGGTCAGGCCGACGAGGCCGTGCTTGATGACGGAATAGGTGACCGGCTTCACCGGCTGGCGATCCTCGGGAAGCCCCTCGACGCGATAGAGGCGCTGGTCGGGCGCGATGACGCCGAGGTCGGAGGCGATGTTGAGGATCACGCCGCCGCCGTGCGCGGCCATCCAGCCGCCGAACGCCTGGCTGCACAGGAAAGCGCCGGTGAGCCCGACCGCGAGCTGGAAGTCCCACTGCGCGGCGGGGAAATGCTCGACGCGCGAGCTTTCCACCAGGCCGCCGGGCTCCACCTTGGGGTCGATGGCGGCGTTGTTGACGAGGATGTGCGCGCCGCCGAAGCGCTGCACGATCGTGTCGCGCGCCGAGCGGATGCTGCCGGCGTCGGCCACGTCCATGCGCACCGCGAAGACGCTCTCGCTTCCCGCGTCGCGGTTGAGCGCGGCGGCCCGCTTTGCGGCGGCCGTCTCGTCGACATCGGCGAGCACGACCTTGGCGCCGATGGCGGCGAGCGCCGCGGCGTGCTCGCCGCCGAGGAGCCCTGCGCCGCCCGTGACCACGGCAACGCGTCCCGCGGCGCTGAATGGCGGCGTCATGAGCGAAGCTGCCCGCCATCCACCACGAATACGCCGCCGGTCGCGAAGGACGCGCGCGGCGACGCGAGGAACGCAACGAAATCGGCGATCTCCCGCGGATCGCCCAGGCGGTTCAGGGCGACGTCGCGCTCGAGCATCCCGCGCACCGCGTCCGGGTCGCTCCGCATGCGCTCCGCCCATGTCGAGCCCTCGAACATCAGGTTGCCCGGCGCAACGGCGTTGATGCGCACCTTCTTGCGCGCGAGCGGCCGCGCGGCGCCTCGCACGAAGGCGTTCAATGCGGCCTTCGCCGCCGAATAGGTGACCGGCGCACCGAGCGCAGCAAGGCCGCAGATCGACGAGATGCAGACGATGCTTCCGGCCGCCTTGGTGAGCAGCGGCTCGAGCGCCTGGACGCAATTCACGGCCGAGGAGAAGTTGAGCCGCATCACGCGCTCCCATTCCTCGGGCGTCTCCTGCCCCGGAGGGACCGATCGCCCGCTGCCGACGTTGCAGACCAGCACGTCGAGCGCGCCTTGCTTTTGCTCGAGCGTGCGCGCCATTTCCCGGCATTGGGCGGCATCTTCGACGTCCGCCTGAACGCCTTGCGCGCCCGGGCCGAGCGCGGCGCACGCGCTCGCCAGGGCCTGCGCGTCGCGCCCGTTGATGAAGACCGTGCAGCCCTCGTCGAGCAGCGTGCGCGCGATCTGGCGGCCGAGCCCGCGCGAGGCGCCCGTCACGAGCGCGCGCTTGCCCTTCAGCTCAAGATCCACGCGCCGCGTCCGCGAGCCATTGCTCGCACAGCGAACGATAGCGAAGCAGCGCTCCTGCATGGTCGCCGTCCGCGGCCCGCGCCGTCTGCAGGATGAAGTCGCCCGCGTACCGCGCGCGGCGCAGCGCGCGGAAAGTGCGCGGCAGGTCCGCGCCTCCGGTGCCGAGCGGCACGGTGGTGCCGCCGCGCACCCGGTCCTTGACGTGCACGTTCATCACCCGGTCTCCGTAGGCGCCAAGCTCCTCGTCGGTATCGTAGCCGAGCGCGGCGCTGTTGCCGATGTCGTAGTTGATCCCGAAAGAGCGTGCCGGCAAACGCGCGATGAAGCCGGCAAGGCGCTGCGCGGGGTAGTCGCACTCGAAGACGATCGCCATCCCGGCCGCTTCCAGCCTCGAGGCCATCGCGGCCAGCGTGCGGAGCACGTCTTCTTCCTGCGCCGGTGTTTCCATGCGGCCGTTGTCCACCAGGGGAATCACGATGTAGCGCACGCCGAGGCTGCGGCACGCGTCGAGGACGGCGTCGAGCTCCGCGAGCCGCCTGCTTCGTTCCGCTCCTTCGGCCTTGTGGAAGGGCTCCTGCATGAAGAAATCGGCGGTAAGCGATTGCACCGAGACGCCGTTGCGCCGCGCAAGGAAGCCGATCTCCGCACGGCCTTCCCTTGTCAGGAGCGGGTTCTCATGCAGGCGCTCGGCGTCGAGGGTCCATTCCATGAGCGGAAAGCGGTGCTCGCGGGCGGCGGCGAATTCCTCCTGCCAGTGGCTCCAGGGGAACGCCTGGATCTTGCCGTCGACCTGCGGCGAGAGCCGCCCCTGCATGAACCCGATGCGGGCCATCTACAGGCCCTTGGCCGTCCAGCCGCCGTCCACGAAAAGATCGATGCCGGTGACGTAGGCCGAGGCGTCCGAGGCGAGAAACACCGCGGCGCCCGCGAGGTCGTCGGGCTCGCCGTAGCGGGCGATGAGCATCCGGCCGAGGCGCTGCGCGCGCTGCGCCTCGTCGGCGAAGCTCGCTTGGGTCATCGAGGTCCTGATGTAGCCGGGCGCCAGGTTGTTCACGCGGATGTTGGACACGGCGAAGTCCACCGCGAGCGCTTTCGTGAGCGCGCGCAGCCCTCCCTTTGCCGCCACGTAGCCCGGATTTCCCGGAAAGCCGAGGACGCTGTTAATGCTGGTGACGTTGATGATCGAGCCGCCGTGCCGCATCAGGCGCGCCGCCGCCACGCAGGCCCGGTGTACCGCGGTCAGGTTCACCTGCAAGGTGCGCTCGAAGCGCTGGCCTTCGTTCTCCGAAGGCGCGAGGCTGACGCCGGCGGCGTTGACCAGGATATCCAGGCGGCCGTGGCGCGCGTGCACCGCGTCGGCGAGCGACTCGAGCGCGCCCGCCTGGGCCACGTCGCACGCGCGGTAATCGACGTCCTGCGGAAGCTCCGCGGGCTTGGCGCTCGTGCGCGCAAGCGCGGTGACGCTCGCGCCGGCGCCGGCGAGAGCGCGCGCGATCGCCGCACCGATGCCGCGCGAGCCGCCGGTCACGATCGCGACGCGGCCCTCGAGGGAGAACAACCGGGCGATCGCCTCGTTCACAGCCGGTCGAGCCCGTAGCCGCGCATGACCACCTCGCAAAGACGCAGGTCTTCCGGCGTGTCGACCTGGAAGATCTTGTGCTCGGCCATCGCATAGGCGCCGATGCGCCCGCCCAGGCGGTTGCCTTCGCGGCGCAGGATCTCGGGACGGAATATGTAGAACGAGCCATTCTCCCGGTATTGCGGCCGGATCGCCTGGCGCCGCCGCCGCACGCGGTAATCGTAGTTCACGGGCCGGAATGTGCCGGCGTCCTCCGGTTCCCACACGAAGAAGTCCTGGATCTGCGTCACCGAGAGGAGGGAATCGAGGCGCTCGCGGTCGAACTTCTCGAGCGCCGCGTCGAGATCCGCGGGCTCGCGGATGGGGGAGGTCGCCTGCATGCCGACCACCCGGCTCACGCGAACGCCCTCGCCTTCGATGTGGTCAAGGGCGTGCAGCCAGGCGGACTCCGACGATGCGGCATCGGTCGCGAGCTCCGCGGGCCGGCGAATCGCGCGCGCTCCCGCGCGCTCCGCCGCCTCCAGGATGTCCGTGCCGTCGGAGCTCACCCACACCGAGTCGATGCCGCGCGCCGCGCGGGCCTGGCGCACCGACCAGGCAACCAGCGGCCGGCCGCAGATCGGGACCAGGTTCTTCCCCGGAATGCCCTTGGAGCCCGCCCGCGCAGGGATGATCGCGACGGTGTCGGACACGCCCGGGGCCTAGGTGGCCTTCTTGCCGTAGACCGTTCCCTGCACGGAGCTCGACTCCCACTCCAGGTGTCCACGGAGCTTCTTGGCGATCGGCACTTCCTTGGGGTTCATCGTGATCGAGCCGTCGCCGAGGGCCTGCTCGATCTTGCGCACCGCGCCCACGAGCTGCCTGAAGCCGGCCGGCTCGACCGATGCCGACTGGTCCGAGCCGTACATGGCGCGGCTCAGGGTAATGTGCCGCTCGAGCGAGGTGGCGCCGAGCGCGACGGCCGCGTAGGACACCGCGAGCCCCACCTCGTGGCCGCTGTAGCCGACGTTGCACTTGTAGCGCTCGCGCAGGGTGACGATCCTGCGCAGGTTTGCATCCTCGTCCTCCATGGGATACGTGGAGACGCAGTGCATGAGCTCGAACGGGCATTTCTTGCGGCGGAAAATCTCCACCGCCCGGTCGATGTCGCGCTCCGTGGTCATCCCCGTGGAGATGAACGTGTGGCGGCCTTCCGATGCCACCTCCTCCAGGACCTCGGTACTGACGATCATGGCGGAAGCGATCTTGTTGTACTTCAGGTCGAACTTGCGCAGGAAGCGCTGGGATTCCACGTCCCAGGCCGAGGCGAACCACTGGATTCCCTTCTCCTTGCAATGGCGGTCGATCTCGCGGTATTGCGCCTCGCCGAACTCGAGCCCCTCCTTCTGCGCCCGCTGCGTCTTGCCCCACGGGCTTTCGCGCGCCGAGTCGAGGAATTCCTTCGTGTAGACGCGGTCGATGGTGCGCTTCTGGAACTTCACGGCATCGGCCCCGGCCTCCGCCGCCACGTCGATCAGCTGCTTCGCGATCGCAAGGTCTCCGTTATGGTTGATGCCGATTTCAGCGATGATGCACAAGCTCATTAAGTTCCCCTGAAGTCATGTTCTGCACGTCGAGCAGCTGCTCGACAAAAGCCCGGACGAAGCCGTCTCCGCCACGGTGAGGCAATACGACCGCGGCCACGGCGCGCACCCTGGGATGCGCGTCCTCCGGCGCAACCGAGAATCCCGCGCGCTCCATGAGCGACAGGTCGTTGAGATCGTTTCCCAGGTACACCAGCCCCGCGAACGGGTCGGCGGCGTCGCCGCGTCGGCGGGCGAGATGATCGCGCACGAACTCGAATTTGTCATCACACCCGGAGTGGCAGCTGAGGCGCAGCTTGTGCGCGCGGGCTTCGACCACCGGATGCCTTTCCTTGGAGAGAATGAAGACCTCGGCCTGCAGCATGCCGCGCGCCAGCGCGGCCCGCAGAAGGTCGACGCCCAGGCCGTCGCGCCGGTCGCATCGCACTAGCTCGGCGCCGTCGTGGCCGACCCAGACCGCGTTGTCGGTGAACACGCCGTCGAAGTCGAACGCGATGGTATGGATCGCGGGCAGCGACGGCCAGGGACGGCGGCCGCTCAAGCGATACCCAGCGCTTGCCTGAAGTAGGCGATCGTCTCCTGCAGGCCCGCCTTCAGGTCGACGCGGGGTTCCCAGCCGAGCGTTCGCTTCGCGAGCGCGATGTCGGGCTGGCGCTGCGCGGGATCGTCGGGCGGAAGCGGCTTGAACGCGATCTGCGACTTCGAGCCCGTCATGGCGAGGATCTTCTCGGCAAGCTCGAGCATCGTGAATTCCTTCGGATTGCCGAGGTTGACCGGGCCGGTGAAGCCGGGCGCGCTTTCCATGAGCAGGACGAGCGCATCGACGAGGTCCGTGACATAGCAGAACGAGCGGGTCTGCGAGCCCGTGCCGTAGACGGTGAGCGGCTCGCCCTTGAGCGCCTGCACGATGAAGTTCGAGACCACGCGGCCGTCGTTCGGATGCATGCGCGGCCCGTAGGTGTTGAAGATGCGCGCCACCTTGATCGGCAGCTCGTGCTGCCGATGGTAGTCGAAGAAAAGCGTCTCGGCGCAGCGCTTTCCCTCGTCGTAGCAGGACCTCGGCCCGATGGGGTTGACGTTGCCCCAATAGTCCTCGCGCTGCGGATGGACCTTCGGGTCGCCGTAGACCTCGCTGGTGGACGCCTGGAGGATGGTCGCCTTCAGCCTCTTCGCGAGCCCCAGCATGTTGATTGCCCCGTGCACGCTCGTCTTCGTCGTCTGCACCGGATCGAACTGGTAGTGAACCGGCGAGGCCGGGCACGCGAGGTTGTAGATCTGGTCCACCTCGACGTACAGCGGGAACGTGACGTCATGGCGCATGACTTCGAAGCCGGCGCGGCCGGAGAGCGACGCGACGTTGCGCCGCACGCCCGTATAGAAGTTGTCCACGCAAAGCACCTCGCGCCCGGTCTCGACCAGCTTCTCGCATAGATGAGAGCCGATGAAGCCCGCGCCGCCGGTCACGAGGACCCTGTTTTGCGTGAACGTTCGCATACTTGCGCCTGTCGAGGGCATTTTAGCCTTGCCGCCGACCGTCCTCGTCGCCCAGATACCAGCGGACGGTCCGCGCCAGGCCCGAGGCAAAGCTCTCCACGGTTGTCGCGGCCGTCATCTTCTGCCGCTCACCTGCCGGTAGATCGTCTCCATCCTGTCGAGCATGATCTCGTAGGAATAGTTCGCCGCGCAGTGCTTGCGCGCAGCCTCGCCGAGCCGGCCTTTCAGCGCCTCGTCGGCGAGGATCTTCTCAATCGAAGCACGCAGCCGCTCCGCGTCCCGCGCCGGTACGACGAGCGCGGTGCGCTCCGGGATCGCGACCTCGGCAATGCTCCCCACGGCGGTCGTAACGCAGGGCAGGCCGGTGAGCATCGCCTGCACGAGCGCCTGCGGCACGCCTTCGTTCGCGTACGAGGGCAGTGCGAAGACGTCGAGCGCCTGCAGCCAGGGCACGACATCGGCCTGGTTGCCCGCGAGCCACGCACGGCCTTGAATGTTTTTCTTGATGATTAAGCTCTGAAGGGCTTCGCGCATCGGTCCGTCGCCGACGATGACGAGGCCCACCTCGGCCGGCAGCGCCGCCACGGCGTCGATGAGATAGCGGTGGCCCTTCCAGCTGCGAAGGGTCGCCACGATCCCCACCAGTTTTTTCTCGAGAGGAAGATCGAGAAGGCGCCGGGCCGCGTCCCGGTCGCCCGGCCGGAAGCGCCCGGCGTCGATGCCGGTCGGCACCGAGTCGAGGCGCTGGGGCGGGATGCCGTTTCGCTCAATGAGCTCGCGCTTGAGCGCCTCGCCGGCCGTGACAATGCGGGTCGTGGCGCGGGTGTAAAGCCAGCGCGACAGGAAGTTGCGCGGCACCGGCGCCGAGATGTGGCGCGTGCGCACGAGCGGGAACGGGCGGCCGAGCACGAGGAGCGCGAGCGCCGAGAGCCAGGTATCGGTCGAGCTGTGCGTGCTCACGACGTGCGGGCGGTTGTCGGCGAGCCAGTGGACGAGGTACTTGAGGCCGATGATGCGCTTCTTCGCGATGGGCAGCGGCACGGCCGGCACGCCCCACTTCGGCGCCTCCTGGAAGATGCGCGCCTCGGGCGGACAGACGAGCTTCACGTCGTGCCCGCGGCGCAGGAACCCCTGCGCCTCGGAGAGGATGCGGATCTCCTGCCCACCCCAGCCGAGCGAGGACTCGGTGTGGACGATCGACAGCGTGGCGCTCATGCCGCCGCGCGCTCGGCGGCGAATTGCATCCGGTAGAGCTTCGCGTACAGGCCGTCGGCAGCGAGCAGCTCGGCGTGGCGCCCGCTCTCGACGATGCGCCCGCGCTCGAGCACGACGATGCGGTCGGCGCGCTCCACGGTCGAGAGGCGGTGCGCGATGACCATCGTGGTGCGTCCGCGCATCAGGACATCGAGCGCCGCCTGTACCTGACGCTCCGACTCCGTGTCGAGCGCCGAAGTGGCTTCGTCGAGAATCAGGACCGGGGCATCCTTGAGGAGCGCGCGCGCGATGGCGAGGCGCTGACGCTGCCCGCCCGAAAGGCGCACGCCGTTCTCGCCCACCAGCGTGTTCAGGCCTTCCGGGGTCTCGCGGATAAACCCCATCGCGTGCGCGGCCTCGGCCGCGGCGATCACCTCGCGCTCGCTCGCGCCGCCCATGCGGCCGTAGGCGATGTTGGCATAGATCGAGTCGTTGAAGAGCACCACGTCCTGGCTCACCAGCGCGATGTTGCCGCGCAGGCTCTCGAGCGTGAGCGTCTGGCAGTCGTGGCCGTCGAGACGGATGCGTCCCGCAGCCGGCGAATAGAACCGCGGCAGCAGGTTGACGAGCGTGGTCTTGCCGCCGCCCGACGGGCCGACGAGCGCCACCGTTTCGCCCGGTTTTATCGCCAGTGAAATGCCGGACAGCGCCGGCTCGGTCCGCGTCGGGTAGGTGAAGGCGACCTCCTCGTAGCTCACCTCGCCCCGCGCGCGCGGCAGCACGACGGTGCCGTGGTCCTCCTCGATCGGCGTGTCGACCATGCCGAAGACGCTTTCGGCCGCGGCGAGGCCGCGCTGCAGCGGCGCGTTGATCTCGGTGAGGTGCTTGAGCGGCGTGAGGAGCATCAGCATCGCGAGGACGAACGAGGCGAACTCGCCCACCGTGGTGCCGCTCGCGAGCGAGTCCTGCAGCGCGATGTAGATGATGATGGCGAGCGCCACCGCGGCGAGCGTGTGGGTGATCGGCGTGGTGAGCGCGGCGGGCACCGCCTGGCGCATGTTGAAGCCGCGCAGCTTCTGGTTGGCGTGGCCGAAGCGGCGCATCTCGTAGTCCTGGCCGCCGAAGATCTTGACCACGCGATGGCACTCGATCGTCTCCTCGAGCACGTGCGCGAGGTCGCCCATCGCGCTCTGCGCCTCGCGCGCCATGCGCCGCAGGCGCTTGGAGAGCAGGCGCACCGCGAACGCGATCGGCGGCCCGACGACGACCGCGATCAGCGTGAGCTTCCAGTTGATCCAGAAGAGGTAGCCGAGCAGCGCCACCACCTTGATGGAGTCCTGCACCCCGACGGTGACCACGGTGGTGGCCGCGGCGGTGACGCCGGCGACGTCGTAGGCCACCTTCGAGAGCAGCTGCCCGGAGCTGTGGTCGTCGAAGAAGCGCGTCGGGAAGCGCACCAGCCGCGCGAACATCGCCGCGCGCAGGTCGAGCACCACGCGGTTGCCGACCCACGCGGTGCAGTACGACGAGACGAAGCTCAGCACGCCGCGCAGGACGAAGATGCCGATGATGCCGAGCGCGTAGACGAGCGGCGGGTATTTCGCGGCGGCCTGGCCGAAGCCGCCGTCGAGCAGCGGCTTGAGGAAGGCCGGGAAGAGCGGCTCGGTCGCGGCCGCGGCCACCATGCCGAGCACCGCGACGGCGAACACCCTCGCGTGCGGCTTCACGTAGCCGAGGAGCCGCGCGTACAGGACCCGGGAGGAAGGATGCTCGCTCATAGCGTCGCGTAGAGCTCGGCCAGCTTTCCCGCCATGGCGTCGATGCCGAACGCCTCGGCGCTCGCGCGCGCTTGCGCGCCGATCGCGGCGCCGCGCGCCGCGTCCGCCGCGGAGTACATCAGCCGGGCGAGCGCCGGCGCGTCGTCGGGCTCGCCGATCCAGCCGTTCACGCCCGGGCGGATCACTTCGGCCGCGCCGCAGCGCGTGCTGACGATGGCGGGAAGCCCCATCGCGAGCGCCTCCAGCACCGTGTTGGGAAAAGGGTCGTAGCGGGTGGGAAGGATAAGGCAATCGGCGGCCGCGTAGACGGGACGCACGTCGTCCCGCCCGCCGAGGAAATCGACCCTCCCGGCGACGCCCCGTTGCGCAGCCTGGCGCTCGAAGCGGCGGCGCTGGCGGTCGCGGCCGGCGACGAGCAGCCGGAACGAGCGCGCCTGCGGCTCGGCGAGCGCGTCGATCGCGGCGCCGAGCCCCTTGCGCGCAAAGCCGGAGCCGACGAACGCAAACACGGTTGCTTCTTTTTCAATATCGAATTCCCTCCGCGCCTGCGTGCGCAGGCTTGCGCGGATGGACGGGTTGAAATGATCCAGGTCGACGCCGTTATGGATGACGTGCAGCTTCCCGGGCGCGACGCGGAAGCCGCGCGCGATCTCGTCGCGCACCATGCGCGAGTTGCACACCACGGCCTTGAGCCGCGGGTCTTCGAACATGCGTCTTTCAGCCCGGCACACGTAGCGATGATAGAGGTTGAGCGCGATGCCGAGCCGCTCGAGAGCGCCGGCCGCGGCGCGGCGCAGCTCGAGCCAGCGCTGGTGCACGCCGTCGCCGGCGCGGTACACGTCGCAGCCCGGGATGCGCTCGTGCGACTGCACGAGGTCGAAGCCGCCCTCGCGCCAGGCCTTGCGTGCCGCGCAGGCGAACGAGGCGTCGCGCCAGAGGTTGCCGAGGTAGAACGGATTGACGCGCAGCACCTTGCCCGCGCCCCAGCCTGCCGCGCTGCGCGCGATCAGCGTGACGTCGGCGCCGCGCCGCTCCAATGCGGGCAGCGCGCGCGCGACGAAGCGCTCGGCGCCGCCGTACGGGTTGTAGCGCTGGCGGACGATGGCGAGCTTCAATCTCTAGAGGAACTCGCGCGCCGCGGCGAAGATCGCGTCCACCGGGAGCGTGGTGAGGCACTCGCTCACCTTGCCGCCGCCGCAGCCGTCCAGCCCGCAGGGCCGGCACGAATGCGCGCTCGTCACCACGCGGTGCGGCACGCTCCACGGCCCCCATTCCGCCTCGCCGCTCGGCCCGAAGAGCGCGACCACCGGCGTCCCCATGGCGCAGGCAAGGTGCATCGGCATCGAGTCCACGCCGACGAAGAGCCGCGCCCGCGCGGAGAGCGCGGCGAGCTCGCGGATGGAGAGCTGCCCGGCGACGTTGAGCGGCTTCGCGCGGCAGCGCTTGACGATCTCGTCGATGAAGAGCGTCTCCGCGGCGTCCGGCGCCGCCGTCAGCACGACGCGCAGCCCGATCTCGGCGAGGCGATCGACGAGCGCGGCGTTCTGCTCGACCGTGAGGCACTTGAAGCGCCAGCGCGAGGCCGCGTGCAGGTGCACGAACGGGTCGTTCCCCGCCAGCGTGGCGGCCTTCTTCTGCGCCTCCACGCCCGGGACGAAGATCACCTTCTTGTCCTCGGCGCGCGGCTGCAGGCCGATCCGACGCAGCGCATCCAGGTTCACCTCGACCTGGTGCCGGCGGCGCGCGATCGGATAGAAGTGCGTGAAGCTGCCGCGCCAGAAGGCGCCGCGCTCGGGCATCGCCGGCGCCACGCTGTAGCGCGCGCCGAGCGTGCGCGCGAGCCACGCGCCGCGCGGCTGCTCGGAGAGGTGCACGATGAGGTCGTAGCTGCGGCTCTTCAGCTTGCGGAAGAGCTCGTTCTCCCTGGAAAGGCGGGAGAGCGGCCCGTCCTCCTTCCAGCGCCGGCCGACGGTGTGCAGCTGCGCGAGCGCCGGATGGCCGGCGAGCATGTCCGCGCTGTCGTCGTAGACGAGCGCGTCCACCTCGAGGGCCGGCGCGTGCGCCTTCAGCGCGGCGAGCACCGGCGCGGCGAGGAGCACATCGCCGTGGTGGCGCAGCTTGACGACCAGCGCGCGCCCGCACTCCCCCAGCGGGACCGCATCCCTCACCATGGCGCGAGTTTACTAGGCGAGCGAGAGTTCCGAGTAAGCGAATCCCGCGGCCTGCCTGAGCGGGCCCGCGCTGCAAGCGACCGGCACGCGCAGCATCGGCCCCTCGAAGACGAAGGTGTGGAACTCGCCGTTCTCGCCGCAGGGATCCACGCCGGCCGGCAGCGAGGCAACGAATGCCGCGTCGAAGACCCGCCCCGCCCATTCGCCGGGCGCCCGGCTCGTGTCCACGCTGGTGATGCGCGCTTGCAGCCCGGCCGCCGTCATCTCGCGCGCGAGCGCCGCGGTCGGCTTGCCCCATAAAGGGAAGAGAAGCCCCAGCCCGCTCGCGCCGAGCTGGCGTTCCCTGTAGCGGCGGATGTCCTCGAGGAAGAGATCGCCGAACGCGACGTGCGTCGCGCCTTTCTCCTTCTCCTCCGAGAGAAAGGCGAGCACGGCGCGCTCGTATTGCGCGTTCCGGCAGCGCGGCGGCAGCGGAACGAACCGGATCGGGACCCCGGCGGCGCGCGCCTGCGCGGCGAGCAGGTCCGCGTGCACCTCATGGATCGGGACGCGCGCGGTCGTCTCGTCGATCGTCGTGAAGAGCGCCGCGAGCTCGACCTCGGGATCCTGGCGCAGGACGTGGAGCGCCCACGCCGCGTCCTTGCCGCCCGACCAGCTGAGGAGCACGCGCTTCAGAGCTTGAGCTCCGCGCTGAGGCCGAGCGTGCGCCCGGGAAGCGGGTAGACGGCGTAGCGGTCCACCGTGAACGCGCTGCGCACGGCATAGGTGTAGTAGTGCTGGTTGAGCGCGTTGTTGACGGTGAGCGAGACGCGGCCCCAGCTCTGCGCCTGGGCGAGCTTGAGATCCAGCACGGCGAAGGACGGGATGCGGGTGCCGAGCGTATTCGGCTCGTCGTTGTCCATCACCTGCGAGCTTAGCGCCGTAAGCATCGCCGAGAGCTCGGTGCGCGGCGCGAGCTGCCAGGCGGCCGAGGCGTTCAGCTTGTGCTTGGGAACCAGCGGCACGCTCCGGCCCGCGATGGCGAGGTTGGTGCCGATGGCAAAGAGCGACCCGGGGAGCACGCCTTCGCGGAATTTCGCGTCGGTGTAGGCGTAGCCGGCGGACAGCCGCAGCGTGCGCGACACCTGCCAGGCGCCGTCGGCCTCGAGGCCCTGCCGGCGCGAAGGCGGCAGGTTGGTGTTGCCGACGCCGGTCGTGAACGGATCGAGGTGGATCTCGTCGGTGATGTCCGAGCGGAAGATCGCGACGCGCAGGCGATTGCCGCCGCGGCGCCACTCGCCGCCGGCTTCGAGCGTGAGCGAGTGCTGCGGCCGCAGGAGCTGGAACTGCGGATTGAAGAAGACATCGTTCTCGTAGATCTCCTCGCTCGTCGCGAAGCGGAAGCTGCGCCCCGCGCGCGCGAAGGCGCTCCACTGGCTGCCGAGCGCCTGGCGCAGGCCGAGCTCCCAGGCGCGCTCGCGCTGCGCGCCCTCCAACGGCGCCGCCGCGGAGCAGAAGAAGCACGCGGGCGCGTTGGGATCCGCGCTGTCCTGCGCGCTGTACTTCGCGCGCTCGAGGCGCAGCCCGGCCGTCGCGACCGTGCTGCGCGTGAGATCGATGGAATCCTGCGCGTAGTAGCCGGTGACTGTCTGCTTCACGCTCGCGATGTTGGTCGGCTCGCGGTTGTTCTCCGGGCGATCGGTGCGGCGCGACACGTAGCGCGAGTCGTACCAGTCCGCGCCCAGCGTGAGCCGGTGCGCGAAGGGCCCGGTCGCGAAGGGGATGCGCGCGCGCGGCGTAAAGGCGTCGTAGTTCACGGTGTCGTCGCGATAGGCGGGAAAGCCGCTCTGGTCGAAGTAGGAGCGCGTGTTCTTGTCGCGGTGATCGAGCCCGACGGAGAAGTCGACGTCGCCGAAGCGCTGCGTGTAGGTGAGGCCTGCGCGCGCGCCGTCGCGCTTCGCGTAGTCGAGCGGCGTGTCGGTGCCGCGCGGATCCACCGCGTACTCGTTCAGCCCCACGGAGGGCTGGATGAAGCGCCCGCCGGGAAGGCGGACGTCCTGGCGGTCGTTGCCGAAGCGCAGGTCGAGCGCGCCCTCGCCGAGCGCCCAGCGCAGGTTGAGCGTGTTGTTCTGCTGCTCGTTGCGGTTGTTCTGCCGATAGCCGTCGGCGGTGTAGCCGTACACCGAGCCGTTCACGCCGAAGCGCTCGCTCGCCGCGCTGCCGTAGAGCTGCCCCTCGAAGGTCCCGTAGCTCGCGGCGCGCCCGTAGGCCTCGGCCGCGCGGCCCTGCTTGAGCGGCGAGCGCGTGACGATGTTGATGACGCCGGCGGAGGCCGCGTCGCCGTAGAGCACCGCGCCGACGCCGCGCAGGATCTCGATGCGCTCGATCGAGACGAGCGGGATCGCCGACCACTGCACGCCCGAGAGGTCGAAGTCGTTCAGCCGCCGGCCGTCCAGGAGGATGAGCGTGTTCTGCGGGCCGGTGATGCCGTAGCCGCGCAGGTCGATCGAGGTGGTCGAGGCGTTGTTGCCGAAGAAGTCCTTCATCGTGATCCCGACCTGCTCGGACAGCAGCTCCGGGATCGTGCGCGCGGCGCTTTTCGCGATGTCTTGCGAAGTGATGACGGTCGCGCTCGCGGGCAGGCGGCGGACGTCTTCGGGAAAACGCGTGGCATTGACGACGATGCCGTCTTGCTGACCGAGGCAAATGCAGGCGAAGCCGGCGAGGAAAAAGAAAGCGAAGGGGCCCGCTGAAAGCACGGCCATGGCAGGGCGAAGCATGTGAAACCTCCCTGGCGTCTTCCCCGACGCCCATAGTGGTTGAGAAGGCTTCCAGGCCGGTCTCCGGACTCGCGAGGTGCTGCTTGATCGCTCCGTCTTCCCGCACACACTTCGTGCAGTGACATGGTGGAGCGCTACTCTCGCCTACCGTTGCGGGGGCAGTACGGGCTTTGGACCCGATTCCCGAACACCTGTCAGCGGCCGATATGATAGCGCGGTGCGCTTCGCGGCTCTCTTGCTCGCCCTTCTCGGAACGAAGGCGCTGGCGCTCGGCGTCGTTGATGACTACGGCAAGAGCGTAACCCTTCAAAAACCGGCCGCGCGCGTCGTCGCGCTCTCGCCGCACCTGACGGAGCTCGCCTATGCCGCGGGCGGCGGCGCGCGGCTCGTCGGCGCGGTGGACTACAGCAACTATCCCGAAGAAGCGCGCAAGCTGCCGCGCGTCGGTAGCGGCTTCGGCATCGACCTCGAGGCGGTGATCGCGCTCAAGCCCGACCTCGTCCTCGCCTGGCCGAATCCGGCGAGCGTGCAGGCGATCGACCGCATCGCGAGCCTCGGCATCCCGGTCTACCGGTCCGAAGAGCGCGAGCTCAAGGACGTGCCCCGCACGCTCGAGCGCCTCGGCGCGCTTTTTGGTACGGACCGGCCGGCGCGCGAGGCGGCCGCGCGCTTCCGGGCGCGCGCGCAGGCGCTCGCCGCCGAATATCGCGGCCGCACCCGCGTGCGCGTCTTCTACGAGATCTGGGATGCGCCGCTCGCCACCGTGAACGGCGAGCACCTCATCAGCAAGGTGATCGCGCTCTGCGGCGGGGAGAACGTGTTCGCCGCGCTTCCGGGGCTTGCTCCCGAGATCGACCGCGAGGCGGTGTTCCGCGCCGACCCGGACGTCGTCATCGCGAGCACCGAATCCGGAGAACCGCCGGCCTGGCTCGACGCGTGGAAACGCCTCGGCCTGCCGGCCGCCGCCCGTGGCCAGCTCTATGCCATCCGCTCGAGCCTGATCGACGAGCCCACGCCGCGCGTGCTCGAGGGCGCCGAGCGGCTTTGCCGCATCCTCGACCGGGTTCGCGCCGCAAGATCATGAAACACATGCAGAAACGGTCCTTATTGCTTGACGCTGCTTGAAATTTGAAACATAGTGCGCGCGTGAACCCGGGCGCCCAGCGTGGAAGCTGAGTTCAATTCCCTCGAAGCCAAGGTGGCGCAGTTCGTTTCATTGTGCGAGCGCCTGCGCGCGGAGAACCAGGTGCTGCGCCAGGAGCTCGCCGCTGCGAAGAGCGACGCAAAGCGCCTGAACGAGAAGATCAACGGCGCGAAAGAGCGCCTCGAAGGCCTGCTCCAGCGTCTGCCCGGCTGATGGCGGACGCGCCAAAAACCGTCGAAGTCAACCTGCTCGGCCGCACCTACCGCGTCGCATGCGGCGACGGCGAGCGCGAGGCGCTGATGCAGGCGGTCGCGTACCTCGACGCGAAGATGAACGAGATCCGCAAGGCGGGCAAGGTGATGGGCGCCGAGCGCATCGCGGTGATGGCGGCGCTCAACGTGGCGCATGAATTGCTTACCGTGAAGCTCGGCTCGGGCTTCGACATGGGACAGGCCAAGCGGCGCATCTCGGCGATCGAGTCGCAGATCGACGCGGCGATTGCAAAGCAGGAAAAACTGTTCTAAAACTCTCCTGTCCCCTGCGGTGCGCGACCGGGCTCAATGTTTCTCGACCGATAGCGCTCTTGGGAGGCTGAAGCAGTCGCTGTTGTGATCGTCCCTCGCCTCGTGCGTGCCGGACGAACCTGATGCGGCTGGTCATAGGCCTCCACCCTGCATGCCAGGGTCGAGAGCCGAGCCCACCGCCATGATGCGGGGGACGCTTCCCTTCCAAGAACTACAATCCCGCCGTGAAGTACTGGCTGATGAAAAGCGAGCCGGACGAGTGCTCGTTCGACGACGTGCTGCGCGCCCCCGGCAGGAAGACGCCGTGGAGCGGCGTGCGCAACTACCAGGCGCGCAATTTCATGCGCGACGAGATGTGCGTGGGCGACGGCGTGCTCTTCTACCACTCGAGCTGCGCCGAGCCCGGCATCGCGGGCATCGCCGAGGTTGCCTCCGCGCCCTACCCTGACGCGAGCCAGTTCGACCGCAAGAGCGACTACTACGAGCCGAAGGCGAAGAAGGACGCGCCGATCTGGGTCAACGTGGACGTGCGCGCCGTGCGCAAGATCGCGCTCGTTCCGCTCGAGGAGCTGCGCAGGCACAAGGCGCTCGCCGGCATGGTGACGCTGCGCCCGGGAAACCGGCTTTCCATCACGCCGGTGACGGCCGCGGAATGGAAGTTCATCGTGGAAAAACTCGCCGAGCGGCCCGCTTGAACGACACGCTGCTGCGGGCGCTGCTCTGCGAGCCGACGGACTACACCCCGGTCTGGCTCATGCGCCAGGCGGGCCGCTACCTTCCGGAGTACAACGCCACGCGCAGCAAGGCCGGCAGCTTCCTCGCCCTCGCCAAGACGCCGGCGCTTGCCGCGGAGGTGACGCTGCAGCCGCTCGAGCGCTTTCCGCTGGACGCGGCGATCCTTTTCTCCGACATCCTGACGGTCCCGGACGCGATGGGGCTCGGGCTCTACTTCGCCGAAGGTGAGGGCCCTCGCTTCGAGCGTCCGCTGCGCGACGCGGCCTCGATCGGCGCTCTTCGCGCACCCGACCCGGGCGGCGAGCTGCGCTACGTGATGGATGCGGTGCGTGAAATCAGGCGCGCGCTGGCCGGGCGCGTCCCGCTCATCGGCTTTTCCGGCAGCCCCTTCACGCTCGCCTGCTACATGATCGAAGGCTCGGGCAGCGACGACTGGCGCACGGTCAAGGCGATGCGCCACCAGCGGCCCGATTTGCTGCACCGGATTCTCGAAGTGAACGCAAGCGCGGTAACCGCCTACCTCAACGCCCAGATCGAAGCCGGGGCGCAGGCCGTGATGCTTTTCGACACCTGGGGCGGGACGCTCGCCTTCGCGGATTACGAGCCTTTCGCGCTCGCCTATTCGCGCAAGGTGCTGCGCGGGCTCGTGCGCGAGCGCGAGGGCCGGCGCGTCCCGGCCGTGCTCTTCACGAAAGGCGGCTCGCCGTGGCTCGAGGCCATCATGGCGAGCGGCTACGACGCGATCGGGCTCGACTGGCAGACCGATCCGCGCCGCGCGCGCGAGCTCGCCGGCAAGCGCGTCGCGCTGCAGGGAAACCTCGATCCGGCCGCGCTTTTCTGCGATCCGCAGGAGGTGCGACGCGCAACACGCGAAGTGCTGGACGCGTTCGGCGCGCAGCCCGGACACGTCTTCAACCTCGGACATGGGATTGCCCCCGGTACGCCGATCGAGTCGGTGAGCGCGCTCGTAGACGAAGTGCGCGCTTACAGCAGCGCGATGCGCCAAAAGCGGGTCGTCGCGCCTTGACTTATGCGCATGTATCCCTTGACAGCAAGTAAGAATAAGGGGATGATTTAGGCCATAGGGAGTGCATATGGCCGATAAATTCACCTTCGCGCAGTTCCAAGCCCAATACCCGGATGACGACGCCTGCCTAGCCGCCATCCTTGAGAGGCGCTACGGCAAGGCCGATGCCTGCCCGCAATGCGGCGTGGTCGGAAAGCTGACCAAGATCGATGGTCGCCGCGCCTACGCCTGCAAAGAGGGTTGCCATACCTACCCTTGCGCCGGGACGATCTTTGAGCACTCGTCCACGCACCTGAAACTGTGGTTTCACGCCATGTACCTGATGACCGCGACGCGCAACGGCGTTTCGGCCAAGGAATTGCAACGGCAGCTTGGCGTGACCTACAAATGCGCATGGCGCATCGGGCACCAGCTGCGCATCCTGATGGACGCTAGGGCCAAGGCGCAGAATCCTGGCCCTCTTACGGGCCACGTTGAAGTGGACGAAACCTTTGTCGGCGGTCGGCGCTATCGCACCAAGAAGCGCCGCCACAGCACGGCGGCCAAACAGCATGACAAAGCCGTGGTCATGGGCATCGTCCAGCGCGGTGGCCCGATTCGCGGCAAGGTTGTGCGCAGCAATGACGCCATGAGCCTAATCCCGGAAGTCATGGAGAACGTCGCGCCGGGAACCACGGTCAGCACGGACGAATGGAAGCCCTACAAACACCTGCCTAGCCTTGGCTACGTTCACGCTAGGGTGAACCACAGCGCGGAGGAATGGGTGCGTGGCATCCACCACACCAACACGCTGGAGGGCTTCTGGAGCCATCTAAAGCGGGGTATCAGCTCGACCCACGTTTCCGTGTCTAAGAAACACCTGCAAAAGTACGTGGACGAGTTTGCCTTCCGCTACAACAACCGCGAAGCGCCAGCCGAGATGTTCCAGAGGCTAGTTAGGCAGGTTAGCCGGGCAAATGGATAAAGCTAAGTCATTGATTTACAAAAAGTAACAATTACAACTTTCGGTTGTCTAACAGCAAAGCTAATATCGCTTCGCGTCTGGGCTGAGTCGCCTCGCGTCTCAACTTTGGGCTTTTAGCCCGAATCCCAGTCGCCCTATTCTTGCATCGACGTCGGGGGGGGGCGGCGGTGTATCTCTGCTACGTCGATGAATCTGGGACTCCAGAAACGCCGGGTAATACCTCGCATTTTGTGCTTGCGGGGGTTGCCATACCGATCTGGAGGTGGAAAGAGGTAGACCAGCTTGTAGCGAGAATAAAGACCTCCCACCGCCTAAAAGCCGATACAGAACTTCACGCCGCGTGGATTGCTCGGGTCTATAAGGAGCAATCACAGATTGCTGGCTTTGAGCGTCTGACGGACGACGAGAGGCGCCGTCAGGTAACGCAATGGCGGAACCAAGAATTGCTCAGGCTGCAACGGGCAAAGAATCGTCCTCTTTATCAGAGGACAAAAAAGTTCTTCAAGCAAACTGAGCCGTACATCCATCTCACCAAGACTCAGAGAATGGATTTCCTGCGGCAGGTTGGGGATCAAATAGGCGGTTTGAAATATGCGAAGTTATTCGCAGAGGCTATCGATAAGCTGTATCACGTATCGAAGTGGCAACCGCTGCCAGTGGCTGAGCAAGCTTTTGAGCAGGTGATTTCTCGCTTGGAAAAATACCTGGAGCTAACGAAACCGCCTCAGCAACAGAACTTCGGTTTGATCATCCATGACAATAATCAAACCGTCGAACTAAAGCATACGAAACTCATGCAGAAGTTCCATCAGGACGGGACTTTCTGGATTGATTTGAAGAACATCATCGAAACGCCGATGTTTGTGAACAGTGCCCTCACATCAATGGTGCAGATTGCAGACTTATGCAGCTATTCGATACGCAGATTTTGCGAGAACGGCGAGACGGATTTATTCAATCGAATTTTCCCGATTGCTGATCGCGCACCTCATACCAACAAAGTGGTAGGCGTTAGGCATTTTTCTAAGCAGACCTGCGCTTGCGCGATCTGCCAAGCGCACAGGTAGTAAACTTGGTGGAGTGCCAGGGAGTCGAACCCCGCGCCCATAGGTCTTAGGAGGACTGGACGGCTTTCCTGCGCGCACCCCAAGGGGTCGCTCAACGCATGAAACGGAAAAAGAGCAGACAGGCCAATAAAAAAAAGTTGGCGAAGCGCAAAGCGTCGCCAACCACGCCAGCGCGCGAGCATCGGCGCGGCTTCGACCAACTGCTAGACGACGCCATCTTCGGCGTCCCTAAAAAGCCCCAGAAAGCAGCCTGACCCACGGGCTGCTAGCAGGCGCTAACTACCCCTTCGGCTGGCTACTTGTCGTCAGGGGAGACATACCGACTTATGCACAAACCGATGACCCAGGCAGGGACTTGCGACGCCAGAGGGCGACGCTAGGGAAAGCGCTCGCAAGTCATTGTTCCTGAAAATTAATCCGGCCTCGAAAAACAGGCCCTCGGCGGCACAACTCCTTTGCGCACGGGACGTTACGCCGGCGTGACGACCTTACCCACAGAACTATCCACAAGCGGTAAGTCATTGCCGGAGAGGGAAATTTCCTGCGCCCGGATCGCGCTCGACGTGCCGATGCGCACCCTGTTCGAGTACCGCGTCCCGGATGCCGCATCGGTGCGCATCGGCGAGCGCGTCATCGTGCCTTTCGGCGCGCGCCAGCGCATTGGCGTCGTCGTGGACGCGCACGCGGAGCCGAGCGTCGCGCCGGAACGGCTCCGAGCGATCGCCGAGGTGAGAAGCGAGGCGCCGCCCCTCCCAGCAGACTGGCTGAAGTTCATCGAATTCCTCGCCGGCTACTACCAGCGGCCGTTCGGCGAGACGCTGATCGCATCGCTGCCGCCGCGCCTGCGCTCGGTGAAGCCGCTGCCCAAGAAAGCCCTGCAGCGGCCCGAGGCGGCGGAGCCGCTTCGCTTCGAGCCGAACCATGCGCTCACTGCCCTGCAGCGCGCGGCGCTCGAGCGCATGCAAGCCTCCCTCGGCGGCTTCCGCGCCTTCCTGCTGCACGGCGTCACCGGCTCGGGCAAGACCGAGATCTACCTGCATCTCATCGCCCGGGCGCTCGAGGGCGGCCGGCAGGCGCTCGTCCTCGTGCCGGAGATCAGCCTCACGCCGCAGCTCGAGGCGACGTTCCGCCGCGCCTTCCCGCAGACGCCGATCGCGGTGCTGCACAGCGCGATGCAGGACGTGCGGCGCACCGGCGCATGGCTCCAGGCCGCCGCCGGCGACGCCGGGATCGTGCTCGGCACGCGGCTCGCGGTGCTCACGCCGCTGCCGCGCCTGGGGATCGTCATCGTCGACGAGGAGCACGACGCCTCCTTCAAGCAGCAGGAAGGGCTGCGCTACTCCGGGCGCGACGCCGCCATCTACCGCGCGAAGCTCGCCGGCTGCCCGGTGATCCTCGGCAGCGCGACGCCCTCGCTCGAGAGCTGGCAGAACGCGAGGCACGGCCGCTACGAGTACCTCGCGCTCCCGGAGCGCGCCGTGCCGGGCGCGACGCTGCCCGCGGTGCGCATCATCGACCTGCGCCGGGAGCCGGCCGAGCAGGGTCTCGCGCCGTCGCTCGTGCGCGCGATCGAGGAGCGCCTCGCTCGCGGCGAGCAAAGCCTCGTCTTCATCAACCGGCGCGGCTATGCGCCGGTCCTCGCCTGCGAGGCCTGCGGCTGGCACTCCGGCTGCAAGCGCTGCAGCGCGGCGCTCGTCGTGCATGCCGCGGACCGGCGCATGCGCTGCCACCACTGCGGCGCGGAGGAAGCGATCCCGGCCAAGTGCCCCACCTGCGGCAACGTCGATTTGAAGCCGCTCGGCCGCGGCACCCAGCGCATCGAGGAGACCCTCGCGCTGCGCTTTCCCGCGGCGCGCATCGTGCGCGTCGACCGCGACGTGGCGCGCAAGCGCGCCGAGCTCACGCGCTCGCTCGACGAAGTGCGCCGCGGCGAAGGCGACATCCTCGTCGGCACGCAGCTCCTCGCGAAGGGGCACGACTTTCCCGCCCTCACCCTGGTCGGCGTCCTGAATGCCGACACGGCGCTCCTTTCCACCGACTACCGCTCCGCCGAGCGCCTGTTCTCGGTGCTCTCGCAGGTCGCGGGCCGCGCCGGGCGCCACGCGCGCGCCGGCGAGGTGCTGATCCAGACGCGCTATCCCGAGCACCCGCTCTACCGCGCGCTCGCCCGCCACGCCTTCACGGAGTTCGCCGACTCGCAGCTCGAGGAGCGGCGCACGGCGGGCTTCCCGCCGTTCGTCTTCGAAGCGGCGCTGCGCGCCGAGGCGAAGACGCTCCAGGGCGCGATGCAGTTCCTGCGCGACGCCGCGGCGCTCGTCGCCGCGCCGGAGGAAGTGCGCGTCTACGACCCGGTCGCGCACGTCATCACGCGCCGCGCCGGCCTCGAGCGCGCGCAGCTCCTGCTGCAATCGGCCTCGCGCCCCGCGCTGCAGGCCTTCCTCGCGCAGTGGTCCGAGCGGATCGCGGAAACGGCGCCGCGCAGCGTGCGCTGGCACCTCGACGTCGATCCGATCGAGTTCGACTAGGGCTCTATAATGCGCGGCCTTCCATGGCCGACCCGAAAGAGACCGTCGAAGCGATCCTGAACGCCGCGGCGCAGAGGCTCGCGCCGGGTGCCGCCGCGAGCCGCCTCGAGCGCCCGCGCAACCCCGGGCACGGCGACTACGCCTCGAGCGTCGCGCTGCAGATCGCCAAGGCCGCCGGCCGCAAGCCGCGCGACATCGCCGAAGAAATCGTGCGCGCGACGCAGGATGAAGTCGCGAAAAGCGGCGCCTGCGAGCCGCTCGAGATCGCCGGCCCGGGCTTCATCAACATCCGCCTGAAGCAGGCCTCCAAGCTCGACGTCGTGCGCACGGCGCTCGAGCAAGGCGCGGCGTTCGGCCGCGCGCGCGCCGCGCCGGCGGAGAAGATCCAGGTCGAATTCGTCTCGGCGAACCCGACCGGGCCGCTGCACGTCGGCCACGGCCGCCAGGGCGCGCTCGGCGACGCGATCGCCTCGCTCCTCGAGGCGCAGGGCCATGCGGTGACGCGCGAGTTCTACTACAACGACGCCGGCGCGCAGATCGAGAAGCTCGCGCTCTCGGTCCAGGCGCGCGCGAAGGGCCTCGCCCCGGGCGATGCCGGCTGGCCGCTCGAGGCCTACAACGGCGAGTATGTCGCCGACATCGCGCGGGATTATCTGTCGTCGGGAAAACCGCCGGATGATCTGGAGGCGGCGCGCGCATTCGCCGTCGCGTACCTGCGCCGCGAGCAGGACGCGGACCTGCAGGCGTTCGGCGTGAAGTTCGACGTCTACTACCTCGAGTCGAGCCTCTACGCCGAGGGCAAGGTGGACGAGGTGGTGAGGAAGCTCGCGGCGAGCGGCAAGACCTACGAGAAGGACGGCGCGCTCTGGCTGCGCACCACCGAGTACGGCGACGACAAGGACCGCGTGATGCGCAAGTCCGACGGCACGTACACCTATTTCGTGCCCGACGTTGCCTATCACCTCACCAAGTGGCAGCGCGGCTTCCGCAAGGTGATCAACGTGCAGGGGACCGACCACCACAGCACGGTGGTGCGCGTGCGCGCCGGGCTGCAGGCGCTCGGCGCCGGCATCCCGCAGGGCTATCCGGACTACGTGCTGCACAGCCTGGTCAAGGTGATGCGCGGCGGCGAGGAGGTGAAGATCTCCAAGCGCGCCGGCGCCTACGTCACGGTGCGCGACCTCATCGACTGGGTGGGGCGCGACGCGGTGCGCTTCTTCCTCGTCTCGCGCAAGGCGGACACGGAGTTCGTGTTCGACGTCGACCTGGCGCTGCAGAAGAACGACGAGAACCCGGTGTACTACGTGCAGTATGCGCACGCGCGCGTCTGCAGCGTGTTCGCGCAATGGGGCGGCGATCCCGCCCGCGTCGTCGCGGCCGATCTTTCGCTTCTGAAGAGCGACCGCGAGCTCGCTCTGGCGCAAAGGCTCGGCGAGTTTCCGGAGATGCTCGCGACCGCGGCGAAGGAGCTCGCGCCGCACTCGGTGGCGTTCTACCTGCGCAGCCTCGCAGGCGAATTCCACAGCTACTATAATGCCGAGCGCGTCCTCGTCGAGGACGAGGGCCTGCGGCTGGCGAGGCTCGCGCTGTGCGCGGCGGTGCGCCGGACGCTGGCAAACGGCCTGTCGCTTCTCGGCGTCAGCGCCCCGGAGAAGATGTGAACGCGAAGACTCGATCGCAGGCGACGCGCAGGAGCTCCTCCGGCGGCTTCCTGCTCGGCATGTTCTTCGGCGTCGTGGTCGGCCTCGCGGTTGCTCTGGGCGTTGCGTTCTACCTGAACAAGACGCCGATCCCGTTCATCAGCGCCGCCAAGCCCAAGGTGCAGGAGAAGGAAGCCGCGGACGGCAAGCCGCCGGTGATCGCGGGACTGCCGCAGCCGAGCGTGCCGGACAAGCCGAAGTTCGACTTCTACAAGATCCTTCCCGGCAACGAGGAGCCGGTGAGCGAGAAGGAGCTCAAGGACCGCGCCAAGGCCGCGGCCAAGGGCCAGCAGGAAGCGTCCAAGGACATCTACTTCCTCCAGGCGGGCTCGTTCCAGAACCCGGCGGAGGCCGACAACCAGAAGGCGCGGCTCGCGATCCTCGGCTTCGAGGCAAGCGTCGAGCCGACGCACCTTCCGGACAAGGGCACGTGGTATCGCGTGCGCCTCGGGCCCTACACCAAGGTGGACGAGATCACCAAGGTGCGCCAGACGCTCGCCCAGAACGGCATCAACGCGAACCTGATGAAGCTGAAGGAGACCGCGCAGCAATGAACCCGCACCGCCGCATCCTCGTCGCCGCTCTCGCCGCAGCGCCCTTCGCGCTCGCGCCCTTCGGCGCCCTCGCGCAGGAGCGCCCGCAGTACACGGAGCTCAAGCCGCCGCAGCCCACCGAGAGCGGCGGCAAGATCGAGGTGATCGAGTTCTTCTGGTACGGCTGCCCGCACTGCTACAACCTCGAGCCTACGCTCGAGGCCTGGGCAAAGAAGCTGCCCGCCGACGTCGCGCTGCGCCTGATCCCGGCGGTCTTCAACGAGCGCTGGGCCTACGACGCCGCGATTTTCTATACGTTCGATGCGCTCGGCGTGCTCGAGCGGGTGCATCGGCCGTTCTTCGACGCGATCCATCGCGACCGGCTGCGCACCGACAACCCGGCGGCGCTTTCGGAGTGGCTGGGGAAGAACGGCATCGACCCGAAGAAATTCCAGGAGACGTTCAAGTCCTTCGGCGTGCAGAGCAAGACGCGGCGCGCCACGCAGCAGACCGTCGCCTACAAGATCGACGGCACGCCGGCGATGGCCGTGCAGGGCCGCTTCACGGTAAGCGCCGAGCAGGGCCGCACGCAGCAGGGACTGCTGCAGACGGTCGACTACCTCGTCGACCTCGTGCGCAGGAACAAGAGCTAGTCGGCCGGCTTCTGCCAGGCGACGCGCGGCTCGCGCAGCAGCCCGCCGCTTTCGCCCCAGGCCTCGATGCCGCCGCGATACCAGCGGACATTCGCATAGCCGAGGCGCACCGCGCGCAGCGCCGCGTTGTAGGAGAGCCAGCAGCGCGGCCCGCTGCACAGGAAGACGATCTCCCGCCCGGGCGATGCGCCCGTCATGAAGCCGAGCACCTGCGCGAGGCGCGCCTGCACGGCATCGTCGAAGCCGCTGCCGAGCCCGGCGCCGGGCAGCCAGATGGCTCCGGGCAGGCTCGGGTGGGGATCGCTCAGCACGTCGAAGACGAGCGGCCGCGCCTCGAGCGGCGCCTGCAGCAGACGTCGAAGCTCGGCGGTATCGATCGTGCGCGCCCCCGGCACGGCAAGCGGGGTCGGCGAGGCATGTCCCTCGAGCTTGAGCTCGCGCGTCGGCGCGATGCCGAAGTCCTGCCGTTCGTCGATCTGGGCTTGCGCGCCGCCGGAGCCGAGCAAGGCCGTCCAAAGGGAGGCGCAAAGCAGGAGCGCGCGGAGCACAAAGCAACGCTATCACGGTAGACTGCGGCGCTGAGGGGGACCAATGAAGCGCGCCTTCCTGAAAATCTTCGCCGCTGCACTGCTGGGAGCAGCGAACCTCGCGGCCCAGGCGCAGCCCGTCGCCGGGCGCGAGTACCACGAGCTCACGCCGCCGCGCCCCGTGTCCACGGGCGAGCGGATCGAGGTGATCGAGTTCTTCTACTACGGCTGCCCGGTGTGCTACGAGGCGCAGCCGCACATCGCGAAGTGGCTCCTCAAGTCCGGCCCGGGCATCGCGCACATCCGCGTGCCGGCGGTCTTCACCGAGAGCTCGGAATCCTTCGCCCGCACCTTCTTCACCCTGGGCGCGATGAACCAGATCGCGCGCCTGCACTGGCCGCTCTACGACAACCACCACTTCGACGGCAAGCAGCTGAACGAGGAGAAGAACGTCGTCGCCTGGGTGGCGTCGAACGGCGTGGACGAGAAGCGCTTCACCGAGATCTGGCACTCGCCGGAGGTGACGGCGCAGGTCGCGGCGGCGAAGAACGCGCTCGAGACCTACGAGGTGAAGGGCGTGCCGACCTTCGTGGTCGACGGCAAGTACCTCACCTCCGCGCGCCTCGCGGGCGGCACGAAGGAGATGATGGGCGTCGTGGAATACCTCGTCGGCCGCGCCCGGGCTGAGCGCAAGAAGTAGCTCGTCCCGGAGCGTGCGGGTTTTCATCAGCGGCGCTTCCTCCGGCATCGGGGAGGCGCTTGCGCGCCACTACGCGGCGGCCGGCGCCGTGGTCGGCACGCTTGCCCGCCGCCCCAGCCCCGGCCGCTTCTCCTACCAGGCCGACGTGAGCGATGCAGGGGCGCTGAAAAAGGTCGCGCAGGACTTCATCGCGCGTGCCGGCGTCCCCGACGTGGTGATCGCCAATGCGGGCGTCGCGGTCGGCACGCTCGGCGAGGACCTGGACGACACGGCGAAGCTGCGGCGCCTGCTCGAAGTCAACGTGGTCGGCATGGCCGCGACTTTGGCGGCGTTCGCGCCCGCGATGAAGGAAGCGCGCCGCGGCACGCTCGCCGGCATCGCGAGCGTCGCGGGATTCCGCGGCCTGGGCGGCAACGGCGGCTATTCCGGCTCGAAGGCCGCGGCCATCGCCTGGCTCGAGAGCCTGCGCGTGGAGCTCCACGGCAGCGGCGTCAGCGTGGTCTGCGTCTGCCCGGGCTATATCGACACGCCGCTCACGCGCGTGAACCGCTTCCACATGCCCTTCCTGATCTCGGCGGAGGACGGCGCGCGGCGCATCGCGCGCGCCATCGCGGCGAAGCGCCGCCTCGCCGTGATTCCCTGGCAGATGGCCGCGGTCGCGACGGTCCTGAGATGGATGCCGGGCTTTCTCTTCGATCGCCTGGCGGCCGGCGCGCCGCGCAAGCCGCGCGACGTGGCGCTCTAGGCCTTCGCGGCGAGGCGCAGCATCGCGTAGCTGCCGGGCGCGTCCTCGAGCGCGTTCTTCGGCGCGCGTGCAGGAACCTTGTCGGCGCCGTTCAGGCGGGCAATCCAGCCCTGCCAGTCGTTCCACCACGAGCCCGGATGCTGCTTCGCCGAGGCGAACCATTCATCCGCGGTGGCGGGCAGCGCGTCGTTCGTCCAGTAGTGGTACTTGTTGGACGCCGGCGGGTTGACGATCCCGGCGATGTGCCCCGAGCCGCCGAGCACGAACCGAACCGCCCCGCGCTCCGCCCCGCCGAGGTAGCGCGCGCCCTTGTAGGTGGTCTTCCACGGCGCGATGTGGTCCTCGACGGTCGAGATGAAGTAGCTCGGCAGCTTCACCTTCGCGAGGTCGATCGGCACGCCGTGCAGCGTGATGCCGCCCGGCACGCCCATCAGGTTCTTGATGTACATGTTGCGCAGGTAGAAGCTGTGCATGCGCGCCGGCATGCGCGTGGAGTCCGAGTTCCAGTAGAGCAGGTCGAAGGGGAACGGGTCCTTGCCGAGGAGATAGTTGTTCACCACGAACGACCACACGAGGTCGTTGGAGCGCAGCAGGTTGAAGGTGCCCGCCATCTCCGAGCCTTCGAGGTAGCCGCGCTCGTTCATCTTGCGCTCGAGCTTCTCGACCTGCGCCTCGTCGATGAAGACGCCGAGCTCCCCCGGCTGCGAGAAGTCGAGCAGGCTCACGAAGAAGGTCGCGCTCGCCACCCGGTCGTCGCCCTTCGCGGCAAGGTAAGCGAGCGTCGCGCCGAGAAGCGTGCCGCCGAGGCAGTAGCCGATGAAGTTCACCTTGCGCTCGCCGGTCGCCTTCTCCACCGCGTCGAGCGCGGCGAGCGCCCCTTCGAGCATGTAGTCGTCGAAGCCCTTCTGCGCGAGGCGCGCGTCCGGGTTGACCCATGACACGACGAAGACGCTGTGGCCCTGCTCCAGGGCCCAGCGGATGAAGGAATTCTTCTCGCGCAGGTCGAGGATGTAGTACTTGTTGATCCAGGGCGGGATGATGACGAGCGGCTGCCTGAAGACGTCCTTCGTGCGCGGCTCGTACTGGATGAGCTGCATGAGGTCGGTCTGGTGCACCACCTTGCCGGGCGTCGTCGCCACGTTCTTGCCGAGCGTGAAGGCGTTCTCGTCGGTCATCGAGATGCGCAGCTGCCCGCCGCCCTTCTCGATGTCGCCAAGCAGGTTGTTCAGGCCCTTCACCAGGTTCTGGCCGCCGCTCGACAGGGTCTCGCGCAGCACCTGGGGATTGGTGAGCAGGAAGTTCGACGGCGCCAGCGCGTCCACGTACTGGCGCGTGAAGAACGCGACCTTCTTCTCCGACTCCTCGGGCAGCCCTTCCACGCTCGACACCGCGTGCTGGATGTGGCGCGCGGCGACGAGGTAGCTCTGCTTGATGTAGTCGAAGAGGAAGTTCTTCGTCCACTCGTCGTCCTTGAAGCGCCAGTCGCCCTTCGAGGGCTCTTCCGCCGGACCGGCCTGCATGCCGAGCATGCGCATCCAGCTCGATTGCCATACGCGCATGGAATCGATCCACCAGTTCATCGAGACGCTCGCGAGCAGCGCCGGGTCGGCGGCGAGGCGCGCGTAGAGGTCCATGAAGGCCTTGGCGATGCCCATCTCGTCGCGCACCGCGGCCGAAAGGCTCTCGCTCTGCTTCGCGGCGAAGTCGCCGAGGATCTTGGAGGAGCGCTCGGCCACTTCGTGGAGCACCTTGGTGAGCTGCTCGGCTTCCGGCGTCTGGACGGTGTTCATGGTCTCTTGGCGGCGTAGCGCATGATGCCGTCGGCTCCCAGCTCCCGGCTCGCGCGACCCGCATAGTACAGGTAGTGCAGATGGGCTATGGCCTCGCCCATGGCGAAGAACGTCTGGTGCGCGTCGAGCTTGCGCCGGAAAAGCAGCCCGAGGAGCTCCGCCGCGCTCCTCGCGCGGCCCTTGAGGGCCTCGTCGAGCTCCTTGAAGTGCGCTTCGTGGTGCGCTTCGAGCTGCGCCACGCGCTCGTGCGCGCCGCGGAAGGGCTTGCCGTGCGAGGGCAGCACGAGGACGTCGGCCGGCAGGTCGCGGTAGCGGCGGATGGACTCGAGGAACAGCCGCAGCGGGTCGCCTTCCGGGTCGATGGACCAGACGCTCACGTTCGTGGAGATCGTGGACAGCAGCATGTCGCCCGCGATCAGCGTGTTGAGCTCCCTGCAGTAGAGGGAAAGATGCTCGGGAGCATGCCCGTGGCCGATCATGGCGAGCCATTCATGGCTGCCGATGCGCAGGCGGTCGCCGTCGATGATGCGCCGGTACGAATGCGGGAACTCCGGCACGAGCGCGGCGTAGCGGTTGCCCCCGCCCGCCATGCCGGCATAGTGCGCCTCGTCGAGGCCGTTGCGCCGGAACACCGAGAGCACCGCTTCCTTGGTGTAGCCGGCGCTCGAGGCGCGCACCGCGTGCGCCGTCAGATACTCGCCCTGCGTGGTCCAGAGCTCGGCGCCGAAGCGCTCGCAGAGCCAGGCCGCGTTCCCGGCGTGATCGGGATGGTAGTGCGTGAGGACCACGCGGCGCACGTCCTTCACGCCGGCAAGCAGCCTGCCCCAGAGCGCGCGCGTCTCGGCGTTGCCGATTCCGGTGTCGACGATGGTCCAGGGCTCGCCGTCCTCGAGCAGCCACAGGTTGATGTGGTCGAGCTGGAAGGGCAGCGGCATGCTGAGCCAGTGCACGCCGGGCGCGACTTCCTTGCGCGTGCCGGGCGCGGGCGGGTCGCCGTAGGGGTATTCGAGCAATGGGTTCCGCTAAAATCGACGAAGTTATCATGGGGATGGACGATATGCAGCGCGGCGAGTTCTCCATCGGCGAGCTCGCGCGCGAATTCGACGTCACGCCGCGCGCCATCCGCTTCTACGAGGACCAGGGGCTGCTCGCGCCGCGCCGCGACGGCCAGCGGCGCATCTACACCGCACGCGACCGCACGCGCCTGAAGCTCACGCTGCGCGGCAAGCGCCTCGGGCTCTCGCTCTCGGAGATCCGGGAGCTCATCGACATGTACGAGCCCGGGCGCGACGAGCGCCCGCAGCTCAAGCGCTTCCTCGCGGTGCTGGAGGCGCACAAGGCGAGCCTCGAGCAGCAGCAGGCGGACCTCGACGCGCAGCTCTCGGAGATCCGCAGCTTCGAGAAGCGCATCCGCAAGCGGCTGGGAAGTTGACGTTTACGTAAACGTAAAGTAGCCTGCCGGGTTCCATGGACTTCGCCGCCCGCGTGCGCGACAGCTTCGGCCGCCAGAACGCCATGGCGCTCATCGGCGCGCGCCTCGCGCTCGTCGAGGCGGGCCGGGTCGAGATCGCGCTCGCCTACCGCGACGACCTGACCCAGCAGAAGGGCTACATCCACGGCGGCATCGTGGGCATGATTGCCGACAGCGCCTGCGGCTACGCCGCCTACTCGCTCATGCCCGCGGACGCCTCTCCCATCACCGTGGAGTACAAGATCAACATCCTGCACCCCGCGCGCGGCGCCCTGCGCGCCCGCGGCGAAGTCGTGAAGGCGGGGCGCACGCTGAGCGTGACGCGCGGCGACGTTTTCGACGAGGATGGGCGCCTCGTGGCCACGATGCAGCAGACCCTGATGACGCTTGCCAGCACTTCCGACCGCCGGGAGCCGGCTTGAGCTTCCTGCGCTTCGAGCACGGCGAGAGCCTCGCGATGCTGCGCGAGTCGGTCGCCGATTTCGCGAAAAAGGAAATTTCTCCCAGGGCGGCGGAAATCGATCGCAGCAACGAGTTCCCGGCCGACCTGTGGCGCAAGCTCGGCGCGCTCGGGCTGCTCGGCATTACGGTCGAGGAGGACTACGGCGGCACCATGATGGGCTACCTCGCCCACATCATCGCCATGGAGGAAATCTCGCGCGCCTCCGCCTCGGTGGGCCTGTCGTACGGCGCGCATTCGAACCTCTGCGTGAACCAGATCCGCCGCAACGGCAACGAGGCGCAGAAGAAGAAATACCTGCCGAAGCTCGTCTCCGGCGAGCACGTCGGCGCACTCGCGATGTCGGAGCCGGGGGCGGGATCGGACGTGGTCGGGATGCGGCTCAAGGCGGAGCGCCGCGGCGACCGATACGTGCTGAACGGCAACAAGATGTGGATCACCAACGGCCCGGACGCCGACGTGCTGGTGATCTACGGCAAGACGAGCGACCAGGGCATCACCGCGTTCCTGGTCGAGAAAGGCACGAAGGGTTTCTCCACCGCGCAGAAGCTCGACAAGCTCGGCATGCGCGGCTCGAACACCTGCGAGCTCGTCTTCAGGGATTGCGAATTGTCGAAAGACCAGGTCCTGGGCGAGGAAGGCAAAGGCGTCAAAGTGCTGATGTCCGGCCTCGACTACGAGCGCGCCGTGCTCGCCGGCGGGCCGCTCGGCATCATGGCGGCGTGCCTGGACACCGTGGTGCCGTACGTGCACCAGCGCAAGCAGTTCGGCCAGCCGATCGGCGAATTCCAGCTCATGCAGGGCAAGCTCGCGGACATGTACACGACCTTCTCGGCGTGCCGGGCCTATGTCTATGCGGTCGGCCAGGCCCTCGATCGCAACGAGACCACGCGCAAGGACGCCGCCGGCGCCATCCTCTACGCCGCCGAAAAGGCGACCTGGATGGCCGGCGAGGCGATCCAGGCGATGGGCGGCATGGGCTACATCAACGAGACGCCGGCCGGGCGGCTGTGGCGCGACGCCAAGCTCTACGAGATCGGCGCCGGGACCTCGGAGATCCGCCGCTGGCTGATCGGGCGCGAGCTCTTCTCGGAGAGCGCGTGAGCGACGCCCTTGTCGAAACCTATCGCGGCACCGTGTTCCCGTGGCACTGCGACCACATGGGACACATGAACGTCATGTGGTACGTCGGCAAGTTCGACGAGGCCACGTGGAACCTGTTTGCGAGCGTCGGGGTCACGGCGCGCTACCTGAAGGAAAAGAAGCGCGGCATGGCCGCAGTGCAGCAGAACATCACCTACAAGCGCGAGCTTCTTGCCGGCGACACCGTCGCCGTGCGCTCGGCGTTCCTCGAGGTGCGCGAGAAGTCCGCGCGGTTCGTGCACGAGATGCGAAACGCGCACACCGGAGAGATCGCCGCGGTCTGCGTGCTCACCGGCGTCTCCACCGACTCGCAAACCCGCCGGTCGTGCCCGTTCCCGGAAGACATCGCAAGCCGGGCGCGCGAACTCATTCGCTCCTACCAGATCTGAAAGGCCCCGCCATGCATTCCGACCCGATCGTCATCGTCTCCGCCGCCCGCACGCCGATGGGCGCCTTCCAGGGCGAGCTGAAGGGCTTCAGCGCGCCGCAGCTCGGCGCGGCGGCGATCCGCGCCGCCGTCGAGCGCGCGAAGCTGCACGCCGAAGACGTGGAGGAGGTCATCATGGGATGCGTGCTGCCGGCGGGCCAGGGCCAGGCGCCCGCGCGCCAGGCGTCGCTCGGCGCCGGGCTTCCCCTTGCCGCGGGCTGCACCACGGTCAACAAGATGTGCGGCTCCGGCATGAAAGCCGCGATGCTGGCGCACGACCTGCTCCGCGCAGGCTCCGCCGAGGTCATCGTCGCCGGCGGCATGGAGTCCATGACCAATGCGCCCTATCTCCTTCCCAAGGCGCGCGCCGGGCTGCGCATGGGCCACGGCCAGGTGCTCGACCACATGTTCCTCGACGGCCTCGAGGATGCGTACGACAAGGGGCGCCTGATGGGGACCTTTGCCGAGGACTGCGCCGCGAAGTACCAGTTTTCACGCGAAGCCCAGGACGACTTTGCGCTGCAATCCCTGAAGAGAGCCCAGAGAGCCAACACCGACGGCGCGTTCGCCTGGGAGACGACGCCGCTCGCGATCAAGGCCGGCAAGGAAGAGAAGTTCGTCGAGAAGGACGAGCAGCCGTTCAAGGCGAACCTGGAGAAGATCCCGACGCTGAAGCCCGCGTTCAGGAAGGACGGCACCGTGACCGCGGCGAACTCGAGCTCGATCTCCGACGGCGCCGCGGCGCTCGTCCTCATGCGCCGCTCGCAGGCCGAGAAGCGCGGCCTCGCGCCGCTCGCCGCGGTCATCGGCCACGCGACCCACGCGCAGGAGCCCGGCTGGTTCACCACCGCGCCGGTTGGGGCGATGAAGAAGCTCCTCGAAAAGACCGGCTGGACGGCGGGCGAGGTGGATCTTTTCGAAGTGAACGAAGCCTTCGCGGTGGTGACCATGGCGGCGATGAAGGAGCTCGGCCTTTCGCACGGGAAGGTGAACGTGCACGGCGGCGCCTGCGCCCTCGGCCACCCGATCGGCGCCTCCGGCGCGCGCATCCTCGTCACTCTCATCGGCGCGTTGCGCAAGCACGGGGGGCGAAAAGGCGTCGCGAGCCTGTGCATCGGCGGCGGCGAGGCGACCGCCATGGCGATCGAGCTCGTCTAGCCGCATGCCCGCGACGCGCGCCGAGCTTCAGGCGGTGCTCGACAAGTCGCGCTTCGTGCGCCACTACGGCTTTCGCGTGCTGCGCGCCGGCCGCGCCGGCTGCGTGATCGAGCTGCCGCACCGGCCGCTCCTCGAGCGGCCCGGCGGCATCATCAACGGCCCGGCGCTCATGGCCGCGGCGGACTGCGCGATGTGGCTCGCGATCAAGGCGCGCCTCGGGGTGGAGTACGACGCGCTCACTTCCGAGCTCAACACGGCGTTCCTCAGCCCGGCGAAGGACGAGCACGTCTATTGCACGGCACGCATCCTCAAGCTCGGCCGCCGGCGCATCTACGGCACCGCGCAGTGCCACGCGAAGGGCGGCAAGCTCTTCAGCCACCACACCGTCACCTACGTCCAGCCCTCCTGATATGGCGCTCCAGCCCGTGCACGAGGAGATCCGCGACGCGGTGCGCCGCTTCACCGCGGAGCGCATCGCGCCGCACGCCGCGCGCTGGGATCGCGAGAAGGAATTCCCGCGCGAGGCGCTGAAGGGCCTCGGCGAGATGGGCCTCTACGGGGTCGCGGTGCAGGAGAAATGGGGCGGCGCCGGCCTCGACGCGACGGCGCTCGCCCTCGCCTGCGAGGAGATCTCGGCGGGCGACGCGGCGACCGCGACCATCGTCTCGGTCAACAACCTGGTCGCCGGGATCCTCGCCGGCTACGGCAGCGATGCCCAGAAGGCGGAGTACCTCCGTCCGCTTGCGCAGGGGCAGAGGCTCGCCGCCTTCCTGCTCACCGAGCCGCACGTCGGCTCCGATGCCGCCGCCATCACGACGCGCGCCGAGCGCAAGGGCGACGCCTACGTGCTGAACGGCGTCAAGCAGTTCATCACCTCGGGAAAGAACGCGGACTTCGGCGTGGTCTTCGCGGTGACCGACAAGGACGCAGGCAAGAAAGGCATCAGCGCGTTCATCGTTCCGACTTCGGCGCCGGGGTACACCGTGGCACGCATCGAGGAGAAAAGCGGGCAGCGCGCCTCCGACACCGCGCAGATCGTGCTCGAGAACTGCCGCGTCCCTGCCGCGAGCCTCGTCTCCGCCGAGGGCGTCGGCTACCGCATCGCGCTCGCCAACCTCGAGTCGGGCCGCATCAACGTGGCCGCGCAGGCCACGGGCGTCGCGCGCGCCGCGCTCGACGCGGCGCTGCGCTACGCCGGCGAGCGAAAGAGCATGGGCAAGACGCTGATCGAGCACCAGGCGATCGGCTTCCGGCTCGCCGACATGGCGACCGGCATCGAGGCGGCGCGGCAGCTGTACCTGCACGCCGCGGCGCTGCGCGACGCCGGCAAGCCCTGCATCAAGGAGGCTTCGATGGCGAAGCTCTTCGCCTCCGAGATGGCCGAGCGCGTGTGCTCGGACGCGATCCAGATCCACGGCGGCTACGGCTACGTCGCCGACTTCCCGGTCGAGCGCTACTGGCGCGACGTGCGCGTCACCCAGATCTACGAGGGCGCGAGCGACATCCAGCGCATGGTCATCGGCCGGACGCTGCAGGGCCTGTAATGGCGATCCTCAAGAGCAAGCTCAACGCTCGAGGCGCCGAGTTCCGCGCCAATGCCGAGCGCATGCGCGGGCTCGTTACCGACCTGCGCGAGAAAGTCGCGCTCGTCACGCAGGGCGGCGACGAGGCGGCGCGCGCCAGGCACGCCGCGCGCGGCAAGATGCTGCCACGCGAGCGCGTGCGCGTGCTGCTCGACGCGGGCTCGCCCTTCCTCGAGATCGGCCAGCTCGCCGCCTGGGGGATGTACGGCGGCGACGTGCACTCGGGCTCGATCATCTGCGGCGTCGGGCGCGTGTCGGGACGCGAATGCGTCATCGTGGCGAACGACGCCACCATCAAGGGCGGCACCTATTACCCCGTCACGGTGAAGAAGCACCTGCGCGCGCAGGAGATAGCGGCGCAGAACGCCCTGCCCTGCGTCTATCTGGTCGACTCGGGCGGCGGCTTCCTTCCCGAGCAGGACAACGTCTTCCCGGACCGCGAGCACTTCGGCCGCATCTTCTACAACATCGCCAACCTGTCGGCGGCCGGCATCCCGCAGATCGCCTGCGTGATGGGCTCGTGCACCGCCGGCGGCGCCTACGTGCCGGCGATGTCGGACGAGACCGTGATCGTCAAGGGCCAGGGCACGATCTTCCTCGGCGGCCCGCCGCTGGTGAAGGCGGCGATCGGCGAAGTGGTGAGCGCGGAGGAGCTCGGCGGCGCGGAAGTTCACACGCGCGTCTCCGGCGTCGCCGACCACTATGCGCTCGACGACGCGCACGCGCTCTCCATCGTGCGGCGCATCGTCTCGAACCTGAACTACCGCAAGGCGATCTCGCTCAACGTGCTCGCGCCGCGCGAGCCACTCTATCCGGCCGAGGAGCTCTACGGCGTGATCCCGGCGGACACGCGCAAGCCCTACGACGTGCGCGAGCTCCTCGCTCGCATCGTGGACGGCTCGGAGCTCGACGAGTTCAAGCAGAACTACGGCACCACGCTGGTCACCGGGTTCGCCCACCTGCACGGCTACCCGGTCGCGATCCTCGCGAACAACGGCATCCTCTTCTCCGAGTCTTCCCTCAAGGCGACCCACTTCATCGAGCTCGCGGCGCAACGCGGCATCCCGCTCCTTTTCCTGCAGAACATCGCCGGCTACATGGTCGGCAAGAAGTACGAGGCGGGCGGTATCGCGAAGGACGGGGCAAAGATGGTGACCGCGGTGGCGACCGCCAAGGTGCCGAAGTTCACCGTCATCGTCGGCGGCTCCTTCGGAGCCGGAAACTACGGCATGTGCGGCCGGGCGTATTCCCCGCGCTTCCTCTGGATGTGGCCCAACGCGCGCATCTCCATCATGGGCGGCGAGCAGGCGGCCGCGGTGCTCGCCACCGTCAAGGGCAACTTCGCCTCGCGCGAGGACGAGGAGAAGTTCAAGCAGCCGATCCGCGACCAGTACGAGCGCCAGGGGCATCCCTATTACTCGAGCGCCCGGCTCTGGGACGACGGCGTGGTGGATCCGGCCGACACGCGCCGCCTGCTCGGCCTCGCCATCTCCGCCTCGCTCAACGCAGCGCCGGAGCCCACGCGCTTCGGCGTTTTCAGGATGTGACCATGCTGACGGTAGAAAAGAAGGGCGCCGCCGCCTTCGTGTGGCTCGACCGTCCCGACCTTAGAAACGCTTTCGACGACGTCTTGATAGGCCGTCTCAGAAAAACGTTCGAAGAACTGAACAGCGACGGCGGCGTGCGCGCGGTCGTGCTCGGCGGGCGCGGCGCGGCGTTCTGCGCGGGCGCGGACCTCAACTGGATGAAGCGCATGGCGGGCTACAGCTATGAGCAAAACCTCGCCGATGCGCAGGCGCTTGCCGAGATGCTCGCCGCCCTCGACCGGATGGGCAAGCCGACGATCGCCCGCGTGCACGGAGCGGCGTTCGCGGGCGGCACCGGCCTCGTGGCCGCCTGCGACATCGCGCTCGGCACCCCGGAAGCGAAGTTCTGCTTCTCGGAGGCGAAGCTGGGGCTATCGCCGGCGACGATCAGCCCGCATGTGCTGCGCGCGATCGGCGAGCGCGCCGCGCGGCGATACTTCCTCACCGCGGAAGTGTTCGATGCCGCGGAGGCGTACCGGCTCGGGCTGCTGACGGCCCTGGTGCCTGCGGCGGAGCTCGACGCCGCCATCGAGGGGCTGCTGAAGCACCTCCTGGCCGGCGGCGCGCAGGCGCTGGCGCGCATCAAGGAGCTGATCCAGGCGGTGGCGGGCCGCCCGCTCGACGACGCGCTCGTCGCCGACACGGCGAAGCGCATCGCCGAGATCCGCGTCTCGCCGGAAGGGCGCGAGGGCATCGCCTCGTTCCTCGAGAAGCGCAAGCCCTCCTGGACCGGATAGCGTGTTCTCCAGGATCCTGATCGCGAACCGCGGCGAGATCGCCTGCCGCGTCATCCGCACGGCGCGCAGGATGGGAATCCGCACGGTGGCGGTCTACTCGGACGCCGACGCGCACGCACTGCACGTCGCCGCCGCCGACGAGGCGCTGCGCATTGGCGCGGCGCCCGCGAGCGAGAGCTACCTGAACGCCGTGGCGATCGTCGACGCGGCGCGCCGCTCGGGGGCCGAGGCGGTTCATCCCGGCTACGGCTTCCTGTCCGAGAACGAGCACTTCGCCGGCGCCTGCGAAAGCGCGGGGCTCGTGTTCATCGGCCCCTCGGCGCAGGCGATCGCCGCGATGGGCGACAAGGCGGCGGCAAAGACGCTCATGGAGAAGGCCGGGCTGCCGCTCGTGCCCGGCTACCACGGCGAGAGCCAGGACGACGCGCGCCTTGCCAAGGAAGCGGCGCGCATCGGCTATCCGGTGCTCATCAAGCCCTCGGCCGGCGGCGGCGGCAAGGGCATGCGCGTGGTCGAGGGCGAGAGCGCCTTCCTGGCCGCGCTGCAGGCGGCGCGCCGCGAGGCGGCCGCCGCGTTCGGCGACGAGCGCGTGCTCCTCGAGCGCTACCTGCAGCGCCCGCGCCACATCGAGGTCCAGGTGTTCGGCGACTCCCAGGGCAACGTGGTGCATCTCTTCGAGCGCGACTGCTCGGTGCAGCGGCGCCATCAGAAGGTCCTCGAGGAAGCGCCGGCGCCCGGCATGACGCCGGAGCGGCGCGCCGAAATCTGCCGCGCCGCCGTCGCGGCGGCGCAGGCGATCCGCTATAGCGGCGCCGGAACGGTGGAATTCATCGCGGAGCAGTCGGGCCGCTTCTACTTCATGGAGATGAACACGCGCCTGCAGGTCGAGCACCCGGTCACCGAGATGATCACCGGCATCGACCTCGTCGAATGGCAGCTGCGCGTCGCGGCGGGCGAGCCGCTGCCGCTCGCCCAGGAGAGCGTCCAGTTCTCGGGGCACGCGATCGAGGCGCGCCTCTATGCCGAGGATGCGCAGCGCAATTTCCTGCCCGCGACCGGCCGGCTGCTGCACCTCGCCTTTCCGGCCGCCGGCGGCGACGTCCGGGTCGACGCGGGCGTGGCGCAAGGCGGGGAGATCAGCGCCTGGTACGACCCGATGATCGCGAAGCTCGTCGCGCGCGGCCGCGACCGCGCGGAGGCGCTCGGCCGGCTGCGGCAGGCGCTCGCGCAGACGCGCATCGCCGGCCTGACCACCAACCTCGGCTTTCTCCAGCGCCTTGCGGCGAGCCGCGCGTTCGCGACTGCCGAGCTCGACACCGGCCTGATCGAGAGAAACGCCGCCGAGCTCCTTGCACCGCCGAAGCCGGCGAGCGCCCGGGCGCTCGCCGCTGCGGCCGCCGCCGAGCTGGTGGAAGAGCGGCGCCTCGCGCGGCAAGCCGCCGAGCACTCGGGCGATCGCTACTCGCCCTGGCACGATGTGGACGGCTGGCGCCTCAACGAGGAGTCGCACCACGATCTCGCCTTCGTCGAGGGCGGCGTCGAGCACGCGCTGCGGCTTCGCTTCCTCGAGAGCGGGGTGCGGCTGCGCCTGGGCGTGGACGGCGAAGATCACGCGCTCGAAATCGGCGAGGACGGCGACGCCCTGTCGCTCACCCTGGGCGGCGAGCGCTTCCGCGCGCACGCAGTGCGCGAGGGCGACGCCTGGCATGTGTTCTGCGACGGCGAGCACCGCCGCATCGCGCTCAAGCGCGCGCTCGGCGAGCCGGCCGATGCGCCCGCTGGCGGGTCGCTGGCCGCGCCGATGCCCGGGCGCGTGGCGCGCGTGCTCGCCAGGCCGGGCGCGAAAGTGGCGCGCGGCGACCCGCTCGTCATCCTGGAGGCGATGAAGATGGAGCACACGATCAGCGCGCCGGCAGACGGCGTGGTGAAGGAAATCCACTTTGCCGAGGGCGAGCAGGTGCTCGAGGGCGCCCAGCTCCTCACGCTCGAATGATTCCGCGCAGGGTGAGGATCGTGGAAGTGGGGCCGCGCGACGGCCTGCAGAACGAGCCGGGCGAAGTGCCGACCGCCGTGAAGGTCGAGCTCATCGAGCGGCTCGCCGACGCCGGGCTGCCCGCGGTGGAGGCGACCGCCTTCGTCTCGCCGAAATGGGTGCCGCAGATGGCCGACCACACCGAGGTGCTCGAGCGCGTGCGGCGAAAGCCGGGCGTCGCCTACCCGGTGCTCGCGCCGAACCTGAAGGGCCTCGAGGCGGCGCGCGCGGCCGGCGCGACGGAGGTGGCGATCTTCGGCGCCGCGTCGGAGGCCTTCTCGCGCAAGAACATCAACTGCTCCATCGCCGAGTCGCTCGAGCGGTTTACGCCGGTGGCTCTCGAATCGAGGAAGCATGGCATCCAGGTGCGCGGCTACGTGTCGTGCGTCGTGGGTTGCCCTTACGAGGGCGAAGTCGCCCCCGAGCGCGTGGCCGACGTGGCCGCGGCGCTCCACGCGATGGGCTGCTACGAGGTCTCCCTCGGCGACACCATCGGCGTCGGCACGCCGCGCGCTACGCAAAGAATGATCGAGGCCTGCGCGCGCCGCGTGCCGGTGGAGCGCCTCGCCGGCCATTACCACGACACCTACGGCCAGGCGCTCGCCAACATCTACGCCTCGCTCGAGCTCGGCGTCGCCACCTTCGACGCCTCGATCGCAGGCCTCGGCGGCTGCCCCTACGCCGCCGGCGCCTCCGGGAACGTCGCCACGGAAGACGTGGTGTACATGCTGGAGGGCCTCGGCATCGAGACCGGCGTGGACCTCGGCCGGCTCGTCGACACCGGGCAGTGGATCTCGGGCCTCCTCGGGAAACCCTACGGCTCCAAGGCAGGCAAGGCGCTCGCGGCGAAGAAGAAATGAAGTCGCCGTGCATCAACGTGTGCCTGATGGATCCGGATCGCGGCCTGTGCCGGGGATGCCTGCGTACGCTGGATGAAATCGCCGCCTGGGGCGCGATGACCGAGAGCGATCAGGCCCGCGTGCTGAAGGAGCTTGTCCTGCGGCGCGAGCGATGGCTCCCGGCGCCGGCCGCTGGCAAGGAGCACCCATGATTCAAAGACACCTGGCCATTGCGTGCCTGTTCGTGCTCACTGGCTGCGCGTCCTACGACGGACGCGGGCTCGCCGTCGGACAGTCGACCGAATCGCAGGTCGAGTCGCTGATGGGGCCGTCCGCCGATACGCGCCGGGGACGCGACGGAGATACTTATCGCTACTACCCGCGCCTGCCTTATGGGCGCGCGACCTACGTGGCGCGGTTCGACGGAAACGGGAAGCTCAAGGCAATCGAGCAGCGCCTGCAGGAGGAGACCTTCTCGGCGATCAAGCCCGGGATAACCACCGTGGACGAGGTCCGGTTCCTGCTCGGCCCGCCGAGCCGCGTCGTCAAGTTTCCGCGAATGGGCAGGGAAAGCCTGGAATACCCGTGGCGCGCCCGCAATGGCGTCGAACTCCTTTTTGTCGTGCAGTACTCGCCCGACGGAATCGTGCGCGAGGCGCAGAGCATCGACGATCCCGAGTTCCAGCTGCGCTATGAGTAGCCGAGCCCCGATGACTGCCTCGGCCGATTGGTACTTCGACTTCGTCTCGCCCTACTCCTACCTCGCGTTCCATCGCCTGAAGGAATTCCCCATCCCGATCGCGCTCAAGCCGGTTCTCTTCGCCGGGCTTCTGAAGCACTGGGGACAGAAAGGGCCGGCGGAGATCCCGGCGAAGCGCAAGTGGACCTACCGCAGCTGCGTCTGGGAGGCGCGGAAGCTGGGCGTGCCGTTCCGCTTTCCTGCGCTGCATCCATTCAATCCCCTGCCGCACCTGCGCCTTGCGCTCGCCGCAGGATGCACCCGGGAGGCGGTGACGGCCATTTTCGATTTCGTTTGGGCCACGGGCGAAGACGCGGCCGACGCGGCGAGATTCGCATCGCTCTGCGAGCGGCTGAAAATCGATCCGGCGAAGCATCCGGAGGCGAAGGACCTGCTGCGCAGGAACACCGAGGAAGCCATGGCGCGCGGCGTCTTCGGGGTGCCGAGCCTCGTGGCCGACGGCGAGGTGTTCTGGGGCGCCGACGCGGTTGATTTCGCCAAGGCGTTCCTCGCCGACCCTTCGGTGCTGAGGAACGAGGAGATGCGCAGGGTCGATGCGCTTCCCCTGGGCGCGGTGCGCGGCAGCTAGGAGTACTTGCGCAGGTCCTCGATCACCTTGCCGTCGTTCGGCAGGCTGGCCGGCGCGACCAGCTCGACTTCCCCGCGCAGCTTGGTCACGTCGCGAATCGAGGCGACGAGCGCGGCCGCCAGTCCCTCGGGCGCATTGCGCACTTCGCACTTCAGCGTCATGCGATCCTCGCCCGCCTCGCCTTGCACGACGAGCCGGGCGCGCAGCACTTCCGGGTGGCGCCGAACGACGTCGTTCACCTGCGCCGGCGTCACGAACATCGCGCGCACCTTCGTGCTCTGGTCGGCGCGGCCCATCCATCCCTTGATGCGCACGTTGGTGCGCCCGCAGGCGCTCGCGCCGGGCAGGACCGCCGACAGGTCGCCGGTGGCGAAGCGGATCAACGGATAGTCGCGGTTGAACGTGGTGATCACCACCTCGCCGACGTCGCCCTCGGGCACCGGGTCGCCCGTGCCCGGCCGCACGATCTCGAGGACCAGGCCTTCATCGAGGATCATCCCCGGATTCACCGTGCCGTCGGGCATGAGCGATTCGTAGGCGATGAGGCCAAGGTCGGCGCTGGCGTAGCACTGCGCGACCCGGATGCCGCGCTCGCCAAGCGCCTTGCGAAGCGCCGGCGGCAGGTACTCGGCCGCCACCATGGCCTTGCGCAGGCAGGCGATGTCCGCCTTGAGCTCGTCGGCCTTCTCGACGATGAGCTTGAGGAAGGACGGCGTCCCGACGAAGCCGCCGATGCCGAGGGCGCGAATCGCGGCGACCTGCATCTCGGTCTGGCCGACGCCCGTGGGCACCACGGTGCAGCCCAGCGCGAGCGCCCCCGACTCCAGCATCGAGCCGGCGGGCGTGAAGTGGTAGGCGAAGGTGTTGATCAGGCGGTCGCCCGCGCGGAAGCCGCCCGCGAAGAGCGCGCGGGCGATGCGCCACCAGTCGCGGCCGGCGCCCTCCGGATCGTGGATCGGTCCCGGCGAGACGAAGAGCTTGGCGAGCTTCTCGACCGGCGTCGCGTTCAGCCCGCCGAGCGGCGGACGCTCCTCCTGCAGCTGCAGCAGATCGGACTTTCGCGTCACGGGGAGCCGCGCGAGCGCCGCGCGAGACTTCACCTGCCGCGGGTCCACATCCTTCAGGATCGCGCCAAAGCCGGGCGCCCGGCGCTTCGCATGGGCGATGTGCGCCGGAAGCGCGGCCATGAGCGCTTTCTCGCGCGCCGCCCGCGAGCGCGTCTCGAGGCGGTCGAAATACTCGGGCTTTCCCTTCCTTACAGCCAACGCTTGCGCCGCCGGTAGGACTTGACGTCGCGGAAGCTCTTGCGCCCGCCGCTGGAGAAACCGAGGTAGAACTCCTTTACGTCCTCGTTCTGCGCCAGCGCCGCGCCCTCGCCGTCCATGACCACGCGGCCGTTCTCCAGGATGTAGCCGTAGTCCGCGTACTTGAGCGCGATGTGCGTGTTCTGCTCCGCGAGGAGGAAGCTCACGCGCTCCTTGCGGTTGAGCTCCTTCACGATCTCGAAGATCTCCTCGACGAGCTGGGGCGCGAGGCCCATGGAGGGCTCGTCGAGCAGGATCATCTTCGGGCGCGCCATCAAGGCGCGGCCGATGGCGGTCATCTGCTGCTCGCCGCCCGAGGTGTAGCCCGACTGGGCGTCGCGCCGCTCCTTCAGCCGCGGAAAATAGGTATAGACCTTCTCCAGCGATTCCTTGACGCCGGCCCCGATGTAGCCGCGGGTGTAGGCGCCGGTGAGGAGATTCTCCTCGACGGTGAGGTGCTGGAAGCAGTGGCGCCCCTCCATCACCTGGCAGATGCCGAGCTTCACCAGGGCCGACGGATTCAGCCGGTCGATGCGCCGGCCGCTGAACAGGATCTGCCCCTTGGTCACCTCGCCGCGCTCGGCGTGCAGCAGGTTCGAGATCGCCTTCAGCGTCGTGGTCTTGCCGGCGCCGTTCGCGCCGAGCAGCGCCACGATCCGGCCCTCGGCCACCTCGAGCGACACCCCGCGCAGCACGAGGATGACGTGGTCGTAGATCACCTCGATGTTGTTCACCGCCAGGTGCGGCGCGCCGGCTTCGGCTTTCAGGACCGCGGACATTCCATCCCCAAAAAAGCGAACGGCGGGACGCGCCCGCCGTTCGTCATCTCAGCCGCGCTTCAGGCTACAGGTCCTTCGAGCAATCGCGCGGCGTAATGCCCTTTTCTTTCGCGTACTGCGCGGCGTCCTGCTCGACTTTCGCGCGCACCAGCTTGCGGTCGGGCTCCATCCAGTCGGTGATCACCTTCCACTTGGCGCCGTCCCACTGCTGGAACTTCACCAGCCCCGAGCCCTCGTGATCCATGCACGACACCTTGAGCGGCGGCATCATGTTGACTGCGCCGAGCTGCTTGAGGCGGTTGTTGTCGAGGTTGAGGTGCTCGATCCCCCAGCGCATCTGCTCGCCGGTGATCGGCTTGCCCTTGCCGTAGTGCTCCTGCGCCAGGCGGATCGCCTCGACCGTCACGATGCCGGCCACGACGCCGCGCGTGTGGTAGATCGAGCCGAAGCGCGACTTGTCCTCGAACTCGCCCTTGCCCTTCGCGTAGACGTACTTCTGGATGTCCTTCATCACCGGGAAGTCCGCGCCCGGGGCATTGAAGCCCGCCGCGATGAAGCCTTTCGCCGCGGACCCGGCGGGGATGACGTCCTCCTCCGCTCCGGACCACCACACGCCGATGATGTGGTCGCGCGGGTAGCCGATCTTGGCGGCCGCCTTGAGCGCGGTCGGGTTCATCACGCCCCAGCCCCAGAGAATGACCCAGTCGGGCTTGTTCTGGCGGATCTGCAGCCACTGCGACTGCTGCTCGTTGCCCGGGTGGGGCACGGCGAGCGTGGTGAGCTCGTAGCCGTACTCCTTCGACATGTCGGTGAGGACCGGGATGGGCTCCTTGCCGTAGGCCGAATCGTGGTAGACGAGCGCGATCTTCTTGCCCTTCAGCTTGTCGTAGCCGCCCATCTTCTGCGCGATGAACTTGATCATCACCGTCGCCTGCGACCAGTAGGTCGTGATGAGCGGGAAGATGTAGGGGAAGACCCGGCCGTCGGCCGCCGAGGTGCGCCCGTAGCCCATGGAGATCACGGGGATGTGATCGGCCGTGGCCTTGTCGATGAGCGAGTACGTGATGCCGGTGGACAGCGGGTGGATCACCGTGGCGCCGGTCGGGGCGTGCTTCTTCACGCGCTCGTAGCACTCCACGCCGCGCGCGTTGTTGTACTCGGTCTCACACTTCTCCCAGGTGAGCTTGACGCCGTTGATGCCGCCGTCGCGCTCGTTGATCATCTGCATGTAGTCGATGATGCCGCCGCCGAAGCCGGAGCCCCCCGGCGCGTACGGCCCGACCCAGTAGAAGTTCGCGGGAACGAATTGCTCGCCCGCGGCGAGCGCAGGCAGGGCGATTCCCGATGCCGCAACGGCAAAAACCGCAATGGCGAACGCGGTCCGTTTCATGGATTTCCTCCTCCTCAGAAGTCCGTTCCAAATAGCGGAACGGGCAGTATAGCGAAACGCCCCCCGCTGTCCACTAGTGCGGGAAGGGCCAGAGCCTCAGCTTTTCCTTGGCGATCTGCCACAGCCGGGCCAGGCCGAGCGGCTCGGCGATGAGGAAGAAGATGATCAGCCCGCCGAAGATGATTGCCTCCACGTTGGAGACGATGGCGTGCGGGATCTCGACCTGCAGGAGGGTCTCCAGCTGCTTGGAGGCGAGATTAAGGAAGATCGGGAAAAGCGTGATGAACGCCGCGCCGAGGAACGAGCCCAGGATGGACCCCGCGCCGCCGATGATCATCATGAAAAGGACGAGGAAGGACAGGTCCAGCGTGAAAGCCTCCGGCTCCACCGTCCCGAGGTAGCAGTAGGCGTAGAGCGCGCCCGCGACCCCGCAGTAGAAGGAGCTGATGCCGAACGCGAGGAGCTTCGTGCGCATGATCGGGATGCCGACCACCCCGGCCGCGACGTCCATGTCGCGGACTGCCATGAACGCGCGCCCGGTCTCGCTGCGCATCAGGTTCTTCGCGGCGAGCGCCATGAGCGCGACGATGCATAGCGTCAGGACGTACTTCGCCGCCGGCGTCTGCAGGTCGTAGCCGAGGACCTCGACGCGCTGCGCGGTGATGACCCCGGAGGAGCTGTTGTTCGAGAACCAGCCGATGCGGTTGATCGCCCACAGCACGAAGAACTGGCAGGCGAGCGTCGCTACGGCGAGGTACAGCCCCTTGATGCGCAGGCTCGGCAGCCCGAACACGATGCCCACGGCCGCCGCGCAGAGGCCGCCGATCGCGAACGAGCCCAGGCTCGGCATGTGCGGGATGCGCAGCTCGGCGTTGTAGGCCATGAATGCGCCCACGGCCATGAACGCGGCCGTGCCGAGCGAAAGCTGCCCCGCGTAGCCGGTGAGGATGTTCAAGCCGAGGGTGGCGAGGGAAAGGATGAGGAATGGCGTCAGGATGGCCGAGAGCCAGTACTGGTCGCCGATCACCGGCACGACGGCAAGCGCGAAGAGCATGAGCGCGGCGAACGCGATCCGGTCCTGGCGGATCGGGAAGATCTGCTGGTCCTGCGCGTAGCTCGACTTGAACTGCCCTGCTTCCCTGTAGAGCATCCTAGACCCGGTCGATGATCTTCTCGCCGAACAGCCCCTCGGGCCGCACGAGAAGGAAGAGCAGCGCGATCACGTAGGCGAACCAGCTCTCGATGCCGCCGCCGACAAAGGGCCCGACGTAGACTTCGGCGAGCTTCTCGCTCGCGCCGATGATGAGGCCGCCGACGATCGCGCCGGCGATGGACTCGAAGCCGCCCAGGATGAGCACCGGCAGCGCCTTGAGCGCGGTAAACGTGAGCGCGTACTGCACGCCGTTGCGCACGCCCCACATCAGCCCCGCCACCAGCGCGACGAACCCGGCGACCGCCCAGACGATCGACCAGATGTGCTGCAGCGGGATGCCGACGGCGAGCGCGGCCTGGTGGTCGTCCGCCACCGCGCGCAGCGCCCGCCCGATGCGCGTCTTCTGGAAGAAGACCGCGAGCGCGGCCACCAGCACGCCCGCGACGAGCGCCGCGAAGACGTCGAACTGGCTGACGCTGATGTTCCACTTCTGGGAAAGCCACTCGATCGGCACGTCCGGCACGCCGAGCTCGAGGCCGTGCGGCTGCGACCCCCAGGCGAGCTGCGAGATGCCCTCGAGCACGAAGGCGAGGCCGATGGTCGCCATGAGCAGCGTGATGGGCGGCTGGTTGACGAGCGGGCGCAGCACGAGGCGCTCGATCGCGATGCCCATCAGCACCATCACCACGAGGGTCACCGCGAGCGCCAGCCACAGGTTCCAGCCGCGCTCCGTGAGCGAGACGAAGGTGAGCGCGGCGAAGAACACCATCGAGCCCTGGGCGAAGTTGAAGACGCCGGACGCCTTGTAGATCAGCACGAAGCCGAGCGCGACGAGCGCGTACATCACTCCCGCAAGCAGCCCGCCGGCGACGACTTCGAAGAAGAAGTTCATCAGTGCGAGACGCCGAGGTAGGCGTCGATCACCGCCTGGTTCGCGCGCACCTCCGCCGGGGTGCCGTCGGCGATCTTGCGCCCGTAGTCGAGCACCACCACCCGATCGGAGATGTCCATCACCACGCCCATGTCGTGCTCGATCAGCACGAGCGTGGTGCCGAAGTGGTCGTTCACGTCGAGGATGAAGCGGCACATGTCCTGCTTTTCCTCGAGGTTCATGCCGGCCATCGGCTCGTCGAGGAGCAGGATGCTCGGCTCGGCGGCGAGCGCCCGGCCGAGTTCCACCCGCTTCTGCAGCCCGTAGGGCAACTTGCCCACCGGGGTCCTGCGGATGTGCGGGATCTCGAGGAACTCGATGATCTCCTCCACCGCGCGCCGGTGCTCGAGCTCCTCGCGCCGCGCCGCGCCGAGCCAGATCGCGTGCTGCAGGAAGCTCGCACGCATCTTGAGGTTGCGCCCGGTCATGAGGTTGTCGAGCACGCTCATGCCGCGGAAGAGCGCGATGTTCTGGAAGGTGCGCGCGATGCCGAGCTCGGCGGCGCGCCGCGGGTTCATGCCGCTGAAGACGTGCTCGCGAAGCGCGATGCGGCCGCGCTGCGGGTGGTAGACGCCGTTCAGGACGTTCAGCATCGAGCTCTTGCCGGCGCCGTTGGGGCCGATGATCGCGCGCACCTCGCGCTCGCGCACGTCGAAGGACACGTCCTGCAGCGCCTTCACGCCGCCGAAGGAGAGCGACACGCCCTGCACCGAGAGGATGACCTCGCCGACGCGCTGCAGGTTCTCCTGCACCTGGAGTTCCGGCGCGCTCATGCTTTCATTGCGCGCTCAGGCCGCGCGCGCCGCAGCAGCGGCAGGAAAGGTTTTCGCCGACCGGATCTTGAGGTCGGCGGCGTACACGCCGCTGCGGCCGTCCTCGTATTTCACTTGCGCCTCGACGTGGGCCATGTCACGCCCCGTGTACAGCGCCTCGACGAGCGGCCCGTACTTCTCCGCGATGAAGCGCCGGCGCACCTTGCGCGTGCGCGTGAGCTCGCCGTCGTCGGCGTCGAGCTCCTTGTGCAGGATGAGGAAGCGATGGATCTGCGAGTTCGCGAGCTCCGGGTCGGCCGCGAGGTCCGCGTTCACCCGCTCGATGCACTCGCGCACCAGCTCGTAGACCTCGTCGCGCGAGGCGAGGTCGGTGTAGCCGGAGTACGGCATGTTGCGCTTCTCCGCCCAGCTGCCGACCGCCTCGATGTCGAAATTGATGAAGGCGCAGACGCGGTCGCGGCCGTCGCCGAAGCAGACCGCCTCGCGCACGTAGGGGAAGAACTTGAGCTTGTTCTCGAGGTATTTCGGCGCGAAGAGCGTTCCGTCGGCGAGCTTGCCGACGTCCTTCACGCGGTCGATCACCTTGAGGTGCCCGTCCGGGTCGAAGTAGCCCGCGTCGCCGGTATGGAACCAGCCCTCGGCGTCCTTCGCCTCCAGCGTCGCCTCGGCGTTGCGGTAGTACTCCTTGAAGAGCCCCGGCGAGCGCACCAGGAGCTCGCGCTCCGCAGTGAACTTGAGCTCCACCCCGGGCACCGCGGGCCCGGCGGTATCCGCCTTCACCTGGCCGTCGGGCTGCACGCAGACGAAGACCGCGGTCTCGGTGGAGCCGTAGAGCTGCTTCAGGTTGATGCCGATCGAGCGGTAGAAGCGAAACAGGTCCGGCCCGATCGCCTCGCCGGCGGTGTAGCCGATGCGCACCCGGCTCATGCCGAGGACATTGCGCAGCGGCCCGTACACGATGAGATCGCCGAGCGCGTAGAGTGCCCGGTCAAGCAGCCCGACCGGCTTGCCGTCGAGGATCGCGCCGCCGACGTGCTCGGCGATCGCCATGAAGCGCCGGTAGAGCCAGCGCTTGGCCCGCGAGGCGTCCTCCATGCGGATGGAAACGGTGGTCAGCAGGTTCTCGAGGATGCGCGGCGGCGCGAAGTAGTAGGTCGGCCCGATCTCGCGCATGTCGTTCATCACGGTGTCGGCCGATTCCGGGCAGCCGATGCAGTAGCCGGTGACATAAGCCTGGGCGCAGGAAAAGATGTTCTGGCCGATCCAGGCCGGCGGCAGGTAGGCGAGCACGACGTCGCCCTCGCCCAGCCGCTCGAGCTCCGCCGCCGTGCGGGCCGGGATGATCAGGCTGTCGTAGGTATGCACGACGCCCTTCGGCACCCCGGTCGTGCCGGAAGTGAAGAACATGCCGGCCGTGTCGCTGCCGCGTCCCTTCGCGATCTCGGTCTCGAGGAAGGCGGGGTCGCGCCGCAACGACTCGCGGCCGCGCTCGAGCAGGTTGTCATAGGACGAGAGCGCGGCCTGCGCGTAATTGCGCAGGCCGCGCGGATCGTCGAAGTACACGTGCCGCAGGCTGGGGCACTGCGGCAGGATCTCGAGGAGCTTGTCGACCTGCTCCTGGTCCTCGGCGAGCGCGTGGCTGATCTCGGCGTTGCGCAGGGGAAAGACCATTTCCGCGGCGGGCGCATCCTGGTAGAGCGGCACCGGGATGCCGCCGAGGCACTGCACCGCCGCCATCGCGGCATAGATGCGCGGCCGGTTCGCGCCGACGATGGCGAAGTGGTCGCCCCGCTTGAAGCCGTCGGCGGCAAGCCCGCAGGCGAGCGCGCGCACCTCGTCGGCGAGCGCCTTCCAGGTCCAGGTCTGCCAGATGCCGAGATCCTTCTCGCGGATCGCCGGCCGCTCGCCGCGCACCTGCGCGTGGTGCATGAGAAGCTTCGGGAACGTGTCCCGCGCGTCGCTGTGTGGCGCGTGTTCCGCCATCCGGTCCTCCTCCGTGGCTCCGCGGATTCTTGCATAAAAACCGCGCAAAATAGCGCCTTTTGCGGGGAGCACCGGGACGATGAAGGGCACCGAGCACTGGACGAAAAAGGGCGACGTCCGCCTGTTTCTTTGGCGCAAGGCGCCCGCGGAAAAGCCCAAGGGGACGATCCTCTTCGTGCACGGCTCGTCCATGGCGTCGCAGCCGACCTTCGACCTGCAGGTGCCGGGGCGGCCCGACTCCTCGGTCATGGAGTGGTTCGCGGCGCGCGGCTTCGACACCTGGTCGCTCGACAACGAGGGCTACGGCCGCTCCGACAAGAGCCGCCCGATCAACTTCGATATCTCGAACGGCGCCGACGACCTCGAGGCCGCCTCGCGCTACGTCATGGAGCAATCGAAGGCGAAGCAGCTGCTCCTCTACGGCATCTCCTCGGGCGCGCTCAAGGCGGCGCTCTTCGCGCAGCGCCATCCCGATCGCGTGGCGCGCCTTGCGCTCGACGCGTTCGTCTGGACCGGCGAGGGCAGCCCGACGCTCGCGGAAAGGAAGAAGAAGCTGCCGGAGTTTCGCGCGAAGAACCGGCGCCCGATCGACCGCGCCTTCGTGCGCAGCATCTTCACGCGCGACCATCCAGGCACCGCGGACGAAGCGACGATCGAAGCGTTCGCCACCGCGATCCTCGAGCTCGACGATTCGGTGCCCACCGGCACCTACGTGGACATGTGCTCCAAGCTGCCGCTCGTCGATCCCGAGAAGATCAACGTGCCGACGCTCATCCTGCGCGGCGAGTACGACGGCATCGCGAGCATCGAGGACCTGCTCGCCTTCTACGCCCGGCTGCCGCATCCCGACAAGCAGTTCTCGGTGATGGAGGGCATCTCGCACGCGAGCTTCCAGCAGAAGAACTACCGGACCGCCTACCACCTCCTGCACGGCTTCTTCACCATGCCGCCGCTCGTCTACCGCGGATGAGCCGCCTCCTCTGCCTCCTTGCTCTTCTGTGCGGGTTCGCGAACGCCGGCGCTCAGGCCTGGCCGTCGCACCCGGTGCGCATGGTGATCCCGCTCTCTCCCGGAGGCTTCGCCGACGTCCCCGGCAGGATGCTCGCGGCGCGGCTCTCGGCGGCGCTCGGCCAGAACGTGTTCGTCGAGAACCGGCCGGGCGCCGGCGGCACGATCGGCGCCGACGCCGTGGCGAAGAGCGCGCCCGACGGCTATACGCTGCTCTTCACCGGCACGCCGCACGTCATCGCGCCGTGGATCTACAAGAAGGTGCCGTACGAGGCGCTGAACGACTTCGAGCCGGTGGCGCTCGTCGCCTCGGGGCCGTACGTGCTGGTCGCGAACCCGCAGCTCAACGTCCATTCCGTGCGCGAGCTCATCGCCGCGGCGAAGGCGCAGCCCGGCAAGATCGACTACGCGAGCTCGGGAAACGGCAGCGCGCAGCACCTCGTGAGCGCGCTTTTCGCCTCCACCGCCGGCATCGAGCTGAACCATGTGCCGTACAAGGGAAGCGGCCCGGCAATGCAGGATCTCCTCGGCGGGCGCGTCAAGCTCTCCTTTGCCGGCATCCCGAACGTGCTGCCGCAGATCAAGGCGGGCCGCCTCGTCCCCCTCGCCGTCTCCACCCCCAGGCGCTCGCCCGACCTGCCGGAGGTGCCGACCGTCGCGGAAGCCGGCGTCCCGGGATTCCAGGCGACGCTCTGGCTCGACCTCGCCGCGCCGCGCGGCACCTCGCAGGAGATCGTGCAGCACCTCACCGGTGCGGTGGCCGCCGTGCTGAAGGAGCCGGAGATCGAGAAGAATTTCCGCTCGGCGGGCGTGGAGCCGACCTATCTTGCGCCCGCGGAGCTGGCGAGCTTCATGCAGGCCGAGTACGAGAAGTGGGGCCGCGTCGTGCGCCAGACCGGCGCGACCGTCAACTAGCTACATCGAGCGGCGGTACTCCCCACCGACCTCGAAGAGCGCGTGGGTGATCTGGCCGAGCGAGCACACGCGCACCGCGTCCATCAGCACCTCGAAGACGTTCTCGTCCCGGATCACCGCCTGCCTCAGGCGCTCGAGCATCGCGGGCGCCTGCTTTTCATTCGTTTTTTGAAAAGCCCGCAGCCGCTCGAGCTGCGAGCGCTTCTCCTGCTCGGTGGAGCGGATGAGCTCGAGCTTTTCCGGGATCGGCTCGCCGTGCGGGTTGCGGAACGTGTTCACGCCGATGATCGGGTACGAACCGTCGTGCTTCCTGTGCTCGTAGTAGAGCGATTCCTCCTGGATCTTGCTGCGCTGATAGCCGGTCTCCATGGCGCCCAGGACGCCGCCGCGGCTCGAGAGCGCCTCGAACTCCTTCAGCACCGCCTCTTCGACGAGATCGGTCAGCGCCTCCATCAGGAACGAGCCCTGGTTCGGGTTCTCGTTCTTCGCCACGCCCCATTCGCGGTTGATGATGAGCTGGATCGCCATCGCGCGGCGCACCGACTCTTCGGTGGGGGTGGTGATCGCCTCGTCGTAGGCATTGGTGTGCAGCGAGTTGGTGTTGTCGTAGGTCGAGATCAGCGCCTGCAGCGTCGTGCGGATGTCGTTGAACGCGACTTCCTGCGCGTGCAGCGAGCGCCCGGAGGTCTGCGAATGGAACTTCAGCTTCTGGCTGCGCTCATTGCCGCCGTAGCGGTTCTTCATCGCCACCGCCCAGATGCGCCGCGCTACCCGGCCGAGCACCGCGTACTCCGGATCCATGCCGTACGAGAAGAAGAACGACAGGTTCGGGGCGAAGTCGTCGATCTTCATGCCGCGCGCGAGGTACGCCTCGACGAAGGTGAAGCCGTTGGCGAGCGTGAAGGCGAGCTGCGAGATCGGGTTGGCGCCGGCTTCGGCGATGTGGTAGCCCGAGATGGAGACCGAGTAGAAGTTCTTCACGTCGTTGGCGATGAAGTACTCCTGGATGTCGCCCATCACCTTGAGCGAGAACTCGGTCGAGAAGATGCAGGTGTTCTGCCCCTGGTCTTCCTTCAGGATGTCGGCCTGCACGGTGCCGCGCACTGAAGCAAGAGTTCTTTCACGAATCTCGAGCAATTCCTCTTTTTTCGGCTGACGGGAATTTTCTTTGACAAAACGATCGACCTGCTGGTCGATCGCGGTGTTGAAGAACATGGCGAGGATCGTCGGCGCCGGGCCGTTGATGGTCATCGACACCGAGGTTGTCGGGTCGCAGAGGTCGAACCCCGAATACAGCACCTTCATGTCCTCGAGCGTCGCGATCGAGACGCCGGAGTTGCCGACCTTGCCGTAGATGTCGGGCCGCTCGTCCGGGTCGAAGCCGTACAGCGTCACCGAGTCGAACGCGGTGGAGAGCCGCTTCGCCGGCATGTCCTTGGAGAGCAGGTGGAAGCGCCGGTTCGTGCGGAACGGATCGCCTTCTCCGGCGAACATGCGCGTCGGGTCCTCGTTCTCGCGCTTGAAGTGGAACACGCCCGCGGTGAACGGGAATTCGCCGGGCAGGTTCTCGCGCATGCGCCAGCGCAGGAGTTCGCCGTGGTCCTCGAACTTCGGCAGCGCCACCTTGGGCACCCGGGTGCCGGAGAGCGAAATGCTGGTCAGGCGGGTGCGCAGCTCCTTGCCGCGGACCTTGACCACCTGCTCGTCGCCGCAATAGGCCTTCTGCGTCTTCGGCCAGGACTCGATCAGCTTTTTCGCCTCCGGGCCGAGCGCCGCTTCCTTTTCCTCGGCGAGCTTCGCCAGCGCCGCGAGCGGCTTGCCGAGCATCGCCTGGGTCGCCAGCACCTGCTGCCGCTCGCGCGCCGCCGCCGATTGCTCGGCGACGCGCGCGTGGTAGCCGCGCACGCTGTCCGCGATCTCGGCGAGATAGCGCTGACGCCTCGCCGGGATGACGAGGTGCACGCGCGACGAGGCCTTCTCCGCCGGCCGCGGCAGCCGCCGCGGCGCGAGCTTTAGTCCTTTCTCGGCGAGCTGGTCGGCGATCGCGTGGTAGAGCGCGGTGACGCCGTCGTCGTTGAATCGCGCGGCGATGGTGCCGAACACGGGCATGGACTCCGGCGGCGCGCGGAACGCCTCGCGGTTGCGCTGCACCTGCTTGCGCACATCGCGCAGCGCGTCCTCGGCGCCCTTGCGGTCGAACTTGTTGATGGCGACGAAATCGGCGAAGTCGAGCATGTCGATCTTCTCGAGCTGGCTCGCGGCGCCGAATTCCGGCGTCATCACGTAGAGGCAGACGTCGGCGTGCTTCGCGATGGCGGCGTCGCCCTGGCCGATGCCCGCGGTCTCCACGATGACGAGCTGGTACCCGGCCGCCTTGCAGGCCGCAATCGCGCCGCCGGTGGCCGCGGAGAGCTCGCTTCCCGTGTCGCGCGTGGCGAGCGAGCGCATGAAGGTGCGCCCGCCGTGGATGGCGTTCATGCGGATGCGGTCGCCGAGCAGCGCGCCGCCAGTCTTGCGGCGCGTCGGGTCCACCGAGAGCACGGCAATGCCGATCTCCTCGCCCTGGTCGAGGCGGAAGCGGCGCACCAGCTCATCGGTGAGCGAGCTCTTGCCGGCGCCGCCGGTGCCGGTGACGCCCAGCACTGGAGCTTCATGGGTTTCGAGTTCCCCCTTGAAGACGCCCTGCTCGATGGCGGTAATCACCTGCGCGAGCGAGCGCGGGTTGCCCGCCTCGAGCGCCTTCGGCGCATGCTGCGCCGGATCGAAGTCACAGCGCGCGAGCATGTCGTTGATCATGCCCTGCAGGCCCATGCGCTGGCCGTCCTCGGGCGAGTAGATGCGCGCCACGCCGTAGTCCTGCAGCTCGCGGATCTCCGCCGGCACGATGACCCCGCCGCCGCCGCCGAACACCCGGATGTGCGCGCCGCCGCGCTCCTTCAGGAGGTCGACCATGTACTTGAAGAACTCGATGTGGCCGCCCTGGTACGACGAGATGGCGATGCCCTGCACGTCTTCCTGCAGCGCGGCGTCGACGATCTCGCCCACCGAGCGGTTGTGGCCGAGGTGGATCACCTCGGCGCCCGAGCCCTGCAGGATGCGCCGCATGATGTTGATCGAGGCGTCGTGGCCGTCGAACAGGCTCGCCGCCGTGACGAAGCGGATCTTGTTCTTCGCCTTGTAGGCGAGCTTGCTCGAGTCGGAGAGGTCGGTCATGGCAGGCCCGCCAGCCTAGTTGACGTTTACGTCAACGTCAACCTGCCGCGCGGCTCAATCGCGGTAGGACGGGTCGCGCCTGTCGACCATGCGCTGCAGGGCGGCGAACACGTCGTCGCAGGTGCGCTTTTCCGTAGGCCCGCCCTGCTTCACCATCTTCGCCAGGACCTCGGCCGGGATGCGGCCGACCGGACCCGATGCCGCGGCAGCGATCTGCACGTCGCAGGCGCGCTGCAGCGTCCAGAGGACGAGGAACGCTTCCGGGACGTCGTGCCCCCAGGAAAGCAGGCCGTGGTGGCGCAGGACCACCGCCTTCTTGTCGCCGATGTCGCGCACCAGGCGCGTCTTCTCGTCGGGATCCGTGGTGACGCCCTCGAAGTCGTGATAGGCCACCTGCCCGTGCAGCATGGCCCCGTAAAAATTGTCCGGCGAGAGGCCGTCCTTGAGGCAAGCGACCGCGCTGCCGGTGGTGGTGTGCGTATGCATCACGCAATGTGCGTCCGGAACCGAGGCGTGAATCGCGGAATGGATGACGAAGCCGGCGCGGTTTACCGGCCACTGCGTCTCGCGCAGCGCGTTGCCCTCGAGGTCGATGAGAAGCAGGCTGGACGCGGTGATCTCGCTGTAGTGCAGTCCGAAGGGATTGATCAGAAAGCGCGGCTGGGGGCCGGGGACGCGCAGCGTGATGTGATTGAAGATGAGCTGGTCCCAGCCCAGCATGTCGAAGATCCGGTAGGCGGCGGCGAGCTGCACGCGCAGCGCCTGCTCCTCCTGCGTCATCGGCAGCTCTTTCACGGGGCGGGCGGCGGTCTGGTAGATGCTGGCCATGGCTTGCTCCTTCGCGCGTCTCTTTCGAGAGGCGTCCAGTCTAGCGCGGAAAGGATTTGCCGAAATCGCGCAGCACCTCGCGCGCGCAGTTGTGCCCCGGGGCGCCGGTCACCCCGCCTCCCGGATGGGCCCCTGCGCCGCAAAGGTAGAGTCCCTTGACCGGGCTGCGGTAGTCGGCGAAGCCGAGCAGCGGCCGCGCCGACCAGAGCTGGTCGAGGCTGAGCGCGCCGTGGAAGATGTCGCCGGCGGTCAGGCCGAACTGCGCTTCCAGGTCCGCCGGGGAAAGCGCCGAGTGCGCGAGCACGCTCTCGCGGAACCCCGGCGCGAAGCGCTCCACGACGCCGAAGATACGCTCGATCGCCTCCGCTTTGCGCGCGCTCCAGTCGGCCTCCGGCGAGAAATGCTGGCAGAAGAGGCTGGCGACGTGCGCGCCCCTCGGCGCGAGGGTTTCGTCCAGCGTGCTCGGGATCACCATCTCGACGATCGGCTCGCGCGCCATGCCGTCGGCGCGCGCATCGAGGTAGGCACGGTCCATGTAGGCGAGCGACGGGGCGAGGATGATGCCGGAGGCGTGGTGCGGCCCTTCCCCGGGAAGACAAGTGAAGCGCGGCAGCCGCGACAGCGCGACATTCATGCGGAAGGTGGCCGAGCCGCATTTGTAGGCCTGCATCCGCGCGCGGACTTGCTCGGGCACAGCGTCCCTCTCCATGAGCTCGAGGTAGAGCAGCTTCGGATTGACGTTTGCCACGACCGCACGCGCGCCGATCTCGCGGCCGTTCTCCAGAATCACGCGTTGGCGCCGTACGCGGGCCACCGCGGCGTTGCACTCGATGTCGACGCCGAGGCGGCGCGCCTCGGCGGCCATCGCCTGCGTGATCGCCCCCATGCCGCCGATCGCATGCCCCCACGTGCCGCGCTTGCCGTTCACTTCGCCGAAGCAGTGATGCAGGAGCACGTACGCGGTTCCCGGGTGATACGGGCTCGCGTAGTTGCCGACGACCGCGTCGAAGCCGAATGCGGCCTTGAGCGCTTCAGATTCGAACCAGTCGTCGAGGATGTCGGCCGCGCTGCGGGTGAAGTAGGCGAGCAGGTCGCGCCGCGCCTCCATGTCGAGCGCGCGCGCGAGGCGGCCGGCATCGAGCGCGCGCAGCAGGTCGGCGAGGCCGCCGCCGACGTTGGGCGGGCAGCGCAGCACCAGCGCGCGCAGGACATCGGCGACCCGCTCGAGCCGCTCCCAGTAGCGCGGCAGGCGCTGTGCGTCGCGCGGCGAACGGCGCCCGAGCGCGCGCTGGCTGCGCTCCAAGCCGCCGCCGATCTCGAGGTAGTCCCCCTCCGGCAGCGGCAGGAAGTTCGAGAACGGCCGCTCGACGATGCGCAGCCCATGCTCGGCGAGCCGCAGGTCGCGAATCACCTTCGGCTGCAGCAGGCTCACCGTGTACGCCGCCACGGAGTTGCGGAATCCCGGGTGGAATTCCTCCGTCACCGCCGCGCCGCCGACCACGCCGCGGCGCTCCAGGACCTTCACGCCGAGCCCGGCGCGCGCGAGATAGCAGGCGCAGGCGAGCCCGTTGTGGCCCGCGCCGACGATGACGGCGTCGTACTGCCGCGCGCTCAAGCGGCGCCCTACTCCACGGTCACCGACTTCGCGAGGTTGCGCGGCTTGTCCACGTCCGTGCCGCGCGCGAGCGCCGCGTGGTAGGCCAGGAGCTGCAGCGGCACGACGTGCAGGATGGGAGACAACGGCCCATAGTGCTCCGGCAGGCGCACGACGTTCACGCCCGGTGAAGCGCCGATGTGGCTGTCCGCGTCGGCGAACACGTAGAGCTCGCCGCCCCGCGCACGCACCTCCTGCATATTGGACTTGAGCTTCTCGAGCAGCGCGTCGTTCGGTGCCACCGTCACTACCGGCATCTCGCTCGTCACCAGCGCGAGCGGTCCATGCTTGAGCTCGCCCGCGGCGTAGGCCTCGGCGTGGATGTAGGAGATCTCCTTGAGCTTGAGCGCGCCTTCGAGCGCGATCGGGTAATGCAGGCCGCGTCCGAGAAAGAGCGCGTGCTCCTTCTTCGCGAAGCGCTCGGCCCAGGCGATGACCTGCGGCTCGAGCGCGAGGACCGCGGCGAGCGCGGTCGGCAAGTGGCGCAGGCGGCGCAGGTGAGCCGCCTCGGCCGCCGCATCCAGCCGGCCGCGCAGCTTCGCGAGGCAGAGCGCGAGCAGGTAGAGCGCGACGAGCTGCGTGGTGAAGGCCTTCGTCGAAGCGACGCCGATCTCGGTGCCGGCGCGCGTGAGGTAGCTCAGGCGCGCCATGCGCATGATTGCGCTCGTCGCGACGTTGCACACGGCGAGGGTCTTCGCATGGCCGAGCGCCTGCGCATGCTTGAGCGCCGCCAGCGTGTCGGCGGTTTCGCCGGATTGCGAGACGGCGACGACCAGCGCGCCGGCGCGCGGCACGCTTTCCCGGTAGCGGTACTCGCTCGCGATCTCCACCTGGCACGGCAGGCCGCAGAGGCTCTCGATCCAGTAGCGCGCGACGAGCCCGGCGTGGTAGCTCGTGCCGCACGCGAGCACGAGCACCGAGTCGGCGTCCTCCAGCAGCGCAGGCGCCTCGGCGCCGAAAAGCGCCGCGTCGATGCCCACCATGCCCTCGAGCGTGTCGGCGACCGCGCGCGGCTGCTCGAAGATCTCCTTCTGCATGAAATGGCGGTAGGGACCGAGCTCCGCGGCGAGCCCGCTCGCCTGGACGATGCGCAGCGGACGATCGGCGTCCTTGCCGGCGCGATCGACCACGCGGCAGCCCTGCGCCTCGACCAGGGCGACGTCGCCTTCCTCCAGAAAGACGATCCGATCGGTGGTGCCGGCGAGGGCAAGCGCGTCCGACGCGAGGTAGCAGGCGTCGGGCGCGATGCCGAGGACGAGCGGGCTGCCGGAGCGCGCGCCGACCAGCCGGCCGGGCTCGCGCCGCGCGAGCACGCCGATCGCGTAGGCGCCCTGCAAGCGCGGCACGGCCGCGCGCACGGCAGCAAAGAGGTCGCCGTCGTAGAGGCTGTGAATGAGGTGCGCGACGACCTCGGTATCGGTCTGGCTCTCGAAGCGGTAGCCCTGCGCCTGCAGCCCGGCGCGCAGCTCCTCGTAGTTCTCGATGATGCCGTTGTGCACGAGCGCGATCTCGCCCGCCGAGACGATCGGGTGCGCATTCTCGGTGGCGGGCGCCCCGTGCGTCGCCCAGCGCGTATGGGCGAGCGCAGTCAGGCCGGCGAAGCGCTCGCGCTCGACGCGCGCGGCGAGGTCGGCGACGCGCGCGGTGCTGCGGATTCGCCCGATCGCCTTGTCATCGACCGCCGCCACGCCGCAGGAGTCGTAGCCGCGGTACTCCAGCCGGCGCAGCCCCTCGAGCAGCACCGGCACGATGTTCCTGCGGGCGGCGGCGCCCACGATGCCGCACATCGCTTCAGGCCTTCTTCTTCGGCGGCTTCCAGGCCGGGATGGAGACCTGGCGCGCGCGTGCCACGGTGAGCTGGCCGGCGGGCGTGTCCTTGTTGATCGTGGACCCGGCGCCGATGTAGGAGCCCCGTGCGATGCGCACGGGCGCGACCAGCGTGGCGTCGGAGCCGATGAAGCAATCGTCCTCGATGACGGTGCGGTGCTTGCTCACGCCGTCGTAGTTGCAGGTGATGGTTCCCGCGCCGACGTTGACGCGCGCGCCGACCTCGGCGTCGCCGATATACGTGAGATGGTTCGCCTTCGCGCCCTGGCCGAGCCGGCTCGCCTTCACCTCGACGAAATTACCGACGTGCACCTCGTCGGCGAGCTCGGCGCCGGGCCGCAGGCGCGCATAGGGCCCGACGCGGCAGCGCGCGCCGATCTCGGCCTGCTCGAGATGCGAGAAGGCGAGCACCTCGCTTCCCGCGCCGACGTTGACGTTGCGCAGCACGCAGTTCGGCCCGACGGCGACGCCGTCGCCGAGGACTACGCGGCCTTCGAAGACGCAGTTCACGTCGATCGCCACGTCGCGCCCGCATTGCAGCTCGCCGCGCACGTCGATGCGCGCCGGATCGGCGAGCGTGACCCCGGCTTCCAGAAGGTGCCGGGCTTCGCGGCCCTGCAGCTCGCGCTCGAGCGCCGCCAGCTCCTGTCGCGAATTCACGCCGGCGACCTCCCAGTGATCTTCCGCGCTGATCGCGTTCACCGCGACGCCCTGCGCGACGGCCAGGGCGACGATGTCGGTGAGGTAGTACTCCTTTTGCGCATTGTCGTTCTTCAGCTCGGCGAGCCACGCCGAGAGGCGGCGCGCCGGGAGCGCGAAAAATCCGGCGTTGATCTCGCGCAGGGCGAGCTCGGCGGCGCTCGCATCCTTCTGCTCCACGATGCGGACCACGCGGCCGGCCTTGTCGCGCACGATCCGGCCGTACCCGTCGGGCTGCGCGAGCTCGGTGGTGAGGAGCGCGAGGCCGCCGCGCGCGCCGTCGAGCAGCCGCCGCAGCGTCGTCGCGCGCACGAGCGGCACGTCGCCGTAGAGGACGAGCACCTCGGAGTCCGCCGCGACGCGCGGCAGTGCCTGCAGGACTGCGTGGCCGGTGCCGAGCTGCTCGCTCTGCAGGACCCAGTCGATGTCCGGGTCCGGGAAGGCGCTGCGCACCTGCTCGGCGCCGTGGCCGTGCACCACGTGGATGCCCTTCGCGCCGAGCGCGCGCGCGGTGTCGAGGACGTGCCCGAGGAGCGGCCGCCCGGCGAGCCGGTGCAGGACCTTGGGAAGCTGCGAGCGCATGCGCTTGCCGGCGCCCGCGGCGAGAACGATCACCTCCGTGCCTGGGACGTGCGCCGGCATGGGGCCGATTCTAGTGCCTGCTAGCGCGGGAGCTCGGAGAAGCCCATGAGGAACTCGTCGACGGCGCGCGCGCACTGCCGGCCTTCGCGGATCGCCCACACCACGAGCGACTGGCCGCGGCGCAGGTCGCCCGCGGCGAAGACCTTGGGCACTGACGTCGCGTACGCACGCGGACCGTCGGTATCGGCGCGGGCGTTGCCGCGCGCGTCCTTCTCCACGCCGAGCTCTTCGAGCAGCGACTGCACGGGTGAGACGAATCCCATCGCGAGAAGCACGAGGTCGGCCGGGAGCATGAACTCGCTCCCGGGCACCTCGCTCGGCTTGCCGTCCTTCCATTCCAGGCGCACGGCTTTCAGCGCCTTTACCCTGCCCTTGGCGTCGCCCTCGCCCTCGACGAACGCCTTCGTCGCCACCGACCAGCCGCGCTCCACGCCCTCCTCGTGCGAGCTCGAGGTGCGAAGCCGTACCGGCCAGTAAGGCCACACCGGATTGCGGTCCACGTCCGGCGGCATGGGAAGCAGCTCGAACTGGGTCACCGAGCGCGCGCCGTGGCGGTTGGACGTGCCGACGCAGTCGGAGCCGGTGTCGCCGCCGCCGATCACCACGACGTGCTTGTTCGTCGCCCAGAGCTCACGAACCGCCTGGTCGCCGGCGACGCGCTTGTTCTGCAAAGGCAGGAATTCCATCGCGTAGTGCACGCCGTCGAGCTCGCGTCCGGGAATCGGCAGGTCGCGCGGCTGCTCCGCGCCGGCGGCGATCACGACCGCGTCGAACTGCTCGAGCAGCGCTTTCGGAGCGACGCTCTCGCGCGCGTCGCTGCTGATGCCGCGCGGCAGCGGCTTCGCGCCGACGAAGACCCCGGCGCGGAATTTCACGCCTTCGTCGCGCATCTGCTCGAGGCGCCGGTCGATCACGCCCTTTTCCAGCTTGAAGTCGGGGATGCCGTAGCGCAGCAGCCCGCCGATGCGGTCGCTTTTCTCGAGCACCGTGACGTCGTGCCCGGCGCGCGCGAGCTGCTGCGCGCAGGCGAGACCGGACGGGCCGCTGCCGACGACCGCGACCTTCCTGCCGGAACGGTGGCGCGCCGGCTGCGGCCGCACCCAGCCCTCTTCCCAGGCCTTGTCGATGATGGCGTGCTCGATCGACTTGATGCCCACCGGATCGTTGTTGATGCGCAGCACGCACGCTTCCTCGCAGGGCGCCGGGCACACGCGCCCGGTGAACTCGGGAAAGTTGTTCGTGGAATGGAGCACCTCGATCGCCGCCTTCCAGTCCTGGCGGTACACGAGGTCGTTCCAGTCCGGGATGATGTTGCTGACCGGGCAGCCCGACATGCAGAACGGCGTGCCGCAATCCATGCAGCGCGCGCCCTGCACGCCGGCGGCTTCGTCGGGCAGGCGCAGGACGAACTCGCGATAGTGCTTCTTGCGCGCCTCCGCCGTCTCGTGCGGCTCCTCGACGCGCGCGAACTCAAGAAATCCGGTGACCTTGCCCACTCATTTTCCCTTTACGCGGCCGCCTTGTTCTTCGTCGCGAGCTCGGCGAGCGCGCGCCGGTATTCCTTCGGGAACACCTTCACGAAGCGCGCGCGGTGCTCGCTCCACCCGTCCAGGATCTCGCGCGCGCGGCGCGAATTGGTGTAGCGCGCATGGTTCTCGATGAGGCGCTTCAGCGCCGCGTCGTCCTCGGCGTCCGCGACCGGCTCGAGGTCCACCATGGCCAGGTTGCAGCGCTTGGCGAACTGGCCGTCGAGATCGAGCACGTAGGCGATGCCGCCCGACATGCCGGCGGCGAAATTGCGGCCGGTCTCGCCCAGGACGACGACCGTGCCGCCCGTCATGTACTCGCAGCCGTGGTCGCCGACGCCCTCCACCACCGCCTGCGCGCCGGAGTTGCGCACGGCGAAGCGCTCGCCGGCGACGCCGCGGAAGTACGCCTCGCCGGCGATCGCGCCGTAGAGCACGACGTTGCCGGTGATGATGTTCTCGGCGGGCTCGCCGCGGAACTTGGGCGAGGGCTGCACGCAGATGCGCCCGCCCGAGAGGCCCTTGCCGCAGTAGTCGTTGGTGTCGCCGACGACTTCCAGCGTCACGCCGCGCGCGAGGAAGGCCCCGAAGCTCTGGCCGGCGGAGCCGGCGAGGCGCACGCGGATCGTGTCCTCGGCGAGGCCTTCGTGCCCGTAGCGGCGCGCGATCTCGTGGGAGAGCATCGTGCCGACGGTGCGGTTGATGTTGCGGATCGGCATCTCGATCGTGACCTTCTCGCGCCGCTCGAGCGCGGCCTGGGCGAGCTCGATCAGGCGGTTGTCGAGCGCCTTGTCGAGGCCGTGGTTTTGCGTTTCGCAATGCCGGCGCGCGACCTCCGCAGGCATCTGCGGCGGCTGGAACACCCGGGAGAAGTCGAGCCCCCTCGCCTTCCAGTGCTCGATGCCCTTGCGCACGTCGAGCAGGTCGCTCCGGCCCACGAGCTCCTCGAGCTTGCGCACGCCGAGCTTCGCCATCAGCTCGCGCGCCTCCTCGGCGACGAAGAAGAAATAGTTGACCACGTATTCCGGCTTGCCGGCGAACTTGCGCCGCAGCACCGGGTCCTGGGTCGCCACGCCCACCGGGCAGGTGTTGAGGTGGCACTTGCGCATCATGATGCAGCCTTCGGTGACGAGCGGCGCGGTGGCGAAGCCGAACTCGTCGGCGCCGAGCAGGGCGCCGATCACCACGTCGCGCCCGGTCTTCATCTGGCCGTCGACCTGCACCGCGATGCGGCCTCTCAGCCGGTTGAGCACCAGCGTCTGCTGCGTCTCCGCGAGGCCGAGCTCCCACGGGGTACCGGCGTGCTTGATGGAGGACCACGGCGAAGCGCCGGTGCCGCCGTCGTGGCCGGCGATGGTGACGTGGTCGGCACGCCCCTTCGACACGCCGGCCGCGATCGTCCCGACGCCGACCTCGGACACGAGCTTCACCGACACCGCGGCGCCCGGGTTTGCGTTCTTCAGGTCGTGGATGAGCTGCGCCAGGTCCTCGATCGAGTAGATGTCGTGGTGCGGCGGGGGCGAGATGAGCTCCACGCCCGGCGTCGAGTAGCGCAGCTCCGCAATGTATTCCGAGACCTTGCGCCCGGGCAGCTGGCCGCCTTCGCCGGGCTTCGCGCCTTGCGCGATCTTGATCTGCATCACTTCGGCGCTCGCCAGGTACTCCGCGGTGACGCCGAAGCGCCCGGAGGCCACCTGCTTGATCTTGGACTTGAGCGAATCGCCCTCGCGCAGCGGCAGGTCGACCTCGACCCGGGTCTTCCCCAGCCTGCTCTGCAGCGATTCCCCGGCCTTGACCGGCGCGTAGCGGCGCCGGTCCTCGCCGCCCTCGCCGGTGTTCGACTTGCCGCCGATGCGGTTCATCGCGATGGCGAGCGTGGTGTGCGCTTCGGTGGAGATCGAGCCGAGCGACATGGCGCCGGTGGAGAAGCGCTTGACGATCTCGGCGGCGGGCTCGACTTCGTCGATCGCTACCGGCTTGCACTGGTCGAAGCGGAATTCGAATAGTCCG
>DASRFM010000084.1:0-2158 GCA_035651575.1 Burkholderiales bacterium | reverse complement strand
CTTCGATGGCGTCGAACGACACGTCGGCGAGGCGCGTGAACCAGGTGCGCACCACGTCGTAGCGCAGATCGGAGAAGAGCATGCCGAAGGCGCAGAAGTGGCCCGGCACGCGCGGCACGATGACGCGCTGCATGCCGATCTCGCGCGCGATGGCGGAAGCGTGCAAGGGTCCCGCGCCGCCGTAGGCGATGAGCGCGAAGGCGGCGGCGTCGAGCCCGCGCTCGGTCGACACCGCCTTCACCGCGTAGGACATGGTCGTGACGGCGATGCGCAGGATGCCCTCGGCCGCGCGCGTCACATCCACGCCGAGCGCTCGCGCGACCTTCTCCTGGATGGCGCGCTCGGCGGCTTTCTCATCGAGCGTCATCTCGCCGCCCAGGAAGCGCGTCGCGCCGAGACGGCCGAGCACCAGGTTGGCGTCGGTGACGGTCGGCAGCTCGCCGCCGCGCCCATAGCATGCCGGTCCGGGCTCCGCGCCCGCGCTCTGCGGGCCGACGCGCAGCGCGCCGCTCTCGTTCACCGTGGCGATGCTGCCGCCGCCGGTGCCGACCTCGAAGATGTCCATCATCGGGATCTGCACGGGCAGCGCCTGCGCGTAGCCGCCGACGAGCGCGACGCCCGTCGTCAATGCTTCGCCGCGATAGATGACGCCGGCCTTGGCCGTAGTGCCGCCCATGTCGAAGGCGACCGCATCGTCGAGGCCGATCTCGCGGCAGAGTGCCTGCGCGCCGATAACGCCGGCCGCCGGCCCCGATTCGAGCATGCGGACGCACTGGCGCTGCGCCTGGTGCGACTCATACAGGCCGCCGGTGGATTGCACGAGGAGGAACGAGCCGCCGAAGCCGGATTGCTTGAGATGCTCGTCGATGCCGCGCACATACTCGCTCACCACCGGCCCGATGTACGCGTTGGCGGCGACGGTCGAGCAGCGCTCGAACTCGCGGTACTCCTGCGATAGCTCGTGCGACGCGGTGACGAAGGCATGCGGCAGCTCGCGTTGCACGATGGCCTTGACCCGCGCCTCGTGCGCCGGGTTGACGTAGCAGTGGAGGAGCATGATCGCCACCGCGTCGACCTTCTCGTCCTTAAGCCGCCGGCAGACCTCGAGCACGCTCGCCTCATCGAGCGGAATGTGCACCTCGCCTTCCGCCGTCATGCGCTCGCGCACCTCGAAGGCGAGCGAGCGCGGCACGAGCGGCACGTGCTTGCGGAAGTACAGGTTGTACGAGTCGGGCCGGTTGATGCGGCCGATCTCGTAGACGTCGCGAAAGCCTTCGGTCGTCACGAGGGCCGTGCGCGCGCCTTTGCGCTCGAGCAGCGTGTTGATCGCGATTGTCGAGCCGTGCAGGAAGATCGACGCATCGGCGTAGCGCACCGCCGCCTTTTCCACGCCGTGGGTGATGCCGTCGACGAGCCTCGCCGGCGTGGAGAGCGCCTTGCCGAGGAGGAGGCGCCCGGATTTTTCATCGAAGGCGGCGACGTCGGTGAAGGTGCCGCCGATGTCCACCGCAAGGCGCGTGTGCGCCTTTCGTGAAGCAGGCAAGATGTCTATTCTCTACGGAACGTCGGAAGGTGGCGAAGCTTAGCAAAGGCGCGAAAGCGAGGAACATCCGGATCGAGGCGGCGCGGCTCCTCGGCAAATGGACGAGCCTCGCGCGCGGCCATGTCCTGATGGGCGGCAATTGCTCGTGCGGGCTGGGCGCGGGCAGCCTGCCGATCGACGAGTTCGAGCAGCAGATCCTCGACTATCTCGAGGGCAAGCTCGCGGCGAGCGGCGATGCCGCCGCCTCGCAAGCGCTACGTGATCGCGCGGGCTACGAGCGCGGCACAGGCGGGAGCCTGAGCGAGCTCCTGAGCTCGATCGCGAAGGACGGCGAAGCGCAAGCGACCCCGTGGCTCTCGCTTTTAGACGACCTCGAGCGAACGCTGCAGTCGTTCGAGGAAGCGCACCGGGGAGCTTAACGAGCCAGGCGACGTCGTCCAGCGATCCGCAGCAGCGCTTCGCGTCCCTCGGCGGGCGAGCTTTCGAGGAGCCTCGCGGCGGCGAGCGCGCCGCGTCGCACGGCAGCTTTCGCGGCGGCGGGCAGCGCTTTATAGGCCTCGCCGAGCCGCTCGGGCGTCTCTTCCTCGATGGCGCAAGCGAGCAGCGCCGCCTGCT
>DASRFM010000083.1:0-83078 GCA_035651575.1 Burkholderiales bacterium | reverse complement strand
GCATGCGCGCGCCCATCTCGCCGCCGCCGGCGAGGAAGTCGTGGGCTGGGGACTGGGGCATCACCCGTTCGCGGCTTCTTCCGAAGGGCAAAAAGGGTACTACGCGACCCCTGTAGCTGGGGCGCTACAGGCGTCGCTATTGCGTGCGGAGACCCAGCGCGTCGAGCGTCGCGGCGTCCAGGCTGCCGCTCACCGGAAGGCTGCGCGCGAGCTGGAACTGCGCGAGCGCCGCCTGCGTCTTCGAGCCGAAATCGCCGTTGACCGGACCGGCGTCGAAGCCGAGCGCGCGCAGCTTCTGCTGCACCTGCTGGATGAGCTCCGAGTCCTCGCCCGGCTGCGCGAGCCGCTGCAGGTCGTTCGGATAGGCCTCTTCCGGGTGGATCTCGTTGAATTCCCCGGACTGGTAGTAATAGCCGTTGTTGGCGCGGTTCGTCGCGTGCGTCGAAGGCAGGGCCGCGCTCGGTGCCGAGGCGCCGCTCGAAGCGTTGCCGGCGCTCCCGCTTGGCGGCGATGCGGACTCCTGGCCGGCGGCCGGTGCGGCCCCAGTCTGCGGCACCTCCGGCTGGGAATGGGCCTCGGTGCGCTCCTCGTCCTGCCGCACCGGATTCGATGGCGAAGCGCGCTGCTCCATCGCCGCGCTACCGCTGTTCTGGGTATCGGCTAGCGCCGGGCCAAAGCTCGCGCAAAGGAGCAATGCAAAGAGGAGCCGCATGCGGCGAGCGGAGCAATCTTCATGCCGCTAGCGCAAAGGCGGCGCGTACATCAGTCCGCCCTGGGTCCAGAGCCGGTTCAGGCCGCGCTCGACGCCGAGCGGCCTGAGGTTCGCATCGAAGCTCTCGCCGTAGTTGCCGACCTGCTGCACGATGCGGAACGCCCAGCGCTCGTCCAGGCCGAGAAGCTTGCCCAGCTCGCCGTTGCCGCCGAGGAAGCGCTGGATCGCCGGGCCGCCCGAGTTCGCCTGCTCGGCGACCGTGCGCGAGCCGAGGCCGAGCTCCTCGGCCTCGATCATGGCAAAGAGGGTCCACCTCACGATGTCGAACCAGCGCTCGTCGCCCTTGCGCACCGCGGGGCCGAGCGGCTCCTTCGAGATGAGCTCGGGCAGCACGACGTGCGCGGCGGGATCGGGCGCGCGCGAGGCGCGCAGCGAGGCGAGGCTCGAGGCATCGGTGGTGAAGGCATCGCAGCGCCCGGCGAAATAGGCGTTCAGCACCTCCTCCAGCTTCTCGATCACGACCGGGCGGAACTTCATGCGGCGGGCGCGGAAGTAGTCGGCGAGGTTGAGCTCGTTCGTCGTCCCCGGCTGCACGCACACCGTGGCGCCGTCGAGCTGCGCCGCGCTCGTGACCTTCGCCTTGCGCGGCACCATGAACCCCTGGCCGTCGTAGTAGTTGACGCCGACGAAGCTGAGCGCGAGCCCGCTGTCGCGCGACAGCGTCCAGGTCGTGTTCCGCGCGAGCACGTCCACCTCGCCGGACTGCAGCGCCGTGAAGCGCTGCTGCGCCGTGAGCGGCGTATAGCGCACCTTGGCCGCGTCGCCGAGCACCGCGGCGGCGAGCGCGCGGCACAGGTCCACGTCGAGACCGTGCCAGACGCCGCGCGAATCGGGCTGTGAGAAGCCGGCAAGCCCGGTGTTGACGCCGCACTGCAGGTGGCCGCGCTTTCGCACCGTCTCCAGCGTCTGCGCCTGCGCGCCCATGGCGAGGAGGAGCGCAAGCGCGAGCCAACGCCGGCTCAAGCGTCTTCGCCCTCGAGCAGGAACTCGCGCACCAGCGCGATCTGGTCGGCGTGCAGCAGCGTGGGCGCGTGGCCGACGCCTTGGATCTCCACCGTGCGGGCGCGCGGCCCGCGCGCCGCCATCTGCGCGCAGGTCGCGCGCTCGAGCAGATCCGAGAGCGCGCCGCGCAGCACGAGCGTCGGGCAGCGAACCGCGTCGTAGACCGGCCAGAACTCGAGCGGCCCCTCCTTCGGAATGGTGGCGCGGTAGGCCTGCGCGATGCGCGGGTCGTATTGCGGCGCGTAGCTGCCGTCGTCGTTGCGCCGCACCCAGGCCTCGGTGAGGAAGCGCCACTGCGCGTCGCTGTGCGGGCCGAAGCTCGCGGACACCGCGCGCACGTACTGCTCGGCCGCCTCGAGCGTCGGAAACGCGGGCGCGTTGCCGACGTACGCGGCGATGCGCTCGAGCGAGGCTCTCGAGAGCACCGGGCCGGCGTCGTTCAGCACCAGCCTCTTCACCGGCGAGCCGGGCTGCGCCGCGAGCGCCATCCCGATGACGCCGCCCATGGAGGTGCCGACCCAGCTCACCGTCTCGACGTCGAGTCGCGCGATCAGCGTGACCATGTCCGCCACGTATTGCGGCACGGCGTAGAGCATCGGGTCGACGAGGCGGTCGGATTCGCCGCGCCCGGCGATGTCCGGGCAGACGACGCGCAGCCTGCCGCTCAGGGCGCGGGCGAGCTCGTCGAAATCGCGCGCGCTGCGGGTGAGGCCGTGCACGCAGACCACCACGTCGCGGTTGCGCGGGTCGCCCCACTCCAGGTACGAGACGCGGTGCAGGCCCTTCGGCGAGAGGCAGGCGACCGAGCGGCGCCGCGGTCCCGCCTGCGGCTCAGGGGCTGCGCTCGACAAGGCGGCCGCTCTCGATCACCGCGCGCCCGGCGACGCCGTCGCGCTCCCAGTGCGCTTCGACGCGCAGCTCGGGAAAATCCGCCGACGCCTGCGCGAACGCCGGGAAGGGAATGCCGAGCTTCGGCTCGAAGCGGTACTCGAGCCGGCCCTCGGCGTGGTGCTCGGTGTAGTCCTCGGCGTCGAGCTCGCGCACCATGAGCCAGCGCAGGCGCTCGCGGAAGTCCGCGAGGCGCCCGACGCCGGTGACGCGCACGATCGCCGTGAACAAGGCTCGCTCAGGCGTCGTACTTGAACGACAGCGCGAGGCGCGCGCGGAACTGCGTCACCCTGCCGTTCTCGACCTTCACGTCCAGCTTGGTGATCTCCGCGATGCGCAGGTCGCGCAGCGACTTCGACGCGGTCTTCACCGCGTTCTTCGCCGCGTCCTCCCAGGAGCTCGAGCTCGTGCCGATGACTTCGGTGACGCGGTAGACCGCACTGCTCCCCTTGGCCATGACGCCCTCCTCTTTTGCGCGGAAAGTCGCGCCGGGTCATTGTAGCCAATAGCGGCGGTGCAGGTCTCGCTGCCGGAAAAGCGCAATGGAGTCGGACAGCACGACGCTCACGGCGCCGTCGAGGTCGGTGCGCGCGAGCTCGGCGCCCGCGTCGCGATAGCGCTGCAGCACCTCGGCGCTCGGATGCCGGAAGCGGTTGCGGTAGCCCACGGGCACGATCGCCACGCGCGGCGCCACCGCGCGGATGAACTGCGCCGTCGAGGAGGTGCGGCTGCCGTGGTGCGGCACGACGAGCGCGTCGCTCCTCAGCGCGGCGGGCTGCGCGGCGAGCTGCGCCTCGGCGGTGCGCTCGATGTCGCCGGTGAGGAGCACGCTGCCCTTCGCGTTCGACACCCGGAGCACGCAGCTCGAGTCGTTGCGCCGGGCGCTCGCGAGCGCTGCGTCCGGATGCAGGATCTCGAAGCGCACGCCGTCCCATTGCCACGCGATGCCGCGCGCGCACGCCACCGCCGGCGCAAGCGCGTGCAGCGGGTGCGCGCGCGGGAGCGACGAGTAGAGGATGTCCACCGGCACCGCTTCCAGCACGCTCAAGGCGCCGCCGATGTGGTCGCTGTCCTCGTGCGACAGCACGAGCGCGTCAAGTCGCACGAGCCCCTGGGCGCGCAGCAGCGGCACGATGATGCGCGAGCCGCTGTCCGCCTCGGCTCCGAACGCCGGGCCGGCGTCGTAGAGCAGCGTGCGCCCCGCGGTACGCACCACGACGGCGAGGCCCTGCCCGACGTCGAGCGCGGTGATCCAGGCCTCGCCCGGAGCCGGCGCCGGCGCGGGCAGCAGGAACGCCGGGGCGAGAAGCGCGAGCCCGCCCGCGCGCCAGGGGAAGCCGCGCGGCGCGAGCAGCCAGGCGACGCCGGCGAGCGCGACCAGCACGGCCCACACGGGCGGCGCGTGCTGCTGCCACAGCGCGCCGGGAAGCGCCTGGCACCATTCGAGGAACTGCAGCAGGAGCTCGACGAGCCACGCTGCGAGATCGAGGAGCGCATCGACCGGCACGAGCGCGGCGAGCAGAGCGAGCGGCGTCACCACGACCGAGATCACCGGGATGGCGATCGCGTTCGCGAGCGGGCCGGCGAGCGAGACCTGCGAGAAAAGCACAAGCGCAGCCGGCGCGAGGCCGAAGGTGATCGCGGCCTGCACGCGGACCCACTGCAGCGGCGCGCGCTCGGGCGCGCTCCATCCGGTGGCGACGTAGAAGATGAGGCAGACCGCGCCGAACGAGAGCCAGAGCCCCGGCGCGAGGGGCGCCCAGGGGTCGAGCGCGAGCACCACCGCGAGGGCGAGCGCGAGCACGCGCCACGGCGAGGCGATGCGGCCGCTCCAGAGCGCAAGCGCCACCACGCTCACCATGTAGCAGGTGCGCTGCGCCGGAACGCCGAAGCCCGCGAGCAGCGTATAGCCGAGCGCGCCGGCGATCGCCGCAACCGCCGCCGCCTTGCGCGCCGGCAGGCGCAGGGCGAGCCCCGGCACGCGCCGCCACAGCGCGGCGACGAGCCAGGCCAGGAGCGCAGAGACCAGCGTCACGTGCAGCCCGGAGATGCTCATCAGGTGCGTCACCCCCGTGGCGTTGAACAGGCGCCATTCCTCCTCGGAAATCGCGCGCTGGTCGCCGATCGCGAGCGCGACCAGGATGCCGGCCGCCGGACCCGGTCCGAGGTGCTCGAGGAAGCGCGCGCGCACGGCGTCGCGCGCCTGCTCGACGCGGTCGGAGAAGCTGTTGCGCGCGCCGAGCAGGCGCTGCTCGCCGCGCTGGCGCACGTAGCCGGTGGCGCCGATGCCGCGCTCGAGCAGCCACGCCTCGTAGTCGAAGCCCTCCGGATTCACGTTGCCGTGCGGCCGGCGCAGGCGCACCGTGAAGAGCCAGCGCTCTCCGGGATGAACGGCCTCCTCGAGGAGCGCCGGATCCTCCTCGTCCCCGGCCGCCGCGCTGCGGTACCAGGAAAGGAGGATGCGCCCGGGCACGCCGCGCGGCGCGGCCGACGGATCGACTTCGAACTCGAAGCGCACGCTGCGCTCGCCCGCCGCGGGAAGGCTCGCCACCACGCCGACGAGCTCGAGGTCGCGGCCTTCGAGCCCGGGCGCGAGGCGATCGGCCATGCGCGCCGCGGCCAGCAGCGCCGCCCAGGCGAAGCCGAGCGCGAGCGCGAGGACGCAGGCGCTGCGCGGCCACTGGATCGCCGCCGCCGCGAGCGGCACGAGGACGAGCGCAAGGAGCGGCGAAGGCAGCGCCGGCTGCAGCTGCAGCAGGGCGACGCCGGCGGCGAAGGCGATCGCCCAGACGGTCATCTACAATCAACGCGGCGGCCACGCTGGCGATGACTTGAAGAAGCTTTTCCGAAAGTACGTGCCCGACCCCGGAAGCGTGCGCTCGCGGCGCCTGGTCGCTGCGTTCGGCGGCTGGCTGCAGCGTCCGGGGCTCTGGCAGCTGAACCGCCGCTCGGTCGCGGGCGCGGTCGCGATCGGCCTCTTTGCGGGCCTCGTGCCCGGGCCGTTCCAGATGCTCACGGCGCTGCTCCTCGCCATCGCGCTGCGCCGGAACGTGCCGGTCGCCCTCGCCACCACGCTCTACACCAACCCGCTCACCATCGTGCCGCTGTACGTGCTCGCCTACGAGTACGGGCGCCTGCTCCTCGGCGAGGGCACGGGCCGCCCCCCGGCGGGCGAGTTCCGCATGGACTGGTCGGACTGGGCCGGCTCCGCATGGGCGCTCTGGGACTGGATGCGCGCCCTCGGCCCGGCGCTCGCCTTGGGCCTCGCCGCGCTCGCCGTTACACTCGCCGCCATCGGCTATGTCGCCGTGCAGCTCGCCTGGCGCGCCCACGTGGCGCTCGCCTGGCGCGCCCGGCGCGCGAAAAGGGAGAAATGAAGGGCTCGGAAGAATCGCTGGCCGCTCGGATGTGGCGGACGTTCCGCTGGCCGATCGCCGTGTTCGCTGCGCTGCACGTCGTCGGCGCGGCGGGCTTCTGGGTCATCTCGCGCGGCAACGCGTCGCTCGTCGACTGCGTGTACATGGTCTTCATCACCGTGGCGAGCATCGGCTACGCGGAGATCATCGACCTGTCGGGCAGCCCGGGGGGGCGGATCTTCAACATGGCGATCGCGCTCGTCGGCATCGGCACGCTCGGCGTGATGATGTCGAAGCTCACCGTATTCATCGTCGAGGGGCGCTTCGACGAGGTCATCAGGAGGCGCAAGATGCAGGACCGCATCGATCATCTCAGGGACCACTTCGTCGTCTGCGGCGTCGGCCGCGTGGGCACCAACGTCGCCCACGAGCTCGACGTCACGGAGCGGCCGTTCGTCGCCGTCGAGGAGTCGCCGGAGGCGATCGCGAACTTCCGCGAGCGCTACCCCGACGTCCTGGTGCTGCACGGCGACGCCTCCGACGACGCGGTGCTCGAGCGCGCCGGCATCGCGCGCGCGCGCGGCGTCTTCGCCATCACGGGCGACGATGGCAAGAACCTGCTGATCACGCTCTCGGCCAAGCAGCTGAACGCAAGGGCCCGCGTGGTCGCGCGCTGCCACGAGGTGCGCAACATCGACAAGCTGAAGCGCATCGGCGCCGACGCCATCGTCTCGCCGGACTTCACCGGCGGCATGCGCATCGCCTCGAGCATGCTGCGCCCGGTGGTGGTGAGCTTCCTCGACGAGATGCTGCGTACCGACGACAAGCTGCGCGTCGAGGAGATCGCGATGCGCGCGGGCGCCGCGCCGCGCCCGCTCGTCGAGATCGTGCCGCCCAGCCGCGAGTACGTGCTGCTCGCGGTGCGCGCGGGCCAGGCCTGGCAGTTCAACCCGCGGGAGGATTTCGTCCTCAACCCGGGGGACCACGTCATCGTCATGGCGACGCCCGAGGGACGCCGTATCCTGGAGAAATCCCTCGCCTAGCTAGAGGCGCGCCTCCTCGTAGTCGAGCTCTTCCTCGAGGTGATGCAGCACCTCGTCGCTGATGCCGCCCGCCCGCCAGATGCGGATCAGCGCCTCGCGCTGCGCGCGCACCGCCGCGAGCTGCGCGGGCCTGGAGAGCGTCGGGCGCAGCGCGGCGTCGCGCTCGCCCAGCGCCCCGGCGGCGGCGAGCGCGGCGTCCTCCATGGCGCCGCGCGCGCGCCGCTCCTCCTCGTGCACCGCCGGGTCCGAGCCGATCATGAGCCGCTGGATCAGCCCCTCCAGGGTGAGTCCCTGCACCACCAGCGTCACGGCGATGACGACGAAGGTGAGGAACAGGATGAGGTCGCGGTACGGAAACGGGCTGCCCTCGGGGAGCAGCTCCGGCAGCGCGAGCGCCGCGGCGAGCGAGACGATGCCGCGCATGCCGCACCAGCCCACGACGCAGGCCTCGCCGGGAAGCGGGCGGTGAAAGGCAGGCGGCGAAGCCCTGCGCTTGCGCAGCCGGGCGATCCACGACGGCAGGTATTCGGCGAAGTAGACCCAGCCGAAGCGCACCGCGATGGCGATCATGCTGATCGCGAGCGCGTCCGCGGCGAGCTCCCAGGCGCCGTAGCCCTGCAGGCGCCTCATGATGCCCGAGAGCTGCAGGCCGATCAGGATGAAGATGAGGCTGTTCAGCAGGAAGACGAGGATGTTCCACACCGAGCGCGCGAGGATCCGCATGCGGGCGGAGACGATCTCGGGCGAGTAGCGCCCTCGCAGGAGGCCCGCGGCGACCACCGCGAGCACGCCCGAGAGCTGCAGCGACTCCGCGGCCACGTAGGCGGCGTAGGGCACGGAGAGCGACACCAGCACCTCGATGAACGGGTCGCCGAGATAGGGATGCAGCCGGACGAAGAGCCAGCCGAGCAGGAAGCCGAGCGCGATGCCGCCGGCGGCGATCAGCACGAATTGCGTGCTCGCGTCGAAGAGCGAGAAGCCGCCGGCCAGCGTCGCGGCCACCGCGAACTTGTAGAGCACGAGCCCCGAGGCGTCGTTCACCAGGCTCTCGCCCTCGAGCACGGTGACGATGCGCCGCGGCATGTTAAGCCTCGAGAGGATCGAGGTCGCCGCGACCGCGTCGGGCGGAGAGACGATGGCGCCGAGGACGAACGCCGCGGCCCAGGGAATGTCGGGCACGAGGACCTTCAGCGCCGCGCCCACCGCGACGGTCGTGGCGATGACGAGCCCTATGGCGAGCAGGCCGATCGGCCTCAGGTTCGCGCTGAAGTCGCGCCAGGAGGTGAGCAGCGCCGCCTGGTAGAGGATCGGCGGCAACACGATCACGAGCAGCACCTGCGGGTCGAGCGCGAGCTGCGGCAGGCCCGGGACGAAGCCGAGGATCCCGCCGCCGAGCACGAGGGCGACCGGGTACGGCAGGCCGGCGCGGCGCGCGAGCCAGCCGAGCGCCGTCGCGCACAGCACCAGGAAGAGCAGCACCTCGACGAGCGGCATGCGTCAGGGCGCGGCGCGCAGCACGCCTTCGCGCAGCTCGTAGACCCGCGCCGCGCGCGCGGCAAGCGCGGCGTCGTGCGTCACGATGACGAAGGCGGTGCCGCGCGAGGCGGAGAGGCGCAGCATCGCCTCGAACACCTCGTCCGCGGTATGCGAGTCCAGGTTGCCGGTGGGCTCATCCGCGAGCACGCAGGCCGGCTCGGTGACGAGGGCGCGCGCGAACGCGCAGCGCTGGCGCTCGCCGCCCGAGAGCTCGCCCGGCTGGTGCTCGAGGCGGTGGCCGAGGCCCACGTCCTCGAGAGTCCGCCTTGCTTTGGAAAACGATTCGCTCCTGGAGAGCCTGCGGATCCAGAGCGGCATCGCCACGTTCTCGAGCGCGGTGAATTCGGGGAGCAGATGGTGGAACTGGTAGACGAAGCCGAGCGTGCGGTTGCGCAGGCGGCCGCGCTCCGCCTCGCCCATGGATTCCAGCGGCCTGCCGTCCACCGCGACCGTCCCCGCGCTCGGCACGTCGAGCCCGCCGAGGAGGTGCAGCAGCGTGGACTTGCCCGAGCCCGAGCGGCCGGTGATCGCGACGCGCTCGCCGGGCTGCACCTCGAGGTCCACCCCGTTCAGCACCGGGACGGCCTGCGGCCCCTGGTAGGTCTTCTTCAGCGCGCGGCAGGAAAGGATCGGGCTACTCATAGCGCAGCGCTTCGGCGGGATTGAGGCGCGCCGCGCGCCAGCTCGGGTAGATCGTGGCGAGGAAGGACAGCCCCAGCCCCATGAGCGCGACCGCGACCACGTCGCCGAGCTGCAGGTCGGAGGGCAGCTCCGGGATCATGTAGACGTCCTTGGAGAGGAACTTGATGCGGAAGGTGCTCTCGATCGCCGGGACGATGACGTCGATGTTGAGCGCGGTGACGACGCCGAGGAGCACGCCGATCAGGGTGCCGACCAGCCCGATCAGCAGCCCCTGGATGACGAAGATCTGCAGCACCGAGCCGGGCGCCGCGCCCAGCGTGCGCAGGATGGCGATGTCGGCCTGCTTGTCCTTCACCGCGACGACCAGGGTGGAGATGATGTTGATCGCCGCGACGAGGATGATGAGCGTGAGGATGATGAACATCACGTGCTTCTCGATCTCGACCGCGCGGAAGAAGTTGGCGTGGGTGCGCGACCAGTCCACCGCGTACACGTTCTGCGGCAGATCGCGCATCAGCTCGCGCGCGATGCGCGGCGCGAGGTAGATATCGTCGAGCTTCAGGCGCACGCCCGTCACCGCGTCGCCGAGCTGATAGAGCGTCTGCGCGTCCTTCATGGCGACGAGCGCGAGGCCGGCGTCCGCATCGACGATGCCCGCCTCGAACAGGCCCACCACGGTGAACTGCTTCAGGCGCGGGATGACGCCCGCCGGCGTCACCAGGCCCTGCGGCGCGACCAGCGCCACCTTGTCGCCGGGCAGCACGGCGAGCGCGCGCCCGAGGTCGGCGCCGAGGATGATGCCGAATTCGCCGGGGCGCAGCGCGTCGAGCGCGCCCAGGCGCATGTACTGGGCGAAGTTCGCGACGCGCTCCTCTTCGCGCGGCAGGATGCCGCGGATGAGCGCGCCGCGCACCGCCTGCCCGGCCGCGAGCATCGCCTGCGCCTGCACGAAGGGCGCGGCGGCGAGGACGTGCTCGTGCTTCGCCGCGGTCTCGAGCACCGGGCGCCACTCCGGCAGCCGGTTGTTGAGGGCCGTAATGACGACGTGCGAGGCGACGCCGAGGATGCGCGTGCGCACTTCCTTCTGGAAGCCGTTCATCACCGAGAGGACGACGATGAGCGCCCAGACGCCGACCGCGATGCCGATCATCGAGACGAGGGAATTGATGCCGATGAAGCGGTTGCGGCGCCGCGCGCGCGTGTAGCGCAGGCCGACGAGGAGCTCGTAGCGCACGCGGGCGAGAATACTACAATGACCGCGATGGACGCCGGGACCCTGCGCCTCCTCGCCCGCCTGGTGCGCTCGCAGCGCCTCGCGCATCTCGGCACGCTGCGCGCCGGAGCGCCGCTCGTCTCCATGACGCTCTACCTGCCCAACGGCGACTTCAGCGCGTTCCACCTGCATGTGAGCCGGCTCGCATGGCACACGCAGGACATGCTGCACGACGCGCGCGTCGCGCTCTCGATCGCCGAAACCGACGACGACCGCGCCGACCCCTTCACGCTGATGCGCGTGTCGATCCGCGGCGAGGCGATGCAGCTCGACGCCGCCGACGCCGGCTTCGGCGCGCTCAGATCCGCCTGGCTGGCGCGCTTTCCCGAGCAGGCCGTGAACTTCGAGCTGGCCGATTTCTCGTTCTGGCGCGTGCAGCCGCGCGATGCCCGCTTCGTCGCCGGCTTCGGCCGCATCCACAACCTCTCGCCGGATGATCTGAAAGCGAGCGCTGCCGCCTAAGGTGGCGTGACGTTGCCGGTCTGCGCGTTGTAGATGATCTCGCGCACCGGCGTGGTGTCCTGCAGGAAGCGGAAGCGGCAGTTCTCCCCGGAGGCGAAGGCGCGGTACTCCGAGTTGCCGGCGGCGCCGGTCTGGATCGTCGGTGCCGGCGAAAGGATCGCGCTCCAGACGCGGGCGCAGCGCGCCGCGGTGCCGGCGATCTTGTTGGCGTTGCTCGTGTCCGTGGGATAGCAGCTCGTGTTGAAGTCCACGGTATTGCCGGCATAGCCGGGCAGGTTGTCGCGGTTCGCCCAGCTGCTGATGCGGCAGGAGAGGTTGGCGAGGAACACCGAAGTCGAGAACGCGCCCGCGGTGCCCGAGACCACGGCGTCGTAGGCGTCCTCCGACACATCCACCACCCGCGGCAGCGCATAGGTCGCGAGAACCGACAAAATGACGATCGTGCAGACGAGCTCGATCGTGGTGAAGCCGTGCCTGTCCTTCCTATTCGCGTGACGCATAGGATGGTCTACGGGGTGGATTTTACCTGCGCGCCGCGCCGCGCGAAACCGATCACGGTGGCGCACGGCCTTCGAGAATGTTCAACCGTGCATATCCGGGAGATCGAGCGGCTGGCGTCGTTCGAGGAATTCGAGGCGCTGCTCGCGCGCCCCGGGCCGTGGATCGGCGGCTTCGACTTTCCTTTCGGCCTGCCGCGCGAGCTCGTGCGCGACCTGGGCTGGCCGCGCGGCTGGGAGCCCCTGGTGCGCCATTGCGCGCGCATGGACCGCGCGGCGTTCCGCAAGGCGCTGGACGACTACCGCGCGACGCGCCCCGCCGGCGCGAAGTACGCGCACCGCGCGACCGACCTCCCCGCCGGCTCTTCGAGCCCGATGAAGCTCGTCAATCCGCCGGTCGCGCTGATGTTCCACGAGGGCGCGCGGCGGCTTCTCGCTTCGGGTGCGCACGTTCCCGCGCTCGCGGAGGGCGAGCGCACGCGCGTAGCGCTCGAGGCGTACCCCGGCCTCCTCGTGCGCAAGCAGCTCGGCCTGCGCGCCTCGTACAAGAGCGACACGCGCAGCGAGCACACCGCGGCGCGGCGCGCGATGCGCGGCGCCGTCCTGAAAGCGCTGACCGAGGGCAAGCCGCTCGGCGTCGCATTGCAGGCAGACAAGGAAGTAAAGCGCGCGATGCTGGAAGACGGCTCGGGCGATTCGCTCGACGCCGTCATCTGCGCCGTGCAGGCGGCCTGGGCCGCGGCTCAGCCGGGCTTCGGCGTTCCGGGAGGCGTGCCCGAAGGCGAAGGCTGGATCTTGTCCGCCGGCACGAGCTCGTAGCCCCTGGCGCGCATGCAGAACTGCGCGAGGCGTCCCTCCTCCATCATCGGGTCGCCGAAGGGATCGTAGAACGGGCCGCCCGGGGAGACGATGAAGGGACGCCCGGCGGCATCATGCGCGACCAGCGGCCCCATGGGCCGGTAGGACCACGAGCGCAGCCGCGCCTCGCGCCAGGCCTCCTGCTGGCAATAGGCGCTGTCCTGGGCGAGCTCTTGCGGCGTCGCGTCCGGCTTCACCCAGGCCATGGGCGTGCAGGCCGCCGTGAGGAGTGCCAGCGCGGGCGCGGCGCGAAAGCGCATGCAGCTAGGACTCGCGCGGCGCGCGCAAGTGCCAGTCGGTCGCCTGCTGGAAGGCGTGCCCGATGCGCAACAGCATCTCCTCGGCGAAGGGCCGCCCGACGAGCTGCAGCCCGATCGGCATGCCGCGCGAATCGAAGCCGCCGGGGAGCGCGAGCGAGGGCACGCCGAGGTAGTTCACCCAGCGCGTGAGCGGGCCGATCTCGCCGATGACCTTGCGCATCTCCGCCCCGCCGTGCGCCCCGGTCTCCTCGAGCGTGGGCGCGAGGAGGTTGAGCACCGGGACCAGGAACGCGTCGGCGTCGCGCAGCGTGTCCTCGCAGAAGCGCTCGAGGAGCGCGCTGCGCTGGCGCAGCGCCTCCAGGTACACCGTCGCCGGGATGGCATAGCCGGGCTCGAGGCGCGCGCGCACCGCGGAGCCGTAGTCCGCGGGCCGCTCGCGCATCCAGCGCGCGTGCTGCGCCGACGCCTCGGCCTGCATCACGATCATGCCCTGCACGCTCATCGGCTCGAGCGGCGGCGCCTCGACCTCGACGAGCGCGAGGCCGGCCGAGCGCAGGGCCGCCGCCGCCTCGCGCAGCGCCTTCGCCACCTCGGGGTGCGCGTCGCGCTCGGCCCACGCCGGCGAGAACGCGACACGCAGCCCGCGCGCCGGCTGCGACAAGTCCGCCTTCACCGGCTCGCGCGAGGTCGTCGGGTCGCGCGCGTCGAAGCCCGCGATCGCGCCGTAGAGCAGCGCGCAGTCCTCGGCGCTGCGCGCAAGCGGCCCGATCGTGTCGAGCGAGTGGCAAAGCGGCATCGCGCCGTGGCGCGACACGCGGCCAAGGGTGGTCTTGAGCCCGGTCACGCCGCAGAGCGCGGCGGGCAGGCGCACCGAGCCGCCGGTGTCGGAGCCGAGCGCGCCGAACACCAGGCGCGCGGCGACCGCGGCGCCCGAGCCGCTCGAGGAACCGCCCGGGATGCGCGCGGTGTCCCAGGGATTGCGGCAATCGCCGAAATGCTCGTTGTGCCCGGTGGGCCCGTAGGCAAACTCCGCCATGTTCAGCGTGCCGATCTGCAGCGCGCCGGCGGCGCCGAGGCGCTCGAGCGCGGCGGAAGTCGCGCTCGCCACCCAGCCGCGGCGGATCTTCGAGCCGCAGTTCGACACCCTGCCGGCGCGGTAGAACATGTCCTTGTGCGCGAGCGGGACGCCGCAAAGCGGCCCCATGGCGGCGTTGCCGGCCTCGGGCTCGAGCTCGACGAACGCGTTCAGGCGCGGCTGCCAGCGCTCGATGCGCTTCAGGCACGCGGCGAGGAGCTCCTTCGACGACAGCCGGCGCTCGCGCAGCGCGCGCGCCGCCTCGGCGAGGGACCACGTCGCCGGATCGCTCATGCCTTGCAGCGCTCCAGGACGAGCGCGTAGCTCGTCGGATCCACTTCGAATTCCAGGGGAAGCAGCGTGCGCGCCGCCGCGGCGAGCGCAGGCGCGAGCGCCGCCTCGATGCGCTCGGCGCGGCCCGGGGCGAGGGCAATTCGCTGCAGGCGGAGCGCTTCCTCGACCATGTGGCTATGATAAGTGCGATGAGGAGGCAGGTCATCACCGCGGCCGGCGCGCCGTCGCCGATGGCGCATTACTCGCAGGGCATCCTCGCCGGGGAGACGCTCTACGCCGCCGGGCAGATCGCCTCCGACTACAAGACCGGCGTCGCGCCCGAGGCGCGGCAGGATCCGGCCTTCCCCTACTACGGCTCCGAGATCCAGAAGCAGGCCAGGTACGTGCTGGAGAACCTTCGCGCGGTCTACCGCGAGGCCGGCCTCGAGCTCGCCGATACCGTCAAGGCGCAGGTGTTCCTCACCGACCTGAACGACTTCCATTACTTCGACCAGGTCTGGAAGCAGTTTTTTCCTTCTCCGCCGCCGCGCACCACGGTGCAGGTGAGCGGCCTGCTCGTTCCCGGCTGCAGGATCGAGATCGATCTCACCGCGGTGAAGCGCGCGGTGGAAAAGCGCGTCGTGAAGGGCGCCACCACCCCGACGCCGCTCGCGCACTACACGCAAGGCGTGGTGGCGGGCGACACGCTCTATGCCGCCGGGCAGATCGCCTCCGACTACAAGACCGGCGTGCCGGCCGGCCCGAGCCTCGCGAGGCAGACGCGCTACGTGCTGGAGAACATCGCCTCGGTCTACAAGGCCGCGGGGCTCGAGCTCGCCGACACGGTCAAGGCGCAGGTGTTCGTCACCGAGGCGAAGGACCTCAAGGCGTTCGACATGGTGTGGAAGAAATTCTTCCCTGCCGCGCCACCGCGCACCGTCGTCCAGGTCGGCGCCCTGCTGGTGCCGGGGTGCAAGATCGAGATCGACCTCATTGCCTGTGCGAAGGGCGTGAAGCGCAAGCGGGTCGAGGGCGGCATGCTCGCCGGCGAGACGCTCTACTGCGCCGCGCACAGCGCGCCGGAGGCGCGGCAGGACCGCGCGTTTCCGTACTACGGCTCGGACATCCAGAAGCAGGCGCGCGCCGCGCTGGAAAACGCGCTCAAGACGTACCGCGCGGCGGGCTGCGCGCCGCAAGACACCGTGAAGGCGCAGGTGTTCATCGCCGAGCTCGGCGACTTCTTCTATTTCGACCAGGTGTGGAAGGAGTTCTTCCCTTCCCCGCCGCCGCGCACCACGGTGCAGGTATCGAGCCTGCTCGCCCCGGGATGCCGGGTCGCGTTCGACCTGACCGCCGCCAAGACCTGAAAGGAACGCCATGCCCACCGCCACCACCGACGACGGCGTGAAGCTCCATTACGAGGAGGCCGGCAGCGGCACGCCGCTCATCTTCGTGCACGAGTTCGCCGGCGACCACCGCAGCTGGGAGCCGCAGATGCGCTTCTTCTCGAGGCGCTACCGCTGCATCACCTACGCCGCGCGCGGCTTCCCGCCCTCGGACATCCCGGACGATCCGGCGAAGTACTCGCAGGCGCGCGCGCGGGACGACATCGCCGCCGTGCTCGACCACCTGAAGCTCGAGCGCGCCCACGTCTGCGGGCTGTCCATGGGCGGCTTCGCCACGCTGCACTTCGGCATCAAATACCCCCAGCGCGCGATATCGCTCGTCGTGGCGGGCTGCGGCTACGGCGCCGAGCCGGAGAAGAAGGCGCAGTTCCAGGCCGAGTGCGAATCGGCCGCGAAGTCCTTCGAGACGAACTGGGCCGAGACCTCGCAGAAGTACGCCCTCGGACCGACCCGCATCCGCTTCAGGCAGAAGGATCCGCGCGGCTGGGCGGAGTTCGCGGACCAGCTTGCCGGCCAGTCGGCGAAGGGCCACGCCCTCACCATGCGAGGCGTCCAGATGAAGCGCCCCTCGCTCTACGAGCTGATCGAGGACATGAAGAAGATCACCACGCCGACCCTCATCGTCACGGGCGACGAGGACGACCCGTGCATCGAGCCCGGCGTGCTGATGAAGCGCGCCATCCCCGCCGCGGCGCTCGTCGTCATCCCGCAGGCCGGGCACACCATCAACATCGAGGATCCGGAGGCGTTCAACCGCGCGGTGAGCGAGTTCCTGGCCATCGTCGAGTCGGGGCGCTGGACGGCGCGCGACCCGCGCTCGATGCCGGGGCAGGGTATTCTGGGTTTTTCGAAAAAATGATCCTGGTGACCGGCGGCTCGGGCTTCGTCGGCCTGAACCTCGCCGAGCAGCTCCTCGGCCGCGGCGACAGCGTCGCGCTCTTCAGCGCCACGCCCGCGCCGGCCTCGGCGATCGCGGAGCTCTCGCGCCTGCCGGGGAAACTGAGCGTGCTGGAGGGCGACGTCAGCGATTTTGCCGCGGTCAGCAAATTGTTTGAAAAGCTGAAGCCGCAGCGGGTCATCCATGCCGCCGCGATCACGGCGGGCGCGGAGCGCGACGCGCGCGAGCCGCGCCGCATCGCGCAAGTCAACCTGCTCGGCACGCTGAACGTGCTCGAGGCGGCGCGCGCTTCCGGGGTCAAGCGCTTCGTGCACGCGAGCACCGGCGCGCTCTTCGGCGCCGCGGGCATGAACGCGGGCCATCCGCTCGACGAGGAGCGCGACCGGCCGTTGCCGGAATCGATGTACGGCATCACCAAGTACGCCGCGGAGCGCGCGGTGCTCCGCCTTTCCGCCTTGTGGGGCATGGATTGTCTGGTCGGCCGGCTCGCGGTGGTCTTCGGCCGCTGGGAATACGGCACGGGCGTGCGCGACACGGTCTCGGCCCCCACCGCGCTCGCACGCATGGCGCGCGCCGGGCGCGAGGCGGTGTTCCCGCGCCTCGGGGAGACCGACTACATCTACGGGCCGGACGTCGCCAGCGCCCTCGTCGCGCTGCTCGACGCGGGAGCGCCGCCGCAGCGCCTGTATCATCTGGGCACCGGGGCGCCGTGGGCGCTGCCGCAATGGTGCGCGGCGCTCGCGGCGCGCCATCCCGGTTTCCGCTGGCGCGAATCGACGAACGCTGGGGAATGCAACGTGAGCGTGCTGCCTTCGGTCGCGCGGACGCCCTTCTCGAACCTGCGCCTCGCGCGGGACTTCGGCTGGAAGGCGCGCCACGACGCCGCTTCGGCCGCCGCCGACTTCACCGCCTGGCTGGGAGGGCATCATGAGTTCTGCTGACATCGCCTGGGCGCGCAACGACTACTCGCGCGTCCCCTACCGCGTGCACCACGACGAGGAGATCTACGCCCTCGAGATGGAGCGCATCTTCCGCGGCCCGGCGTGGAGCTACCTCTGCCTCGAGGCCGAGATCCCGAACCCCGGCGACTACCGCACCACCTGGGTGGGCGACACACCGGTCATCGTCTCGCGCGACAAGCAGGGCGCGATCCATGCGTTCGTGAACCGCTGCTCGCACCGCGGCGCGATGATCATCCGCGAGCTGCGCGGCAACGCCGAGCGCCTGGTGTGCCTGTACCACCGCTGGTGCTATTCGAACTCGGGCGAGCTCACCGGGCTGCCGTTCCGCCAGGGGCTCAAGGGCGAAGGCGGCATGCCGAAGGACTTCGACATGAAGGCCGTGTCGCCGCGCAAGCTGAAGGTCGAGAACCTCTCCGGCATGCTCTTCGGCACGTTCCAGCCGGAGAAGGCCGAGCCGCTGGAGAAGTACCTCGGCGAGTTCGGCGTCGGCATCGTGAAGCGCTTCCTCAACCGTCCGATCCGCATCCTCGGCTACTCGCGCCAGAAGATCCACGGCAACTGGAAGCTCTACGCCGAGAACCTGCGCGACACCTACCACGCGAGCCTGCTGCACGAGTTCTTCGTCACCTACGGGGTGGACCGCGCGACGCAGAAGGGCGGCGTGAAGATGGACGGGCGCCACCGCCACAACATGAACCACGCCTACGCGGCGAGCGACACCCAGGATGACGCGAAGCAGGCCTATGCCGACACCGCGGCGCGCCTGGACCGCATGCAGCTCAAGGACAAGAAGCTGCTGAGCTTCAAGAACGAGTTCTCCGACGGGATGAACCTGGCGGCGCCGACCTTCTTCCCGAACGCGCTCCTCATCCAGATCAACAACTCGATCGGCACGCGCCAGATCCGCCCGAAAGGGCCGGACGCGCACGAGGTGTTCCAGACGCTGTTCTGCTACGCCGACGACGACGAGGCCATGGTGCGCCACCGCCTGCTGTCGGCGAACCTGGTCGGGCCGGCCGGCTTCGTCAGCATGGAGGACGGCGAGGCGATCGAGGTCGTGCAGCGCGCGACGCGCGCCGAGCGCGACGGCGCCTGCGCGGTGATCGAGATGGGCGGCCGCGGCGCGGTGAAGGACGAGACCCACCGCGTCACCGAGTCGCCGATCCGCGGCTTCTGGTCCTACTGGGCGGAGCTGATGGGCGTCGAGGCGCCCGGCGGCATCCGATGAGCCCCTCGCCGGAAACAAGAAATGCCCTCACGGCGCTGATGGCGGAGTACGGCATGACGATCGACGAGGACCGGCTCGAGGACTGGGTCGAGCTCTTCGACGAGCGCTGCGACTACCGCGTGGTGACGCGCGAGAACGTCGAGCAGGGCCTGCCGAACGTCCTCATGTGGTGCGACAACAAGGACATGCTGCGCGACCGGATCGACTCCTACCGCAACGTCAACGAGTACAACCCGCACTACGACCGGCACGTCCTCGGGCCGCTGCGCTTCACCTCGGAGGATGCGGGCGTGTGGTCGTTCGACCTGTCCTACAGCCTGTTCCAGACCACGCTGGAAGGCGAGTCGCGGCTCTTCAGCGTCGGGCGCTACGCCGTCGAGGCCGTCTTCCGGAAGGACAAGCCGCTCCTGCGTTCGGTCCGGGTGATCGCCGACACCGGGCAGATTCCCTCGCTCCTCGCCACGCCGATCTGAAGACCCGGCTTTACTGGGCGAGCGCCGTCACCCTGTTGCTCGGCCTGTGCGCCTCGGCCGCGATCTACCTCACGGCCTCCGACGACGCCAACGCCGAGCTCGAGCGGCTGCGCGCCTCCAAGATGTACAGGCACGAGATCGAGCATTTCGGCGGCAAGATGGCGCTGCTCTTCGAGGACCTCTCGCAATGGCTCGGCCATCTCTGGCACGGCACTACGCTCGCCTTCACCGTGGCCTGGCTCAGCTTCGGCACCGCCGCGGTCCTGTTCCTCGTCGCCCGCGCGCTCGACGAACGCGAATAACTGCGCTCAGCCCTGCTTGTAGGACACGAGCTCCACGAACTCCGTGACGCCCATGAACCGGCCGCCGATGAGCGAGCGGGTCTCGCGCGCGACGAAGCGCCGCACGAGCTGGGGCGCGAACCACATCTTCTGCGACGTGGTGACCGGCATGCCCTTGGCGTTCATGCCGCCGCCGTTGCCCTCCAGGACATAGCAATCGAAAGTTCCCGCGGGAACCGTGATCTTCTCCTTGCGCGTGATGCGGATCTGATAATCGCGCGCGAAGGTCCCGTAGGTGGGATCCTGGAACGTGAAGCGCGTCTCCCAGCGCTTGCCGACGAAGAACTCGCCGGGCAGGAACTGGCTCGCGCTGTACACGCGGCCGGCGCGGTCGCGCACCAGGTTGCCGAGGCGGTCGGTGATCAGCCGGCCGCCGTCGTAGATGACCTGCGCTTCGGTCACGCCGGTGATCGTGTCCGCGACCTTGCGCTGCTCGACCCGCGAGATCGCATCCTTGATGCTGTAGACATAGGTATCGCCGATCTTGTAGTCGGCGTCGACGCTCGCCGAGCCCTTCGTGTAGGGATTGTCGGCCTGCGGCGCGATCTCGACCTTCTTCTCGCCCTGCTTGGCGAGCACGCGATCGAGCTGGAGCTGCGCGAGCTCGGCGAAGTGCCCGCTCGGGTAGCGGCGCAGGTAGTCCTCCAGCGGCCCGGGCTCGGTCGCCGTGGAGGCACGCTCCCAGAGCGAGGCCTCCTCGTTGTAGGCCCGCTCCGCTTCCTCCTTCTGGCGCTTCTGCAGGGTCTCGAGCGCGGCGAGCGCGAGCTGCTCGCGCCGGCGGCGCTCGGCCTCCTCCTGCTGCGTGCGCTCGGCAAGCCGCCGTGCGCGCTCCGCCTCCTGCCGCTCGCGCTCGGCCTGCTCGCGGCGCAGGCGCTCCTGCTCCAGGCGCAGGCGCTCCTGCTCCAGGCGGGCTGCCTCGGCCTTCTCGCGCGCGTTGCGCTCGGCCTCCACCTGGCGCGCCTTGTCCGCCTCCTGCCTTGCACGCTCCGCCTCCTGCCTTGCGCGCTCCGCTTCCTGCCTCGCGCGTTCGGCTTCCTGCCGGGCCCGCTCCGCTTCCTTCTGCCGCTCGAGGTCCTTCTGCCGCTCGAGCTCCTTCTGGCGCGCCGCCTCCTCCTCGCGCCGGGCGCGCTCGGCCTCCTCGTCAGCGAGCTTCTTCAGCTGCGGCGGCGGGATGAACCAGAAGTCCTCCTCGAGGGAGGTGCTCTCCCACGGCACCTGCAGGCCGCGCGACTCGCGGCGCACGGCGAGGCGCACGCGCTTGAACACGTCCTCGATCTTCGCCTCGGGCACGGGGATCTCGCGCAGAAGATGCTCGGTGTAGAGGCCGTTCGCGCCCGCGCCGTCGCTCGCCACGTTCCCCGGCGCGGTGGCGTAGGCGATCAGCGTCCCCGGCGGCGCGTCCACCTGAGAGAGGCCCTTCTGCTCGAGCCTCGCCTCGCCCGCGAACGGGTTGTCGCGGCACGCGTCCAGGATGATGACGTTCATCGGGTTGGCCGCTCTTCCGATGCTCTCGATGACCGCGTTGATGTCGATGCACTTCGCCTGGATGTCCTCGAGCTTCTGCAGCACGGCGTCGGTGGGCAGGATGTAGTTGCGCCACGCGAGCTGCACGCCATGGCCGGCGAAGTAGAACAGGCCGATGGCCTTCGTCTGCGCGACGCGCGCGGCGTAGGAGCGGATTGCCTCCGCCATCTGCGCCTGCGTCAGGTCGACGCCGAGCGTGACCTCGAAGCCGGTGCGCTTGAGCTCGGCGGCGATCGCGCGGGCGTCGTTGGCCGGGTTCTTCAGCGCTCCGAAGGCGTAGGCGCTGTTGCCGATGACCAGCGCCTTCCTCGGCGCGACAAGGAGGGAAGCCGCGCCCGCGAGGCCCTGCGGCCCGCCCTGCGCGCCTGCGCCGGCCCCGCGCTCAGGCGCCTGCCCGAACGCCGGGCGCCAGCGGAAAGGCGAAGCGCCGAGCGTCCCCAGAGCAGCTTGCAGGACGCGGCGGCGTTTCGCTTTCATGGTGCGCCGGCATTGTACCGGGCCGGCGCCGGAGTTCCGCGCTAGCGCGCTGCGGCCGGGAACGGCGGCAGCTTGCCGATGTCGCGCGGGTCGTGCTGGATGATGATCGTCGCGTGCAGGTTCTTCTCGATGCCCTTGATCCGCTCGAGCGAGGCGACGGTCTCGGCGCGGTCGTAGTTGAAGCTCGGGACGCCGTCGCTCTCGTAGTTCTCGCGGAAGTGCGCCGCGTCGCCGGTCAGGACGACGGCGCCCTTGTCCTTCAGCCGCACCAGCAGCGATTGGTGCCCCGGAGTGTGCCCGGGCGTTCGCAGGATCATGACGCTGCCGTCGCCGAAGACGTCCTTGTCGGCCCCCTGGGGCTCGACCTTGCCGCCTTCGCTGATCCAATGCTTGAACGCGGGGACGTTGGCGCCGGCCATGGGCTTCGGCGCGGTAATGGCCTCCCACTCGCGCTGGCCGATGAGAAGCGTCGCCTCGGGCAGCGAAGGCAGCTGGCTCGTGTGGTCGGCATGGAAATGGCTGATGCCGACGTACTTCACCTGGGAGGGCTTGATGCCGAGCTGCGCCAGCTGGTCGGTGAGGCTCACCTTCGGCGCGTTCGGGTTCGAGCCGGGGACGAATCCCGTGTCCCAGACCAGGACTTCATCGCCGTGCCGGATCACGTAGCAGCTGTAGGTAAAGGGCAGCTTCAGCCCGGGATAGGCCAGGATGTCGGAGAAGCGCTGGTTCACCTCCACCGGGGCCGCGCCCGTGCCGCAATCCAGGCGCGTGAGCGTGACCTCGGCGGTCTGCGCCAATGCGCCGCCGGCGGACAGGGCGCCGACGACGGCGCCGAGCAGGCAGAATTTCTTGAGCATCGTTTCTCCTCCCGAAAAATGGAACGCGGATTCTAGACGGCGTTGTAGCCGCCGTCGATGCGCAAATCCGCGCCCGTCATGAAGCTCGACGCATCAGATGCAAGGAATACGGCACCCGCCGCGATCTCTTCGGGCAGCCCGAGGCGCTTCATGAGGTGCTTCGAACCGAGCACCTCGCGCGCCTTCTCCATCGAGCCGAAGCGCAGCATCCGCTCGGTCTCGGTGCCGCCCGGCGAGAGCGTATTGACGCGGATTTTCTGCGCGGCGTGGTCGGCGGCCATCGCTTTCGCCATCGTGATGAGCGCGCCCTTGGTCGAGCAGTAGGCGACGCGGCCGGGCGTGCCGACCGTGCCGAGCTGCGAGGCAATGTGGATGATCGAGCCGCCGCCCGCCGCGACCATGTGCGGGATGCACCAGCGGCTCATGAGGAACGCGCCCCCCACGTTGATCGCGAAGACCTTGTTCCAGGCCGCGAGATCGAGCTCGAGCACCGTCGCGCTCGGGTCCATCCCGGCCGCGCCGTTCACGAGGACGTCGACGCGCCCGAGCTTGCTTACCGCCTGGTCGACGGCCGCTTTCGTATCCGGCTCCGAAGAGACATCGCATCGGATTCCGATGCAACGGTGCCCTCCCGCGCGCGCCGCCGCGTCGGCCTTGGACGAGTCGAAGTCGAGGCAGGCCACCGAAGCGCCGGCCTGCGCAAAGGCGCGCACGATGGCGGCGCCAATACCGCCGCCCCCGCCGGTGACGATCGCGGCCTTGCCTGCCAACGAGTACCTGCTAGCGTCTGCCAAGGTATGCCTCCTTTACCCGTTCGTCATGCTTGAGCGCCTCGCACGTCCCGGCGGCCACGATGCGCCCGGTCTGCAGCACATAGCCGCGCCGCGCGGTCTCGAGCGCGTAGCGCGCGTTCTGCTCGACGAGCAGCACGCTCGTGCCGGCCTCGTTCACCGCGCGGATGCTGCGGAAGATCTCCTGCACCACCAGCGGCGCGAGCCCGAGCGAGGGCTCGTCCAGGCAGAGCAGCCGCGGCTCGGACATCAGCGCGCGCGAGAGCGCGAGCATCTGCTGCTCGCCGCCCGAGAGCGTTCCAGCGCGCTGCGCGCTGCGCTCGCCCAGGCGCGGGAACATCGCCACCGCCCGGTCGATGAGCCGGCCGACCTTCGCGCGGTCGCGGCGATGCTTGAACGCGCCCATCTCCAGGTTCTCGCGCACCGTCAGAGCCGGGAAGACGCGCCGGCCTTCCGGCACGAGCGCAATGCCGGCGGCCAGGCGCTTGTGCGCCGGCAGGCGCGTCACGTCCTCGCCCGCGAAGAGCACCCGGCCGCCGCCCGGCGCCATGACGCCCGCCACGCCGCGCAGCGTGGTGCTCTTGCCGGCGCCGTTGGCGCCGATCAGCGTCACGATGTCGCCCTCGTTCACGTCGAAGGAGATGCCGTGGCACGCCCGGATCTCGCCGTACGCGAGGTCGAGGCCCTCGACCGCCAGCAGGGCGCTCATGCGAACTCTCCGCCCAGGTAGGCGGAGACGACGCGCGAATTGGACTGCACCTCGCGCGGCGTGCCCTCGAAGAGCGGCTCGCCGTAGTCCATGACGAAGACGCGCTGCGCCACGTTCATGACGAGGTCCATGTTGTGCTCGACGACGATGAGCGTCGTCCCCCGGGCGCCGATGCGCTCCAGGCGTTCGAGGAGGAAGTCGACCTCCGCCGCGTTCAGGCCCGCCGCCGGCTCGTCCAGCATGAACAGGCGCGGCCGCGTCGCGAGGGAGCGCGCGATCTCGAGCATGCGCTGCTGTCCGTAGGAGAGGGCGCCGGCGCGCTCCGCCGCGCGCGCGCCGAGCCCCACGAACTCGAGGAGCTCGCGCGCCTCGTCGTGGAAGCGGCCGGTCGCGCCGAGCACGACGTACTTCCAGAACGGCGTGTCGTGGTGGATGTGGAAGCCCGCGAGCACGTTCTCGAGCACGGAGAGCTGCTTGAAGAGCCGGATCTTCTGGAAGGTGCGCGCGATGCCGAGGCGAACGCGCCGGTGCGCGGGAAGCTTCGCGAGGCTGCGGCCGTCGAAATCGAGCGCCCCGGAATCCGGCTGGTAGACGCCCGAGAGCAGGTTGAGGAGCGTGGACTTGCCCGCGCCGTTCGGGCCGATGACCGCGAAGATCGCGCCCTGCGGCACCTCCAGGCTTACGCCCTGCACCGCGCGCACGCCGCCGAAGCTCTTGCGCAGCTCGCGCGCCCTGAGGAGCGCGCTCACGCGAGCCTTGCCCGAAGGGCGTTCCAGGCCTGCACGATGCCGCCCGGCATGAACAGCACCACGAGGGTCAGCGCGAGCCCGTAGATCATGAGGCGCAGCTCGCCGAAGCCGCGCAGCAGCTCCGGGAGGAAGGTGAGCACGATCGTGCCGATCACCGGGCCGATCATCGTGCCCATGCCGCCGACGATCACCATCGCCATCATCGTGAAGGACTCGACGATGTTGAACGCGTCGGGCACGAGCGTGCCGACGAACCCGGGATAGAAGCAGCCGGCGAGCCCGCCGATCATCGCGCCCACGCCGAAGGCGAACGCCTTCCAGCGCGCCGGGTTGATGCCGATCGAGGCGGCCGAGACCTCGTCCTCGCGGATCGAGCGCAGCGTCTCGCCCACGGGCGAGCGCACGAGGTTGCCCAGCACGAGGTAGACGAGGAACGCCAGCCCGGCGACGAGGTAGAACAGCGCCACCGTGCTGCCGAAGCCGCGCGGCGGCAGGATGCCGTAGATGCCGCGCACGCCCTCGGTCACGCTCTCCCAGTTGAGCAGCACCTGGTAGGTGATCACCGCGAAGCCGAGCGAGGCGATCGCGAGGTAGTGCCCGCGCAGGCGCACGGCGAACGCCGCGAGCGCGAGGCCCAGCAGGCCCGCCGCCCCCATGGCGGCGAGCGCGGCCAGCCAGAAGTTCCAGTGGTACGTCTTCACGAGGATCGTGCTCACGTACGCGCCGATGCCGAAGAAGGCGGACTGGCCGAGGTTGAGCTGCCCGGTGTAGCCGAGGACGAGGTTGAGCGAGAGCGCGAGCATCACGTTCATCGCGCACACGACCAGGATGCCGCGCCAGTACGGCGTGTGCAGCACCCAGGGCAGCGCGGCGAGCACGGCGAGCGCGAGGGCGAGGCGCAGCTTCAGACGTTCTCCTCCTTGCGCTCGGCGATGAGGCCGGTCGGGCGCAGCGCGAGCATGACGAGGAGCAGCGCGAACACGACGAGGTCGATCAGCCCGGAGCCGAGGTACTGCACGGTGAACGCCTCGATGATGCCGACCAGCAGGCCGGCGATGATCGTGCCCTCGAGGTTGCCGAAGCCGCCGATGATGACGATGGCGAACGCCTTGACGATCACCGAGGCGCCGGCGAAGGGCGTGAGCACGAGCACCGGTCCGAGGAGCGCGCCCGCCATGCCGGCGAGCGCGGAGGAAATGACGATCGTGAGGCCGATCAGCAGCCCGGGGTTGATGCCCATGAGCCCGGCGGTCTCGCGGTCCTGGGCCACCGCGCGCAGCGCCTTGCCGGTGTAGGTGAGGCGCAGGAAGGCATACAGCAGCGCGATCGCGGCCACGGTCACGCCGATCACGAGGAGCGTCTGCTGCGTGAAGAAGATGCGGCCGGCGCGGATCGTCTCGCGCGTGAAAGGCGAGTCGAACTGGTAGGGGATCGGGCCGAACAGCTCAAGCTGGCCGTTCTCCAGGAGCACCGAGACCCCGATCGTCGCGATGAGCGGGCGCAGCTCGTCGCCGCGCTCGCGCAGCGGCGCGAACACCGCCGCGTTGATGAGCAAGCCGAGCAGCGCCCCCGCGCCGAACGCGAGCACGATGGAGAGCAGGTAGCCGGCAGTATCCGGCAGGCCGAGCAGCTTGGTGGCGAGCCGCGTCGCGACGAAGAAGGCGGTGAACGCGCCGGCGGTGACGAAGTCGGCGTGCGCGAAATTGATCTGGTTCAGCACCCCGTAGATCAGGGTGAGCCCCAGGGCCACCATCACATAGAGGCAGCCGAGATAGACGCCGTTGATGGACTGCTGAAGGACGAGCGCCAGGAGATCGGGCATGCCTCGCTCTCCTGGCGCGCCGGGACTACTTCTGCTGCCAGCTCAGCGCCTTCCAGCTCTGGTCGGGCTGGGTCTCGACGAAGTGGATCACCGAGGGGTCGATGTTCTGGCCCTTGGCATCGAAGGTGATCTTGCCGGTCGTGACCTCGACGTCCTTGAACTTCGAGAAGCGCTCGCGGATCGACTCGGAATCCGTCGCGCCGCGGCGCACCGCCTCGGCGATGAGCAGGATCGAGTCGTAGGCGTGCGCGTTGATGTGCGTCGGCACCTTGTCCGCGCCGTATTTCGCCTTGAAGGCCTTGACGAAGTTCTGCACGACCGGGCGCTTCTCGTTCGGGTCGAACTGCACGATGCGCACGTAGCCGGTGGAGGCGGCGCCCGCCTTCTGATCGTAGCCGTAGGGCAGCCAGATGGAGCCCATCTGCACGCCGCTGCCGCCGCCGCCCTTCACCACCTTCGCCTGCGCCAGCGCCTGCGACAGGCGCACCGTCTGGCCCTCGAGCGCGAAGGTCGGCAGCACGTCGACCTTGCCGAGCGAGGCGATGCGCGTCGCGATCGGCGTGAAGTCGTTGACGTCGCGCGCGAAGTCGATCACCGCGAGCACCTTGCCGCCGGCCGCCTCGAAGGGCTTCTTGAAGCCGTCGGCGTTGTCCTGCCCGGCGTTGGTCTTCTCGTGCAGGATGACCGCGGTCTTCGCGTGCAGGTTCTTGAGCGCGACGTCCACCAGCGGCCCGCTCTGCTGCTCGGCGTTGGGGAAGATGCGGAAGGTGTACTTGTAGCCCGACTCGGTGAGCTTCATGGTCACCGAGCCGGCGTTGAGCTGCACCACCTTCGCCTCGTTCAGGATCGGCGCGATGGCGAGCGAGGCGTCGGAGCACTCCTCGCCGATCACGATGTGCGGCTTGAACTGCTCGAGGATGCGCTTGGCGGTGTTGGTCGCCTGCAGCGGGCTGCACGCCGAGTCCTCGTACTGCACCACGAGCTTGTGGCCGTTCACCGCGCCCTTCAGCTGCTCGAGCGCGAGCTCCACGCCCTCCTTGTCCATCACGCCGAAGTACGAGCCCGGGCCCGAGATCGGCATCAGCATGCCGATGCGGATGTCCTGCGCGGCGGCGGAAAACGAGACGGCGAACGCCGCGGCAGCGGCGAGAGATGTCATGCGGTTCATGGTCCCTCCTCCTAAGGTGAGGAAACTTTACCTTACGCGAGCGCTTCCGGTAAAGTGATCTACTGGACAAATATCCATCGGCTCGCGATGCGCCTCGATCTTCGCGACGCGCCCCTGGCGATCGTCGACCTGGAAACCACGGGCACGCGTCCCGCCGCGGACCGCATCACTGAAATCGCCATCCTCGAAGTGAACGGCCTCGCGCTCGCCTCGCGCTGGAGCACGCTCGTGCATCCGGGAACCACGATCCCATCGGCGATCCAGGCGCTGACCGGCATCACCAACGACATGGTGGCCGAGGCGCCGCGCTTCGCCGAGCTCGCGGAGGCGCTCTACGAGAAGCTCGCCGGCCGGGTGTTCGTCGCGCACAATGCGCGCTTCGACTACGGCTTCCTGCGGCGCGAATTCGCGCGTGCGGGAATCGACTTCGGCGCGCGCACCCTGTGCAGCGTGCGCCTTTCCCGCCGGCTCTACCGCGGCGCCGGCCGGCACGATCTCGACAGCGTGATTGCGCGCCACGGCATCGCCTGCGCAGCGCGCCACCGCGCGCTCGGCGACGCCGACGCGCTGTGGGACTTCCTGCGGGCCGCGCTTGCCGAGCACGGCGCCGAGGTCGTGAACGTGGCCGCGCGCCAGATCTCGCGGCAGTCGGCGCTGCCGACGCAGATCGACCGGGCGATGATCGACGAGATCCCGGAGGCGCCGGGGGTCTACCAGTTCCTCGGCGAGAACGGCGCGCCGCTTTACGTCGGCAAGAGCCGCTCCATGCGCACGCGCGTCCTCGCCCACTTCTCGTCCGACGCGCGCTCGGCGCGCGAGATGGAGCTCGCCCGGGCGCTGCGGCGCATCGAGTGGCAGCGCACGACGGGCGAGCTCGGCGCGCTCCTGCGCGAGGCGAGGCTCGTGAAGGATCTCGGCCCGGCCTACAACCGCCAGCTGCGCGAAGGCGCGACGGCGTGCGGCTTCGTGTTCGACGGCCGCCGGCTGCGGCTCGCGCAGGCGGAGGAGATCGACGCCGAGACGCTGCCCCTGGTCCGCGGCATCGCCCGCACGCGGCGCGCGGCGCTGCAGGCGCTGCGCGCGCTCGCCGACGAGGAGCGGCTCTGCCTGAAGGCGCTCGGCGTGGAGAGCGGCCGCGGCGGGCCCTGCTTCCGCCACCAGCTCGGGCGCTGCGCCGGCGTATGCGCCGGGAAGGAGAACCTGCATCTGCACCACGCGCGCGCCGCGGCCGCGCTCGCCCGGCTCGCGAGCCCGCCGTGGCCGTGGCGCGGCCCGGTCGGGGTGATCGAGCACGACCGCGGACGCGACGCCACCGAGATCCACGTCGTGGACCGCTGGTGCTACGTCGGCGCCGCGCGCTCGGAGGACGAGCTCGCCGGCATGCTGGAGTCGCGCCGGCCGGCGCGCTTCGACTACGACGAATACCGCATCCTCGCCCGCCATCTCGGCAAGCGCGGCGTGCGCACCGTGGAGCTGCGCGCTTGATGCATTGCGAGCTCGTCGTTCCCGCCCTCTTCGCGGCTTCGTCCGGCGAGCGCTTCCCGGCGCTCGAGCTGCTGCTCGGCCGCGGACGCGAGATGCACGAGGAGTCCTGCGGCATGGAGAACTGGCTCGCGGGGCGCTTCGGGCTCGAGGGCGATGTTCCCGCCGGCGCCCTGAGCGCGCTCGCGCGCGGCATCGCTCCCGGCGACGCCCTCTGGGCGCGCGCCGACCCGGTGCACCTGCACCTCGCGCGCGACCGCCTCATCCTCGCGCCGCACGGCGCCTTCCAGGTCGCGCCCGCCGAGGCCGAGGCGCTCTGCGACGCGCTCAACCGGCACTTCGCGGGCTCGCTCGAGCTGCATCCGGCGCTGCCGCACGCCTGGTGCGCGAAGCTCGACGGCCCGCTGGGTCTCGCGGCGCCCTCGCCGCTCGAGATGGCCGGGCGCGACGTCGAGCTCGTGGTGCCGCGCGGCAAGGCGGCAGGCCGCGCCCAGCGCCTGCTGAACGAAGCGCAGATGGTGCTGCATGCCCACCCGGCGAACGAGGCGCGCGAAGCGCGCGGCGAGCCGGCGCTGAACAGCCTCTGGCTCTGGGGCGAGGGCGCCCTGCCGGCCGGCGCGAGCTCGCCCTGGCACGCGGTGCTTTGCGACGATCCGGTGCTCGCCGGCCTGGCGCGCAGCGCGGGCGCAAGGCCGCGCGCGCTGCCAAGGAGCGGCGCACAGTGGCTCGAGTCCGCGCCCGAAGAGGGACGCGCACTCATCCTGCTCGACGGCCTGCGGCTGCCGCTCGCGCTGGCGCAGGAAGCGGAATATGGCGCCTGCCTGGAGGACCTCGAGCGCGACTGGTTCGCGCCGCTGCTCGCCGCGCTGCGCGCCGGCCGCGTCGGCATGGTGAGCGTCCACGTTCCCGAGGCCGGCGCATCGTTCGAGACCATCCGCGCCGACCTGCGCCGCTTCTGGCGCCGCGCGAAAGGCCTCGAGGCCTACGCATGAAGATCATCGAGCGCCCCTATTCCGAGGCGCACCGCCAGGCGCTGCTCACGGCCGGCCTGCATCCCGTGCTTGCGCGGGTGTACGCCGCGCGCCGCATCGCCTCGGCCGCCGAGCTCGGCTACGAGCCCGCCGGCCTGCTTGCGCCCTCGGGGCTGAAGGGCGCGCGCGAGGCGGCGGCGCTTCTCGCCGATGCGATCGCCGCGCGCAGCAGGATCCTCATCGTCGCCGACTACGATGCCGACGGTGCGACCGCGTGCGCGGTCGGGGTCCGCGCGCTGCGCGCCATGGGCGCAAGCGTCGACTATCTGGTGCCGGACCGGTTCAAGCTCGGCTACGGGCTCACCCCGGAGCTCGTCGACCTTGCCGCCGCGCGCCGCCCCGACCTGCTGGTCACCGTGGACAACGGCATCGCGAGCGTCGAAGGCGTCGCGCGCGCGAAAGCGCTCGGCATCGCGACCCTCATCACCGACCACCACCTGCCCGGCGCGGAGCTGCCGGCGGCCGACTGCATCGTGAACCCGAACCAGCCGGGCTGCGGCTTTCCCTCGAAGGCGCTCGCGGGGGTGGGCGTGATGTTCTACGTCATGCTGGAGCTGCGCGCCGAGCTGAGAAGCCGCAAGCAGTTCGCCGACAAAGAGCCGAACCTCGGCGCGCTCACGGATCTTGTCGCGCTCGGCACCGTCGCCGACGTGGTGCCGCTCGACGCGAACAACCGCACGCTCGTCGCCCAGGGGCTGAAGCGGCTGCGCGCCGGCCGCGGCAAGCCGGGGCTGCATGCGCTCCTCCGGATCGCCGGGCGCGCAGCGCAGGACGTCTCGGCCTTCGACCTCGGCTTCGTCCTCGGGCCGCGGCTCAACGCCGCCGGGCGCCTTGCCGACATGGGGCTCGGCATCGAATGCCTGGTGACCGACGACGAGGCGCGCGCCGCGAACTGCGCGCAGGAGCTCGACCGGCTCAACCGCGAGCGCCGCACGATCGAGGCGGCGATGCTGGAGCAGGCGCTGCGCTTTCTCGCCGCGCTGCCGGAGAGCGGCGGCTCGAGCTTCTTCGATCCGCGCTGGCACCAGGGCGTCGTCGGCATCCTCGCCTCGCGGCTGAAGGAGCGCCTGCACCGCCCCGTGGTGTGCTTCGCGCCCGCGGAGGAAGGAACGCGTCGCGTGCTGCGCGGCTCCGGGCGCTCGATCCCGGGGCTGCACCTGCGCGACTGCCTCGACCTCGTCGCCAAGCGCCATCCCGGGCTGATCGCGCGCTTCGGCGGGCACGCGCAGGCCGCGGGCCTGACGATCGCGGAAGCGGATTACCCGGCGTTCGCGCGGGCGTTCGAGCAGGCGGCGGACGAGCTGCTGCCGGCCGAGGCGCGCGACCGCGTGATCGAAACCGACGGCAGCCTCGCCGCCGCCCACCACACGCTCGACGTCGCGCGCCTGCTCGAAGCGCAGATCTGGGGCCAGGCCTTTCCGCAGCCGGTCTTCTGCGATACTTTCGCCGTGGAAAGCCAGCGTGTCGTCGGCGAGCGCCACCTGAAGCTCGTGCTCGCGCGGGACGGCCGCCGGTACGAGGCCATGCGCTTCGGCTCGCTCGAAAAGGATGCGGGCCCGCTGCCCGCCAGGCTGCGGGCGGCCTACCGGCTCGGCGTCAACGAGTTCAACGGGCTGAAGAGCGTGCAGCTCAGCGTGGAGCACTACGAATGATCATCCGGCTCGCCCTGCTTCTCGCGCTCGCGTGCGCCGCCGCGCGCGCCGCCGACGTCGCGCCGGTCAAGGACGCCGGGCCCTACGTGCCCTCGCCCGAGGCCGCGGTCGCGGAGATGCTGCGCTATGCGCGCGTCGGGCCGAACGACTTCATCATCGACCTCGGCTCGGGCGACGGCCGGATCGTGCGCACGGCCGCGAAGCTCTTCGGCGCGCGCGGCTTCGGCGTCGACATCAAGGAGAGCCTGGTGCGCCAGGCAAACGAGGAGGCGAAGAAGGAAGGCATCGCCGACCGGGTCAAGTTCTACAAGCAGGACCTCTTCAAGACCGACATTTCTCAGGCGACGGTCCTGACGATGTACCTGCTGCCCGATACGGTGAACCTGCTGAAGGACAAGCTGCTGAACGAGCTCAAGCCCGGGACGCGCGTCGTGTCCCACGACTACCCGCTCACCGGCTGGATCCCGGAGGACACGAAGCAGTTCGACCTGCCGGAGAAAATCGCCATCTCGGGCGTGCAGACGACGATCATCTGGCTCTACCTGGTGCCGGCGAAGGTCGCGGGACGCTGGACCGTGCAGGTGCCGGCGAGCTTCTCGCGCAAGCCGATGCAGCTCGAGCTGCACCAGCAGCTCTCCCGCGTCTCGGGCAGCGCGCGGCTCGACGGCAAGGAGCTGCCGCTCGAGGAAGTGAGCCTGCGCGGCGACCAGCTGAGCTTCAGGCTCTCCGGACGCAAGGGCGAGTTCAGCGGGCAGGTCAAGGACCGCGCGATCGAGGGCACGCTGGACGCGGGCGGGCGCAAATCGCCCTGGCGGGCCGCCCTCGCCTCGTGAAGCTCAAGGTGACGGCGGGGCGCGCCCGCTTCGAGATCGAGCTCGCCGACACGCCGACCGCCCGAGCGCTTGCGGCCGCGGCGCCTTTCGACTCGCGCGCCCAGACCTGGGGCGAAGAGCTGTATTTCTCCACCCCGGTGCACGCCAAGCTCGAGGCCGATGCTCGCCAGGTCGTGGAGCCGGGCACGGCGTGCTTCTGGACCGAGGGCGACGCCATCGCCCTGCCCTACGGCCGCACCCCGATCTCGACCGACGAGCGGCCCAAGCTCGCGAGCCGCTGCAACGTCATCGGCACGCTGCAGGGCGACGCGCGCGTGCTCGCGCAGGTGCGCGCCGGCGATCGCATCGCGGTGGAGAAGGCCTGATGGAAAGAAAGCGGGTCAATTCCTCGCGCCTGCGCTCGGTCGGCTACGACGAGAAGAGCCGCACGCTCGAGATCGAGATGTCGAACGGCCAGGTGTTCCAGTATTCCGGCGTCTACCCCGAGGTCTACCGGCGCTTCATGGCGGCGCCGAACCCGACGACGTTCTTCGACGACAAGATCGCCGAGGAATACAGCGCCAAGCGGGTATGATGGCGCCGAGGGAGACGACAGCCTTGCGCCTGGCCGGTACTGCACTGCTTTTTGCGACGCTGGTTGCGACGCCCGCCGGCGAAGCGGGCGCGATGCCTCGCCCGTCCGACCCGCTGCAGTCCGCGTCGTTCGAGGCGGCGAGCCTGCGCTCCATCGCGGCCTGGCTCAAGGATTCCGGGCGCGACGGCTACCTCTCCGCCGAGGTGGCCGACACGGTGGGCATCCCGCGCGCGCGCAACGAGGACTACCTCGATGCCAAGCAGCGCGGCTATCGCAATGACGGCATCCTGCGCATCGCCCAGGTCTCGGCGGACGCGCGCCGCGATTTCCTGCTTTTCATGGTGCAGCGCCCGGAGGGCGAGGTGTACTTCTACCTCTCGAGCGTGCGCGACGGGCTGAAACGCGCGTTCGTCTCGATCCCGGGCCGCAAGATGGTGGTGCCGATGGACGCCGCCGAGGCGCAGTCGCGCTTCGACGAGGAAGTCGCCTACTGGCAGGAGAGAATCGCTGTAAGAAACTAAGGCTGGCGCGCTTTCGGCCGGCCCAAACGGGTACTAGCGCCATGCGAAAGGTTGCCGGCTATTCGTTTTCCGCAAAAGCCTCTACCGACGGGCATGCGCGCATAGAGAATTTGAATCGCATCGTCGAGGCATGGATTCAATCCAAGGGAACTATCAGCGGCTCGTCCCAGATCCGCTATAACGACGGGCGTATTGCAGAATATTCGTCCAGCGCAACGTCATCGCCGTCTGGTTCCTTGCGTGAGCACGGTCTCCTTGAGCCCACCGAATCAGGGTTGTTTCAGACGCAAATCTCACTCGGCCTATCAAACGACCAATTGGCTGTTTATGCAGAACTGCGAGCTGCCGGCGATACTCAGCATCTCGGACCTATGGAGTTGGATGTCCGATGCCCACAAGTGGTTCGCCAGCTGCTGGATTGTCGGGAGGATTGGTATGTTGGCGACACGCCAGTGCGGGCGCAGGCGATTCCGTTTAGTGGCGGAGTAGACGGACAGACGTTTATCAATGTTGTCTGGCATCCGTCTCGCAACCTTCCAGTGGTTGCAATATCACGCCACGGCGAGCCTCTAACTGAGAACTTTTCTGACAACATCGCCGGCGATCTCGCAGGCCTTGCTCTGGTAGCTGAAATAGACGATGCAGCCGCGTGGCACGTGACAAATACAATGGGGCGAGAATGGTCGTGCTACAACGGTGCCATACGAATATATTGGCCAATCACCGCGAAGCTTCGCGATCCCTACGCACATCCACTATGGACGCGAGGGAGTCTGCTGGGAGGCGTGACAGAACCACGAGACGCCTCTTACAGGATACGTCGACAACTTCGTCGCCGAATAATTGGCCTATCAGCATTCTCGGTAGCCGAACCGGTCGTGTTTGGAAAGATTAGAAGCGAAGCAAGACTCCAAGAGTTTGAAGCCCTCAAGAAATCGGCAGCCGGAACAGACGACTGGAGAAATATTGCCGAGGACTACGCAAAAGATAACGATGGCCTTCGGCAGTCTCTTGAAGAAGCAAAACTCGCCATTCGCGATCTGGAGGCGCAGGTATCAAACCTCACCTTGGCGATTCAATGGAAAGAAGAACCGGCTAACGATCAGGAACCACAACCGGAGCGGCAAACTCCGCCCGCGACTGTCGCCGAGGCTGTGCGCAAAGCCCAAGACAATCTCCATGAAGTTTTGCGGTTTGGGGAAGATGTTGCAACTGGCGTTAGGAGCCTGGCCGCGGATGCGGGACCGCCCGAGAAAATATACAAATACCTACAGCAACTGGCACTGGCGACGAAGGAAAGGAACGCTGGGCCGTTAGGAACTACGATGGTCCAATGGTTGCGGAATCGTGGGGTTAACGCGTCAGGGGAATCGGAAACCATAAAGCACTCTGCATCGGAGTCTCGGAAGCGAACCTGGCACGACGGCGAACGGGCGCGTGTATTCGATCTGCATCTGAAGCCAAGCGAGGCGGTGTCACCAGATCGATGCGTACGCATTTACTTTGACTACGATGAACACGAGAAATGCACCTGCATCGGCTGGGTTGGTCGCCATCCATAGTCGCCGACTAGCGCGTTTCGTCCCATATAATCCCCTCATGGAAGCAGAACGAATAAACCAGATCGCCGCCTCCATCGCCGACCTGCAGGCCCGGTCGGCCGAGCTGCGGAGGTATCTTTGACTTCGCGGCGAAGCAGCAGCGCCTGCAGGCGCTGAACCGCGAGCTCGAAGACCCCCGGCTCTGGGACAAGCCGCAGCGCGCCCAGGAGCTCGGCAAGGAGAAGAAGGCCCTCGAGGCCGTCGTCGGCACGCTCGAGCGGGTCGGCAGCGGCCTCTCCGACGCGGCGGAGCTCTTCCAGCTCGCGAAGACCGAGAACGACGACGCGACGCTTTCCAGCATCTCCGGCGACATCGGCAAGCTGGAAAGCGAGGTCGGCGCGCTCGAGTTCCGCCGCATGTTCTCCAATCCGCTCGACCCGAACAGCTGCTTCATGGACATCCAGGCGGGCGCCGGCGGCACCGAGGCGCAGGACTGGGCCTCCATGCTGGAGCGCATGTACGTCAAGTTCTGCGACAAGAAGGGCTTCAAGGTCGAGGAGCTCGAGCGCAGCGAAGGCGAGGTCGCCGGCATCAAGAGCGCGACGCTGAAGATCAGCGGCGACTACGCTTACGGGACGCTGCGCACCGAGAACGGCGTGCATCGCCTCGTGCGCAAGAGCCCGTTCGACGCCAACGCGCGGCGGCACACTTCTTTCGCCAACGTCTTCGTGTACCCCGAGGTCGACGACTCGATCGAGGTGGACATCAATCCAGCGGACCTGCGGGTCGACGTCTACCGCGCCTCCGGCGCGGGCGGCCAGCACGTCAACAAGACCGAGTCGGCGGTGCGCATCACGCACCTCCCCACCGGCATCGTGGTGCAGAGCCAGAACGACCGCTCCCAGCACCGCAACCGCGCCGAGTGCATGGCAATGCTCAAGTCGCGGCTCTACGAGCTCGAGCTGCGCAAGCGCACCGCCGAGCAGTCGAAGCTCGAGGCGGCGAAGACCGACATCGAGTGGGGCCACCAGATCCGCTCGTACGTGCTCGACCAGTCGCGCATCAAGGACCTGCGCACCGGGGTCGAGAAAGGCGCCACCCAGGCGGTGCTCGACGGGGAGCTCGACGACTTCATCAGCGCCAGCCTGAAGCAGGGAGTCTAGATGGAACAGGAAGAGAACAAGCTCATCGAGGAGCGGCGCGAGAAGCTGAAGGCGCTGCGCGCCGCGGCGGGAAAGCCGGGCGCCGCGTTCCCGAACGATTTCCGGCGCAGGGATTTCGCGCGCGATCTCGCTTCCCGCTACGGCGAGAGCACGAAGGAGCAGCTCGAGAAGGAAAAGCCGCGCGTGGCGCTCGCGGGCCGCATGATGCTGAAGCGCGTCATGGGCAAGGCGAGCTTCGCCACGCTGCAGGATGGCTCGGGCCGGATCCAGATCTACGTCTCCAGCGAGATCGAAGGCTACGAGGCCTTCAAGCACTGGGACCTCGGCGACCTCGTCGGCGTGGAAGGCTGGCTCTTCCGGACGATGAAGGGCGAGCTGACGATCCACGCCACGCGCCTGCGCCTGCTGGTGAAGGCGCTGCGGCCGCTGCCGGAGAAGTTCCACGGCATGGCCGACCAGGAGATGAAGTACCGCCAGCGCTACGTGGACCTCATCGTGACGCCGAGGACGCGGGACGTTTTCGAGAAGCGGATAAAAGTCGTCGAGGCCCTGCGCGAGGCCATGCGGGCGGACGGCTACCTCGAGGTCGAGACGCCGATGATGCAGCCGATCCCCGGCGGCGCGGTGGCGCGGCCGTTCAGGACGCATCACAACGCGCTCGACCTGGACCTGTATCTCAGGATCGCGCCCGAGCTCTACCTGAAGCGGCTCGTGGTCGGCGGCCTCGAGCGCGTCTACGAGATCAACCGCAACTTCAGGAACGAAGGCATCTCGACGCGGCACAACCCCGAGTTCACGATGATGGAGTGGTACTGCGCCTACGAGGACTGGCAGTACATGATGGCGCACACCGAGAAGCTCGTGCGCGCGGCCGCGGGCGCGCTCGGCCAGCTCATCTTTCCCTATCAGGGGAAATCGATCGACGTCGAGAAGCCGTTCCGCCGCCTGCCGATTCCGGAGGCGATCCGGCAGCAGGGCGTGGAAGGCGACCTGCGCGACCGCGCCTTCCTCGCGCAGAAGCTGAAATCCCTTGCGGTCGAGGTCAAGGGCGAGCACGGCTGGGGCTCGCTGCAGCTCATGCTCTTCGAGGCGCTCGCGGAGAAGCATCTGGTACAACCGACCTTCGTCACGGAGTTCCCGGCCGAGGTGTCGCCGCTCGCGCGGCGCAACGACAAGGACCCGGAGATCGTGGACCGCTTCGAGCTCTTCATCGACGCGAAGGAGATCGCGAACGGCTTCTCCGAGCTGAACGACCCCGAAGACCAGGCCGAAAGGTTCTTGCAGCAGGTCAGGAACAAGAACGCCGGCGATGAGGAAGCGATGTACTACGACGCCGACTACATCCGCGCGCTGGAGTACGGGCTGCCGCCGACCGCGGGAGGCGGCCTCGGAATCGACCGCCTGGTGATGCTCCTGACCGACAGTCCCAGCATCCGCGACGTCATTCTTTTCCCGCACATGCGCCCCGAGGCTTAAGAAACACCTTGTAACAAACGCTTACTGCAGCGCAGTAACACCCGCCTTACCCTTGGCACCGTTCGAAAGGAGAACGATGTCATGGACGCCACTGCAAAGCCCCGCCTCCACCCGCTGCTGACCGCGGCGGCGATTTCGGTCACCGTGTTTTCCGCGGTCGGCGTGGGCGCGCTCACCGGCCTCATCCCGACCTCCCACAGCACGACGAAGGAAAGCGCTCCGCTCGTCGCGGAAGCGCCCGCGGCACAGAGCGCGCCGCAGGCCGCGCCGAGCGTCGAGCCGGCAATGCCGGCGGCGCCTGCCGCGTCGCCCGCGCCAGCGCCCAAACCGGTGAAGAAGCATGTCGTGCACAAGGCGTCTGCGCCGGTACATGTCGCCGCGGCACCCGAGGCGATGCCGGCCGACATGCCGCCTCCGCCGCCGGTCCAGGTGCAGGCACCGATGCAGGCGCAGGCGCCGGTCATCGACCCGAGCCTCGGCGTCGTGCAATCGGTGCGCGAAGTGACGCACGAGCCGAAGTCCAACGGCGCCGGCCCGATCATCGGCGGCATCGCCGGCGCGGTGCTCGGCAACCAGGTGGGCCATGGAGCGGGGCGCAGCATCGCCACGGTGCTCGGCGCCGCGGGCGGCGCCTTTGCCGGCAAGGAGGTCGAGGTCCGCGAGCGCACGACGAAGAGCTGGGAGATCACGGTTCGCCTGGACGACGGCTCGCTGAAGACGATCCCGAGCGCCACGGCGCCGATCTGGCACGGCGGCGAGCGCGTGCGCCTGGTCGAAGGGCAGCTGCGCCCGGCCTGAGCTGCGGGCCTAGAGCCTGAGGGCCGCGAGGCCCGCCATCACCGCGCCGGTGGCCACCAGCCTGCGGCGCGTCATTTTCTCGCCCAGGAAAAGCGCGCCGAGCAGCGCGCCGAAGATCACGGCGGTCTCGCGCAGCACCGCGACCAGCGCGACCGGCGCGCGCGTCATGGCCCACAGCGCGACGGCGTAGGACCCGGTGGTGAACACCGCGCCGATGAAGATCCTCGGCCAGCTCTTCATCAGGTAGCGCGGCACCGCGGCGCCGCGCCGCACTCCCGCGTAGACATAGATTGCCACCGCATTCGCGGCGAAGAACCACATCGCGTAGGCAACCGGGCTGCCCGAAGCGCGCGCGCCCTTCGCGTCGATCAGCGTGTATGCCGCGATCACGAGCGCATTGGCGAGCGCGAAGAACGTTGCCCGCCGGTCGTGGCGCCCGTAGGCGAAGCTCATGATGCCCGCGCAGACGAGCGCGATGCCGGCCGACTGCATCGGCCCGAGGGCCTCGCCGAAGACCATCGAGCCGCAAAGCGCCACGACGACGGGGCCGCCGCCGCGCATGATCGGGTAGGCGTAGGTGAGCTCGCCGTAGTGATACGCGCCCGCGAGGAGTGCGAAATAGCCGATGTGCACGAGCGCCGATGCGGCGAGCCAGGGCCAGGATTGCGCCGCAGGGAAAGGCAGCCACGCGCCGACCGCCGCGCCGACGAGGCCCGCGCCGACGGAGATGGCCACCGTGTCGAGCTCCTTGTCGGTCGAGCTTTTGAGAAGGGCGTTCCAGCAGGCGTGCAGCAGCGCGGCGCCGAGCACCGCGAGCGTCACGGGAAGCGACATCTCCACGCTAGCCGAGCACCTGCTCGAGAAGCGGCGCCATGCGCTCGACCGCGGCGCGGCCTTCCACAATGGCTTCCTTAGCGCGGTGGTAGTCCATGGTGGCAAAGTCGGGCAGGAGCGGCGTGAGCAGCACGTCCGCCGGCTCGCCCGCGAGGCGGCTGCGCGCCACCTTCATCTCCACGATGTCGAGCGAGGTCATGAAGACGTTGAAGATCGAGGGCACGGCCTGCGCTTCCTCCTGCGCCTTGCTGCGGATCCAGGCGGGGCGCAGCCGCCCGAGCCAGCCCGGCATTTCGCGCGGAGCGACCTGGCGGCCGCGATCCCGGTAAGGGCCGAGCTTGCCCCAGCTGAGGTCCACGGCGATCACCAGCTCGGCGCCGAGCGCGCGGCACATCGAGACCGGCACCGGATTCACGAGCCCGCCGTCCACCAGGACGGTGCCGTCGCGCACGACCGGGGTAAAGAGTCCCGGCATCGCGCACGAGGCCCGCACCGCGTCGAGCACCTTGCCGTGGCGCAGCCAGAGCTCGCGCCCGGAATAGAGCTCGGTCGCGATCGCCCCGAAGAGCACCGGCAGGTCGGCGATCTCGCGCTCCTCGAAGGTGCCGCGGAACAGGTTGAAAAGCCGCTCGCCGCGGATCAGGCCGCCGCGCCACGTGATGTCCATGAGGCGCAGCACCGTGGTGCGCACGAGCCCGGTGACCCAGCGCTCGAGCTCATCGAGCGCCCCCGAGGCGTAGAACGCGCCCACCAGCGCGCCGATCGACGTGCCGCAGACGATGTCCGGCTTGATGCCCCGCTCCTCGAGGCCGCGGATCGCGCCGATGTGCGCCCAGCCGCGGGCGCTGCCCGAGCCCAGGGCAAGGCCGATGCGGGGCTGGCGCTTCAGGGGCTACAGTCTCTCGAAGATCGCGGCGATCCCCTGGCCGCCGCCGATGCACATCGTGACGAGCGCGTAGCGCTTGCCGGTGCGCGCAAGCTCGTAGAGCGCCTTCACGGTCAGGATGCAGCCGGTCGCGCCGATCGGATGGCCGAGCGCCACCGCCCCGCCGTTCGGGTTCACCTTCGCCGGATCGAAGCCCAGGTCCTTCGTCACCGCCATCGCCTGCACCGCGAAGGCCTCGTTCGATTCGATGACATCCATGTCGGCGGGATTCAGCCCCGCTTTCTCGAACACCTTCTTCACGGCCGGGATGGGGCCGAGGCCCATCAGCTGCGGCTCGACTCCGGCGTGGGCATAGGCGAGCAGGCGGGCCATCGGTTTCAGCTTGTTCTTTTCCGCATAGGAGGCGGTGGCGAGAACCAGCGCCGCGGCCGCATCATTGATTCCGGAAGCGTTGCCCGCCGTGACCGTGCCATCCTTCTTGAAGACGGTCTTCAGCTTGGCGAGGTCTTCCATCTTCGCCTCGGCACGCACGTGCTCGTCCGTGGTGAACTGCTCGACGCCCTTCTTGCTCTTCAGCTCGATCGGGACGATCTGGTCCCTGAAATAGCCCTTGGCGATCGCTTCCGCCGCCTTCCTGTGGGAAGCGAGCGCGAACTCGTCTTGCTGCGTGCGCGTGAAGCCGTATTTCGCCGCGATGTTCTCGGCCGTGACCCCCATGTGGCCGTGGCCGAAGGGATCGTGCAGCGCGCCGGTCATCGCGTCCACGACCGCCGCATCGCCCATGCGCTGGCCCCAGCGCCCCGCGGGCAGGAAATACGCGGCGCGGCTCATGCTTTCGGCGCCGCCCGCCACCGCGACCTCGCAATCCCCGAGGAGCAGGTGCTGCGTCGCCGAGACGACCGCCTGCAGGCCGGAGCCGCAGAGGCGGTTCACCGTCAGGCAGGGCGTGCCGACCGGGATGCCCCCTTCGACCGCGGCGACGCGCGAGACGTACATGTCCTTCGGCTCGCCGTGGATCACGCTGCCGAGCACCACGTGGCCGACGCTCGCCGGGTCGACCTTCGCGCGCGCCACCGCCTCGCGGATCGCCACCGCGCCGAGCCGGGTCACCGGCAGATCCTTGAGCGCGCCGCCGTAGTCGCCGATCGCCGTGCGCGCGCCCGCCACCACCACCACCTCTCTCGTGCTCATAGCCTTCTCCCATGGAGATCGTGCGCGTCCGCGCGCTCGATCAGGACATCCGCGAATTCTCCCGCCTTCCCGCCCTCGAAGCGCACCACGCCGTCGATCTCCGGCGCATCGGCGCTCGAGCGGCCGACGCCCGGCGCATCGACCAGCACCTTCAAGCGCCTGCCGATCTTCGCCTTCAGCCTTTGCCGCGAGATCTTTTCCTGCCGCGCCATGAAGCGCTCGCGGCGCTCTTCCTTCACCGGCTCGGGTACCGCCCCGGGCAGGTCGTTCGCGGCGGCGCCCTCGACCGCCGAGTATGCGAAGCAGCCGACGCGGTCGAGTTGCGCCTCGTCAAGAAACTGCAGCAGCTCCTCGAATTCCGCCTCCGTCTCGCCCGGGAAGCCCACGATGAACGTGCTGCGCAGCGTCAGCTCCGGGCACTCGCGCCGCCAGGCGCCGATCCGGTCGAGCACCTTCTCCGCGCTCGCCGGGCGCTTCATCAGGCGCAGGATGCGCGCCGCCGCGTGCTGGAACGGAATGTCGAGGTACGCAAGGATCCGGCCCTCGGCCATGAGCGGGATGAGCTCGTCCACGTGCGGATAAGGATAGACGTAGTGCAGACGAACCCATGCGCCGAGCCGGCCCAGCTCCGCGCACAATTCCGTCATCCGGGTCCTGGTCGGCTTGCCCTTGTAGAAACCGGTGCGGTACTTGACGTCGACTCCGTAGGCGCTGGTGTCCTGCGAGATGACCAGCAGTTCCTTCACCCCGGACCTCACCAGGCCCTCCGCTTCGGAGAGCACCTCGCCGATGGGCCGCGACGCAAGATCGCCGCGCATCGACGGGATGATGCAGAACGTGCAGCGGTGGTTGCAGCCCTCGGAGATCTTGAGGTACGCATAGTGCTTCGGCGTGAGCTTGACGCCGATGGCCGGCACGAGATCGGTGTACGGATCGTGCGGCTTGGGCAGGTGCGCGTGCACCGCCCGCATCACCGCCGGCGTGTCGTGCGGCCCGGTGATCGCAAGGACCGCCGGATGAGCCGATTTGACGACTTCCTCCTTCGACCCCAGGCACCCCGTGACGATGACCTTGCCGTTTTCCGCGAGCGCCTCGCCGATCGCCTCGAGCGATTCTTCCTTCGCCGCATCGATGAAGCCGCAGGTATTCACGATGACGAGGTCCGCGCCGGCGTAGCTCTTGGCCGTCTCGTAGCCTTCGGCACGCAGCTCGGTGAGGATGCGCTCCGAGTCCACGAGCGCCTTGGGACAGCCCAGCGAGACGAATCCGACCTTCGGCGCTCTCTGCTTCCTACTTTTCAGAATCGGGCTTGTCCTGCTTGCCGGCCGGGAAGCCGGGGAAGGTGAAGCCGGTGAACATGTTGCGCGCCTGGCTCTGCATCTGCTCCTGGAACTGGGCGAACATCTTCTGGCTCTGCTCCATGTAGGCCTGCATCAGGCTCTGCATGGCCGGCCCCTGCAGGTTCATGAACTGCCCCCAGAGCTCCTGCGCGCCGCGCGAGCTGTCGCCGTAGAGCCTCTGCGACTGCTCCTGCATCGTCTTCTGCATGTCCTGGAAGGCGCGGATGTTGCGCTCGAGGTAGGTGCCCATCACGCCCTGCATCGCGTTGCCGTAGAAACGGATGAGCTGCGAGAGCAGGTCGGACGAGAACATCGGCAGCCCGCCCGCGGATTCCTCCTCGAGGATGATCTGCAGCAGGATCGAGCGCGTCAGGTCCTCGCCGCTTTTCGCGTCGATGACCTGGAAATCCTCCTGCTTGTGGACCATCTGCTTGACGTCGGCGAGCGTGATGTAGCTCGACGTCTTGGTGTCGTAGAGGCGCCGGTTCGGATATTTCTTGATCAGCCGGACCGGATTCTCGGGTTTTGCTTCAGGCAATGCCACGGGCTGAATCTACTCCTTAATACATATGCTGGCCACCATTGATCGAGATGTTGGCGCCGGTGACGAACGCCGCCTCCTCGGAGCAAAGGTAGATGATGAGCCCCGCGACCTCGTCGGGCTTGCCGAGCCGTCCGATCGGGATCTGCGGCAGGATCTTCGAGTCGAGGATCTCCTTGGGGATCGCGGTCACCATCTTGGTGCCGATGTAGCCCGGCGAGATCGTGTTGATGGTCACGCCCTTGCGCGCCACCTCGAGGGCGAGCGCCTTGGTGAAGCCGTGGATGCCGGCCTTGGCCGCGGAGTAGTTGGTCTGCCCGAAGGCGCCCTTCTGCCCGTTCACCGAGGAGACGTTGATGACGCGGCCCCAGCCGCGCTCGACCATGCCGTCCATCACCTGCTTCGTCATGTTGAAGCACGAGTCGAGGTTCGTGCGCATCACCGCGTCCCAGTCGGCCTTCGTCATTTTCTTGAAGGTCATGTCGCGCGTGATGCCGGCGTTGTTCACCAGGATGTCGATGGCGCCGCAGTCCGCGCGGATCTGCGACGCCATCTTCGCGCAGTTGTCGTAGTCGGCGACGTCGACCGGGAAGGCCGAGAAGGAGTAGCCCCGGCTCTTCATCTCCTCGAGCCACGACTTGTATTTGGTGTTGGACGGCGAGTACGTCACGACGACGCGGTAGCCCGCGTCGGCCATCTTGGTGCTGATCGTCTCGCCCAGTCCTCCCATGCCGCCGGTCACGACGGCGATGCGCTGCTCGGCCATGCCTCGCTCCTCTCCAGGGGAGGCCAGTCTACATCATGTGCATGCCGCCATTGACCGAGATGTTGGCGCCTGTGATGTAGCCCGCTTCCTCCGAAGCGAGGAACGCGACCACCGCGGCGATCTCGCGCGGTTTCGCGAGCCGCCCCATGGGAATCGAGCCGACGATCTGGTCGCGCACTTCCTTGCGGATCGCCATCACCATGTCGGTCTCGACGTAGCCGGGCGAGACGGTGTTCACCGTGACACCCTTGCGCACCACCTCCTGGGCGAGCGCCTTCGAGAATCCCGCCATGCCGGCCTTGGCTGCGGAATAGTTGGTCTGGCCGAACTGGCCCTTGATCGCGTTCACCGAGGAGATGTTGATGACGCGCCCCCAGCCGCGCTCGCTCATCCCGTCGATGACCTGCCGCGTGACGTTGAAGACGCTGTTCAGGTTGGTGTTGATCACGGCCATCCAGTCCTGCGCGCTCATGCGCTTGAAGACGGAATCGCGCGTGATGCCCGCGTTGTTCACCAGGATGTCCACGGGCCCGATCACCGCGCGGATGTCGTTGAACATCTGGTCGCACGACTCGAAATTCGACACGTCGCCCTCGGCCGCATGCACGCGCAGGCCCTGCGCGCGCATCTGGTCGAGCCACTCGCCCTTCTTGTCGTAGCCCGGCAGGCATCCCGCAATCACCGTGTGTCCGGCGCGCGCGAGGCGCCGGCAGATCGCCGTGCCGATTCCGCCCATGCCGCCGGAGACGAAGGCGATCCTCGAAACGACCGGCTGCTCGCCTTCTTCCCCGGCGAAGGACTGCCCGACGACCTCTGCTTGATTTCCCATTTCTTGCCGTTCCTTTCTAGCGTTCGACTGCTGTCTTTGAGCGCGGCTTCTAGCGCTCCACTGCAAGTGCTACGCCCATGCCGCCTCCGATGCACAGCGAGGCGAGCCCCTTCTTCGCGTCGCGCTTCTGCATCTCGTGCAGCAGCGTGACCAGGATCCTGCAGCCCGAGGCGCCGATCGGATGACCGAGCGCGATCGCGCCGCCGTTCACGTTGACCTTCGAGGTGTCCCAGCCCATCTGGCGGTTCACCGCGATCGCCTGCGCGGCGAAGGCCTCGTTGATCTCCATGAGCTCGAGGTCCTTCGGCTGCCAGCCTGCGCGCGCGAGGCAGCGCTTGGACGCCGGCACCGGGCCCATGCCCATGTACTTCGGATCCACGCCGGCCGAGGCGAACGCCCGGATGCGCGCGAGCGGCTTGAGCCCGAGCTCCTTTGCCTTCTTCGCCGACGCCAGCACCACGGCCGCCGCGCCGTCATTGATGCCCGATGCGTTGCCCGCGGTCACCGTGCCGTTCTTGTCGAACGCCGGCCTGAGGGACTTCATCGCCTCGAGCGTGGCGCCGTGCCGCGGGTACTCGTCGTCGGTGAAGAGCAGCGTGCCTTTCTTCGTCGCGATCTCCACGGCGATGATCTCGTCCTTGAAGCGGCCCGCTTTCTGCGCCGCCTCGGTCTTGTTCTGGCTTCTCACCGCGAACTCGTCCTGCTCCTCGCGCGTCACGGCGTATTCCTTGGCCACGTTCTCGGCCGTCACGCCCATGTGGTACTGGTTGTAGACGTCCCACAGCCCGTCCACGATCATGGTGTCGACGAGCTTGGCGTCGCCCATGCGGAAGCCGTCGCGCGAGCCCATCATCGCGTGGGGCGAGAGGCTCATCGACTCCTGCCCGCCGGCGACGACGATGTCCGCGTCGCCGTTGGCGATGGATTGCGCGCCCAGCATCGCGGCCTTGAGGCCCGAGCCGCACACCTTGTTGATCGTCATCGCGGGCACCATCTCCGGCAGCCCGGCGCGCATCGCGGCCTGGCGCGCCGGATTCTGCCCGGTGCCCGCGGTGAGCACCTGGCCCATGATGACTTCCGAGACCTGCTCCGGCGCGACGCGCGCCCGCTCGAGGGTCTTGCGGATGACCATCGCCCCGAGGTCGGAAGCCGGGATCCTCGCGAGACTGCCGCCGAACTTGCCGATCGCAGTGCGCGCCGCGCCGACGATGACGATCTCTTCCATGACGCCTCCTAGTGAATGCGTTGCCGCACGTAGCGACCGGGCGCAGGCTCGATCGCAGGGTATTGGACATTCCCCGGCCCAGCGGGTGCCTTGCGGGCGCCGCCGGCATGCCGCCCGAGCCACTCGATCCAGCGCGGCCACCAGCTGCCGTTTTCCTCGCGCGCGCCCGAGAGCCACGATTCCGGATCGTCCGGCAGAGCTTCACCGGTCCAGTGGCTGCGGCGCTTGCGCGCCGGCGGATTCACCACGCCGGCGATGTGGCCGCTCGCGCCGAGGACGAAGGTCCTTTCGCCGCCGACCAGGCCGGTCGTGCGGTAGGCCGAGCGCCAGGGCACGATATGGTCCTCGCGCGTGGAGAAGACGAACGCCGGGGCGCTGATGCGGCGCAAATCCACCGGGACGCCGCAGTTGCGCAGTGCGCCCGGCTCGCGCAAGCGGTTCTCGAGGTACGTGTTGCGCAGGTAGTAGCAGAACATCGGGCCCGGCAGGTTCGCGCCGTCCGCGTTCCAGTAGAGGAGGTCGAACGCCGGCGGCCGCTGCCCGAGCAGGTAGTTGTGCACCACGTAGGGCCACACCAGGTCGTTCGGCCGCAGGCTCGAGAATACGAAGTCGAGCTCCTTGCCCGACATGATGCCGCCGCGCGCGATGGCGGCCTCGCGCGCCGCGACGCTTGCCTCGTCGATGAAGACGCCGATCGGCCCGGCCTCGGAGAAGTCGAGCATTGTCGTAAGGAACGTGACCGACGCAGCAGGCTCTTCGCCCTTGCCGGCCAGCACCGCGAGCGCCGCGCCGAGGAGCGTGCCGCCGACGCAAAAGCCGAGCGCGTTCACCTTGTCCGCCCCCGTGATCTCGCGCGCGACGCGCAGCGCCGTGAACACGCCCTTCTCGAGGTAATCGTCCCACGTGAGATGGCCGAGCTCCGGGCCGACGTTGCGCCACGAGACCATGAACACGGTATGCCCGTGCTCGACGGCGTAGCGGACGAGCGAATTCTCGGCTTGCAGGTCCAGGATATAGAACTTGTTGATGCAGGGCGGGACCATGACGAGCGGCCGCGCGCGCACCTCGGGCGTGGCGGCGGCGTACTGGATCAGCTGGACGAGCTCGTTCTCGTAGACGACCGCGCCGGGCGTCGTCGCGAGGTTGCGCCCCACCTCGAAGGCGCCCTCCTCGGTGTGGCTGATGCGACCCTTGTGGACGTCGCCCAGCAGGTTGGCGAGCCCGCTCGCCACGCTGTCGCCGCGCGTCTCGAGCGCATGGTCGAGGAATTGCGGATTGGTCGCGGCGAAGTTGGTCGGCGACAGGGCGTCGATCCACTGGCGCGCTGCGAAACGCAGCCGTTCCTTTGCCCGCGCCTCGAGCTCCGCGGCCTCGATGAGATCTTCGATGAACCGCGAGGCGAGCAGGTAGGACTGGCGCAGGTAGTCGAAGTAGGGGTTGTCGCGCCATTGCGCGGCGGCGAAGCGCCGGTCTCCGGGCTGCGGAGCGACGACGCTCTCGCTGCGCCCGGCGACGAGCGCGGACCAAAGGCGCGCTTGTTTCTCGAGGTACTCCGTTTGCAGCGCGGGTGTGCGGGTGCCGCTGCGCTGCAACTCGGCCAGCCATGCCGGTGCACCGTTCGCGGCCTGTCCGAGGACGCCCAGCACCCCATCTGCGGAGGCGGCTTGTTGCATCGCGGGGGCGATTTTGCGCCGCACAACGGACCCCGTCAAATGATTTTAAGCTTCTGAAACGTAGTTCTTTTTTGCTATGCCAGCCAGACCGCCGCAGCCATCCGGCAGGCGGTGCGATCGCGGCGGTAGGAGAAGAAGCGCTCGGTATCGGTGTAGGTGCAAAAGCCGCCGCCGTGGATCGATTCGACTCCGGAGGCGCGCAAACGCCGTCGCGCTACGGCGTAAAGGTCGAGCAGCCAATGTCCCGGGCGCGCCGAGGCGCGAAAGGCGTCGGACGCGCCGGTGTCGCGAGAGACGAACGCCTCGCGCACTTCTTCGCCGACCTCGTAGACCGCAGGACCGATCGCAGGGCCCATCCAGGCCATCAGTTCGCGCGCCCGCATCGCTTCGGCGGCGGCTTCCAGTACGCCGGCACACAGGCCGCGCCAGCCGGCGTGGGCGACGGACACGACGCTCCCGCTACGATCCGTCAGCAGGACCGGCATGCAGTCCGCGACAGTGACCGAACAGACGGTACCCCGTCGCCGGGCAATCGCGCCGTCCGCGACCGGCTCCTCCGCGCCCTCGCCGATCGCATCGGCCTCGATCACTGCCGCCCCATGCACCTGCCGCAGCCAGCGCGGCGCGGCAGGAACGGGGAGCGCCTTGCGCGCCGCGGAGCCGCGCGCCATGTCACCCTCGGCCTTCGTCGTTACGAAGGCGCGCACATTGGGCGGCGCCGGCCAGTCGGGAACGACGACGCTCATCCGCTCCGTCGCAGGCTCTCCAGGAGCTGCTTGAAGTCGCGCGGCGGCGCGGAATGCCAGCTCATGCGCTCGCCGGTGCGCGGATGCAGCAGCGAAAGCTCGGTCGCATGCAGCGCCTGGCGGCCGAATGCGAGGCCATGGCGCGTGCCGCGCCGGTAGACCGGGTCGCCGACCAGCGGATGCCGGATGTGCTGGAAATGCACGCGGATCTGGTGCGTGCGCCCGGTCTCGAGCCGGCACTCGACCAGCGCCGCGCGCCCGAAGCGCTCGAGTACCCGGTACGCCGTGCGCGCGGCCTTGCCGCGATGGCTCACCGCCATGCGGGTGCGGGCGCGGACGTCGCGCGCGACCGGGGCGTCGATCATGCCGCTCGCCGGCGGGTCGCCCTGCACCAGCGCGAGATAGACGCGCCGCACGCTGCGCTCGGCGAGCTGTCCCGCAAGGCTCGATTGCGCCTCCACGTTCTTCGCGACGACGAGCAGCCCGCTCGTGTCCTTGTCGAGCCGATGCACGATGCCGGCGCGCGGCACTGCTGCAAGCGCGGGCGCATGCGCGAGCAGCGCATTCGCGAGCGTGCGGTCGGGCTGCCCCGCGCCCGGGTGCACGACGAGGCCGGCGGGCTTGTCGATCACGATGAGGTCGCGGTCCTCGTAGAGCACCTTGAGCGCCATGCGCTGCGCCTTCGGCGCAGCCGCGTCCGGAATCGCCGGAGGCTCGAGCACGACCTGCTCCCCGCCCGAGACGATCTCGCGCGCCGCGCGCGCCGCGCCGTCGATGCGGATGTGCCCCGCGCGCAGCCAGGCCTGCAGGCGGTTCCTCGAGTACTGCGGGAAGAGCCGCGCCAGCGCCTGGTCGAGCCGCAGGCCGCCCATTGCGGCCGGCACCGCGGCGCGCATGGGGGCGGCGAGGCCGGCGTCCCAGTCGGCGCTATAATTTTTTTTCATGCGCTTAAGTGTAATCGCACGTTTGCTCCTTCTCTCCGCGGCGCTGCTCTGCAGCGGCTGCGACTGGCTGCGCGGCACGCAGGAGGACGAGACGATCGGCTGGTCGGCGCAGCGCCTGTACGGCGAGTCGAAGGACGCCATGGCGAACAAGGAATGGCAGAAGGCGGTCAAGTACCTCGAGAAGCTCGAGGCGCGCTACCCCTACGGCCGCTATGCGCAGCAGGCGCAGCTCGAGCAGGCCTACGCGCTCTGGAAGGACGGCGACCGGGCAAGCGCGCTCGCTTCCGCCGACCGCTTCATCAAGCTCTACCCCAACCACCCGAACGTGGACTACGCCTACTACCTGAAGGGGCTCGTGAACTTCAACGAGGACATCGGCCTCATCAGCTTCCTCACCAACCCGGACATGACCGACCGCGACCCGAAGGGCTCGCGCGAGGCCTTCAATTCGTTCAAGGAAGTCACGACGCGCTTCCCGGATTCCAAGTATGCGGAGGACTCGCTCGCGCGCATGCGCTATCTGGTCAATGCGCTCGCCTCGCACGAGGTCCACGTCGCGCGCTACTACATGAAGCGATCGGCCTACCTCGCGGCGGCCAACCGGGCGCAATACGTGATCGAGCACTATCCGCAGACGCCGGCGATGGAGGAAGCGGTCTTCGTCCTGGTGAAGGCTTACGACGCCCTCGGGATGAACGACCTGCGCGACGCGGCGGACCGCGTCATGCGCACCAACTTCCCGAACAGCCCCTACCTCACGGGCAAGGGCCGGAAGAAGGACGTCCCCTGGTGGCGGCTCTGGGATCCGGACTGGTAGTCGCGGAGCGCCGAATCAGCCGGGCCTGATGTTCTCGTCCGCGATGTAGTCGCGCAGCACCGTCTCCATGTCCGCGTCGGGCCGGAACCCCATGGCGAGCGCGCGCGGCGTGCGGAAGCGCACCGGCCAGGTCTGCACGATCGCCTGGATGCGCGCATCGGGCTTGAAAACCACGCGCTCCGCCACCTTCTGGCCGGCCACATGCGCGAGCGCAGCCAGCATCTCGCGCACCGAGGCGGTGATGCCGGGAAGATTCAGGACCCGGTTCGCGCCCCATGCCGACGCGGGCAATTCCAGCGCATGGATGAAGGCCTCGACCACGCGCCGGGGAGAAAGCAGCCAGACGCCGGTTTCGGCGCTCACCGGGCATTCCGAGACCTGGCCGTTCAGCGGCTCGCGCAGGATGCCGCTCGCGAACGACGAAGCGGCCGCGTTGGCCCGGCCGGCGCGCACGACGATGGTCGGCAGCCGCAGCGAACGGCCGTCGAGGTAGCCCTTGCGCGAATAGTCCGAGATCAGGTATTCGCCGATGACCTTCTGCGTGCCGTAGGAGGTCTGCGGCAGGGCAGTCGTGGAATCGTCGAGCACGTCGGGCAATGCGCCGCCAAAGGCGGCCACCGAGCTCGCGAAGACGAGGCGCGCCGGCGCAGCGCAGCGACGCAGCCGCTCGAGCAGCAAGCGCGTTCCGTCCAGATTGGAGCGCATGCCGAGATCGAAGTCGGCTTCGGCGGCGCCGCTGACCACGGCGGCGAGGTGGAAGACCGCGGCGGTGTCCGGGCCGACCGCGCGCTCCACCAGCGCCGGGTCCGCGATGTCGCCCAGGATGAGCTCGACACGGCCGTCGCTCGGCTGCCAGCCATAGGCGGCGTCGAGCAGCACGAGCCTCGTGATGCGCTCGCCGGCGAGCTCGCCGCGCGCGAGGAGCGCCCGTGCGAGGCGCGAGCCGATGAATCCGCCGCCGCCGGTGATAAGCACTTTCACGCGGCGATTCTAGCGAAGAAGGCCTGCACCTCCTCCAGCGAGCGGGTCCGTTTCATCGGCGGCAGGCTGGCGAGGATGCGCTTGCCGTAGGGCTTCGACACCAGCCGCGGATCGCAAAGCATCAGCACGCCGCGGTCGCTCTCGCCGCGGATCAGACGTCCCGCGCCCTGCTTGAGCTGCAGCACCGCCTGCGGCAGCTGCAGCTCGTTGAACGGGTTGCCGCCCCGGGTGCGCAGCGCATCGATGCGCGCGGCGAGCACCGGATCGTCCGGCGGCGCGAACGGCAGCTTGTCGATCACCACGAGCGAAAGCGCCTCGCCGCGCACATCCACGCCCTCCCAGAAGGAGTGGCTGCCGAGGAGCACCGCGTTGCCGAGCGCGCGGAACCTCGACAAGAGATCGCTGCGCGAGCCCGTGCCCTGCACGAGCAGCGGGAACGGGATACGGTCGCGGAGCCACTCGTGGGCGCGGCGCAGCGCTTTCAGCGTGGTGAAAAGGAGGAATGCCCGTCCCCCGCTCGCCTCGAGGACGGGCATCACGGCCTGCAGCAGCGCCTCGGTGAAGCCCGGCGCATTCGGATCGCCCGGCAGCCCCTTCGGCACGTAGAGCAGCGCCTGGTTCGCGAAATCGAAGGGGCTCGCCCAGCCGGCGGTCTGCGCGCCTTCGAGGCCCAGCTCGCGCGTGAAGTGGCCGAAGTCCTCGCCGACCGCGAGCGTCGCGGAGGTGAAGATCCAGGCGCGCGGATGGTCGGCCATCTGGCGGCGGAAGAGCTCGGCCGACGACAGCGGCGTCACATGGAGCTGCGCGGCGTGCGCCATCACCTCGGCCCACCGGATCTCGTCCGCGGCGTCCGCTTCGCGCAGCCGGATGAGAAGCGCGCGCGCGATCCCGGCCCGGCGGCTGCACGACTCCAGGCCCTCGCTGCGCTCGGCTTGCATCGCCAGCGGCTCGCAGAGCGCCGTGAGCACCTCCACCAGGCGCGCGAGCGCCTCGTCGAACTCGGGGAGCCGCCGCGCCTCCAGCCACGCCATGCGCCCGACCGGCGCCCCGAGCGCGAGCCGCAGGTCGCGCGCGGTCTTTTCCATCCGCGAGGCGAGGCTCTCGAGCTCGGGCGAGGCGCCCCCGGCGGCGCGCAGCTCGATGCGCACGTCCCGCGCAAGCTCGGCGAGCTGGGTGGTGGAGAGGCGCTCGCCGAAGAACATCCGCGCGGTCTCGGGGAGCTGGTGCGCTTCGTCGAAGATCACCGTGTTGCAGGCCGGCAGCAGCTCGGCAACCCCCTCGTCGCGCAGCACCACGTCGGCGAAGAAGAGATGATGGTTCACCACCACGACATCCGCGGCGAGGGCGTTGCGCCGCGCGCGCATGACGAAGCAGTCGCGGTAGTCCGGGCACTCCTGGCCGAGGCAATTGTCGCGCGTGGACGTGGCATGCGCCCAGACCGGCGCGTCCTCCGGCACATCGGCCAGGTCGGCGCGGTCGCCGCTCGGCGTCGTGCGCGCGAAATGCTCGATCTTTCGCAGTTGCGCGGCCTCGTCCCGGCTCGCAAGGCGCGCCTCGCCTGCCGAGCGCCGCAGGCGGTACAGGCATACGTAGTTGGCGCGGCCCTTGAGGAGCGCCGAGCTCGCGCCGGAGGCGAGCGCCTGCCGCACGGCCGGCAGATCGCGGTCGAAAAGCTGGTCCTGCAAGGTCTTGGTCCCGGTGGAGACGATCACCTTCCCCCCCGCGAGGAGCGCGGGGACCAGGTAGGCGAAGGTCTTGCCGGTGCCGGTGCCCGCCTCGGCGACGAGCACCGCGTTCGCGTCGATCGCGCGAGCGATCGCCTGCGCCATCTCGAGCTGCTGCGCGCGCGGCTTGAAGGCGCGCACGCGCGAGGCCAGCGCGCCATCGGCAGAGAATGCGCGCTCCAGGTCCGTCTTCATCTCATGCATGAACGCGCAGAGCGCCGTCGGCGTGGACTAGCTCGGCTCCTTCAGGTTGAAAATCACCGGGATGTCGACCACGAATTCCTTGCCGCGCAGGGAAGCCGGGATCGGCGCGAGCGGCTTCGCCTTGCGGATCCATTGCAGGGCTTCCTGGTCGAGGATGTCATGGCCGGTTCCCTTGCGCACGACGAGCGAGGCGATCATGCCGTTCGCGCCCACCACCATGCGGATTTCCGCCGTGCCTTCCCAGTTGTTGTCCATGGCGACGCGCGGGTAGCGCTTGTAGCGCTTGGCCACGCTGATGAGCTCCAGCCGGTACTGCGCGAGCGTTCCGGCGTCGGCCGCCTCGGGCGGTGCCGCCGGCGCCGTGGCGGCCGGCGAGGGCTCGGCTTTGGCGATGGCCGCGGGCGGCGCCGGCGCCGGTGCCGCCTGCGGCGGTGGCTGTGCCGCCTGGGGCGCCGGCGGCGACACGGGCGGCGGCGCGGACTTTGCGGGCGCCTTCTGCGGCCTGGCGATCGGCGCAGGCTTTGGCGCGGGGGACGGCTTCGCGACCGGCTGCGCCGGCGGCTCCTCCGCGCGAGGTTGCGGCTCTGCTTTCGGCGGTGCCGGCGCCACACGCGGCGTGGGCGCAAGCCGCGCGACGAGCGGGCCCAGGTGCGCGTCCTCGCGGCGGCTGCTCTCCCGCAGACCCGGAAGCGCGAGCAGCAGAAGGCCGTGAAGGATGATTGAGCACAGCACCGCGTAGTGGAACGCGCGGTTGTCGGCTCCATAGATCCCTGCGCTCATGGAGCGACCCAATATAGCGGAAAAGATGGCTCTCGAACTTCCGGTGCGGTTACATCATGAGCAACCTACTGAAAGTTGGACTCAATCGCGGCGGTGGAAGAACAAGCGCCGAGCACGGCGAGTAAAAATATCTGGCGGATCGTCATAGGGTCTCCTTAGACGGGCGGTACGAAATATGCCACGGCAGGACGAGGCGCTCGAGTACTTCCATGAGCAGGAAGAGCACCACCCCAATGACGACGAGCGCGAAAATACCTGCAAAAAGAAGCTCGGTATCCATATTGCCGCTGGCACTCAGCAGTACACGGCCGATGCCGTTCTCAGCGGCGACGAACTCTCCGACCAGCGCGCCGACCACGGCGAGCGTGATCGACACTTTCATGCCGCCGAAGATGGAAGGCAACGCATGCGGCAGGCGCACCAGCCGGAAGAGCTGCAGCTCGCTCGCGCCCGCGGCGCGCGCCACGTAAAGCTTTTCGAGCTCGGTGGACTGCAATCCAACGACAGCGGAGATGAGGATCGGGAAAAACGCGATGAGGAATGTGATCATCACCTTTGACAGGAGCCCGAACCCAAACCACACCAGGAATACCGGCGCAACCGCGACTTTCGGAACGACCTGGGACCCGATGAGCAACGGGTAGACCGCCCGGTTGAATGCGCGCGACGAAACGAGCGCCATGCCGAGCGGGACGCCGATGAGCACGCTCAAACCGAAGCCCAGCAGCGTCGCCTCAAGAGTGAAAAGGGACTCCTTGACGATAAGCGCGTGCAGGGCGTAGAAGCGCGCCGCGATGCCGCTCGGCGCAGGAAGGATGTAGCGCGGAATCTCGCCCAGCCGAGAGGCGAGCTCCCACACCGCGAGGATCCCCACGAGGGTGGCAAGCGGATAAACATAGACGGCGACGCGCTTCATGCGCCTGCCTTCAGCAATCCCCAGGACTGGAACAGGCTGCGGATCTCGCGTGCGTAGCGCCCGAACTCGGGCGTGTCCTCGAAATCCAGCGTACGCGGCCGAGGCAAGCGGATGTCTATGCTCGCGCCGATGCGTCCTGGGCGGGGTGACATGACGATGACGCGGTCGGATAGAAGCACCGCCTCGCTAATGCTGTGGGTGATGAAGAGCACGGTCTTGCGGTGCGCCTGCCACAGGGCCTGGAGCTCGAGGTTCATCTGGTCGCGTGTGAGCGCATCGAGCGCCCCGAACGGCTCGTCCATCAACAGCAGCGCGGGATCGTGCACCAGCGCTCGGCACAGCGCTACCCGCTGGCGCATGCCACCCGAAAGCTGGAAGGGATACTTACTCTCGAACCCCCCGAGGCCGACCAATTCCAGGAGCTCGCGCGCGCGAGTACGCGCCCGCTCGAGATCGAGACCCTGGATCTGCGCTGGGAGCAGCACGTTGTCAAGTACGCGCCGCCATTCATAGAGCGTCGCGTCCTGGAATACCACGCCGACGTTGCCGTACGGACCGTGCACCTCCCGGCCGCCGACGTGCACGCTACCGGCGCTCGGTGGAACGAGCCCCGCAGCGATCAGCATGAGCGTGCTCTTGCCGCAGCCGCTCGGCCCGACGATCGAGACGAATTCTCCTTCGGCGATCGATAGTGATACGCGCTCGAGCGCCCGGAGCGGCCCGTCGGCGGTGGCGTATTGCTTGGAGACGTCGACCAGCTCCACAAAACGAGTATAGGTTATTCTCCCGCAGTGAAGCTCATGCTGTTTCGTGCGGCCTACAACCTGCCCGTCACGCTCGGCATGGAGCGGGGCGTATTCGCGCGGCATGGCCTCGACATCGACCTCGCGTATACGCGAGGCTCGGCGATGACCACGGAGTCGTTGCTGAGCGGCGAGCGCGAAGTGGGTGTGCTCTCGGCGGACGATGTCGTGTACGAGGTCGAGCGGCGCGCGGCCGATCTGTTCATTTTCATGGGTCTCAACGCGGGAATCCTCGCGCTCATGGCGCGGCCCGGAATTTCCACCGCTCGCGATCTCTTGGGCGGCCGGCTCGGAGTCGACGATCCCGCATCGGGCTTCGCCCTCGTCGCGCACCGGATGCTGCGCGGCATGGGACTTTCGCCGGCCGACTACCAGACGGTGGCGTGCGGGGGGCACGAGCCTCGGGCGCAGGCGCTGCGCGAAGGCAAGATCGACGCTGCGCTCGTAACACCGCCGTTCAGCTTCGCGCTTGCGGCACAAGGCGCGCCCACGCTCGCCCGCGCCCGGGACTACCTGCCGCGCTACCTTGGCTCCTGCGCGGTTACGACGCGCCGCTGGGCGAGCGCAAACGGCCCGCGTCTGCGCGCCTATGCCCGCGCGTATCGCGAAAGCCTTGCCTGGGCGCTGGAGCCTGCCAACCGGACTGCCGCCGTCGCGCATCTGGCCAGGACATTCAACCTCGAAGCGCCCTTGGCCAACCGGACCTTCGACGCGCTGGCGGATCCGGACGACGGTCTTTTCCGCGATGCGCGGATCGACTCGGCGGGCATCGATACCGTGCTCGACTTGCGCATCGAAGCCGGGCTTCTCGGACCGCAGCGCCCGGACCCCTCCCGCTATTACGACGGGCGCTATCTCGGCAGCTAGGCGGCGTCCGCCTGGCGCGAAGGCTCCGTGCTGGAGAACGCCTCGAGCGCCATGCAATACTCGAAAATCTTCATGATGCGCGCATAAGGCTTCAGGTCGCACTTGAAGCGCTGGGCGTTGAATACCTGTGGCACGAGGCATACGTCGGCCATGGTCACCCGATCGCCCAGGCAATATCGCCCCGCGCGCCCCTGCGCGGCGAGAAAGCCTTCCAGGCCGGCGAGACCCTCGGCGATCCAGTGGCCATACCAGGCCCCGTTTACCTGCTCTTCGCTCAACCCGCACTCGCCGCGCAGGTACTTGAGCACGCGCGCGTTGTTGAGCGGATGGATGTCGCAGCCGACGATCTGCGACACCCCCCGGACATACCATTTCTCGTCGCGGCCCGCGGGCATCAGCGGCGGCTCGGGGTAGCGCTCATCCAGCCACTCGATCATCGCCATGGACTGCGTATAGACCTGGCCGTCGTCGGTGACCAGCGCGGGCACCAGGCCCTGCGGATTGAGCGCGGTATACGCAGGATCCTTGTGCTGCATCTTCGGCAGGCTGGTGTAGGCAGCCTCGTAAGGCAAGCCTTTCCACGCCAGCGCGATGCGCAGCCGGTACGAAGTCGAGGACCTGAAGAAGGTGTAGAGCCGCACCCTAGCGCTTCGCCGCCTTGTCGAGGATGTCCTGCGGCGTGCTGGACACGACCTTGCCGTATGCCGGCACGAACTTGCCACCGGCGATGTACTTGATGAACTGCGGCTTCATCTCCTCGGCGAGCACCTTGCGGATCTTGGCGTGCTCGACGATGTCGGCCCACTCCCCGATCAGCCAGAAGCGCGTCGGGTCCGCGACGTCCTGCACCAGCGCGCCGTCCTTCACCTGCGCCGCCGACTTGTGCATCGGATTGTTGTCGCCGTAGTCGAATTCGTTGAACAGGCGGATGAAGTCGTCGATATGGTTCGGATCGACCTTGAAGTCGTAGATATGGAGGAAGTTGCCTTGCTTCGCGATTGGAACGAGTGCCACGGGTTTCTCCTTTCGATCTTTTACGCTGTGGGGATGTACTGTTTCTGCGACACGTGCCACGGAATGACGAGGCGCTCGGCGAGCGCGATGAGCCAGAAAAGAGCCATGCCCATGACGCCGAGCACCATGATCGCGGCGAAGACCCGCGCTGTGTCGAAAGTGCCCTGCGCGCTGAGGATCACATAGCCCAGCCCGCGCTGCGAGGAGACGAACTCGCCGACGATCGCTCCGACCAGGGCGAGCGAGATCGCGACCTTCATCCCGGCGAAGAGCGACGGCAGCGCGCATGGAAAGCGGATGCGCCAGAGCGTCGCGAGCCGGCCGCCGCGGAGCGACTTGGCGAGATCGAGGATGTCGGGTGGCACCGATTTCAGGCCGAGCACCGTGTCTATGACGATGGCGAAGACCGCGATGAGAAAGCCGATGGCGATCTTCGGCTCGGCGCCCGTGCCGAGCCAGATCACGAAGAGCGGCGCGACCGCGACCTTCGGCACGCTGTTCAGCCCGACGATCAGCGCATAGATCGTCTTTTCCAGCAGGCGCGATTCCACGATCAGGACCGCCAGCAGGACGCCGAAGACGACCGCGAGCGCGAAGCCGCCGAGGGTCACGATCAGCGTGTACCAGGCATGGTTCAGGTACCAGCCGAAGTCCGCGCCTAGCGCCACGAAGATCGCCGAAGGCGGCGGCAGGATGACCGGCTTCACCGCGAACGCGCGCACCGCGATCTCCCAGCCGGCGAAGATCGAAGCGAGCACCGCGAGCGCGGTAAAGCCTCCCTTCACGCATCCTCCTTGAGAAGCCCCATGTCCTCGAAAAGGCTGCGGATGTGGCTTGCGTAAGAGACGAACTTCTCGCTCGCCCGCAGCGCCAGCCGCCGCGGCCGCGGCAGGTCGATGTCGATCACCTCGGCGATCCGGCCCGGACGCGGCGTGAAGACGACCACGCGGTCGCCCAGGAAGATCGCCTCGGTGATGCTGTGGGTGACGAAAACGACGGTCTTGTGCTCGGCGAGCCACATGCGCTGCAGCTCGATGTTCATCTGGTCGCGCGTGAGGGCATCGAGCGCTCCGAACGGCTCGTCCATAAGCAGGAGGACCGGGTCGTCGACGAGCGCGCGGCAGAGCGCCACGCGCTGTCGCATGCCGCCCGAGAGCTGCGCGGGGTAGGTGTTTTCGAAGCCCTGCAAGCCGGTGAGCGCGAGGAGCTCCGCGGCCCGGGCGCGCGCCTGCTTGCGATCGCCCCGGCGGAAGTCGACCGGCAGCAGGAGGTTGTCCGCGACGCTGCGCCATTCGAGGAGCGCATCGCGCTGAAACACCATGCCGAGGCCTTCGGGCGGCGCGATGACCGTAGCGCCGTTGACTGTCACGGAGCCGCCGCTGGGCACCTCCAGGCCGGCGATGCAGCGAAGCAGCGTGCTCTTGCCGCATCCGCTCGGACCGAGCACGCTGACGAACTGCCGTGGGGCGATGGAGAGATCCACCGCCTCCAGCGCCGTCACGCCCGCCTCGCCAAACGTCTTGCGCAGGCCGCGCACCTCGATCCCGGCGGCCGCGCGCGCGCTCATCGACCCGAGATCTTCCTGATGAGCGCCGGGTCGAGAAGCGAGTTGGTGTAGAACTCCGAAGCCTTGGCGTCCTTGATGAGTTTCACCGAAGCCATGGTCTTCACCCCTTCGGCCCAGTCCGCGTCGGCCATCATGCCGACCGGCATGCCCTTGGACGCGGCAGTGCCGAAATAGCCTTTCAGCGCATCGATCTGGCCGCGCAGGACCTTCGGATCGAGCTTGGCCTGCGGCCGCTGGGCGATGATGGCCTGCACCGCCTCGTCCTCATGGCCATTCATGATGTACTCCCATGCGCCGCACACGATGCTCGCGAAGCGCCGCAGCGCCGGCCCGCGGGCCTTGATGCGCTCTTCCGACGAGACCAGGCCGAAGCTCGGGAACTGCAGGCCATAGTCGGAGAACAGAACTGCGTCGGAGGGCCGGCTGGCTTCGACGGCGGGCTGCACGAAAGGCACCGTGGAAAAGACACCATCGGCGCGGTTCGCCGCGTAGGTCGGCACCTTGGCCGCGGCCTCGACGCTTACGAGCTCGACCTGCTCGCGCTTCAGCCCGCCCTTCGCGAGGAACGTGTCGAGGAACGGCGCCTCGAGTGAACCCGCGGTGAAGACGATCTTCTTGCCGGCGAGGTCCTTCGGACCCTTGATCGCCCCGCCGCGCGGCACGAGGAGGCCGATGTCGTTCTTGCGCGCGAAGTTCGCGATCGCCCGCACCGGCAGCCCCTTGTCGCGCGCGATCATCATCGGCGCGAGGCTGGCATGGCCGACGTCGAAGTTCCCGGCGCCGACCAGCTGCACGGTCGTAACCGAGCCGTTGCCATCCTCGACCGACACGTCGAGGCCGGCCTGCTTGAACCAGCCCTTCTGCATCGCGAGATGGATCGGAGCGTGCGAACCCCACGGCGTCCAGTCGAGCCGGACCTTCAGAGGCTCGGTCTGTGCCGCCGCGCCGCCGGTTATCGCGGCCAGGACCAGAGCTGAAAGAATTCGAAGCAGGTTCATGACGATCCTCTCTTTTGGAAAAACGATTTCACCCATCTCCAGAGTACGCGGCCGAAGTCGAGCTGCGCCGCAGGCGCGGCAGGCCCGCCGCCGCCCGCGGCCAGGTTACGGTCGAGGTTCGCCGCGAACTCGGCCACCATTCCGGCGACGAACTCCTGCACCAGGCCGCCACGCGAGAACTGCGCGAGCGGGCCCTGCAGGCTGTAGTCGATGCTCACCACGACGCGCGTACTTTGCGGACCTTCCTCGACGATCGCATAGGCGATATCCCCCCTTGCGCGCGAAGACGACAGAGCGTCCTGCCCGGCGCCGTGGATGATGCCGCGCCGCGCGGCGGCGTCGCGCTCCACGGAAGCCGCGCCGGCGAAGGCGGCGCGCATGGGACCGAACTTGACTTCGATCCGCCCCTTGAGGCTGTCGCCGCGCTGCTCGCTGATCTGCGCCCCGGGCAGGCACGCCGCGACCGCTGCCATGTCGGCGAACGCATTCCATACGACGGCCGCGGGATGTTGCACGCGGAATGAATCCTCGATGCGAGTGCCGCCGCCGACCTGGCGTGGTGCCGTGTCTCCGCCGGGACGCGACGCGATCGGCGCAGGGGCGAAGGCAACGGGGGCGGCTTTCGGCGTCACTTCAGACGGAGCTTCGTTTGCCGCGCCGCGCGCCTTCATCACCGAGGCGATGGCGCGCACGATGCCCAGATAGCCGGTGCAGCGGCAGAGATTTCCCGACATCTCCTCGCGAATGCGCTGCTCGTCGGCGGCGGGAAGCCGCTGCACCAGGTCGCGGGCCGCGATCAGCATTCCTGGCGTGCAGAACCCGCACTGCAAAGCGTGCTCGCGCGAGAACGCCTCTCGCAGCTGCTTCATCAGCACATCGGACTCGAAGTCCTCGATGGTGCGGACCTCCGAGCCTTCGCATTGCACGGCGTACGCGATGCACGAGCGTCCCGGCTTGCCGTCGATGAGCACGGTGCAGGCTCCGCACACGCCGTGCTCGCAGCCCAGATGCGTGCCGGTGAGCCGCAGGTTGTCGCGGACAAAATCGGCGAGATGCTGCCGTGGCTCGACGAGCGCCTCCACCGCCTCGCCGTTCACGGTCATCGTGATCGGCGTCATGAGAAAGCGCGCTCGATCGCGCGACGGACCGCCGCGGCGCGCATTTTGCGCGCGCCCGGCCCCATCCCGGGGGCGACGCGCTCGAGCGCCGCGTCCACCAGGTCCGGGCTCGCGGCCCGGGCACCGCCTTGGGCTACCGCGCGCGCTACACCGTCGAGCGCCCTTGGCGCGCCGTGGAGAGCGCCGGCATACAGGCGGGCGAGCCTGCGCTCCGGATCGAGCAGCAGCGCCGCGGACGCCTCCGGAAACTCTCCCGTCTTGCGGCAAAACTTGTAATAACCCCAGGCGGCGCTCGCGCCGAGCTTCGGCACGCGCACGGCTTCCAGAATCTCGTCGTCGCCGAGCACCGTCGCGAAGGCGCTCTTCATGAACTCGCCCGCCGGCACTTCGCGCCGGCCACCCTTCCCGGCCAGGAGTAATTTGGCGTCGAGCGCTGAAAGCGCGAGCGGCCAGTCGGCCGCCGGATCAGCATGCGCGAGGCTGCCGCCTATCGTGCCGCGCGTGCGGATCGCGCGATACGCGATCGTGCGCGCCACAGCCGCAAGGGGCGCGCAGCCTGCGAGCGGCCGGTCCTCGAGCTCAGCGTGCGTGACCCCTGCACCGATGACCCAGGCATCGCCTTCATCCCGAATTTGCCTGAGGCTTTCGATCCTGGCCAGATCGACGAGGACCTTCGGTCTCGCGAGCCTGAGATTGAGCATCGGCCCGAGCGACTGCCCGCCGGCGAGCGGCTTGGCATCGCCTGGCATCGAGGCGAGGGCCTTCACTGCGTCGGCTACGTCCCTGGCGCGCCGGTATTCGAAGGCCGCTGCTTTCATGCGGCCTCCCTCTTCTCTTTCTCCGTGCGCGCCCTCTCGATCGCTCCCAGCACTTTTTCGGGCGTGAGAGGCGTCTCGTTCACTTCTACGCCGAGCGGATCGAGGGCATTGTTCACCGCGTTGAAAATCACCGCCGGCGGGGCGATAGCGCCCCCTTCGCCCATGCCCTTGATGCCGTACTGCGTGTAGGGCGACGGCGTCTCGAGGTGGTACACGCGAAGCGCCGGCACCTCGGTGGGGCCCGGCAAGAGGTAGTCCATGAACGTCGAGGCGTTCGGCTGGCCGTTTACGTCGTATTGCTGCTCCTCGTAGAGCGCGGTGCCGATGCCCTGCGCCACGCCGCCCATCGTCTGCCCTTCGACGACCATCGGGTTCACGAGCGTGCCGCAATCCTCGACGATCACGTAGTCGAGGATCTCGACGTGCCCGGTCTCGGTGTCGACCGCCACGGCGACCGCGTGCGACGCGTAAGTGAACGCGCCGGTATCGACTTTCGGCTTGAAAGCCACCGACGCCTCCAGGCCCGCGCGATCGACGTCGGCCGGCAACCGCTCCGGGCGCATGTACCACGCTTCGGTGATATCGGCGAGGGTTGCGCGGCCCTTGGGGCCGACGACTGCGCCTTCCTCGAACTTCACCTCGTCCTGCGAGCAGCCCAGAAGGTGCGCCCCGATGCGCATGAGCCGCGGGATCAGCTCCTTGCACGCGTTCACTACGGCGCCGCCGGACATGACGATCGAGCGCGAAGCGTAGGTCCCCGTGGAGAACGGCGTGGTGCCCGTGTCGCCGTGGACGACCTGAATGCGCGCGACATCGATACCGAGCACCTCGTGCGCAAGCTGGGCAAGCGTGGTCTCCATGCCCTGGCCGTGCGAATGCACGCCGACGCGCACTTCCAGGCCGCCGCCCGCGGTAAGCCGCACGGCGGCCTGGTCGTAGCCCGGCGTCATCGGCAAGCCCCAGGCCGCGAACACGCTGGTGCCGTGGGCAGTCTGCTCGCAGTAGCTTGCGAAGCCGATCCCGATCCGTCGGCCGTCGGGCTCGCCGCGTTTCTGGCGCTCGAGCCATTTGTCCGCATCGAGCTTCTCGCGCGCCATTTTCAGGGCACGCGGATAGTCGCCGCTGTCGTAGTGCTTGCGTGCGACGTTGTTGTACGGCATCTGGTCGGGCCGCACCAGGTTCTGCAGGCGGACCTCGTATGGGTCGCGGTCCACGGCCCGGGCGATCGCGTCAATCATCAGCTCCATCGCGAAGCACACGCCAGTGCGCGCGACGCCGCGATAGGGCAGGAAGCCGGGTTTGTTGGTCGCGACGCAGAACACCTTCGACCGGTAGCCGCGGAACTCGTACGGTCCCGGAAGATTGCCGAGCGCCTGCCCGGGCTCCAGGCCAATCGTGAAAGGCCAGTTGGAGTAGGCGCCGCCGTCTACGGTCACCTGCGCGTCCAGCGCAAGCAGCCGGCCTTCCTTGGACGCGTATGCGGTGAGGCTGTAGTGGTGCTGGCGCGAATTCGCGCCCGCAACGAGATGCTCGCGCCGGTCCTCGATGTAGCGGAACGGGCGCCGGTACCGGAGGGCGAGCCAGCACACCACCAGGTCCTCGGGAAAGACGATGCACTTGTAACCGAATCCGCCGCCGACGTCCGGCGAGACGACACGCACTTTTTCCTCGTTCAGGCCGAGAAAGCGGGCGAGCCCCACGCGCAGCAGGTGCGGCGTTTGCGACGAGCTGTAGACCATGAGCTGGTTCGCGCGTTCGTCCCAGTACGCAAGCGTCGCGCGGCACTCCATCGGGTTCATTGACTGGCGCGAAAGCGCGATCTCGCGCTTCACCACCACGTCCGCGCGCTTGGCGCACTCGTCGAACCCGTTGTCCATCTGCAGCGTGAGATACAGGTTGTCGTCCCACTGCTCGTGTACACGGACCGCCCTGTCCAGCCGCGCCTTGGTCGAGTCCACCAGTGCCGGTAGCTCGTCGAGGTCGAACTGCACGAGCTCGCAGAAGTCCTCCGCTTCGGCGCGTGTCCGTCCCACGGCGCAGGCAATCGCCTCGCCCACGAAGCGGACCTTGTCATGCGCGAGCGGATGTTGCTCGGAAAGCTTGAAGGTCGGCAGCGTCGACGGAGCGGCGATCGCGGCGATCTCCGGCATGTCGGGGCGGGCAAAGATACGGCCCTCGTAGCCGGCCGGCTTGCGCACCGCGATCAGTCGCGCGTGGGCAACCGGGGAGCGCAAGAATGCGACCTCGCGCTGCCCCGGCAGGATCATGTCCGTGACGAACTGCCCGCGGCCGTGCAGGTGGCGCGAGTCCTCCTTGCGGCGAATGCGCGCGCCTACGCCCTGCCCGCCCGCGGCCCCGGAGCTCATCGGCCCTGCGCCTTGGCGTAGCGGTAGTCGTCCAGGGCCTGCTCGGCGACCGGAAACCACTGGTTCTCGTCATCGCGGAACTTGGACCAGGAGTCGTAGATCTTCTTGAACTCCGGGCTCTTCGCGGCGTGCTCCTCGAAGAACTCGTTGGTCGCCTTGTAGCAGGCGTCGAGGACCGGCCGCGGGAAGCGGCGCAGCAGCGCACCGGCGCCGACCAAGCGCTTGAGCGCTTCGGGATTCTTCGCGTCGTATTTCGCGAGCATGACGAGCGTCTGCTCCGCGGCGGCGCACTCGACGGCTTCCTGATAGGCCTTGGGTAGCGCATCCCAGGCCTTCTGGTTGATGATCAGCGTGACCTGCGCGCTGCCTTCCCACCAACCGGGCGTGTAGTAGTACTTGGCCACCTTGTTCAGGCCGAGCTTCTCGTCGTCGTAGGGCCCGATCCATTCGGCGGCGTCGATGGTGCCCTTCTCGAGCGAGGTGTAGATGTCGCTCGGCGGGATCTGCTGCGGCACGGCGCCCAGCTTCACGAGGATCGCGCCGCCGATTCCGCCGATGCGGAACTTGAGGCCCTTGAGGTCCGCGACGCTCTTGATCTCCTTGCGGTACCAGCCGCCCATTTGCACGCCAACGTTGCCCACCGGGAACTGCACGATGTTGTACTTCTTGAAAACCTCGCGCATGAGCTGCAGGCCGCCGCCGTCGTACATCCAGGCCGCCTGTTGGCGGGCGTTCAGGCCGAAAGGCATGCCCGCGTCGAAGCCGAGCGCCGTGTCCTTGCCGAAGAAGAACGAGCTCAGCACGTGGCCGCACTCAATAGTGTTGTCCTGGACGGCGTTGAACACCGAGCCCGGCGGTACGATCTCCCCCGCAGCGCTGGTGCGGATCTCGAACTTGCCACCAGTGATGGCCGTCACGCGCTTGGCCCAGTTTTCCGCGGAGCCGTGCATCGCGTCCAGGCTCTTCGGCCACATGGTGGCGAATCTCCAGCGCACGGTATCGCTTTGCGCCTGCGCGGCGGTGCTGATTGCGGCGAGCGGTGCGCCGAGCGCCGCGCCCGCGCCAGCCTGCTTCAGGAAATCGCGTCTTTTCATGAGCTGATCCCTCCTTTGGAAAACGAGATGCGGATTCGGAATAGGCTAGACTCGCGCGTCATGCGCGCCCGCTCGCTGCGTACGGACAAGCAAAGCGCACGCGACCTGCGCCTGCCGCTGTGGTCGCGCCCGGGCTACCTCATCCGCCGCCTGCATCAGATCCACGGCGCGCTCTTCCTCGAGGAATGCAAGGCGTCGCAGCTCACCCCGGTGCAGTATGGCCTGCTCACGGCGCTTGCCATCCGCGGCGCGCTCGACCAGGTTTCGCTCTCGGAAGAACTCGGCCTCGATCGCACCACCACGGCCGAAGTGCTGTCGCGCCTGGAGGCGCGCGGGCTCGTCTCGCGCAAGCCGAATCCGCGCGACCGGCGTGCCAAGCTCGCCCGCATCACGCAGCGCGGCCGCTCGCTGACCGCGGCCATGTTCGGCGCCATGCAGCGCGCCCAGGACCGCCTGTGCGCGCCGCTCACGCAAAAGGAACGCGACGTCTTCATGGCGACTCTGGTGCGCCTCATCGAAGCGAACAATGAGTACGGTCGCGGCGCGCTGCGCATCGACTAGACCGGAAGCACCAGGTCGTTGGCGATGAGCACCGTGTCGTACACGCACTGGCGCTCCTTGAGCAGCAGGCGGCCGCCGGACCGGGCGAACGTGTCGTAGTAGCGCCCGGCCTGGTGGATGGTGGAAGGCCCGTCCACCAGCGTCTGCAGCAGGAGATAGTTGGCCTGTGCCTTGATGAACTCGCCACGCACCTCCAGAACCCGCACGTTGGTCACGAAGTGCTGCATGTACCGCGGGGCAAACATCTGGGTGTGCTGGACCGCGAATGCGCGGTCGCGGATCATCGCTCTGGAATCGGCGTACACCAGGCCGACCTGCAGCCCGGCATCCGCGTTCTCGCGCGCCGTGATGCGGTACACCGCGTCATCGGTGAAGTAGTCGGGCCATTTCTCGAGCGCGCCGGAATCGAGCGTCCAGCAGTACGCGGCGTGGAACTCCTCGATTTCGAGCCGGATTTCGCGCGTGGTGCGCGGGTCCGCCGCAGGCATGTCGTAGCCGGCGTACATCCTACAACCCCATCACTTCGCGGTAGTGGCGGTACATGGCGCGGATGGCCGCCTCGTCGATGACCGAAGTCGTCGTCCCCTCGCTGGCGCCGCCCAGCTTGAGAATGCCGCGCTCCGAAGGTGAGCGGCGCACGCCTTCCTGGACAAACTTTATCGCCTCGTTGTCCTCGAGCCCGAGGAACCCGGAGGGCCCCATCAGGTTGCCTTGCCGCAGGCGGTGCCGCGTCATCTCCTCGCTGTCGTCCTCATAGCCGAACATCGTCCAGATCATGATCATGCTGTTCGGGCCGTTGGGCACGATGTGGCGGATGCCGAGGGTGTTGAGCTCGCGCTGGACGATGAGATTGGGCCAGATCGTCTGCATGGTCACCGACCACTCCGAGTCGAACTCGCGCACATAGTCGAGGAATCGGCCGTCTTCAAGCTTCATCCCCTCGCGGTACACGCGCATCTCCTTCTTCGAAGCTTCGTCGACTGCGGCAGTGACGTCGCGCGGCTTGGCAGAAGCGAGGGTCCCATGCCGACCGCTCGGGTCCGCGATCATGCCGTTCTTGCTGCCTGCGACCATCAGGCCGAAGTTGACGAGGAACGAATGCAGCAGCGTGGCGTGGTAGGGGTCCTTCAGGTTTTCGTGGTAAAGCTTCCAGTTGCCCGGCAGCTCGTTGCGGTAGTAGCCGAGGATCTTGAGCTTCTTTCCCTTGAACACGATCTCGAAGTCGCGCAGGATCTCGGGCGTCAGATAGTCCTCGATCCGCTCCATGTCCGGCGAGAACGAGGCGAACACCACGCCGTGCAGGCGCGTGACGTGCAGCTTCTTCAGGCCGTGGTCCTCGTTCCTGAAATCGGCCGGCATGCCGCCGCCCTCTTTCTTCAGTCCGCGCTTGAACGGCACGCCCTGCAGATTGCCCTTCAGATCGTACGTCCATTGGTGATACGGGCAGACGAATTCCTTGACTGTGCCGCGCTGCGCGCGGCAAAACTCCGCGCCACGGTGCGCGCAGCGGTTCTCGAATACATGAATCGAGCCATCCTGGTCGCGCGCGACGACTACCGGCGTCGGCCCAACGAAGGAGCGCGTGTAGTCGCCGGGGTTCGGAATCTCGGCCTCGAGCGCCACGAAGTTCCAGGTGCGCCCGTGAAAGATGCGCTCCACCTCGCGCTGGTAGATCTCGGGGCTGGTATAGACCCAGTCGGGCACCGCCTGCAGCCCGCCCTCGGGCCACTTGTATTCGCGCGCGGCGTTGGCGCGATCCTTGGCGAAATCGCCGGGATGTCCGATCACTGTATTGGCAAGGAACATGGAAACTCCTTAGAGGGAGGTCAGGCGGCCAGCGGGCGCGCCGCCTTGTCCGGCACCAGGTCTTTCAGCTTCGATTGGAGATCGGTGAGGCGCCGCTCGGTCACCGGGGCCTGAGATTCGATCAGCCGGCGCGCGTGCCGGATCTCTCCGCCAAGGTCGAATGCAACGGCAAGTCGCACCCGGCCCTCGCGCAGCCCAAAGGCCATGCAGCGACCGGCTCCGGGCTCGCCGCGCCATATGATTTCGAGCCCGGGCTCGGCCATGCCCACCATCTGGATGTTGCGCCCGAGCTGGTCGGACCAGAACCACGGAATCTCGGCATAGGGCTTGGCGTTGCCGCTCATATTGCGCGCGGCGGCGACCGCCTGATTTTGCGCGTTCTGCCAGGACTCGAGCCGGATGCGGCGATCGAGAAGCAGGTTGTAGTGGTTGGTCGCGTCGCCCGCCGCATAGATGTTCGCCACGCTCGTGCGGCAGTATTCGTCCACCACGATCCCATCGCTAGAAACCGCACCGGCAGCCTCGGCAAGCTCGGTATTCGGAATGATGCCGATGCCGACCACGACGAGGTCGGCTTCCAAGTTGGTGCCGTCCGCGAGCTCCACGCCCTGGACCGCTTCGCTGCCGTGGATGCGCGCAACGGACACCCCAAGGTGCAACTGCACGCCCTGGCTGCGATGGAGGGATTCGACGTGCGCGGCGATTTCGGCCGGCAGCGCGCGGTCGAGAAGCGCGCCCTGGCGCTCCACCACGCGCACGGAAAGACCGCGCCTGGCCGCGCTCGACGCCACCTCGAGGCCGATGAATCCGCCGCCGATGATGACAATGCGACGCCCGGGGCGAAGCTCGGCCGAGAGTCGCTCGCTATCCCCGATCGTGCGCAGGTAATGCACGCCGCGCAGGGCCTCGTTCGCTCCGACCAAAGGCCGGACGCGGCTGCCGGTGCACAGCAGGAGCCGCGAATACTCGATGCGCTCACCTTGCGCGGTAAGGACCGTCTGGCTCACGGGCGCTATGGCCTCCACCCGAGTCCCGGTGCGCAAGTCGATTTTCTGCGCCGCGTACCATGCGCGCGGATGGATGAGCGTGCGCGCCGCGGGCTCCTCCCCGAGCAGAACACCCTTGGAGAGTGCCGGGCGCTCGTAGGGCTCGTGCGCCTCCTCACCGAGAAGCAGGACCTCGCCCTTGAAGCCGGTATTGCGCAGGGCTTCGGCTGCGCGTCCGCCCGCCTGCCCCGCGCCGACGATTACGATGCGTTCGGGCGCCAAGGCAGTCTCAATCCGGAAGCTCTACGTACGATTTGCCGTTCTCGCTGCGCATGCGGTACACCCGCACCCCTTCGGTGACGGGCGGGCCAAGCGGGGCTCCGGTCTTCAGGTCGAAGCGTCCCTGGTGCAGCGGACATTCGATGCACCCGTCCTCCACATAGCCCTCCGAAAGGAGCGCGTGTTGATGTGTGCAGACACCGCCGATCGCGTGCACGGTGCCGCCGCTGCGGCAGAGCGCGATCTGCTGCCCGCCGACCACGACGCCGATCGCCTCCTCTTCACCCAGCGCCTGCGCCTCGGGTACCTCGTGCCAGCTCATTGCTCAGTGTACCCCCTTATTTTTTTCGGGGTCAAGGCACGAGTTGACGGAGGCGTGCTTCGAATGCCATACCCTCACGCAGCGCCATCACCACGCTGTGCGCCGTGAGCACGGAGGTCTTTGGGTTGCTGGGAGACGCATAGGCGAGGATCTCGAAGCGGAAGCGGCCAAAATCCCCCTGCGCCTCGATAACGCCGAGAGGCCCGGTCGCGGCGGGGTCGGACACGAGCTTGACCGCGGTCCGGTCTAGACCAAGCCCGGCAAGTGACACGGCGACTCCCACGTTGGCGTTCTGCGGATACTGCATTGCCGCTTCGCGCGCGGTGCCTTCGAAAAAAACAACGCGCTTCCCCCCTGCGGCCGCCACGCGCTCCTCGCCAGGCGTGCCCAGCCAGGCAATGGGCGGCTTGACCGAGGTGTAAGTGACCTCTCGGAGTCCCGCGGTACGCGCCGCGAGCAAACCGTCGAGGCCCGCGATCGCGCCGGAAGGAATCAGCAGGCGTGCACGTGCAGCGCGCATCAACGCGGATGCGAACTCGCGATCGGCGAGAACACCCACCGACGAGCACAACAGATCCGTGCCGCGTGCGAGGATATCCCCAGCGAATTCCCGCATGGCGCCGTGACCCGCACATTCGGCGATGACATCAGGGTCCCGGTCGAGAAGCGCCTCGAGACTGTCTACTACCCGTATCCCGGCTGCTCGCTCCTTGGCTTCATCAAGCCGCCCGGGCCGCACGAGGATCCCGCAAAGGGTTTCCGATTCCTGAAGGGCGGCGAGGCAACGGATGATTTCGCCGGTGATAGCGCCCAATCCGATTACCGCAAAGCGCTTCAGTGTACGGTTACCTTGCATGCTTACAGATGCCCGCAATTTATCCGGATTTACTCGTGTCCGCTTTTGGCCGATACCTCGGCCGACATAGCGCAGCGATTAACCGCAAATACTTTGGATGTTGGGATGATTCTCCGGCGCCCGGAGAAATGGGCGCCGGAGCTTCGGACTGTATGGCGGAGAGAGAGGGATTCGAACCCCCGGTACGGCAAGCCGTACAACAGATTTCGAGTCTGCCCCGTTCGACCACTCCGGCATCTCTCCGCGGAGTCGGGTGTTGCGGCCGCTCGGAAAGCGCGAATTTTATCAGGCGGTCCGTGAATTTCCGCGCGCTGCTAGAATTTTGGCCGGGAGGAAGCCTCATGCCGCGAACCGCCAAAGCCCTTCTTTGCCGCCTGCTCGTGGTCCTGCTTGCGTGGATGCCCTATCAGGCCGCGCGGGCCGAGCTCATCGCGACCGGCGAGGTCGTTGCGCAGGGCGACCGCGAGACGGTCGAGCGCTTCCTGAGTCGCGCCGAGGTGGCGCAGCAGCTGCAGGAGCTCGGCATCGAGCCGAAGGCCGCAGCCGCGCGCGCGGCGGCGCTGAGCGACGACGAAGCCGCCCTTCTCGCCCGCGAGATCGGCACCCTCCCCGTGGGCGGCAATACCGCAGCGCCCTTTGCGCTGGTCGCGGTCATCCTGATCATCATCGTGCTCATCGGCATGGTGGTCGGCGCGTTCGCGCCGGGCCCCGCGAAGTCCTAAGCGCCGATCCTTTCCTGCCCGCCCATGTAGGGGCGGAGCGCGGCCGGAACGCTGACCGAGCCGTCGGCCTGCTGGAAATTCTCGAGGATCGCCACGAGCGTGCGCCCGACCGCGAGCCCGGAGCCGTTCAGCGTATGCACGTACTCCGGCTTGCCCTTCTCGTTGCGGAAGCGCGCCTGCATGCGCCGCGCCTGGAAAGCCTCGAAGTTCGAGCACGACGAGATCTCGCGATAGGCGTTCTGTCCCGGAAGCCAGACTTCGAGGTCGTAGGTCTTGGCGGCTGAGAAGCCCATGTCCCCGGTGCACAGCGTCACCACCCGGTAGGGCAGCTCGAGGCGGCGCAGGACCGATTCCGCGTGCCCGGTGAGCGCCTCGTGCGCCGCGTAGGAGACCGAAGGGTGCACGATCTGCACCAGCTCCACCTTGTCGAACTGGTGGTTGCGGATCATGCCGCGCGTGTCCTTGCCGGCCGAGCCGGCTTCCGAGCGGAAGCACGGCGAATGGCAGACGTATTTCAGCGGCAGCGACTCCGCGGGGAGGATCTCCTCGCGCACGAAGTTCGTGACCGGGTATTCTGCAGTCGGAATCAGGTAGAGGTCGCGCTCCTCGAGCTTGAAAAGATCTCCTTTGAATTTGGCGAGGCTCGAGACCCCGTTCGCGCATTCTGCCGTGACCATGTAGGGCACGTAGGTCTCCGTATACCCGTGGTCGCGGGTATGCACGTCGAGCATGAACTGCGCGATGGCGCGGTGCAGGCGCGCCACGGCGCCGCGCATGACCACGAAGCGGCTGCCCGCGATCTTCGCCCCGGTGGCGAAATCGAGGCCGCCGAGCGCCTGGCCGATGTCGACGTGATCCTTGACCGCGAAATCGAACTTGCGCGGCTCGCCCCAGCGGCGCTCCTCGCGGTTGTCGTCGGAAGAGACGCCCGCGGGGACCGACTCGTGCGGGATGTTCGGGATGCGGCCGACGAAATCCTGCAGCTCGGCCTGCAGGGCGGCGAGCTCCCTCTCGGAGGCCTCGAGCTCGCCTTTCGACGCCTCGGCCTGCTGCAGAAGCGCGGTCGCGTCGTGACCCTTGCCCTTCGCCTGTCCGATCTCCTTGGCAACGCGGTTGCGCGCCGCCTGCGCCTGCTCGACGCGCGTCTGCAGCGTCTTGCGGGCCGACTCGAGCCTCTGGAATTCCACGGTATCGAACTGCGGGCCGCCGCGTGCGCCGAGGCGCTTGGCGACCTCCTCAGGATTCTTCCGCAGGAGCTGGAGGTCGATCATCGCTTGCGCGCCGCCTCGTCGAGCGCCCGCAGCTCGGTGAGCTTGTCGCGGATCTTCTGCTCGAGACCGCGGTCACTGGGCCGATACCAGTCCTGGGGCGCCATGCCCTCGGGGAGATAGGTCTCCCCCGCGGCGTAGGCACCCGCCTCGTCGTGCGCATACCGGTAGTCGCGGCCGTAGCCGAGATCCTTCATGAGGCGCGTGGGCGCGTTGCGCAGGTGCATGGGAACCGGCCGGGTGGCGTCCTGGGAGACGAACGAGCGCGCGGCATTATAGGCCTCATACACGGCGTTCGATTTCGCCGCCACCGCCAGGTACAGCACCGCCTCGGCGAGCGCGAGCTCGCCCTCCGGCGAGCCGAGGCGCTCGTAGGTCTCGCAGGCGTCGAGCGCGATGCGCAGCGCGCGCGGGTCGGCAAGGCCGACGTCCTCGGCCGCCATGCGCACGAGGCGGCGGCCGACGTAGAGCGGCTCGGCGCCGCCGTCCAGCATGCGCACCAGCCAGTAGAGCGCCGCGTCGGGATTGGAGCCGCGCACCGCCTTGTGAAGCGCGGAAATCTGGTCGTAGAACTGCTCGCCGCCCTTGTCGAAGCGCCGCAGGTTGCGCGCCAGCGTGCGCTCGAGGGTGGCGGCGTCGATGTGCTGCGCGCCGGTGTTGGCGAGAATCTCGACCGCGTTCAGCAGGCGGCGGGCATCGCCGTCGGCGAAGCCGACGAGGCGCGCCTTCGCCTCTTCGTCCATGTCCAGTCCGGCCTTTTCGAGCAGCGCCCGCAGGTCCGCTTCGCCGAGGGGCTCCAGCACATAGACGGCCGCGCGCGAAAGAAGCGCGCTGTTCACCTCGAAGGACGGATTCTCGGTCGTGGCGCCGACGAAGGTCACCGTGCCGCGCTCCACGTAGGGCAGGAAGGCGTCCTGCTGCGCCTTGTTGAAGCGGTGCACCTCGTCGACGAACAGGATCGTCTGGCGGCCGGATTGCGCAAGGCGCTGCTCGGCCTGCTGCATCGCCTCGCGGATGTCCTTCACGCCCGAGAACACGGCCGAAAGCGCGACGAATTCGGCATCGAACGCTTTCGCCATCAGGCGCGCGAGCGTGGTCTTTCCCGACCCCGGGGGCCCCCACAGGATCATCGAGTGCGGCTTGCCGGACTCGAACGCGAGCCGCAGCGGCCGGGCGGGGCCGATCAGGTGCTGCTGGCCGACCACCTCCTCGAGCGTCTGGGGACGCAGTGCCTCGGCGAGCGGCGCGCGCGGCCTGGGCTCGAACAGATCGCTCACCGCGCGGCGCTCATTTGTCCCCGAGGACGTCCGCGCCCTTGGGCGGCTCGAAACGGAACAGGCCCGGATCCACCTGCGGGTTGCGCACGATGGAGGAAAAGCGCAGCGACGTCGTCTGGCCGAAATTGTCGGTGAGCTCCATCGCCTGCACGCCGGAGGCGCCGAGCCCGATGCGGATCCGGTCGAAGCCGGCCTCGCGGTCCTTCGGCTTCGCCTCCAGCCACTCCAGGCCGTCCTGCTCGCCCGCGTCCGAGAGATCGAAGGTCCTCTCGACGTCGCTGCTGCCGGCGAGCAGCGCCGCGGGCGTCGCGCCCAGCGCCCGGCTCAGCTTGCGCACCGTGACCTGGTTCAGCTCCTTGTCATAGATCCACACGCGCTGGCCGTCGCCCACAATCACCTGCTCGCTCGGCTTGTCGTAGGTCCAGCGGAAGCGTCCGGGACGCTGCAGGACGAAGCTGCCGCTCGACTCCTGCACCAGCCTGCGGCTGCGGTCGTAGACCTTCTGCTCGAACGCCGCGCGCATCGAGCGCGTCGTCGTCAGGTAGGCCTTGAAGCGGTCGATGCTCGACGCCTGGGCGAGCGCGGAAACGGCGAAGAGGAGGACCGCGAGCCAGCGCATGCCGCTCAGGCTACTCGGCTTTCGCCGGAACTAAAACCTCGCGGTTTCCGTTGGACTGCATCGGGGAGACCATTCCTGCGCGCTCCATGTCCTCGATGAGGCGTGCGGCGCGGTTGTAGCCGATGCGCAGATGCCGCTGCACAAGCGAGATGGAGGGCCTGCGGGTGCGCAGCACGATCTCCACCGCCTGGTCGTAGAGGGCGTCCTTCTCGCCGCTTGCCTCGCCGGCGGGGCCGCCGCCTTCCTCCGGCAGCGCCGGCTCGAGGACGTCCTCGAGGTATTCCGGGGCGGCGAGCGTCTTCAGGTGCTCGACGACCTTGTGCACCTCCTGGTCGGCGACGAATGCGCCGTGGACGCGTTGCGGCAACCCCGTGCCCGGCGGCAGGTACAGCATGTCGCCCGCCCCGAGCAGCGTCTCCGCGCCCGACTGGTCGAGGATGGTTCGCGAGTCGACCTTGGAGGAAACCTGGAACGCGATGCGCGTCGGGATGTTCGCCTTGATGAGGCCGGTGATGACGTCCACCGACGGCCGCTGTGTGGCGAGGAGCAGGTGGATGCCCGCGGCGCGCGCCTTCTGCGCGAGGCGCGCGATCAGCTCCTCGATCTTCTTGCCCACGACCATCATCATGTCCGCGAGCTCGTCGATCACCACGACGATGTGCGGCATGTGCTGGAGCGGCTGGGGCTCGCCCGAGTCGAGCGTCATCGGGTCCTCGAGCTTGCGGCCCTGCTTCTCCGCCTCGGCGACCTTGTGGTTGAAGCCCGAGAGGTTGCGCACGCCGAGCCAGTTCATGAGCTTGTAGCGCCGGTCCATCTCGGCGACGCACCAGGTGAGCGCATTCGCGGCCTGCTTCATGTCAGTGACGACGGGCGCGAGCAGATGCGGGATGTCCTGGTAGACGGAGAGCTCCAGCATCTTGGGGTCGACCAGGATGAGCCGCACCTGCTTGATGTCCGACTTGTAGAGGAGCGACAGGATCATGGCGTTGAGCGCCACCGACTTTCCCGACCCCGTAGTGCCCGCGACGAGCAGATGCGGCATCTTCGCGAGATCGGCCACTACCGGATTCCCGGCGATGTCCTTCCCGAGAGCGAGCGCGAGCGGCGAGTGCACGGCGTGGTAGGCCTCGGAGCCGAGGATCTCGGACAGGCGCACGGTCTGCCGGTGCGGATTCGGGATCTCGAGACCCATGCAGGACTTGCCGGGAATCGTCTCCACGACGCGGATCGACACGACCGAAAGCGCGCGGGCGAGGTCCTTCACCAGGTTCACGATCTGGCTGCCCTTGACGCCGACGGCCGGCTCGATCTCGTAACGTGTGATCACCGGGCCGGGATATGCGGCCAGCACCTTCACGGCAACCCCGAAGTCGGAGAGCTTCTTCTCGATGAGACGGGAGGTGAACTCGAGCGTCTCGGCGGTGACCTGTTCGCCTTCGTGCTTCGCTTCGTCGAGGAGCTTGAGCGGGGGCAGGGGCGTGTCCGGAAGGTTGTCGAAGAGCGGCGCCTGCTTCTCCTTCTGCACGCGCTCGGACTTTTTGATCTCCACCACCGGCGGCTCGATGCGCAGCGGCGGGTGGTCCTCCTCGCGGATACGCTCGGTCTCGACGACGTATTCCCGCTCCTCGCGGGCCAGCTCGCCCGCCTTGCGGTCCTGCCTGCGCTCCCACGTCCGCACGCCGAAGGCGTAGGCCGCCTCAAGAAGCAGGCCCGTGAGCTCGCACACAACGAGCCACGAGATCCCGGTGAAGAAGCTGAAGCCGATCGCCGCGAGCGTCAGGAGCCCCAACGTCGCGCCGGTGAATCCGAGTCCGCTGCTCGCCAGCCGGGCGATCGCGTCGCCGATGATGCCGCCGGGCGCGAGCGGCAGCTCCGCCCCCATGGTGTAGAAGCGCAGCTTCTCGAGCGCGGCGCTCGAGAGCAGCAGCAGAGCGAATCCGGCGAGCGCGAGGCCGAGGGGCCGCCGGTCGATCAATCCCGAGCCGTCCAGTCTGCGATAGCCCCAGACGACGATGTAGGCGCACAGCGCCACCCACCAGTAGGCGGACAAGCCGAAGAGGTAGAGCAGCACGTCGGAGAGCCAGGCGCCGAAGGCGCCCCCGGCGTTCCGGGTGAGTGCGCCGGTCGCGGTGTGCGACCAGCCGGGATCGTCCCGGTGGAACGTCGCGAAGATGAGAAGCAGGTAGGCGGCCAAAGCCACCAGCCCCAGCCATTTCGCTTCGCGCAGCAGGCCCGCGAGCTTTGCAGGCAGGGGAGCCCCGGAGGTTTTTTGTACGGCCGCCATCTCGCCGGTCGGGAGTTAGGCGATTCTACAAACAAAAACCCCCGCCGGGGCGGGGGTTTGGATGGGACGTGGCACTGATCAGCGGATGCTGCACTCCAGGTTCTTGCCGGCGTTCACCACGCTGCCGGCCATCACCGACTGGATGAACGTCGCCGGCGGCGTGAACTGCAGCCCCGGGTCGGTCGAGAGGAAGAGCGGCCGCTGGTTCGGCGCGATCTGGCCGAACTGCCCGGCGGTCAGGCCGAGCTCGCCCTGGCCGTTGCGGACCACGATCTCGCCGTCCGCGACACCGACGTACACGGCGGCGTCGAGCCGCTGGCAGTCGCCGCCGCGGTTGCTCGCGCAGTCGTCGGCCGAGAACGTCGTGCCTCGGATGCCGATCGTCGCGGTCGCTGTGCCGAGCTGGTACTTGTCCTTGCTGCGCTTGCCCACGATGCCGGTCACGGCACGCAGGCCGCCCTTGACCAGGCTGTAGAGGAACGAGTCGTCCTGCGGCTTCTCTTCCGCGAACTTGAAGTTGTCGATCTTCACCGCAGTGTTGGGCTTCAGGGTGAGCTGCGCGCCGTCGGAGAACTTGATCTGCGCGTAGCTGTCGTGCTCGGTGTTGATCGTGTCGCCGCTCTCGATCTGCGACTTCTGCGACAGGATGCGCACGCTGCCGTCCGGCTTCTTCACCGAGAGCGTGCCCGAAAGCTGGGTAACGGTGGCGTTCGATGCCAAGGCCGCTCCCGAGGCGACGAGCAGCGCGCTCGCTGCGGCCAAGCCAAGGATGCGGAAGCTCAAGCTGCTCATGGTGCCCCCTTAACCCGCAATTGCGGGATTTGACGCCTTAATCGTAGTCGTCCGGACCCGACAGCATCAGGAACTATTTCACGGGAAAGGCCTTTTTTGACACTCCCTGTGAAGCATTACTCGGGCAGGACGATGCTGTCCCGCAGGACGATGTTGGAGCCGCGGACCTCGATATACCCGCCCATCTGCAGGTCCTTCATGACCCGGCTCACCATCTCGCGGGAGGCGCCGATCATTTTGGCGATGTCCTGCTTCGGCAGGCGCTTGGTGACGATCTTCTCCCCTTCGACGTTCTCGGCCATGTCGAGCAGCAGGCGGGCCACCCGGCCGTAGACGTCGAGCAGCGCCAGGCTGCCGATCTTGCGGTCGGCCTCGCGCAGCCGGCGCACGAGGCCGCGCATGACCGCCATGGACATCTCGAAGTTCTCCTGCAGGCACTTCTTGAAGTCCCGCTTGGCGATGGAAAGCAACTCGCAGGGCTCGATGGCGACCACGCTCGCCGAGCGCGGGCTGTCGTCGATGAGCCCCATCTCGCCGAAGAACTCGCCCGGGCCGAGGATGCTGAGGATGACTTCCTTGCCGTCGGAGTCGCTCATGAGCACCTTGAGCCGCCCCGAGAGCACGATGTAGAGCGAATCGGTGGTGTCCCCGCTCGCCATGACGGTGGTGGAGCGCGAGACGCTCTTGCGCGTGACCACGGCCGCGAGCATGCGAAGCTGCTCGTCCGGGCAGCTCGAGAATAGCGGCACTGCCTTCAGGACCGCGGTAGAGACCGTTGTGGCCATCGCGGGCACGTCCTCCCAAACCAGCTTATAGAACCCAGCCTATGGTAGCAGAACGACTACTTGCAGGCGGGCGAGCCGACGTCTTCCGTGGAGAGCCCGCGCACGATGCGCGCCGAGCGGGTTTCCTCGTTCGCCGCGAAGATGATGTAAGAGAGCAGCGACTGGTCGAAAGTCACGAGGCCGGTCTGGACCACGGAATCTCCACGCCCAGGATCCAGATCCAACGTATACACGCCGGAAGCAAGCGTTATAGTGATTGGCTGCTGCTGAGGATAGCCGCCCGGCCCGGTGAGGCGAATATTATTTGCGTCGAAAAAGCCGGTGCCATCAGCGCCGATCATGATCAGGGAGCCATTGACTACGCGGCCGCCCCCCTGCGTATTCTGGTAGGAGAACGGCGCCGAAGGCCCCAGCACCGAAATGTTGATCAAGCTACCGGCGTCGATGCGCGCCGACGTCAATGAACCGGTCGGTCCGTTACTCGTTCCACCTATCAGGACAAGATCACCGCCAACCTGCATTGTCAGCACGCTCGGATCGATCTGAGCGATCGAAACCGCGTTGCGCGCGCTTACGCTCGTCAGCGAGTTCAAGACGTTGACCGTGCCCCCTGCCAAGATGATCGACCCGAGGTTATTGGTCGTTATGTCCTTCGTCGTGCTCGCCTGAAGGATAGCGCTCGAAGCGGCAAAAGCACTCGTCGCGTTCAGGTTGGTCGTGCCGCCCTGTAGCACGATGCTGCCGTCCGCCACCATCGTCATATCGGTCAAGCTTCGCAGCGCGCCGAGCGCCGTGACGAGCCGGATAGCGCCCCCATTGTCCGTGGCGGTAGCCGTGCCGCCGGTGATCTGGAGGCTGGTTGGGCGGCCAAAGCCGTCGAGAGTGGACGCGTCGCTGCTGAGATAGACCTTCATCGAGCCGCTCGACTCGATAATTGCATCGGTCTGCGGCAGGAGCGCGGCCGGGTCCGTAACGGTGGTGACGACCACGCCGACATTGTTATTCGTGCCGCCCTTGACCTCCAGACGTTTCGGGTTGCTCGCCCCGCCACCCGCGGTGCCGATATTCACAGTTTGGGCGTTGAGCAGCGCGCCGCTGTTCGACACGCCACTGGCCGCAGACCCGGCATCGATCCGGATAACTCCGCTGTTCATGATGTTCAATGTCCCGCCGACGGTAACCTGCTCGCCGGCGAGGATTTGGTTATTGCCGCCCAGGCCGCCGCCGGTCACGTTGAAATCACGCCCCGTAACCGTCAGGTTGCCGCCTGTCTGCGTGGTGTAGTTGCCCTGCAGGACCACGTCGCCCGTTCCGGTAGCCGCGACGTTCGCCGCGCCTCCATTCATGCTGACGGGCAAATTAGCGGCCAGCGTCAGATTGCGCGCCCCCTGATACAACGAGTTCTGCAGCGTAATGCCGCCCGCCGCCTTGAGATTCAGGTCAGAAGTGAACGGCGATCCCGCTGTCCCAAACGTTCCCGTGTTCTGGCTGTAGACGATATTGCCGCCCGAGGTCAGGTTAAAGGACCCTGTCCCGGCCGCGTTGATGCTCGTAAGCGGCGAGCCGAGATTGATGGTGATATTTCCCGCCGCCTCGAGCGTGATGCTGCTCGCACTGATGTTGCTGGCGGCGACCGTCAGAGGACCATTGGTGAACGTCGTGAAGCTGCTGATGGTTCCGATGCCGGTCAGGTTGGCGCCATTCGCATCCCGGTAGAGGATCGCGCCGTTACCGTAGCCCGTATTGCTGCCGTTGCCCATGGCCGGCGACAGACCCGTGGACGTCGGGCAGCCGCCGGGAAGCCCGAGGCAGGCGTAGATCGAGTACGAGTTCGCGATATTGCTCGTGTTACTCAGCGTGATGTCCGCGCCCGGACTATTGACCGTTACCGCGGTGATGGCGTCCGTACGCAGGGGCGCCGACTGTGTAATTGCGCCCGTCGAAACCAGCGTCATGTCGCCGCCGGTGCCGCTCGGGCAGGTGACGCCATTCCCGAGTCCGGAGCAGTTGTCGATAGAGTAGGTTCCGGCCCCGCCGGAGATGTTCGTCGCTCCGACGTTGTCTACTTGGACGTTCCCGCCTGTCGTCCTCGCCGAAAGATTCGTGAGCTGCGTCGTCAGCGCGTTCGTCGGGCCAACGCCGTTGACTGCTGTCGCCACCAGGCTTTGCGCAACGACGTTCGGGGTCGGCGCGCCCGCGATGAAGTGATTGACGTCGGTGGTGTTGCCGTTGACCGCGTTGCCCGCGGACAGGTTCACCGTCTGCCCGGCCGCGCTGATCTGCCCACCGGCGTTGAAGTTGATGTTTCCGTTCGCCGAATTCAGCGTCGCCGTGACGGGCGATGTCAGCGTCGCGCCGGTCAGGTTGATGTCGCCGCCATTGTCGAGCTTGAGAAGCGTCATCCCTGCCGGCGTCGGACTGAAGCCACCCACGACGTTGATCGCGCCCGTGTGCACGGCGGTAGAAAGCAGCGCCGTGCTGTTCCCGATCTGTACGGTCGGCGCGCCAGTGATCGTGTTCATCTCAGTTGCGGTGAGGCCCATCGCGGTCGCACTGCCGAGGTTGATGGACTGCCCGGCCGTCTGCGTCGTCAACACCGCGTTGCCGCCGCCGGTGTTGATCGAGCTGGCCGCTCCGCCCAGCTGAATGTCGTCGCCGGCGAGGAAGAAATCGGTACCGCCCGTCGTAATGGTGCTTGAAGCACCCGTGACGATGTTGTTTGCAGCAATGACCACGCCCGACGTGGTGGTGGGTACCCCAGTGGTGACGTTTACGGCGCCGTTCAGCGTCGTTGTGCCGGCTCCAGAAACTTGACGCAGGCTCTTAGCGGTGAATGCACCTGCGGTGACGTTATGGGCGTTGTTGACGAGGACATCGCCAAGGCGGGTGGCACCAACGGTATTGTTAAACGCGATGTCACCAGTGGTGCCGCCGCTCAGCGTGAGATTCTCGGCGCCCGCGCTTGTGCCCGTGAGCGTGCTCGCGAAGGTGACGTTGTTGCCGGCGGCGCTGCCGCTGGTGGTATCGATCGAGAAGGCGCCGCCGTTGAGCGTCACCCCGGTCGCGAAGCTCACCGCATCGCCCGTGGTCGTGATCGAGCGCGTGCCGGTCACCGTCGTCGCACCCGCGCCCGTCTGAGCATAGGTGCCATCAGAGGTCGTGCCGCCGTTAATGGTCAGCAGCCCGCCGTTGGCCAATGTCACTCCACCCGTCCCGGTGGTCGTGATCGTGTTGTTCTGCGTGATCGTCCCCGCAGTGGTCAGCGATACGCCGTTCGCCCCGTCGGTGTTCACCGCCCCCGTGAGGAGCGTGGCCCCATGGCCCGCGGTCAGCACCAGGCTCTTGGAGGTGACACCCGCCGTCTCGGTCACGCCGTTTGCGCCCTGGATCGCGATATCGCCCAGCCGCGTGCCGCCCACCGCGCCCGTGAGGGTGACGTTGCCGCCCGTGCCGCCCTTCAGGGTCAGATTCTCCGCGTCGGCCGTCGTGCCCGTCAGCGTCGAGCTGAGGGTCACGTTATTACCCGCAGCACTGCCGCCGGCGTTGGTCGTGTCGATGGTGAAGGTGCCGCCATTGAGCGTCACGCCCGTGGCGAAGCTCACCGCATCGCCCGTGGTCGTGATCGAGCGCGTGCCGGTCACCGTGGTCGCGCCTGCGCCCGTCTGCGCATAGGTGCCGTCAGAGGTGGTATTGGCGTTGATCGTGAGCAGGCCACCGTTGGCCAACGTCACCCCACCCGTCCCGGTGGTGTTGATCGTGTTGTCCTGCGTGATTGCGCCCGCAGTCGTGAGCGAGACCCCCGTGGCGCTGTTCGTGTCCACCGCGCCCGTCAACAGCGTCGTGCCCGTGTTCGTGCCCGCCACCTGCGTGAGGCTCTTCGCAGTCACCCCGGCGCTCTCCGTCACGTTCCTCGCATTCGTGATCGAGATGTCGCCCAGGCGCGTGCCGCCTACCGCGCCCGTGAAGGTCACATCTCCGCTCGCGCCCGCATTCACCGTCAGGTTCTCGCCGGCAGCATTGGTGCCGGTGAGGGTTGAGCCAAAGCTCACATTCGCGCCGCCCGCGCTACCGCCGGCATTCGTCGTGTCGATCGTCAGCGTATTGCCATTGCCGTTCAGCGTCACCGCACGACCGAAGCTCACCGCGTTCCCGCTCGTCGTGATGCTTCGGCTCAGATTGATCGTCACCGTACCCGTTGCAGGCGTCGAGCTCTCGCTGACCGCGCCCGTGGCGGTGATATTGCCGTTAATCGTCAGCAGACCGCCGTGATCAAAGCTCACTGCCCCGCCACCGGTGGTGTTGATCGTGTTGTCCTGCGTGATTGCGCCCGCGGTCGTGAGCGAAACCCCCGTGGCGCTGTTCGTGTCCACCACGCCCGTCAACAGCGTCGTGCCCGTGTTCGTGCCCGCCACCTGCGTGAGGCTCTTCGCGGTCACCCCGGCGCTCTCCGTCACGTTCCTCGCGTTCGTGATCGAGATGTCGCCCAGGCGCGTGCCGCCTACCGCGCCCGTGAAGGTCACATCACCACCTGCCCCCGCATTGATCGCTAGGTTCTCAGCACCGGCGGTCGTACCGGTTAAAGTGCCGACGAAATTGACGTTGTTGCCGCCGCCTGCGCTGGTATCTATGCTCGTCGCCGCCTTGAGCGTCACCGCATCGTTGTAGGTCTGCGCCCCAGTGCTCGTGAGCGTGCCCTGGATCTCCGTCGTGCCGGTCGCATCGGTGGTCAGCGTCGTCAACCCCGAGGCCCCGCCCTGGATCTTGTCCGTGCCGCCCGTGTTCAGCGCAAGCGAGTGTGTGCCACCGGTGATCGCGCCGACGAGCGTGATCGTGCCGCTGCCCGTGCTCGCCAGCGTCGTGTTCGCGCCGAGCGTCGTCGCACCGGTATAGGTCTGATCCCCCGTCGTCGTCACCGAGCCGCCGTTGATCGCGCTCGGCCCCGTCACCGCGACACTGCCCGCGCTCACCGTGCTCGTCGTGGTCAGCGACTGGTTCGCCACCAACGCACCCACGCCACTGGTCGCACCGATCGTCGCAACACCGGTCAGCGTCAGGTCGTTCCCACC
>DASRFM010000082.1:0-18655 GCA_035651575.1 Burkholderiales bacterium | reverse complement strand
TCATGCGCGCGTCCCTGCTCGAGGGGTTCAGGAACGCGGGGGCGGCGGCGGCGGCGGAGTAGTGCCCGAGGAAGGCGGCGGAGGCGGCGGCGCGGACTGGTAGGACGCGGGCGGCGGCGCCGAGCGCTGATAGCGGCTCGCCGCCATCGGGATCTGGTTGCCCTTCGAGTACATGCACTGCTGGTAGGCGATGTCGTAGCGTCCCTGGACGGTGTGCGCGGTCTGGCTCGCGGCGCCGGTCCCGGCGATCGCGCCGCCGGCGCCACCGAGCCCCGCCCCGGCGACCGCGCCGTGGCCGCTGCGCGTGATGGCCGCGCCCGCGAGCGCGCCGACCGCAGCGCCGACCGCGGCGCTCTTCATGCCGCTGTCCGCGGCCGCCGAGTCGGCGGTCCCGGCCCCCGACTGCGTGAGCGCGAATTGCCGGCACTCGTTGTCGTCGAAGCGGAACTGGTCGAAGGTCTTGCCCGAACCCGGGAGCACCATGACGCTCGGCCCGGTCGGGGTGGTGGCGCACGCCGCAACGAAGGCGAGCGGAATCAGCGAGAGGGTCTTCTTCATGATCGTCCCTTCAGCCCTGCGGGGTCGGCGACACGCGCTGCCAGCCGCCCGGGCATTCCTTCACATAGGGGTAGTAAGTCTTCGAGCCGGCACAGTAGTACCAGTAGTTCTGCGACTGCGGCGCGGCGGGTGCCGCGACCGGCGCAGGCTCGCTGCGCTCCACGTAGACCGGTGGCGAAGACTGCACTACGACGGGCGCGGGATAATAGACCGGCGCCGGATAGTAGTAGGGGTAATAGCCGGGGAAGCCGAAGTTGAAGCCGAACACGACGTGCGGGCCGTGCCCCCACGCGAAGGCCGAACTCGCGGTCAGCAGCCCTGCCACGATCCCCAGTGCAGCCAAGGTGAATTTCTTCATAGCAACCTCCGTACCTTGGACAGCAGGCTACACCCGAAGATTCGCGGCAGGGGTAACTAGTTGTTACAGCGTGTGTATTGCACCAGCCTTACTTCGGCTGCGGAACGATCCGCAGGTAGGGCTTGGGCGCCTTCCAGCCGCCCGGGTATTGCTTCTTCGCGTCGTCGTCGCTCACGGACCCGGAGATGATGACGTCCTGGCCCTGCTTCCAGTTCGCCGGCGTCGCGACCTTGTGCTTCGAGGTGAGCTGCATGGAATCGAGCGCGCGCAGCACTTCGTCGAAGTTGCGGCCGGTGGTCATGGGGTAGAAGAGCATCAGCTTGATCTTCTTGTCGGGCCCGATCATGAACACCGTGCGCACCGTGGCGTTGTCCGCAGCCGTGCGCTTTCCGGGCGTGGCCTCGGCCGGGAGCATGTCGTAGAGCTTCGCCACCTTGAGCTCCGGGTCGCCGATCATCGGATAGTTGACTGCGGCGCCCTGGGTCTCCTCGATGTCCTTCGCCCACTTCTTGTGGTCGTCCACCGGGTCCGCGGACAAGCCGATGATCTTCGCATTGCGCTTGTCGAACTCGGCTTTCATCTTCGCCATGGTGCCGAGCTCGGTCGTGCACACGGGCGTGAAATCCTTGGGATGCGAGAAGAGGATCGCCCACTTGTCGCCGATCCACTGGTGGAAATCGATCGTGCCCTCGGTGGTCTGCGCCTGGAAGTTCGGGGCCGTATCGCCGATTCGCAATGACATGGCGGTCTCCTTTAAAGGAGAAATGTTAACTCCGCCCCGACCCTGCCTGCCACCGGGACTCTGCCGCCCCCCGCGGCGCGGGCGGGTGCTCGGGGTGCGCCGGGTTCTGCGGGTCGCAGAGGCCAAACTGCAAGCGGAACTCCAGCTCGTCGGCATTCTCCCGCCGCGTCCTCCAGTTCATTCCAATGGACTCCACGAAGCCGACGCGCGCAATGGTGCGGGCGCCGGTCTGCTCGATGTGCGCGATGTCGCCCGCGTTGCGGGCGTCCACGAAGCTGACCGCGAAGCGCTTGCCTGCCCACAGGCACAGATCGTCGCCGACGAGCCGCAGCGCGCGCTCGAGGCCGCGTCCCTGCCACGCGTCGCGCACGAAGACGGTGTAGATCGAGCAGGCACGCGCGTCGAGCTGCGCCCAGACCCCCGGGGCGCAGGGCACGCTGCCAAAGGCGATCCAGGCGCAGGCCGCGATCTCGCCGCGGTCCAGCGCGCCGATGCACGCGTCGCCGCGCTTCGCCGCCGCTTGGACGAACGCCGAGCTCATCCGCAGATCCGCGCGAGCGCAGCAAGCCTCGATCTCGTCCCGGTCGAGCAGGCGGTAGGCGAGCCCGGGCACGACGCGCTGCGCCGCGAGGCCCGACCCGAGCGGGCGCGCCATGACCTGGAAGGTGTGGATGCCGAAATGCCGCTTGAGGTACTCGGACAGTCTTGTGCTCACGACGCAGATCCCCCAAAAGCGCTGCAGTGTCGCGCGCCAACCTTACGGGTGGTGCGTCGGGTCCGGGCGCCGGCCCGAAACCGGTGGGACTATTGACGTGCCGCTTGGCGTAAACATTCTTCGCCGACCATGCCGCATGGCTTCGATCCGCATGGTGGATTGCGCGGAAGGCTTGGCCGCGCTCGGGCCGGAATGGGATGCGCTGCACGCCGCGGCGCCGGCCGCGAGCGTGTTCACCTCGTGGCCCTGGCAGCGCGAATGGTGGAAGGTCTACGGCGGGGAGCAGCCGCTGCGCGTGCTCGTCGCAAGCGAGGGCGGGCGCACCGTCGGGATCCTTCCGCTCTACATCCAGACGACCCGGGTGGCCGGCCTGCGCGTGCGCAGCCTCCGCCTCGTCGGCACCGGCGGCGACACGCATCCGGACGACGTCGGCCCGGTGCTCGGCGGCGCTGCACCCGCCGAGGCCGGGCGCGCGCTCGCGCGGGCGGCGCTGCGCCTGGGGGGCTGGGACATCCTCGCGCTCGCCGACATGGATTGCCGCCTCGGCTTCCACGAAGCGGCGGCCGGTGAGGCGCGCCAGGCCGGCCTGCGGCTGCGTGAAGGCATCGCCGAGCGCATCGCGTACATCGATCTGCCGGAGAGCTGGGACGACTACCTGAAGTCCGCGAGCAGCACGCGCCGGCAGCGTATCCGCAAACGCCGCCGGCGCCTTGCCGCGGCCGGGGCGGCGCGCTTCTTCGTCTGGGAGGACGCTGCCACGCTCGACGCGGCGGTCGACCAGCTGATCGCGCTGCACCGCAAGCGCTGGGACGCGGTGGGCGAGCGCGGCTCCTTCGCCAGCGCCAAGTACAACGACTTTCACCGCGCGGTGATCAAGGCGTGCCATGCGCGCGGCTGGATCCGCCTCTACTGCCTGGAGCTCGGCGGTCGCGTCGTGGCCCTGCATTACGCCTATCGCTTTCGCAACGCCGTGTATCTCATGCAGAGCGGCATGGACCCGCAGCTCGGGCCGCTCGCCGTCGGCAGCGTGCTCCTCGGCTACTCGATCGAGCATGCGATCGGCGAGGGCAACCGGGTCTGGGACTTCCTGCGCGGCGAGCACGCCTACAAGGCCGAGTGGGGCAACGGCTTGCGCAATACGCTCTCCGTCACGGTGCAGCGCCGCGGGCTCGCCGCCTGGATGCACCAGGCCCGCACCCTGCATCTTCCCGCCCTGAAGGCGTTCGCCCGCGCGCTGCTGCGCCGCCCCAAGGAGAGGCTCTCGAGTCCCGGCATGGCCTAGCCGGGGTACAATTGAACCGTGGTTCAACTTTTGAATCGCGGTTCCAACGGGTCCCGGCGCGCGCGCCGGCGCAGCGAGTCGCGCCGGCACGAGATCCTGCGCGCGGCCGCGCGCGTGTTTCGGCGCCGGGGGCTCGCCGCGGCGGGCATGCGGGAGATCGCCGACGAGGCCGACCTCTCCCCGGGCAACCTCTACTACTACTTCAGCGGCAAGGACGAGCTGCTGCGCTTCTGCCAGGAGCGCACGCTCGATCACATGCTCGCCGCCGTCGAATCAGCCCGGGCGATGCGCGGCTCGAGCGCGGAGCGCGTGCGCGAAGTGCTGCGCGCGCACGTGCACGCGATGCTCGACGAGCTCGAGGGCGCCACCGCGCACCTCGAGGTCGAGCTGCTGCCCGAGGCGCTGCGCCGCTCGGTGATCCAGAAGCGCGACCGCTACGAGCGCGCGGTGCGCGAGCTGGTGCGCGAAGGCGTCGCCGGCGGGGAATTCGCGCCGTGCGATGCGGCGCTCGTCACCCGGGCGATGCTCGGCGCGGTGAACTGGACGGCGCGCTGGTATCGGCCGGACGGCCGCCAGTCGGTGGCGCAGATCGCGCGCGGCCTGGCCGACTACCTCGTCAGGGGGCTCGAATGAAATCGGTTCACTTGCGTCTCACCGTGAACGGCGAGGAGCGCGAGCTGCTCTTCCACGGGTACAAGACGCTCCTCGAGGTCTTGCGCGAGGAACTCGGCCTCACCGGCACGAAGCACGGCTGCGAGCTCGGCGAATGCGGCGCATGCACCGTCCTCCTCGACGGCGCGCCGGTACTCTCCTGCCTGGTCCTGGGCCTGGAGTGCGAAGGCCGCTCGGTGCAGACCATCGAAGGCCTCGCCCGCGGGCCGGAGCTGCACCCGCTGCAGGCCGCCTTCACGGATTTCGGCGGCTCGCAGTGCGGCTACTGCACGCCGGGCGTGATCATGGCGGCGAAGGCGCTGCTCGAGCGCAACCCGCAGCCGACGGCGCAGGAGATCAAGGAAGCCACCGCCGGCAACCTGTGCCGCTGCACCGGCTACAACCAGATCGTCGAGGCGATCGAAGACGCCGCAGCGAAGCTTCGCGCGGAGGCGAAATGAAGAAGAAGCTCGACGTCGTCGGGAAAGCGCGCCGCCGCGTCGACGGCCGCGCCAAGGTGACCGGCGCGCTGCGCTTCGCCGACGACCTGTCGATGCCGCGCATGCTGCACGCGAAGCTGCTGCGCTCGCCGCACCCGCACGCGGTCGTCGAGCAGGTGAAGACCGAAAAGGCGGCAAAGCACCCGGGCGTGCACCTCGTGCTCACGGGAAAGGACTTTCCCATCCCGTTCGGCATCATGCCGGTGTCGGTGGACGAATATCCGCTCGCGCGCGAGCGCGTGCGCTACGTCGGCGATCCGGTCGCCGCGGTGATCGCCAGGGACGAGCAGACGGCCCTCGCGGCGGCGGAGCTGATCGAGGTGTCCTACCGCGTCCTGCCTCCCGTGGGCAGTCCGCAGGAAGGGCTGCAAAGGCCCGAACCGCGCATCCACGACTACGGCGAGCAGGGCAACATCCATCGCAACCAGGCCTACGAATTCGGCGATGTCGCCGAGGCGCTGGGGAACTCGGACCTGGTGTTCGAGGATCTCTATTTCTACGAGGGCAACACGCACCTGCCGATGGAGCAGCAGGCGTCGCTCGCGTTCCTCGACCAGGACGGCAAGCTGCAGATCTCCTCGAGCACGCAGAACCCGCATTACCTGCACCGGCAGCTCGCGCGCGTCCTGCAGGTTCCCGAGGCGCGCATCCGCGTTCTCGCCACGCCGAACGGCGGCGCCTTCGGCGGCAAGTGCGATCCGGGCGGGCACGAGTTCGTCGTCGGCAAGGCGGCGCTGCTGCTCGGCCGGCCGGTGAAGATCGGCCTGACGCGCGAGGAAGTGTTCTACGTGCACCGCGGCCGCCATCCGGTCCTCATGAAGATGCGCACCGGCGTGACGAAGGACGGGATGCTCACCGGCATGCACCTGCAGACGCTGCTCGACGGCGGCGGCTACGGCTCGCACGGCCCGGCGAGCACGTTCTACACCGGCGTGCTGACGCCGGTCACGTACCACTATCCGCGCTTCAAGTTCGAGGCCTGCCGCGTCTTCACCAACAAGCCCGCGTGCGGGCCGAAGCGCGGGCACGGCACGCCGCAGCCGCGCTTCGGGCAGGAGGTGCAGCTCGACCGCATCGCCGAGCAGCTCGGCATCGATCCGGCGGAGCTGCGCCTGAAGAATCTGATGAAGGCGAACTCGCTGACGGCGAGCTGGCTGCGCGTCGGCTCGATCGGCCTCGAGGAATGCATCCGCAAGGTCACCGGCATGTCGGGCTGGAAGGAGCGCCGCGGCAAGCTGGGCCGCGGGCGCGGGCTCGGCCTCGCGTGCAGCACCTACATGTGCGGCGCGGGGGTCGCCATCTACTGGAACAAGATGCCGCACTCCGGGGTGCAGGTCCTGCTCGACCGCTCGGGAAGCGTGATCGTCTACTGCGGCGCCACCGAGATCGGGCAGGGCTCGGACGACGTGCTGGCCGCGGTGGTGGCGGAGACGCTCGGCGTGGGTACGGACGTGGTGCGCGTGGTGAGCGGCGACACCGGCATCACGCCGGTCGATCTCGGTTCCTATTCGAGCCGCGTCACCATCATGGCCGGCAACGCCGCGGTGCAGGCGGCCGAGCGCCTGCGCGCGAGCCTCGCCGGCGCGGTCTCGGAGACGCTCGGCACGCTGCCCGACCGCGTCGTCTTCTCGCAGGGCAAGGTCTACGCGGCGGAAGACCCCTCGCGCGCCATGTCGTTCGTCGAAGCGGTGGCAATCGCGGAAGCCGCGCTCGGGACGCTCTCGGCGGTCGGCTCGTATTCGCCGCCCAAGCCGCCCGGCAAGTACAAGGGCTCGGGCGTGGGCCCTTCGCCGGCCTACAGCTTCACCGCCTGCGTCGTCGAGACGCAGGTGGACGAGCGGACCGGCTGGATCCACGTGCCGCGCATCTGGATCGCGCACGACATCGGGCGCGCCCTCAACCCGACGCTCGCGCGCGGGCAAGTCGTCGGCGGCGTGTACATGGGCCTCGGCGAAGCGCTGATGGAAGAGCAGGCGTTCCGCCGCCTGCCGGAGAGGCTCTCCGGCGCGCTGGTGCACCGCGGGCCCTCGATGCTCGACTACAAGAGCCTGACGTCGCTCGACATGCCGGAGGTCGAAGTCGCGCTGATCGAGGATCCCGATCCGAACTGCCCGTACGGCGCGAAGGAAGTGGGGCAGGGGCCGCTGCTGCCGGTCATGCCGGCGCTCGCGAATGCGATCTACGACGCGGTGGGCGTGCGCATCGACGAGATTCCCATTACCCCGGACAAGGTGCTGCGCGCCCTGGATTCGAAGGAGAAGCGCGTCGGCCCGCAAACCTTCCCGGCGGTTCCGTACCCGCAGCCGGTTTTCGTGCTGCCGCCCTGGGAGGGCGGCGACGGCAAGGAGGTCAAGCGCGATGCTGCGCCTGCCGTGGTTTGACTACCGCGCTCCGCGCAGCGTCGCGGAAGCAGCGAAGATCCTGGCCGGCGAGGGGCCGCGCGCGATGCTCATCGCCGGCGGCACGGACCTGCTGCCCAACATGAAGCGCCGCCACCAGTCGCCGCAGGTGCTGGTTTCGCTCCGGCAGATCGAGGAACTGAGGAAGCTGAACGGCGTGTTCGGGTCCGGTCTTACGTTGAATCAGATCAGCGACTCTCCAAACACGCCGACTGCGCTGCGCCAGGCGGCCGTTCAGGTGGCGACGCCGCACCTGCGCAACATGGGCACGCTCGGCGGCAACCTGTGCCTCGACACGCGCTGCACCTACTACAACCAGACGTACGAGTGGCGCAAGGCGATCGACTTCTGCCTGAAGAAGGACGGCGAAACCTGCTGGGTCGCCACTGCGAGCAAGCGCTGCGTGGCCGTATCGTCGACGGATACTGCGCCCGCGCTCATCGCGCTGGACGCGGCCGTTACGCTGGTCTCGACGAGCGGCGAGAGGGAAGTGAAAGTCGAGGATCTCTACAAGAACGACGGCATCGACTATCTGTCGCGCCGCCCGGACGAGATCCTCACGGAGGTGCGCGTCCCGGCGGGCTGGAAGAGCACCTACTGGAAGCTGCGCCGGCGCGGCTCGTTCGATTTCCCGATCCTCGGGGTCGCCGCGGCCTTGAGATTTTCGGGAGAAATCGTCGAAGAGGCGCGCATTGCGCTGGGCGCCGCGGCCTCGCGCCCGTTCCTGGTCGAGAAAGCGGGCGAGTTCCTGAAGGGCAAGAGGCTCGGCGACGAGGTCATCGCGCAAGCGGCCGAGCTGGTCGCGAACCGCGCCAAGCCGATGGACAACACCGACATGGACCTCTACTGGCGCAAGGCCGTCGCGGACGACCTCGCCGGCTACGCGCTGCGCGAGCTCCGCGGCGACGACCTGCGCGAGACGCGCCTTCGCATCGCGCGGCAGGCGCTCTAGAATCCCTCCTCGTTCTTTAGAGGAGGGGCGAATGAAGAAATCATTGTGGGGCGCGGCAGCGCTCGCCGCCGCGGCGTGCGCTTCGCTGCCCGGAAGCGAGTGGCAGACGCTCATCGACGGCGACAGGGGGATCGAGAACTTCAACCGCGTCGGCGACGCGAACTGGCGCGTCGAGGGCGGCGCGATCGTCGCCGACCGCGGCAAGAGCGGGTTCCTGGTGTCGAAATCGACGTACCGCGATTTCGAGATCCGCACCGAGTTCTATGCCGAGCCCAACACGAACACCGGCATCTTCATCCGCTGCTCCAGCGCCACCGAGATCAACTCGAAGAACTGCTACGAGGTGAACGTGTGGGACGTGCGCCCCGACCCGAAGTACGGCACCGGGGCCATCGTCGGCGTGGCGGCGGTGCCGGTCCCCGTGATGTATCGCGCGGGCGGCCGCTGGAACACCTACATCGTGCGCGCGAAGGGCTCGCGCCTGACGGTGGAGCTGAACGGCGTCCAGACCGCGGACGTCGAGAACGGCGCGCACTCGGAGGGCTATTTCGGCCTGCAGTATGCCGAGGGCCTCAAGAACCAGCCGCAGCAACCGCTCAAGTGGCGGAAGGTGCAGATTCGGCCGCTGTGAAGCTGCCCGACATCCGCCGCATCGTCACCGGCGACGGCCCCGACGGGCGCTCCCGGATCGTCGAGGACGCGCCGGCGACGGCGATCCGGACCGCCCCCGAGCGTCCCGGATTCCGCGCGGTAAACGTCTGGCGCACGACCGCTTCGCCCGCCCGGATCGCGGAGGGCGACTCGGTGGCAGGCCACCCGGGCATCCTGCCGCCGAAGAACGGCACCATCCTGCGCGTCATCGATTTTCCGCCCGAGCCGAAGGACCCCGAGGAGCTGAAGCGCCGGCTGCATGCCACCTTCGGCGGGATGTGGAGCGACGCCAGGCACGATGCGGGCGCGCGCCATCCCGGGATGCACAGGACCGAGACCGTGGACTACGCGATCGTGCTCGAGGGCGAGATCTGGGCGGTGATGGATGAGGGCGAGGCGCTGATGCGCGCGGGCGACGTGCTCATCCAGCGCGGCACCAACCACGCCTGGGCCAATCGCTCCGACAAGACCGCGCGCATCGCATTCGTGCTGATGGATGGCGGTCGCTAGGCGCGCGGCCGCCGCGCGGCGAGCGCTGCGAGCGCGCTGAGCATGGAGAGAGCGGCGAAGCAATGGAGCGAGAGCGAATAGTCGCCCGTCGCATCGCGCAGCGCGCCGGATAGCAGCGGGCCGCACGCCTGCGCCAGCACCTGCGCGGAGAGCGCGAGACCGCGAATCGCGCCGAAGTTCGCCCGCCCGAAGTAGTCGGCCCATGCGACCGGGAGCAGCGTGAGCACTCCGCCGATGCCGAGGCCGAAGACGCCTGCGGCGACGTATCCGTCGCGGGCCGACGCGACGCCGGTGAAGAGCAGGGCGCCGCAGGCGAGAAGGACGCCCACGAATGCAAGAGCGAAGCGCACGTGGAGGCCGCGCGGCAGCAGCCCGCACAGGACGGTCGCGACGCCGGACATGAACGAGAAGCTCGCCACGATGGTCGCCGCCGCGAGCGGGCTGAGGCCGCGCTCAATGAGCTGAGGCGCCTGGTGGAGGCTCACGCCGGCCTGCACCGGGTAGACGAGCACGGTATAGAGCAGGAGCAGCCAGAACGCGGGCGCGCGGACCGCCTGTCCGCGGGAGAAGCTGGGCTCTGCCGCCGGAGGGGTCGCGGCATCTTCCGCGCGGCTCACCGCGCCATCGGGCCGCAAGCCGACGTCCTCCGGCCGCCGCACCAGCAGCAGCCAGCAGGGCAGCAAGCCGACGAGCAGGGTGAGCGCGCCGATCGCGAGCCAGCCGCTGCGCCATCCGCCGTGGCCGCTCGCGAGCTGCGCGACCAGCGGCATGGCGACGAGGCCTGACATCTGCGCGAGCGTCGCAACCGAGGCGGCGAGCCGCCGGCGCTCGATGAACCAGTTGTTGAGCGCGCCGTAGATGCCGAGGTCGAAGGGCGCTGCCCAGTTCATGCGGGCGAAGCAGAAGAGCAGGTAGAAGACGAGGAGCGACGGCGTCCACGCGAGGAGGAGCAGCGCGATGCCGTTCAGCAGCACCGCGAGGCAAAGGACGAGGCGCGAGCCGCTGCGGTCGAGGAGCGGGCCGATCAGCGGCGCGGCGAGCGCGGCGAGCAGGCCGCCGAGGGACACGGCGCCCGAAACCGACGCCCGCGACCAGCCGAACTCGCGCGTGAGCGGCTCGACGAAGATGGACAGCGTCGCGACCGCGGATCCCTGGCGCGCGAACCCGGCGCAGCACAGCGCCGCGAGGACGATCCAGCCGTAATAGATGCCGCGCCTTGCCGCGATCGAGGCGGCAAGCACGCGCGCTCAGTCGTTGTGGATGTTGGCCGCGTTCGCCACCGCGGTCCACTTCTCGATGTCCTGCGCGACCTGCCGGCCGAGATCCTCGGAGCTGCCGCCGACGGGATCGACGTTCAGCTTCTGCAGGCCGGCGCGCACGTCGGGCAGCTTCACCGCCCGGGCCACTTCGGACTGCAGCCGCGCCACGATCGCGGGCGGCGTCTTCGCCGGGGCAAAGAGCGCGGTCCACACCGGCACTTCGACGCCCGGCACCCCGGCCTCGGCCATCGTCGGCACGTCGGGCCACAGCGGATGGCGCTTCGCCGAGGTCACGGCGAGCGCGCGCAGCGTTCCGGCGCGCAGCGGCCCGCTTGCCGGCGGCGGATCGACGATGGTGAGCGTCACCTGTCCGGCGAGCACCGCCTGCACCGACTCGCCGCTGCTCTTGTAGGGAATCATCACGAAATTCGCCCCGGTGCGCTGCTTGAAGAGCTCGGTCGCCATCTGGAAGATGCCGGAGCTCGCGGAATAGTTCGCGCTGCCCGGATTCGCCTTCGCGTACGCGATCAGCTCCTGGACCGAGCGCGCCGGGAACGATCCCTTCACGGTGAGCAGCAGCGGGAACTGGCAGATCATCGAGATCGGCGCGAAGTCGCGCTGCGCGTCGTAGGGCAACTTGCGATACGTCGCCGGGTTGATCGTCATGGCGCCGCTCGGCCCCATCAGGATCGTGTAGCCGTCCGGCGCGGCGCGGGCGACGGTTTCCGCGGCGATGATGCCCTGGGCGCCGGGCTTGTTCTCGACGACGATGGGCTGCCCGAGGCCTTCGGTCAGCCGCGGCGCCAGCACGCGGATGATGAGATCGTTGCCGCCCCCCGCGGCGAACGGGATGAGCACGCGGACCGGCTTGGACGGATAGCTGTCCTGGGCCTGAAGCGCCGTCGCAGCGCACAACGCGCCGACGGCGAGATAAATTCGAAACAGAAGCATGGAACATCCTCCTTGCTTATTATGTTGTTTACAGTAGCACACCAGTTCTTTTCGGGAGAGGAGTCCTCATGATCAAGCTCACGGTGAACGGCAAGCCGCGCCAGCTGGACGTCGAGCCGGAGATGCCCCTGCTCTGGGCGCTGCGCGACGTGCTCGACGTGAAGGGCGTCAAGTTCGGCTGCGGGATCGCGCAGTGCGGCGCCTGCACCGTGCACGTCGACGGCGAGCCGGTGCGCTCGTGCTCGTTTCCGGTTTCCGCAGCGGCGGGCAAGAAGATCGTCACCATCGAGGGCCTCGCGCGGAACGGCAAGCCGCATCCGGTGCAGCAGGCGTGGATCGACAACCAGGTGCCCCAGTGCGGCTACTGCCAGGGCGGCCAGATCCTGGCCGCGGTCGCGCTCCTGCGCAAGAAGCCGAACCCGACCGATCAGGACATCGACGAGGCGATGACCAACATCTGCCGCTGCGGCACGTATGCACGCATCCGCAAGGCGATCCACGCAGCGGCGAAATCCTCGAAAGCGAAAGCCTAGGAGACCGCCATGACGACACGACGCGAATTCCTCAAGATCTCCGCCGCGGTGGGCGGCGGGCTGGCCGTCGGCTTCGAGTTCTCCGAGGCGGGCGCTGCCCAGGCGGCCGAGCTCACACCGTGGGTGGTCGTGCGACCGGACGACACGGTCATCATCCGCTACGCGCGCGCCGAGATGGGCCAGGGCAGCATGACCTCGACGGCGCAGCTCGTCGCCGAAGAGCTCGAATGCGACTGGTCCAGGGTGAAAGTCGAGTACGCCGACACCAACGACCAGGTGCGGCGCAAGCGGCCGTGGGGCGACATGGCAGCGGTCGGCAGCCGCACCATCCGCAATTCTCAGGAGTACCTGCGCCAGGCCGGCGCCACGGCGCGCGAGATGCTCGTCGCCGCGGCCGCCCAACAATGGAAGGCGAGCCCGGGAGACTGCCGCGCCGAGCGCGGCGTGGTCCACGGGCCGGGCGGGAAGAAGCTTTCCTACGGCAAGCTCGCCGACGCCGCGGCGAAGATGCAGGCGCCGAAGGACGTGAAGCTGAAGGACGCGAAGGACTGGAAGATCGCCGGCAAGCCGATCAAGCGCGTCGACATCCCGGCGACCGTGATGGGCAGGCAGTTCTACGGCATCGACGCGCAGCTCCCCGGCATGGTCTATGCCGCGATCGCGCAGTGCCCGGTGTTCGGCGGCAAGGTGAAGTCGGTCGACGAGTCGAAGATCAAGGGCCGCCGCGGGATCATCAAGGTCGTGCAGATGGACGACTACGTCGCCGTGGTGGCCGACAACTGGTGGCGCGCCAAGGAGGCCCTGAAGGCGCTGCCAATCGAGTGGGACGGCGGCAAGAACGGCGAAGTGTCGAGCGAGAGCATCAGGCAATTCCTGAAGGCGGGCCTGGACGCGCAGCAGGACGTCGTGACGGCGCGCTCGGACGGCAACGTCGAGCAGGGTCTCTCCGGCGCGGCGAAGGTCGTCGAAGCGGAGTACTTCACGCCCTACCTCGCGCACTCCACGCTCGAGCCCATGGGCTGCACCGCGCTCATCAAGGACGGCAAGGTCGAGATCTGGACTTCGACCCAGAACGCCGAGGCCTCCCATGCCACGGCGGCCGCGGTGGCCGGCGTGCCGCTCGAGAACGTGCGCACGCACCGCACCCAGCTCGGCGGCGGCTTCGGCCGGCGCGGCGGCTCGCAGGACTTCGTGAGACAGGGCGTGGCGATTGCCAAGCAGCTTCCCGACGGAACGCCGGTGAAGCTTCTCTGGACGCGCGAGGAAGACACCCAGCACGACTTCTACCGTCCGGTGAGCCTCATCCGCATGAAAGCCGGCCTCGATGCATCGGGGATGCCGGTCGCGTGGTATTCGCGCGTGTCGGCGCCGTCCATCATCGCGACGCTGCTCAAGCTGCCGCTCAAGGAAGGGGTGGATCCGCAGGCGGTGGCGGCCTACGCGGACCAGCCCTACGAGATTCCCAACGTGCGCATCGAGTACGCGCAGCGCAATCCGCACGTGCCGGTCGGCTTCTGGCGCACGGTCGGGCACTCGCAGAATCCGTTCATGCGCGAGAGCTTCGTGGACGAGCTGGCGCACGCGGCGGGGAAGGATCCGCTCGAATATCGAAGGGCGATGCTGAAGGAGGCGAGCAAGGAGCGCGCCATCCTCGAGGCCACGGTGAAGGCGGCAGGCTGGGGCACGGCGCTTCCGGCCGGCGTGCATCGCGGCGTCGCGGTCACCGAAGGCTACGGCAGCTACACCGCGGCGGTGGCCGAGCTCTCGGTGAACGACAAGAACGTCGTCACGATCCATCGCCTGGTGCTCGGCATCGACCCGGGCTACGCCGTGAACCCGGACAACATCGAGGCGCAGATGCAGGGCAGCGCGGTCTTCATGCTGACCGCGATGTTCTGGGGCGAGATCACGCTCAAGGACGGGCGCGTGCAGCAGTCGAACTTCAACGACTACCGCATGATGCGGCTGCGCGAGATGCCGAAGGTCGAGGTGGTGCTCGCGCCCACCGGCGGCTTCTGGGGCGGCATCGGCGAGCCCGGCCAGGCCTCGATCGCGCCGAGCATCTGCAACGCGATCTTCGCCGCGACCGGCAAGCGGGTGCGCTCGCTGCCGCTGAAGAACGAGGGCTTCGAGCTGGCGTAGCGGATGGAGCGCCGGCGCTTCCTCGAGGCGGCGGGCGGCGCCCTCGCGGCGTCGCTCGCGCCGCGGCCGCTGCTGGCCCAGGCGCCGCCGGCGTTCGCGCAGAGCGCGGACAGCCAGGCCCTGGTGAAGCGCGCGACGCGCGGCAAGGAAGCGCGCGTCGGAAAGGTGAAGCTCGACCTGCCGCTTCTCGCGGACAACGGCAACTCCGTGCCGATGAAGGTCGCGGTCGAGAGCCCGATGACGGCCGCGGACCACGTCAAGACCATCCGGCTGCTCTCGGAGCGCAACCCGGAGTGGGAAATGGCCGCCTTCCACCTCGGGCCGTATTCCGGGCGCGCGGAGATCACCTCGCGCGTGCGCCTTGCCGGCAGCCAGCGCGTGGTCGCGCTCGCCGAGATGTCGGACGGCTCCTACTGGATGGGCACTGCGGACGTCACCGTGACGCTCTCCGCCTGCGTGGACGGGACCGGCTGATGGCGGCGCGCGTGCAGCTGCCGAAGGACATCCGCCGCGGCCAGGTGATCAGCGTGCAGATCCTGGTGCAGCATCCGATGGAAAGCGGCTATCGCCTCGACGCCGACAACAGGAAGGTGCCGAAGAACGCCATCCGCTCGTTCACCTGCCGCTACAACGGCGAGGAGATCTTCCGCGCCGAAATGTCGCCCGGCATCGCGGCGAACCCGTTCCTGCAGTTCCCGACGCTCGCGCGCGAGAGCGGCGAGCTCGAGTTCAGCTGGGTGGACGACGCCGGCGAGCGCGGCTCGCACACGGCGCCGATCCACGTCGCGGCGTGAAGCTCTCGATGCAGATGACGGTCGTCGCGGGCACGCTCTTCGCGCTCGTCTGCTACGCCGTTGCGCTCCAGGGCCTTCTGACGCTCGGCGAGCTGCAGGGCGATCAACTGAGCGACGCGAAGGGCTTCGCGGCCTTCTGGGGTTTCCTCGGCAGCGTGTGCGCGGGACTCGCCGCGCTCGCCTGGTGGCTCAGCCGAGGCGCTTCATCTCCTCCGCCGTCAGGCGGATAGCCGCTGCGCCGAGGTTCTCCTCGAGGTGGGCGACCGAGGAGGTGCCGGGGATCGGCAGCATCCTCGGCGACTTGGCGAGGAGCCACGCGATCGCGATCTGAGCGGGCGTCGCTCCCTTTTCCTTCGCGAGCGCCTTGACCGCAGATCGCCTGAGGGCCGAACCGTCTCCCAGCGGATACCACGGCAGGAAGGCGATGCCTTTCGCGGTGCACGCCTCGAGAACTTCCTCGTGATTGCGGTAGTCGAGGCTGTAGCGGTTCTGCACGGAGACGATCGGCACGATCTTCTGCGCTTCCTCGAGCTGCCCGACGCTCACGTTGGAGAGGCCGACGTGGCGCACCTTGCCTTCCTTCCTGAACCGGGCGAGGGCGCCCACCGACTCGGCGAACGGCACGCTCGGATCGGGCGCGTGCAGCTGGTAGAGGTCGATGCGCTCGAGCTTGAGGCGCTTCAGGCTGCCCTCGAGGTCGCGGCGCAGCTTCTCGGGACGGGCGTCGGAGTCCCAGCGGCCCGGCTTGGGCCGGACGAGGCCGCATTTCGTCGCGACGACGAACCCTTCGGGATACGGATGCAGCGCCTCCGCGATCAGCGTTTCGTCGGTGTGCGGCCCGTAGCTCTCGGCGGTATCGAAGAAATTCACGCCGAGCTCCACCGCGCGGCGGAAGAGGCGGATCGCGCCGGGGCGGTCCTTCGGCTCGCCCCAGACGTCGGGGCCGAGGACGCGCATGGCGCCGAAGCCGAGGCGGTTGACGGCGAGATCGCCGATCGTGATCGTGCTCATTGCAGGGCCTGCTCCAGGTCGTCGAGGAGGTCCCCGATATTCTCTATGCCCACGGAGAGCCGCACCAGCCCATCGGCGATGCCGAGCTCGGCGCGCGCGCCCTCCGGGACCGAGGCGTGGGTCATGATGGCCGGGTGCTCGGCGAGGCTCTCGACCCCGCCCAGGCTCTCGGCGAGCGTGAAGATGCGGCAGCGCTCGAGAAAGCGCCGCGCCGCGCCCAGCCCTCCTTTCAGGACCGCGGTCACCATCCCGCCGTAGCGGGCGTTCATCTGCCGCGCGGCGAGCAGGTGCTGCGGATGGCTCGCGAGGCCGGGATAGAAGACGCGCTCGACTTTCGCGTGCTTCTCGAGGAACGCGGCGACGTGCATTGCGTTGCCGCAGTGGCGCTCCATGCGCAGCGCGAGCGTCTTGATGCCGCGCAGCGTCAGGAAGGCGTCGAACGGGCTCGGCACGGCGCCCACCGCGTTCTGCAGGAACGCGAGCTTCTCCTCGAGGTCCTGCCGGCTCACCACCGCCGCGCCGCCAATGACGTCCGAATGGCCGTTCAGGTATTTCGTCGTCGAATGCACGACGATGTCGAACCCCATCTCGAGCGGCCGCTGCACGTAGGGCGAGGCGAACGTGTTGTCGCATACGCAAAGCAGGCCGCGCTTCTTCGCGATGGCCGCGACGGCCTCGAGGTCGACGAGCTTGAGCAGCGGGTTCGTCGGGCTCTCGACCCAAAGCATCTTCGTCCTTGGAGTAATGGAGTCTTCGAGATTCGCGGCAACTGAAAGGTCGACAAAGCTGGTGCTGATGCCCGCGGAGCGCTTGCGCACCTTCTCGAGGATCCGGTAGCTGCCGCCATAGAGGTCGTGCATGGCGACGATGTGCGAGCCGGCATCCAGCAGCTCGAGCACCGTGCCGATCGCCGCCATGCCCGAGGAGAAGGCGAAGGCCCCGCGCCCGGACTCGAGCGCGGCGAGCGAGGCCTGCAGCGCGTCGCGCGTGGGGTTGCGCGTGCGCGCGTAGTCATAGCCCTTGTGCTCGCCGGGGCTCGCTTGCGCGTACGTCGAGGTGGCGTAGATCGCCGGCATCACCGCGCCGGTGCGCGGGTCCGGCGCCTGGCCGGCGTGGATTACCTGGGTCTCGAATTTCATCGCTGGGCCGTCCTTCCGCGCAGCCAGTTGAGCAGATCGATCCGCGTGATGAGGCCGAGGAACTCGCCGCGCTCCACGACGATCGCGACCAGCCCCCGGTCGAAAATGCGCAGCAGCTCCTCCACCGGCGCCTGCGGCGCCACCGTCACGAGCCGCGATTCCATCGCCGCAGCGACCGGCTCGGCGAAGTGCGCCGGATTGCCGGCGACTTCCATCAGGATGTCTTCCTCGGTCACCAGGCCCGCGATGCGCCCCTCGCGCATCACCGGCAGCTGCGAGACGTCGTGGAGCTTCATCCGCTGCAGCGCCGCGAGCACCGTCTCCTCCGCATCGACCGTCGCGACGGCGTGCTCGCTGTGGCGGCGCGCGATGAGGTCGCGCAGGTCGCCGCACTTCGGCCGCTCGATGAAGCCCTGGTCCACCATCCAGTAGTCGTTGTAGACCTTGGAGAGGTACTTGTTGCCGCTGTCGCACACCAGGCTCACGACGCGCTTGCGCAGCTTCTGCTCGCGGCAGTAGCGCAGCGCGGCGGCGAGCAGCGTGCCCGACGAGGTGCCCGCGAGGATGCCTTCCTTCCTGAGGAGCTCGCGGATCGCGCCGAAGGCTTCCCGATCCGGGATGCTGTAGGCGCGCCGCACGCGCGACAGGTCGCACACCGGCGGGATGAAGTCCTCGCCGATGCCCTCGACCTGCCAGCTGCCGATGTCCTTCGGCAGGGCGCCCCGGTTCACGAAGGGCGCGACGACCGAGCCTTCGGGATCGGCGAGCACGATTTCGGTCGCGGGCGAGACGCGCGCGAAGAAGCGCGACAGGCCGGTGATGGTGCCGCCGGTTCCGACTCCGCACACCACGGCGTCGAGCGCGCCGCGCATCTGCCTCCAGATTTCCGGGCCGGTCGAAGCCTCATGTGCGGCGGGGTTGGCCGGATTGGCGAACTGGTTGACGTACCAGGCGCCCGGCGTCTTCGCCGCGATCGCCGCGGCGAGGTCCTGGTAGTACTCGGGGTGGCCCTTGCGCACGTCGGAGCGCGTGAGCTCCACCTCGGCGCCGAGTGCCTTGAGGTGGAAGATCTTCTCCTGGCTCATCTTGTCGGGGACGACGATGCGCAGCCGGTAGCTTTTCTGCGCGGCGACGAGCGCGAGCGCGAGGCCCGTGTTCCCGGCCGTCGCTTCGACGAGCAGCCCGCCCGGCTGCAAGCCGGAGCGCTCGGCGGCCTCGACCATCGCGCAGGCGATGCGGTCCTTGATCGAGCCCCCCGGGTTCTGGCTCTCGAGCTTGAGGTAAAGCTCGCAGGGGCCGGTCTCGAGCCTCTGCACCCGCAGGAGCGGGGTGCCGCCGACGAGCTCGAGGACGCTTGACGCTTGTTGGGAACTATCCCACATTTTGCGGTGCGGCACGTGTGGTTGCTTTCCCACAGCGACGCCGCGCATGATTTTCCCCGGGCAGTGTTACGGAGGAGGCATGGAAGCGGGCGGCGGCACCCTGCTGGGCAGCATCTCCGAGTTCTG
>DASRFM010000081.1:0-40277 GCA_035651575.1 Burkholderiales bacterium | reverse complement strand
TGGTCGTCATCGGGACGCTCAGCGTCGCGGCGGCGCTCGCGTACTCCGCCGGGCCCTTTCCGCTCGGCCGCATCGGCGTCGCCGACCCGCTTTTCTTCTTCTTCTTCGGTGCCGTCTCCGTGGCCGGCTGCTACTTCGTTCAGGCACCGCAGGCATTTCCGCTCCTGGCGCTCGTATTCGGCATCCCGGTCGGAGCGCTCACCACCAACATCCTCATCATCGATGACATCCGGGACCGCGACTTCGATGTGCTGAAAGGAAAGCGGACGATCGCCGTGCGCTTCGGCGTGCGGTGGAGCCGGCGGGAGTTCGTCGCCCTGCTCGCCCTCGCCTACGCTTCGCCGTTCTGGTTCTGGCAGCAGCTCGGCTTTGGCGAATGGATCCTCCTGCCGCTCCTCACCCTGCCCTTCGCCGCGCTCACCGCGCGCAAGGTGATGACGCTCGCGCGGCACGAAGACCTGATTCCGGTAACGCCTGAAATGGGCCGGCTGCTGCTCGCCTATTGCGCGCTTCTCGCCGCGGGTGTCGCGCTCGCGTGACCGGTAGCTCCGATTGGAGCACCAGCGCTGCGCCGGCGCGGAACAGCAGTCCATTACGATCGAGCCATGCACATCGAAATCCTCGTGGGTGCCGCGCCGGACGCCGAGCTGCTCGCGCGCCTCATGCGCCAGGCGGCTGCCGATCTCGGCCGCGACCATCAAGCACTGCTCTGCTGCCGTCTGCGCATGGAGCGCACGAGCGGGGAGGATGCGTGGGAAGCGCGCGCCGAGCTGCTCTTCCCCGGCCGCCAGATCATCGTCAACCGCAGCGGCATTCTGCCGCGCGTCGCGCTGCGCGCCGCCCTCGCGGCTGCGGGCGCCTTAGCCGCGCACCAGCAGGACCGGGACGGTCGAGCTGCGCACGACGCTCTCGGCGTCGCTGCCTAGCGCGAGGCGCTTCACGCCCTTGCGGCCGTGCGTGCCGAGCACGATCAGGTCGGCGCGCACTTTTTTCCCCTGGCGCACGATCTCGGCGGCGGCCGGGCCGCCGACGATCTCGGGCATCAGCGTCTGCGCCTTCACGCCCTTGCTCTTCGCGAGCGCGCTCGCCCTCGCGAGCACGCGCTCGCCGCCGCGCTTGAACGAGGCGATGAGGACATCCGCGTAGCGCGCGCTCTCGGGGTCGGAAAGGGCGAAGAATTCGTCGAGCACGTGCAGCACCCAGACTTTCGCGCCTTCGGCGCGGGCGATGCGCAAGGCCTCGCGCAGGCCCTTCATGGAGGTGGCGCTTCCGTCCACCGGGACGAGGATCCGCTTGTACAGGCTCATGCCGTGCTCCTTTTCTCTTGGTGAATGCGGCGATCGCTCGTGAGGCGCCCGTCGACGATCTCGACGATGCGCCCGCACTGCGCCGCGAGCTCGTGGTTGTGGGTGACGATGAGGAGGGTAGTGCCGCGCATGCGGTTCACCTCGCGCAGCAGGTCGAACACGCCCTGCGCCGACTTCGTGTCCAGGTTGCCGGTGGGCTCGTCGGCGAGGATGAGCGCCGGATTCATGGCGAGCGCGCGCGCCACCGCGACGCGCTGCTGCTGGCCGCCCGACATGTTGGTCGCGAGGTTGTCCTTCCACTGCGTGAGGCCCACGCTCTCGAGCAGCGACTCCGCGCGCTCGCGCATCGCATCGTCCGGGCGTCCGCGGTCGACGAGCATGGGCATCATCACGTTCTCCAGCGCGGTGAAGGCGGGAATCAGGTGATGGTACTGGAAGACGAAGCCGATGCTGCGCCCGCGCAGCTCGGTGAGCGCCCGGTCGTCGAGCCCGCTCGACTCGCGGCCGTCGATCGAGAGCTGCCCTGACGTCGGCCTGTCGAGCAGCCCGACGATGTTGAGAAGCGTGCTTTTCCCCGAGCCCGAGGGACCCATGAGCGCGCACAGGTCGCCTTTCTCCAGCGCGACGTCGATGCCGTGAAGCACCTCGGCTTCGGCGGGCGTGCCGACGTTGTAGGCCTTGCGGATCCCGGCGAGCCGGACGACTGCCTCAGCCACGGCTCGCCACCTCAACCACGAATCGCAACGACAGGGTCGAGGCGGGCGCCGCGCATCGCCGGCGCCACCGCGGCGGCGAGGCCGGTGAGCGTCGCGAGCACCGCGGCCGCGGCGAAGAGGCGCGGGTCCTGCTCCATGGGGAAGAGCGGGGTGCCGTCGGGATTGCGCACGAACGTCTGCCACAGGTAGATCGCCGCGCCGCCGAGCGCCGAGCCGGCGAGCGAGCCGAGCAGGCCGAGGACCGCGCCCTGCAGCAGGAAGACGCGCAGGATCTGGCCGCGCGAGGCGCCCATGGCACGCAGGATGCCGATCTCCTTCGACTTCTGCACCACCGAGACGATCAGCACCGCGGCGATGCCGAAGGCGATCGCCAGGCCGACGAAGAAGCGGATCGTGGTGTTTGCCACGATCTGGGCATTGACCGCGCTGAAGAACTGCGCGTTGGTGAGGATCCAGCTGTCGGCCTCGACGCCCTGCGCCGCGGCGATGGCCTGCGCGATGCGCTCTGCGGCGTAGACGTCCTGCACCGTCACGTCGATGCTCGAGACGCCGCCCACGAGGCCGAGCAGCGCCTGGGCGGTATGCAGCGCGACGTAGGTGTTGCGCTGGTTCGCGCCCTTCGTGCCCAGGTCGACGATGCCGGAGATGGTGAGCGTGGCGCCGGCGCCGGCGCCGGAGGTCACGACGATCTTGTCGCCGACGCTCACGCCGAGGTCGTTCGCGAGGTCGGTCCCGATGATGATGTCGTCCACGTTCAGGCGCGCGCGGCCGGCGACGATCTTCTCCGGCAGCGGCACGATCCGGTAATAGAGGTCCGGATCCACGCCCATGGCCGTCACGGCGCGCGAGGCGACACCGCGCACGGCGAGCACCGGGCCCGAGGCCATCGGCGAGACGGCGCTCACGGCGGCCATGGCGCCGACTTCCTTCATCGTCTTCTGCCACTGGTCGATGGAGCGCACGCGCTGGTAGGGCTTCTGCACGATCGCCGCTTCCGCGCTGCGCTCGCGCAGCGGGCGCGCGACCTCCTGCGGCGGCAGCAGGACGATGTGCGCCTGCGCGCTCAGCACGCGGCGGATGAAGTTCGCCTGCATGCCGGCGAGCGCGGCGGACATGAAGATGATGACGCCCACGCCGATCGAGACGCCGGCGAGGATCGCGACCGACTGCATGCGGCCCTCGAGCAGGAAGCGGCTCGAGGCGATCCACTCGAAGGGCAGGCCGTTACGCATTGGCAGCCGGGCGCAGCCTCTGCCCGGGCTTGATGCCCGCGGCGGTGGGCACCACGAATTCGCCCTCCGCGAGGCCGTCGAGGATCTCGACCGCGCCCTCGCCGCGCAGCCCGAGCTTCACGCGCTGGCGCTGCGCGGAGCCGTGCCGCACCACCAGGACCCAGGGAGAAGGCCCGGTGAGGTCGTGCACCGCGTCCGCCGGGATCGAGAGCGAGGCTGCATGCCGCTCGACCTCGATGTCGGCCGACGCGGTCATGTCCTGCCGCAGGTACTGCGGCGGGTTCGGCACGCGCAGCTTGACCTCCACGGTGGCGCGCTGCGCGTCCACTCCGGGGTTGATGTACACGACTTCCGCGGGGAAGCGCTCCGAGGCATACGCGTCCGCCGATGCGAGCGCTTTCTGCCCGAGCCGCAGGCGGGAGAGGTTGCGCTCGTCGATCTGCAGCACGATCTGCGTCTCGCCGACCGGGGCGAGGACCATCAGCGCCTTGCCCGGCTGGACGACATCGCCGCGCTCGACGTCGCGCGCGATGAGCGTGCCGTCCCACGGCGCCTGGATCGTGGCGTAGGCGAGCTTCGCCTGCGCCATCTGCAGCGTCGCTTTCGCCTGCTCGAGCGCGGTCACCGCCATGGCGTAGTCGCTGCCGGAGGGGCGCGCGGTCTCGACCTGCTTCCGCGCCGAATCGACCTGGGTCTGCGAGACGTCGAGGGTGCGCTGCGAATCGTCCAGCGCCGCCTTTCCGATGAAGCCGGCCTCGTAGAGCTTCTTGTTGCGCTCGTACTGCACCTTCGCGTTGTCGAGGTTCGCCTGCGCCTGGCGCAAGGCCTGGTCGGCCACCGGGAGCTGCAGCTCGCGCAGCTGGCGCAGGCGCGCTTCGGTCTGCGCCACCGCGACCTCGGCCTGCTTCACCGCAGCGCGCGCCTCGCTCGACTCGAGCAGGATGAGCGTCTGCCCCGCCTTGACGCTCTGGCCCTGCTCCACCGGCACCTCGGCCACGGTGCCCACGACCTGCGCGCCGATCTCCACGCGATAGGGCGTGGCGACGCGGCCGGTCGCGACCACGGTTTGCACGACGTCGCGCCGCACCGCGCGCGAGACCTCCACCTTCGGGCCGGCGATGCGCAGGAACGCCCAGTAGCCGAGCACGAGCGCGGCCACGGCGATGAAGGCAACGCTCCGGCGGGAAAGCTTCAGAGCCAGAGCCATGCCGCCCCTCCCGCAACGAGCATCCCGAGGAACGGCGGCAGCACGCGCAGCGCGAGCCCGCGGTTGAACCAGAGGAGAACTGCGAACTTGAAGACCATGTTTGCTCCGTAAGCGAGCGCGATCGCGGTCACCGCTTCCGCCGCGCCGAGGCGCGCGCCGCTGAAAAGGTTGAGCGCCGACAGCGTGATCGCGTCCACGTCGGCCGCACCCGAGACCACCGCGGCGGCGTAAAGCCCGCGGCTGCCGGCGACGTCGGATAGCCAGGCGGCGCCGAAGAGCACGACGGCGTAGAAGGCGCCGAAGCGGATCGCGGTGCCGAGCTCTGCCGGATTGCGGCTTTCCGGCGCGGGCGCTTGCGCGCCGCGCTCGGCGTGCGAGAGCGAGGCCACGGTGAGGACGAAGCCGCCGGCGAGCGCAGCGGCGAGCACCGGGACGAGCTTGAAAAGGATCGCCGGCACGACCACGGCGGCAATCAGCGTGATCCGCACGAGCGGCACGAGGTTCGCGAGCGGCACGACTGCCGCCGCGAGGCGCTGCATGCCTTCCGACTCGCGGCTGCGGCGCGCATAGAGCACGGTGGTCGCGGTGGAGGAAATCAGGCCGCCGAGCAGGCCGGCGAGCCACGCGCCGCGGCGCTCGCCCGCGAGGCGCAGCGCCATGTAGCTCGCGAGGCCGATGCCCGAGACGAGCACCACCATGAGCCAGATGCTGCGCGGGTTGAGCACTTCATAGGGGCCGAAGCCGCGGTTGGGCAGGATCGGCAGCACCACGAAGCTCGCCACCAGGAACTGCAGCACCGAGACCTGCTCGTGGCGCTTGAGCGCGGTCGAGAGGCCCTCGATCTCCGGCTTGAAGTAGAGCAGCGCCGCGACGCCGATGCCGAGCGCGCCGGCGAGCGTCGCATCGCCGAGCTCGACGAGCGCGCCGAGGAGGAAGCACACCGCCGCGGCGACGACGGTCGTCGTGCCGGGATCGCCGCTCACCGGCTCGCGCGCGTGCGCCGCGATCAGCATCACGGCGACGGCGAACAGCCCGAGCGGGACCGTCCAGGCGCTGCCGGCGAGCCTGCCGACCAGCGCGGCGAGCGTGCCGAAGAGCGCGACGAGCGCGAACGTGCGCACGCCCGCCTTCGCGGCAGGATTGCGCTCGCGCTCGAGGCCGATGAGAAGCCCGATGCCCAGGCTTGCGCCGAAGCGGATCCAGGTTTCGTACATACCGCCAGTATCGGCAGGCCCCGGGCGCCGATTTTGACCTGCGTCAACTGGTGCGCCGCCCGCAAAAGGACAATCGGGTCATGGCGCAGTACCCGGGTGATCTGGAGCGGGCACACCGGCTCGAGGACGGCCGGGAAGTGCTCGTCCGTCCGATCCGCGCGAGCGACGAGCCGGGCGAGCGGCAGTTCTTCGATGCGCTTTCGCCCGAGACGCGGCACTTTCGCTTCATGCGCTACGTGCGCTCGCTGAACGAAGAGCTGCTGCATTTCTTCACGCACGTCGACTACGAGCGCCACATGGCGTTCGTCTGCGAATCGCAGGGTGATCTCGTGGGCGAGGCGCGCTACGTGCGCGAAGGCAAGGCGTGCGAGTTCAGCATCGTCATCGCCGACGGCTGGCACAAGACCGGCATCGCGCAGCTTTTGATGCAGGCGCTGCTTGCGCATGCCGCGGCATCCGGCCTCGAGACGATGGAGGGCCTCGTGCTGCGCGAGAACCGCCACATGCTGAACTTCGTGCGCTCGCTCGGCTTCGAGGTGCATCCCTCGGAAGAGGACCCTGCGCTGGCGCGCGTGACGAAGCGCCTCAAGGAACGAGTCTTGCAGACTATCGCGCCGTGATACGGAAACTCTCCAGCGGGAAGTACCGGCTCTACTCGCGCAAGCCCAATCCCAGGACCGGGAAGCGGCGCAACCTCGGCACCTTCGCGAGCCGCGCCGCGGCCGAGAAGCACGAGCGCGCGGTCCAGTACTTCAAGCGGCACGGCTGAGCGATGAGTCTCGATCGTCTACGAGCGCTTGCCGTAACTGTATATCCGTACAGTATCATGCGCGCATGCGCTTCAAGGTCTTCATGCTGCGCCGCCGCGGCCGGCGCCTGCCTTGGCAGGAGGCGCGCAACGGCCCGGCGTTCGTCGGCCGGCTGGTCACCCACCTCGAGGAGCACGGCGGCGAGCAGTACAAGGTGACCACGCTGCAGCCCGACGATCCGATGCAGCAGCCGAAGCCCGCGCTCTACGAGGCGCAGCTCGTGGGCTTCGCGCCGATCGCCTTCCGCCTGCGCGGCTTCGAGCGGATGGAAGAGCCCGGCGGCGCGCGCAGCGTGGTGCAGGAGTGGCACGTCGAGGCGGCGTGATCCATTCGGCACGCCGGTTGCATGCGACCCTTCATGGACACGCTCTGCCGCCTGATCGAGGTGTTGCGCTCCAACGGCATCGGCGCCGCCGCGCGCACGCTGGGAAGCGGCAGCGTCGAGCTCTGGATCGCGGACCTGGCCGGCGTGCGCGCCTCGGCCGTGTTCTCGGCGGCGGAAGCGCAGGCCGCTACTGCATGGCTCTCGCGCACCGCGCTCGCGCTTTACCCGGGGAACCCCTACGCGCGGACCCAGGCGCTTTTTACACGCTGGGCGAAGGAGGCGACTACTTGACCAGGCGCCCGAACATCGCCCGCCGGCTGTAGCCGACGAGCACGAGCAGCCAGCCCGCGAGGACGGCGATCGCCCACGGCTGGAACGGGAAGCCGAGCACGAGCGTGCGCATGAGCGAGTTCACCGAGGTGAGCGGCAGCGCCCAGGCGATCCACTGCAGCGGCTGCGGCAGCTGCTCGAGCGGAAAGAAGACCCCGCAGAACAGGAACATCGGGAACACGATGAGGTACTGGGGATAGGAGATCTCCTCGATGGTGCGCGAGCGCGCCGCCACCGCGAGGCCGAGGCCGGCGAACACCAGCGCCGACGGGAACGCCACCGGGATCACGGCGAGCGGCGCATAGAGCGGGAAGTCGCCCAGCGCGGCGCCGATCGACGCGATCACCACGGCGGCGAGCGTCGCCTTGCTCGCGTCCCAGAGGAGCTCGCCCCACAGCACCTCGGAAAGCGTGATCGGCGTCACCGCCATCGCCTGGAAGATCCTCTGGTAGTACATGCGGATGAACGCGCCGTAGGACGCGTCGTAGAACGACTGGAAGAGCAGCGCCTGGCCGAGGATTCCCGAGAAGACGAAGCGCCGGTAGGAGACCGCGGCGCCGTCGACGTCCACCGCGCCCACCAGGCTGCCGACCCCGAAGCCGAAGGCGAGGAGATAGAGAAACGGCTCCGAGAACGTCGTCACGAGGTAGTAGACGTAGCTCTTGCGAAAGACGTCGAAGTAGCGCAGCCATACGCAGCGCACGCCCCAGAGGCTGTCGGCGATCCTCATTCGGCGGCCTCGTGCAGGCGCGCCCCGGTGAGCTTGAGGTACACGTCCTCGAGGTTCGGCGGCCGCTTCCAGCGCACGCCCGGGCGCAGCTCCTCCTCGACCTGCGCCGCCCCCATGTGGCGCTCGATCAGGCTGCGCGGCGAGCCGATGTCGCGGATCGTGCCCTTGTGGAGGAGCGCGACGCGGTCGCAGAGGCGCTCCGCTTCCTCCATGTAGTGCGTGGAGAGCAGGATGGCCGCGCCCTGCTCGCGCTCGGCGACGAGGATCTCCCACAGGGAGCGGCGCATGCCGGGATCGAGGCCAGTCGTGGGCTCGTCCAGCACCAGCACCTTCGGGCGCGAGATGAGCGCGCGCGCCACCTGGAGCCGCCGGCGCATGCCGCCGGAGAGCGCCTCCACCAGTTCCCCCGACTTCTCGGCGATGCCGAAGCGCTCGAGGAGCTTCTTGGCACGCGGCTCGCCTTCGCGCGTCGGGATGCGGAAGAACGTGGCGTGGCGCACCAGCTGGTCGAGCACGCGGAAGTCGCTGTCGAGCGTGTCCTCCTGGGAGCACATGCCGAGCACCTGGCGCGCGCGCTTGGGGTCGGCGTGCACGTCATGGCCGTCGATGAAGACCTGGCCCGCGCTCGGCGGGTAGAACCCAGAGATACAGTGGATCGTGGTGGATTTGCCGGCGCCGTTGGGGCCGAGCAGGCCCAGGCATTCGCCGGCCGCGACGTCGAACGACACGTCGGCGACCGCCTCGAGCGTCCCGTACCGTTTCGTGAGATGGACGACCCGAAGCGCCCGCACCCCGCTATTTTATGAGCAGCCCGAGCCAGGACCAGTACGTCAGGCCGAACAGCAGCACCAGCGCGTAGCCGGCGACCGTCAAGACGAGCCCGGTGCGCACGAAGTCTCGCGCGGCGAAGGTCTCGGTGCCGTAGGCCACCATGTTCTGCGGCGCGTTTACCGGCAGGATGAAGCCGAAGCTCACCACGAACTGCAGGATCATCGTCATGCCGATGAGGTTCAGGCCGGGGGTCTTCACCGACTGCAGCACCGCGATCATGATCGGGATCATCGCCGAGGCGAGCGCGGTGGCGCTGGCAAAGCCGAGGTGCACCACGATCAGGAAGAGCGAGAGCAGCGCGAGGATCGTGAATGCGCTCGCGTTGGCGAGGCCGAGGTTCTGCACGATGATGTCGGCGAGCCAGCTCGCGGCTTTGGTCTGCAGCAGCGCCGTGCCGAGCGAGATGCCGACGCCGAAGAGCACGACCGTGCCCCACGGAATGCGCGGCTGCGCCTGCTTCCAGCCCATCACGCCGATGCCGGGCAGGAACATGAGCGCGATCGCGGTGATGGTTGTCGTCGAGGTGTCGAACTTGTGCAGGATCTGCTCGGTCGCCCAGAAGCAAAGGAGCGTGGCGGAGATGGCGAGCAGGCGCCATTCCGCGGCCTTCATCGGGCCGAGCTCGGCGAGCGCCCTGCCGATCGCCTCCCGGCCGCCGGCCACTTCCTCCATCTCGGGCTTCATCATGGACACCATGACGAAATAGAGGACGATGGACATCAGGATCGCCCACGGCGCGGCGGCGATGAACCACTCGGGATAGGTAATGGTGCCTTTCAGCATCTTCTCGATGAAGCCGATCGCGACCATGTTCTGCGCCGCGGCGGTCTTGATGCCGACGTTCCAGATCGAGGCGGCCTGCGCGGTGGTGATCATGAGCAGTCCGGCGAAGCGCGAGTGCTTGTCCACGCCGAAAGCGAGGATGATTCCCATGATGATCGGCACGAGGCAGGCGACGCGCGCCGTGGTGGAGGGCACGAGGAACGAGAGCGCGATGCCGACGAGGATCGCGCCGATGACCACGCGGTGCGTCTTCGCGCCGACCTTGGACAGGATGAAGAGCGCGATGCGCTTGTCGAGGCCGGTGATCGTCATGCCGGCCGAGAGGAACGTGGCGGCGGCGACGAGAGCGAACGAAGTGTTGGCGAAGCCGCCGAGCGCGAGCGTCAGCGCCGCCGAGGTGCCGAGCACCGTGTCGGGCTTCGCCGCGTTCGGCGCCAGGCCGAGCAGGAATGCCATCAGCGCGGTCACGAGCACCGCGCTGATCGCGTAGTCCACCGCCTCGGTCATCCACAGGATCACCGAGAAGAGCAGCAGCCCGAGCATGACCTGCCCGGCGTAGGGCAGGCCGTGCGGCGTCGGCAGCGCGAGCACGGCGCAGAGCGCGACGATCGCGCCAACGAGGCCCCAGACGTTGACCGCTTCGCCCTGCGCTGGGCTTGCAGCCGGCTTCAGGTTCGTAACATTCGGAGAAACGGCAGCCATGAAAGGCCTCCTTTTCGCGCAGTCTCGCCATTTGGCGGCGGCCGTTATTGAGATAGGTCAAAAAGGTGCTACCGTGGCATAGGGGGCGCAATGGAGGGATTGCGCATGGGATTGAAGATTCTGCTGATCGAGCACCAGCCGGCGCATGCCGACGAGATGCGTGCCCTGCTGTCCAATGCGGGGCACGAGGTGCTCGCCGTGCCAAATGCCGATGCGGGGATCAAGGCGGCGCGGCGCGAGCGCCCGGGCCTCGTCCTGTGCGCGCTCGATACGCCCTCGAGCGGCCTCGAGGCGCTTGTCACGCTGCGCACGGACGTTGCGTTCGACCGCACGCCGATCGTCGCCGTGACGCACCATTCGGCGCCCGAAGACGTCCAGCATCTGCGCTCGGTGGGCTTCGACGGCGTCATCGCCAAGCCCGTCGCGAAGGCGACCTTCGTGGCGCAAATCGAAGGATTCGTCGATAAAAGGAGCTGAAACAGCTTCGGGCCCGCCCGCGTCGCCGGCGCGGCTCCTCTGGCTCGTCACGGCGTGCATCGTGCCCGCCGCACTGCTCGCCACGGCGCTGATCGGGTACGACTACTACCAGCGCGAGCGCGCACGGCTCGTGAGCGATTCGCTCGCCACGGCGCACGCCATGGCGGCGGCGGTGGATTCGGAGCTCGCCGGCGTGCGCGCCGGGCTTACGGCGCTTGCGACCTCGCCTTCGCTCGCCTCCGGCGACTTCGCCGCCTTCCACGCGCAGGCACAGGCGGCGATGAAGGAACAGGCGTTCGTCAACATCGTGCTGCTCGATGCTTCGGACCGCCAGATCCTGAACACGCTGCGCGCCTCTGGCGAGCCGCTCCCCGCCAGCGGCAACCCGCCGCAGCTGCACGAGATCTTCAGGAGCGGCCAGGCGGTGACGACCGGCCTTTTCATCGGCCCGGTGGCGAAGAAGCCGCTCGTCGCCGTCGGCGTGCCGGTGCGGCACGACGGCGCGGTGCGCTATTCGCTCAATGCGGGCATCGCGCCCGACCGTTTCGCCGCGATCGTGAGAAGCGAGCGCCTTCCGGCGAGCTGGATCGCGGTCGTCGTGGACGGCAGCGGTACCGTGGTGGCGCGCACCCGGGACGCGGCGCGCTTCGTCGGGCAGAAAGCCACCGAAAGCGTCGTCGAGCATATCGCACGGGAGCGCGAGGGCACGTTCGACGGCACGACGCTCGAAGGCATCCCGGTCATCACCGTGTTCACGCATGCGCCCGTCTCCGGCTGGAGCGTGGTGATCGGCATCCCGCAGGCGACGCTCCTGCTGCAGCTCTGGATTTCGATCGCGCGGCTCGCGCTCGTCATGTTCGTCGTGCTCGGCACGGCGATCGGCCTCGCGATGCTGATCGGGCGCGGCCGCAGCCTTTGACGCGCATCAACATGCGCTCCGGGCGGGCCCGCACAATCGCCGCATGGCCCGCCTGTTCCATTCCCGCGTGGAGGCCGGAGCGCAGCTCGCCCGGGCGCTGTACGCCTATCGCGGCCGCAATCCGCTGGTGCTCGCGATTCCGCGCGGCGCCGTCGAGATGGGCGCGGTGGTCGCGGAGGCGCTCGGCGGCGAGCTCGACGTGGTGCTCGTGCGCAAGCTGCCGGCGCCGTCGAACCCCGAATTCGCGCTCGGCGCGATCGACGAGAGCGGCTGGACCTACATAGCGCCGCATGCCCGCGAGGCCGGCGCGGATACCGGCTACCTCGCGCAGGCGAAAGCGGAGCAGCTCGCGCTTCTGCGCACGCGCCGCGCGCTGTACACGCCGGCGCGCGCGCCCGCGGACCCGCGCGGGCGCGTCGCCATCGTGATCGACGACGGCATCGCGACCGGGGCGAGCATGATCGCCGCGCTGCATGCCGTGCGCGCGAAGGGCCCGGCGCGCCTCGTCTGCGCAGCTCCCGTGGCGCCGCAGGAGGGCATCGAAGCCGTCCGGCCCTACGCGGACGAAGTCGTCTGCCTCGCGACGCCACCGCAGTTCTACGCCGTCGCGCAGTTCTACGCCGAGTTCCGTCAGGTCGACGACACCGAGGTAGTGAAGCTCCTCGCCCGCGCGCCTGGCGTCCGCGGGACGCGGAAGACGCACTCCGAAGCCGGCGAACAGATCCGGGATTGACCTCGGTCAACATCGCGCCAGCGCGGCCGGCTATCTTGAAGCCATGCAAATTCCTCTTCAGATCACCTTCCACGGCATCAAGCAGTCCGATGCCTTGTACAACGCGATCCGCGAAAGAGCGGAGAAGCTCGACCAGTACTATCCGCACATCGTGAGCTGCCGGGTGGTGCTCGAGCTCGCCGACCGGCACAAGAAGCACGGCAAGCAGTTCTGCGCGCGCATCGACCTCAAGGTGCCGGGCGGCGAAGTGGCGGTGACCCGCGAGCACGACGAGGACCCGCAGATCGCGCTGCGCGAGGCGTTCGACGCGGCGCGGCGCCAGCTCGAGGACTACTCGCGCGAGCAGCGCGGCGACGTCAAGCGGCACAGCGCCTAGCGCGGCTTTCCGCCGAGGCGGCACATGCGCGCCCTCTTCCTCAGCCTGCTTCTCATGGCTGCGTCCGCGGCAGCGCGCGACCTGCCGGACTTCACCGCGCTCGTGAAGGAGCGCGCGGCTTCCGTCGTCAATGTAAGCATCGCCTATCGCGTGCCTTCGTGGGAGCCGCCGCCGGAGCCCGAGGCCGGCGCGGACGTCGAGGAATTCCTCAACCGCTTCTTCGGTCCGGGCGGCGCGCGCGGCTGGCAGGGCCATTCACTCGGCTCGGGCTTCGTCGTCTCTGCCGACGGCTACATCATCACGAGCGCGCACCTCGTCACCGAGGGCGAGCCGCGCGAGGTGATCGTGCGTCTCGCCGACCGGCGCGAATACGAAGCGCGCGTCGTGGGCGCGGACCTCGAGAGCGACATCGGCCTCCTCAAGATCGAGGCGAGCGGCCTGCAGGCCGCCCCCCTCGGCGATCCCGCTGCGCTCGAGGTCGGCGAATGGGTCGCGGCGATCGGCTCGCCCTTCGGCTTCGAGCGCAGCGTCACCGCGGGCATCGTGAGCGGCAAGGAGCGCACCGTGCCGCAGGAGACCTTCATCCCGTTCATCCAGACGGATGTCGCGGTGAACCCGGGCAATTCAGGCGGGCCGCTCTTCAACCTGCGCGGCGAGGTCGTGGCGGTCAACGCGCTCATCTACAGCGAGACCGGCGGCTACATGGGCGTCTCGTTCGCGATCCCGATCGATTTCGCGATGGAGGTCGCCGCGCAGCTGAAGGCGACCGGCACGGTGCGGCGCGGCGCGCTGCCGATCCGCATCCAGGACGTGACGGCGGACCTCGCCTCCGCGCTGCGGCTGCCGCGGCCCGCGGGCGCTCTCGTGAGCGACCTGCAGCGCCGCGGCGCGCCTTCCGGCCTGCAGCCGGGCGACGTGATCGTGGGCTTCGAGGGCCGGCCGGTGGAGACCACCTCGGACCTCGTGCGCTTCACCGCGCGCACGCGACCCGGCACGCGCGTCACGCTCGAGGCCATCCGCGACGGACAGCCCTTCAGCACCGAAGCGCTCGTCGCCGAGCGCACCGCCACCGAAGCGCCACCGGCGCCCGACGGTGCGCGGAAGCCGGAGCCGCTCGGGCTCGAGCTCGCGCGCGGCCCGTCCGGGCTCCTCGTCGTGCGCAGCGCCGAGCACGCCGCGGCGCGCGCCGGCCTGAAAAGCGGCGACGTGATTCTTTCGCTGAACGGAGCGGAGGTGCGCAGCGTGCAGGCGTTCCACGAGCGGCTCGCCCAGGCGCCGGGCCCCGTGGTAGCGCTACGCGTTCAGCGCGGCGCCTTGCGCATGTTCCTCGCGCTGCGCCTCGGCTAGCCGAAGAGGCCGCCGACGCGGGTGCCCGCGATGCGGTTGACGATGAAGAGGCTCGCTGCGCACAAGGCGATGAGGATGACGCCGAGCGCGGCGGCCTGGCTCTGCGAGCCGGCGATGTAGAAGCTGAAGATGCCGAAGGGGATCATCTCGCGCCCGCCGAGCGTGAGGAAGATGGTGGCGGAGGCCTCCTGGATGGAGGTGATGAACGAGAACAGCGCGCCGACGAAGATGCCCTTCCAGACGAGCGGCACGGTGATGTCGCGGAAGGTGCGCAGCTTCGTCGCGCCGACGTTCTCCGCCGCCTCCTCCATGGACTTGTGCACCAGCAGGAGCGAGGAATAGCTGCCGCGCACCGTGTAGGGAAGCCGCCGCACCGCGAGCACGAGCGGCAGGATGATCCACATGCCGGTGAGCGGAACGTCGACGATGGGCAGCGGCACGTTGAAGGCGCGGATGTAGGCGATGCCGACCGCCGTGCCGGGAATGGCGAGCATGAGCGTGGTGAGCGCGTCCATCGCGCCGCGGCCGGGCGCCTGGGTGCGGCCCATGATCCAGGCCATCGGCACGCCGATCAGCAGGCAGAGCGCGACCGCGATCGCGCAGTAGAGCGAGGAGTTGATGATGAACTTGGGCGTCTCGACGCTCACCTGGCGGAAGAACTCGAGCGTGTAGTGCTCCGGGAAGGGCGTGAGCGACCAGCCGCGCCCGACGGCGGCGAGGATCACGCCGACCTGGGGCACCGCCGCGACGAGCATCAGCAGGCAGAGGAAGCCGACCGCGAGCCAGCGCTTCACGGGACCGAGGCGCCGGCGCTCCACTTTCGAGTAGGACAGCGAGCTGTAGTCCTTGATCGCGACGTACTGGCGCGCGGCCAGCACGAAGAAGATGGCGAGCAGCACCAGCAGCGCCGAGATGACGATCCCCATGCGGAAGATGCGCCGGTCGACGAACTGCACGATGTTGAGGTAGGCCTGCGGCGCGAGCAGGTCCTGCACGCCGAGCACGAGCGGCGTCACGAAGTCGGCGAAGGTCCAGATGAAGACGAGCAGCGCCCCCGAGATGTAGCCCGGCGTGGTGAGGGGCAGCGTCACGTCCCAGAAGCGCCGCCAGCCCTTCGCGCCCATCGCCTGCGCCGCCTCCTCGAGCGACGGGTCGACGCGCGCGAGCGCGTCCAGCACGCTGAGCGTCATCATCGGGAAGAGGTGCACCGTCTCGACCAGCAGCACGCCGTGCACGCCGTACATGAAGTTCAGCGGATGCTCGAGCCCGAACCACTCCATGAGGAGCACGTTCAGCGTGCCCGCGCGCCCGAGGATGAAGACGAAGCCGAGCACGCCCACCAGCGGCGGCAGGATCATCGGCAGCATCGTGAGATAGGAAAACGTGCTGCGGTACGGAAAGTCGTAGCGAATGAGCAGGTACGCGACCGCTATGCCGACGATCGAGGTCGTGACCACCGCCCCCGCGCCGAGCAGCAGCGACTTCCAGAGCGAGCGCAGGTAGTAGCGGTCGGTGAAGAACTCGTGGAAGTTCGCGACCGTCAGGGCGCCTGCCTCGTTGGTGAACGCGTCGTAGAAGATGCGCGTCAGCGGGTAGAAGACGAACACGATCAGGAAGAGCCAGATCAGGGCGAAGCCGGCCGCGGCGGCGGCGGAGCGCGGCAGCCTCATCGTTCCGCCGCGATCGCGAGCGTCCCGGAAAGCCCGAAGGAGAGCTCCACCTGCGCCCCCATTTCGAGCGGCTCGTGGTGCCAGGGATCGCGCACGTCCGCCTTGAACGTCACGCCCTCGCCGAGGTCGACGTCGTAGCGCAGGGTATTGCCCAGGTAGGCGGCGAACGCGATCCGGCCCGTCGCGCGGTTGTGATCGGGCGTGCCGGCGGCGCCGAGGGCGACGTTCTCGGGCCGCACGCACAGCACGCAGTGCTCGCCCGGTCGCAGCTCGGCGTTGGGCAGCGCCTGCATCGGGCCGAGCGCGGTTTCGAGCTTCACGGACCGCTCGTCCGCGCCGAGCACGGTCGCATCGAGGAAGTTGTTGATGCCGATGAAGTCGGCGACGAAGCGGTTCCCCGGGCGCTCGTAGAGCGCCTTCGGCGTGCCGACCTGGAAGATGCGCCCCTTGTTGAACACCGCGATGCGGTCGGAGAGCGTGAGCGCCTCCTCCTGGTCGTGCGTCACGTACACGGTGGTGATGCCGAGCTCCTTCTGCAGCTTGCGGATCTCGGCGCGCACCTGGATGCGCACCTTGGCGTCGAGGTTCGAGAGCGGCTCGTCGAGGAGCAGGATCTTGGGATTCAGCACCAGCGCGCGCGCGAGCGCCACGCGCTGCTGCTGGCCGCCGGAGAGCTGCCCGGGATAGCGCTCGCCGAGCCCGGCGAGCTGCACCTTGCCGAGCACGGCGTCGACGCGCCTCTCGATCTCGGCTTTCGCGGTATCGCGCAGCTTCAACCCGTAGGCCACGTTCTCCGCCACCGTCATGTGCGGCCACAGGGCGTAGTTCTGGAACACCATGCCGATGCCGCGCTCGTGCGGCGGCACGCGGTTGACCTTTTGCTCGTTGAAGAAGATGTCTCCCTCGTCGGGAGCGTAGAAGCCGGCGATCAGCCGCAGCAGCGTGGTCTTGCCGCAGCCCGAGGGTCCGAGGAGCGTGAAGAGCTCCCCTTCGGCGATGGAAAAGCTCGCGCGGGCCACGACCTCCAGCGGGCCAAACCGCTTGACGAGGTCGCGGACCGCGATTCGCATCCGCGCGAGCCTAGTACTTCTTCTTCAGCTCTTCGGCGACCGCCTCGATGTCCTTGCGGAACTGGCCGTTCACCGCTTCGTAGCGCTTCTGCGCGACGTCGTCGTCGTAGATGTTGTTGACGCCGGTGTCGAAGTAGGAGCGCACGCCGCCCGTGAACTCGACCGCCATCTCCGCGGAGGAGCCGGGCTCGCCGCTGACGCGCAGCTTGGGCGTGATCGGGAAGACGCCGCGCGACATGGCCACCCTCTGTCCGGGCTCGGAGAGCATGAACTCGATGAAGGCGCGCGCCGCCTTCGGATGCGGAGCGCCGGCGATGATGGCGATCGGCTCCGGCGTGATCCACGCGGTCTTCGGCGCCACGAACTTGATGTCGAAGCCGGACAGACGGTCCTCGAACGCCATGTAGCTCGGCACCGCAAAGCCGACCGCGAACTCGCCCTTGGCGACCACCGACGGCACGTCGCGGCTGCGGGCGGTGAAGATGCCGGTGTTCGCGCCCAGGCGCTTGAGCCACTCCCAGCCCTTGTCGTCGCCTTCGCGCTGCAGGATCACTTCATAGGTCGCGTGGCTGCTCGAGGAGCGCGTCGGCGCGCATTGCGCCACGTTGCCCCGCAGCTTGGGGTTGAGCAGGTCGTCCCAGTCCTTCGGCGGCTGCACGCCGAGGCGCTGCAGCAGCCGCGGGTGGTAGACGATGCCGTACGGCTCCAGCACCGTGCCGCTCCAGTAGCCTTTCGGGTCCTTGAGGAAGATGGGCTTCGGCTTGCCGAGGGTCGCCGGGATGGCGTCCATCACCGCCTTCGACACATCGAGCTTGGCGAGCAGGCCCTGCTCGGCGAGCTTGTCGAAGAGCGCGCTCTCGCCGCCCCAGAAGATGTCGGCCTGCGGCCGGCCCTTCCACTCGACGATCTGGCCGTAGGCGACCGGCGTGCCGGCGGCGAGCGCGCTCGCCTTGAGCGTCACGTTCCATTTTTCCTTCGCGTACTTGGTGAACTCGGCGAGCGCCGGGTCGGTGAGCGTCTTCGCCACCGGGGTGATGAGGATGAGCTCGCTTTCGACCTGCTGCGCGAGCGCCGGGCCGCTCGCTGCAAAGACGAGCGCGACCGCGGCCACGAGTGCGGGTTTCGACATGACGCCTCCCTTGGTTGAAGCTTGCGCCACTGTAGGCCGCTCGTGCGGCCCTTTTATTGATCTTACTCAAAAAGACCGGCCGCAGGCGGCCGACCATACGCCATGGCGCGAATCGGCGTGATCGGCGGCGGAGCGTTCGGCACGGCAATGGCCTGCGTGGCCCGCCGCGCCGGCCATGCCATCACCCTCTGGGCGCGCGAGCCCGAGGTAGCCGCCGCGGTCAATGCCGACCACATCAACCCGGCGTTCCTGCCGGGAGTGCCCATCGCCTCGGACATCCGCGCCACCCACACGCTCGCTGCCGCCGTGAGCGGGATGGATTTCATCCTCCTGGCGGTCCCGGCGCAGCACCTGCGCTCGGTGGCGAGGGAGATGTCGCCGTTCCTCCAGGCCGGCACGCCGGTGGTCACCTGCTCGAAGGGCATCGAGCGCGGCAGCCTCGCGCTGATGCCGGAGATGCTCGCCGAGACGCTGCCGCAGTCGAGCGTCGCCATCCTCTCCGGGCCGTCGTTCGCCCGCGAGATCGCGAGCGACCTGCCCTGCGGCGTGGTGCTCGCCTGCGCCAACAACGAGACCTCCTACCAGCTCGCGGCGGCGCTGCGCAACCCGCGCTTCTGCGTGCACCCGAGCCGCGACCTGCCGGGCGTGGCGATCGGCGGCGTGATGAAGAACGTGATCGCGATCGCGAGCGGCATCGCGGCCGGGCGCAAGCTCGGCGAGAACGCGCGCGCCAGCGTGATCACGCTCGGGCTCGAGGAGGCGATGAAGCTCGGCGCGGCGAAAGGCGCGCAGCCGGCGACCTTCCTCGGCCTCGCCGGCGCCGGCGACATGATGCTGACCGCCAACAGCCTGCAATCGCGCAACACCTCCCTCGGCGTCGCGCTCGGCGAGGGCCGCAGCGCCGCCGAAGTGCTCGCCGGGCGCAAGCAGGTCACCGAAGGCGCGCATTCGGCCGAGGCGGTGGTCGCGCTCGCGCGGCGCCTCGACGTGCCTATGCCGATCTCGGAGGCGGTCGACCAGGTCCTCAACCACGGCGCGGACATCGACCGCATGATCGCGCGCCTCCTGAGCGGATTCCAATGATCCCTGCCCTCTACGCGCGCCGCGCGGTGCGCAGCTTCCTGCCGGCGCAGCCCGACGAGGCGCTGCTACGCAGGCTCCTCGATGCCGCGGTCCATGCCCCCACGGCGATGCACGCCGAGCCCTGGGGATTCGCCATCGTGCAGGACCCGGCGCGCCTGAAGCGCTATTCGGACCGCGCCAAGGCGATGCTGCAGAAGGAGCCGGTCGCGGTAGGCTGGGGCTCGCTCGCGCCGGCGCATGCCGACGAGCACCGCGCCCTCCTCGGCAACCCGGACTTCAACATCTTCTACGATGCGGGCACGCTGGTCGTGGTCTGCCGCACCACGGACCGGCCTTTCGCCGACGCCGACTGCTGGCTCGCGGCGGAAAACTTCATGCTCGCGGCGGTCGCGGAGGGGCTCGGCACCTGCTGCATCGGCTTCGCGGTGCAGGTGCTCAATACGCCGCAGGCGAAGCGCGAACTCGGCATCCCGGAAGAAGGCGCCGCGGTGGCGCCGATCATCGTCGGCGTGCCGCGCGAGCCGCTGCCGGCGCGCAGCGCGCGCAAGGCGCCGCGCATCCTGGGCTGGCTGCGCTAGCTAGGGCCGGCGCAACTTCAGGGAACCTGCAGCTTCGAGCGCTCGGCCGTCTCGCGCTCGCCGCTCTTGCGCAGCGCCGTGGCGAGGCCGCCGAGCTCGGTGGCGATCAGCTGGACGATGTCCGCGGTCGTGATGACGCCGTAGAGCTCGCCTTCCGCCGTGACCACCGGCAGCCGGCGCACGCCGTGCTGGCGCATGGTCTGCACCGCGGCGAAGATGTCGTCGTTGTCCTGGACCGTGACGAGCTTGCGCGTCAGCACGTCGCCGACGCGGATGCCCTCCGGGCGAGCGCCCGGCACCGCGACCACCGCGACGACGATGTCGCGGTCGGTGAGCAGCCCCGCCGGCTTCCCGCCCTCCACCACCACGAGCGCGCCGACGTGGCGGTTGCGCATCGTGAGCGCCGCCTCGCGCAGGGACGCGCGCGGCTCGACGGTGACCACTTCGCGGCTGCAGAAATTCCTAACCAGCATGGCGAACCTCCTCGGCAGGCGGCGCGGGCACCTTCTTCGGCCGCAGGTAGATGACGTAGTACACGAGAGCGACCATGACGCTGCCGCCGACCAGGTTGCCGGCGATCACCGGCACCAGGTTGTGCAGCAGCCCGGAAAGCGGCATCGGCGCGCCCGCAGCGGCCTTGAGCAGCATTCCCATGGGGATGAGGTACATGTTCGCCACCGAGTGCTCGAAGCCGGCGGCGACGAAGCCCGAGATCGGCAGGGCGATGGCGGCGAGCTTGTCCACCACGCTGCGCCCGGCGAGCGTCATCCAGACCGCCATGCACACCAGCACGTTGCACAGGATGCCGCTGAAGAAGAGGTTGAGCGCCGGCTGGGTGGTCTTCGCCAGCGCGATGCTCATGTAGGTCTGGGCGACGGCGTTGCCGTTCATCGCCGGATGCCCGGAAAGAAAGACGATCAGCGCGAGCCCGAAGGCGCCGACGAAGTTGGAGGCGCAGATGATCGCCCAGTTGCGCAAGACTTCCGCCGTGCTCACCTTGCGGTCGGCCCAGGCCATCGCGAGGAGGTTGTTTCCGGTGAAGAGCTCGGCGCCGGCGACGACGACGAGCAGCAGGCCGAGCGAGAACACCATGCCGCCCAGCACGCGCTTCGCCGCGAAGCCGAGCGAAGCATCGCTCTGCACGATCACGAAGTAGAGCGCGCCCAGGCCGATGAAGGCGCCCGCCAGCATGCCGAGCATCGCCTGCGAAAGGAGCGGGATGCGCGTCTTCGCGACGCCGAGGTCGTTCACGCGCTGCGCGATCTGCGCCGGCGCGTAGGCGTCGAAGCTGAAATTCTCGGCCATCAAGCCTCCGTCGCCGAGAGAAGAAGCTCGCGGCACTCGGGCTCCCGGCCGCGCACCACGCGCTTACCGGCGAGCGCGCCGCGCGTCTCGGTCACCACCGTGCATTGCTGCTCGCGGTGCTCGCCGTCGTAGTAGTAGACGACGACCCAGTCGCGCGTGCGGCCGAGCTCGTGCGCGCGCGCCGTGTTCGAGTAGAGCGCGGTGAAGTGCCAGCCGCCGCGCTGCGTGTGCAGCACCGGCAGCCAGGCCTTGCCTTGCGGGTTGAGGCGCTTCGGCGCGATCAGCGCGAGCCGCCCGGCGGCCGCCTTCGCGCGGTACTCGCGGTCGACGTCGAGCAAGTCCTCCACCGATGGGCGCTCGCCCGGGTGCTCGGAGGAATGCGCGGCCGCAATTCCCGCTTCGTCCGCTTCGCCGCGCAGCCGCAGGAGCTGCGCCCAGCGCCCGGTGATCAGCATCTCGGCGATCGCGGCCGCGATGCCGGCGCCGATGCCGGGCAGGCGCTGCAGGCCGGCCGGGCCCTGCCGGTCGAAATCCTCGCGGATCGGCCGCCCGAGCGCGGCGACGCTCTCGGCGGCGCGCAGGTAGGCGCCCGCGCGGTAGGGATTGCCGCCCTGCGCCCGCAGGAGCTCGCCCGCCTCGCGCAGCGAGGCCGCGATCCAGCCGTTTTCGGCGGAGGGGGCGCCCATCAGTGCGACATCAGCACCGGGACGGTCATCGATTCGAGGACCGTGCGCGTCGCGCCGCCCAGGACGAGCTCGCGGAAGCGCGAGTGTCCGTAGGCGCCCATCACGATGAGGTCGGCCTCGATGTCCGCGGCGCGCGACAGGATCTGCGCGCCGATGTCGATGCGCGTGCCGGTCTGCTGCGCGGCGCTCGCCTTGACGCCATGGCGCGCGAGGTAGAGCGCGATGTCGGCGCCCGGCACCTGGCCGTGGTCGGGGTTGCGCTCCGGGTCGAAGGCCACGACCTCGACGCGCTTCGCGCGCGCGAGGAACGGCAGCGCATCGCTCACCGCCCGCGCCGCTTCGCGGCTCGCGTTCCAGGCGAGCAGCACGCGCGCGCCGACGGAGGCAAAGCGCCCCGCGTACGGGACGAAGAGCACCGGCCGGCCGACGGACATCACCACGTCGCCGGGGAAGGCCGCGTGCGGCTCGTTGATGTCGTCCTCGTAGCGATCGGGCTGGCCCATGACCACGAGGTCGGCATAGCGCGCCGAGAGGCGGATCGCCGCCAGGGCGTCGCCCTTCGCGTAGCGCCATTCGGTCTTCTCGCCGCCGCGGCTGCGCAGCGCGTCCCTGCATTCGCGCTCGCACTGCTCGGCGGCCTCGCGCATGCGCTGCAGCTCGAGCTCGCGCACCACGGAGCTGCCTTCGCCGAGGGACGCGGCGGAGATGCGCGGCAGCCCGGGCGCATAGAGCGCCACCAAGTGGCCGTCGAAGGCGCCGGCGAGGCCGAGCGCCAGGTTGAGGGTCTCGGCGCGCCGCCTGGCGTTGTCGAGATGCACCACGATCGTCTTGTAGGAGTCCATGGCCCTCAGCATGCCGCGGCGGCGAAAGCCAGTTTTGACGAAGGTCAACTTCCCGGCGCGGCGCGAGCGCTTGATCCAGCGCAAGGCGCAGAACCGCGGCGTGGGGCCTAGAACCGGACCATCAGCCTGCGCTTGAGCAGCTCGACGAGCGCGAGGTAGGCGAGCACCAGCCCCGCGAGGGCGAGCGCCATGGCCGCCGGCAGTGGGGTGAAGCCGAGCCAGCCTGCGAGCGGCAGGAAAGGCAGCAGGGCGGCCGCGGCCACGACCAGCACCGCGCCCGCGACGAGGCCCGGATGCGGCGCGCACGAGAACATCGGCTTCGCCGAGCGGATCGCGAAGATGACGAGCACCTGGCTCGCCACCGACTCGACGAACCATCCGGTGCGGAAGAGCTCGGCGCCGGCGTGGAAGCCCCAGAGCAGGACGGCGAAGGTGAGGAAGTCGAACACCGAGCTGAGCGGCCCGAACGAGAGCATGAAGCGCCGGATCGCGTCCACGCTCCAGACGCAGGGGCGCGCGAGCTCCTCCTCCTCGACGCGGTCGAACGGCAGCGCGATCTCGGAGAGGTCGTAGAGCAGGTTGTTGAGCAGCACCTGCAGCGGGAGCAGCGGCAGGAACGGCAGCACGAGGGTCGCCGCCGCCATGCTCGCCATGTTGCCGAAGTTCGAGCTCGTCCCCATGCGCAGGTACTTCATCACGTTGGCGTAGCTGCGCCGCCCTTCCAGAACGCCGGTCACGACCTCGGTGAGGTGGTGGCGCATGAGGATCACGTCCGCAGCGTCCTTCGCCACGTCCACCGCCTGGTCCACCGAGATGCCGACGTCCGCCCCGCGCAGCGCCGGGGCGTCGTTGATCCCGTCGCCCATGTAGCCCACGACATGGCCGCGCGCGCGCAACGCCGCGATGATGCGCGTCTTCTGCGCCGGCGAGGCCCGGCAGAAGAGCGTGGTGCGCTCCGCCGCCGCGGCGAGCGCCTCGAAATCGAGCAGCTCGAGCTCGCGCCCGAGGAGCTCGCCCTCGATCGGCATCCCGAGGGTGCGGAGCAGGCGGCGCGCTACCCTTTCGTTGTCGCCGGTCACGATCTTTACCGCGACGCCGCGCGCCGCGAGCGCGGACAGCGCCTCGCTGCAATCCCGCCGCGGCGGGTCGAGGAAGGCGGCGAATCCCGCGAGCACGAGCCGCTCCTCGTCGGCCACGCTCACCGTGCTGTGCCCCGGCGGCAGCTCGCGCCAGGCGATCGCGAGCACCCGCATGCCCTCGTCGCCCAGCGATTCGAAGAGCCGGGTCGCGGCCGCGCGGACCGCCGCATCCATCGGCGCGAGCGCGCCGTCGCGCTCGTAGCGCTCGCAGCGCTGCAGCAGCTCCTCGGGCGCGCCCTTCACGACCAGGGTGTGCGCGCCGCCGGGCGCGCGGGCGAGCACCGAGACGCGGCGGCGCTCGAAATCGAACGGCAGCTCGTCGAGCTTCGCCCAGCCCTCGATGTCGAGGTGGCGATGGCGCAGGATGGCCTCGTCGAGGGGGCTGCGCAGCCCGCTCTCCAGGCGGCTGTTGATGTAGGCGAGGAGCAGGACGCGCTCGCTCGCGGCCCCGGCGACGTCGAGGTGGCGCTCGAGCTCGATGCGCCCCTCGGTGAGCGTGCCCGTCTTGTCCGTGCACAGGACGTCCATCGCGCCGAGCGTGTACACCGCGGTCGGCTGCTTCACGATGACTTCTTCGCGCGCGAGGCGCACCGCGCCGCGCGCGAGCGTGACCGAGACGATCATCGGCAGGAGCTCGGGCGTGAGGCCGACGGCGAGCGCCACCGCGAAGAGGAACGATTCGAGCACCGGGCGCGCGAAGAAGGCATTCACCAGGACGACGAAAAGCACGAGGAACAGCGTCAGGCGAAGAAGCATCACGCCGAATCTGCGCGTCCCGAGCTCGAGCGGGCTGGGGCGCGCGCGCGCGGCGATGAGCTCGGCCATGCTTCCGAGCTGGGTCGCCTTTCCGGTGCGGCAGGCGAGCAGCGTCGCCGCGCCGCTCACGACGTGGCTCCCGGAGAGCAGCGCGCCGCGCGATTCGAGCGCGCTCGCCGCGGCGCAGGCTTCGAGGGCGGCATGCTTCTCGACGGGAAATGCCTCGCCCGTGAGCGCCGCCTCGTTGACGTAGACGTCGCGCGCCGCGAGCAGCACGCCGTCGGCCGGCACGAGGTCGCCGGCGGCGAGCCGGATCACGTCGCCCGGGACGACTTCGAGCGAGGGGATTTCGCGCTCGACGCCGCCGCGCACGACACGCGCGGTGACGCGCACCATGGCGCGCAGCCGGTCCACCGCGCCCTGCGCGCGCCGCTCCTGGAAGAAGTCGAGGGCGAGGCTCGCGCCCAGCACGAGGAAAATGATCGCGGCGCTCGGCCCCTCCCCGGTCATCGCCGAGATGAGCGCCGCGGCGGCGAGCAGGAGCAGCAGCGGGTTGCGCATGCGCGTGCCGAGGTCGGCGAGGATTCCGCGGCGCGCGGGGGCGTCGAGCAGGTTGGGGCCGTCACGCGCAAGAGCCTGGGCGGCGCCCGATTCCTCGAGCCCTCGCTCGCTGCTGCCGAGCGCGCGCAGCAGCGCCTCGGGGGGCGCGCGCCACCAGGCGGCGAGCGGGTCAGCCATCGAGAGACGCCTCCATCCCGAGCGTCGGCACGGCGGCGCGCCATCCGGGCTTTGCCTCGATCGCCTCGCGCAGGGCGTGCGCCGCGAGCGGCTCGCCGTGCACGACCCAGGTCTGCCGCGGCGGCGCGCGGAAGTGCGCGAGCCAGGCAAGAAGCGCCGAGCGGTCCGCGTGCGCCGAGAGCCCGCCGACGGTGAAGATGCGCGCGCGCACCGGAATCTCCTCGCCGAAGAGACGCACCGACGCTGCGCCGTCAACGATGCGCCGGCCGAGCGTCGCGGCGGCCTGGAAGCCCACGAACACCACCGCGCACTCCGGCCGGCCGAGGTTCCAGCGCAGGTGGTGGCGGATGCGGCCGCCCTCGCACATGCCGCTCGCCGAGAGGATCACCGCGCCGCAGCGGATGGCGTTGATCTTCTTCGATTCGGCGAGGTCCTCGGTGAAGCGCACGGCGCGGATTTCCGGCAGCGGCGCGTACTTGGCGGTGATCTGCGTCGCGGCGAGCGCCATCGGCGAGTCGACGAACACGTTCATCGACGCGGGCAGGCGCTTCTCCCGCTGGAGCTGCGCGATGTAGAACAGCAGCTCCTGCGTGCGCCCGACCGCGAAGGACGGGATGACGACGTTGCCCTTGCGGCTCGCGAGCGTGTCGTTCAGCGCGAAGGCGAGCTCGTCGAGCGTCTGCGCCAGGCTCTTGTGGTCGCGGTTGCCGTACGTGGACTCCACGAGCAGCGTGTCGGCCTCCTCGATCGGCGTCGGCTCGCCCACGATCGGCCGTCCGGGCTGCCCGAGGTCGCCGGAGAAGACGAGCTTGCGGCCGCCCGCGAAGAGCTCGACGATGGCCGAGCCGAGGATGTGGCCCGCGTCGCGCAGGCGGCAGCGCACCGCGGCGTGCGGCGCGAAGCGGTCGTCATAGGCAACCGGGACGAAGCGCTCCAGCGCGCGCTGCGCCTCGGCCATGGTGTAGAGCGGCGCTTCGCCGTGCCACTCGGCCTCCTTTTCCTGCAGGTGCGCGCTGTCGGCAAGCATGACGCGCGCGAGGTCGCACGTGGCCGGGGTCGCGTACACCGCGCCGGAAAAGCCGCGCGCCACGAGGCGCGGCAGCAGCCCGGAATGGTCGATATGCGCATGGCTCAGCACGACGAAGGCGATCGCGCGCGGGTCGAAGGCGAACGCGCGGTTCTTGTCGAGCGCGGCCCGCCCGCCCTGGAACATGCCGCAGTCGACGAGAAAGCGCACCGCGCCCGTATCGACCAGGAAGCAGGAGCCGGTCACTTCGCCGGCGGCGCCCAGAAACCGCAGCTTCACCTGTCGCATCCGCAAAAAAAGAAGCGCAGCAGGGCCGCGCTTCGAGTGGCCCGCCTGCGAGGAGGAGGAGTGAGGCGGACCGTGCGCACAGTGTGCCGCGCCCGCGCGGGCGGGTGTTGATCCAGGTCAAGCCGGTACACTCGCGCCGATGACGATCGACTGGCTGCATTTCACGCCCTGGGCCTCGGCGGCGGGCGGCGTGCTGATCGGCGCCGCCGCCGGGATGCTGGTGCTCCTCAACGGCCGCATCGCCGGCATCAGCGGGATCGTCGGCGGGCTCGTCGTGCCCCGGCGCGGCGAGATCGACTGGCGGCTCGCGTTCGTCGCGGGCCTGCTGGCGGCGCCGGCGCTGTGGCTGCTCGCCGGGCTTGCGCAGGAAGCGCGGATCGAGGCGGGATTCGGCCGCCTGGCGCTCGCGGGCCTGCTGGTCGGCATCGGCACGAGCTGCGCCTCGGGCTGCACCAGCGGCCACGGCGTCTGCGGCCTGTCCCGGCTCTCGCCCCGCTCGCTCGCCGCGACGCTCGCCTTCATGCTGGCCGGGATGCTGACCGTTTTCGCACTCCGTCATCTCGCATGAGTATCGCCGCAGCCTTCGCCGCCGGGCTGGTCTTCGGCCTCGGGCTCATCGTCTCGGGCATGAGCGACCCGGCCAAGGTGCTCGGCTTCCTCGACGTGGCGGGACGCTGGGATCCCTCGCTCGCCTTCGTCATGGGCGGCGCCGTCCTCGTCGCGTTCCTCGCGTTCGCGCTGGCGCGCCGGCGCACGGCGAATTTCCTCGGCGGCGCTATGCACCTGCCGACGGCACGCGATATCGATCTGCGCCTGCTCGCCGGCAGCGTCGTGTTCGGCGTCGGCTGGGGCCTCGCCGGGTTCTGCCCGGGACCGGCGCTCGTCGCCTTCGGCGCCGGCCACGAGAAAGCCGCGGTGTTCGTCGCGGCGATGCTGGGCGGGATGGTGCTCTACCACGCCGCCGAGCGGCTTCGCTTAAACCGCAAGACAGGACCCTAGCGGCCGGACGCGAAGGAAAGCCGATGCGTTGCGAACGCGTCTGCGTTTCGTCAATCGCGCGGCCCCGTGCCCATTTGGTCCTAGCGAGGCGCACTACGGCGGCGTAGCATTTCCCCGTCAGACCTGCGGAGACGCGACCGTGGATCGGCCTCGCATCCTGGTAGCCGGCACCCAGCATGCCTTCGAGCTGTGCCGGCGCGTGCTCGGCGAGGAGGCCGAGATCGTTTGCGCCGGCTCGCTGCGCGAGGCGCTCGCGCGCCTCGACGAGTCGATCTCCCTCATCGTCTGCAGCGTGCGCTTCGACGAGTCGCGGATGTTCGAGTTCCTGCACGCGGTTCAGACCCACGCCACGGCGAGCGAGATTCCGGTGATCTGCGTGCGCACCGGCAGGGCCGCGCTTTCGCGGTCGACCCGCGACGCCATCGCGGCGGCGACCGAGGCGCTCGGCGTTCACGACTTCATCGACATGCACGCGCTGGAGCAGCGCGTCGGCACAGGCGCGGCCGAGGAAACGCTGCGCCAGACCGTAAGGACGCGCCTGCAGCCCTGGGCGCCGCCGGGCGCGCACGACGGCCGCCGGGTCTAGCGGAACTCGAGGAAGTACTGGCGCGGCAGGAAGCCGTGCTGCCCGGCGAGGCGATAGCCCGCCGCCTGCATCTCGCGCTTCACCTGCTCCGGGGCGATGCGCTCCGCCGGCGGCGGGCCCTCGGGCGCGTCGGCGCGGAAATCGATGATCGCCACGCGGCCGCCGCGCTTGAGCGAGCCGCGCAGCTTGCGGAAGTACGCCGTGCGGTCCTCGATGTGGTGATAGACGTCCACCAGGAGCACGAGATCGATCTTGGCCGGCAGGCGCGCGTCATCGGGTGCGGCCTGCACCGCGACGAGGTTCGGCAGGCCGTCGTCCGCCGCGCGCTTCGCGAGATGGCGCACCATGTCGGGCTCGAGGTCCACCGCGTAGACGCGCCCGCTGCGCAGCATGTTGGCAAGCCGCGCCGCGAAGTAGCCGGTGCCGGCGCCGAGGTCGGCGACCGCCGCGTCCGGCCGCAGCGCGAGCGCCGCGATGACCTCGTGTGGCTTCTGCCAGGCGTCGCGCGCCGGGTCGTCGAAGACGTGCGCCCACTTCTCGGCGTCGCCGAAGCTGTGCTGGTGCGACGGCGGCGACTGCGCGCCCGCCGCGGCCGCGCTCAGGCAGAGCGCAGCTGCGACCAATGTCTTTCTCAAGCGGCCGCCTTTGATTCGGATCGGGGCTTGCGCGCGACGAAGTCCACGAGCGCGGAGGGGCCGCAATGCTGCGTGCCCTCGGCCATCACGCGCTCGTGCTCGCGCAAATCGAGGACCTCGAAGCCCGCAAAAGCGCTGCGCAGCAGCTCCGCGGTATAGAAGTTCTCCACGTGCTTGGGGCCGCCGGTGCCGTATTGGAGCTGCTTCGGCGTGTAGCCCTGGACGACGAGCAGCCCGCCGCTCCTCAGCGCGCGCGCCATTCGCTCGAACATGAAGCCGCGCATCGCCGGGTCGGCGAACTGCACGAAGATGGCGGCGACGAGGTCGAATCGCGCCTCGGGCCAGCGCCAGCCATAGACGTCGGCGACCTCGTAGGACACGTTGACGCCGCGCTCGGCCGCGAGGCGCCGCGCCTTCTCCACCCCGACCGGCGAGAAATCGAACGCCGTCACTTCGAGCCCCTGCTCGGCCAGCCAGACGCTGTTGCGCCCCTCCCCGTCGGCGACGCACAGCGCGCGCTGCCCGCGCCGCAGGAGCGGCCTCTGCGCCGCGAGCAACTCGTTCGGGCCGGTGCCGAAGATGTACTCCGGCGCGGAGAAGCGCGTGTTCCAGCGCTGCAGCTCGGCGCTCATGGCGGCGAGCTTACCGCAGGTCGTTCAGCTCGTCGGCGGAACGCAGCAGGAAATAGGTGAACGCGCTCGACGCGCCGGCGAGCGCCCAGAAGAGAACGAAGCCGATCGTGTAGGTCGCGAGCGGGCCGAGGTCGACCGGGTGGCCGAGGAAGTAGAGCTCCGCCGGATCGATCACCGTGAAGAAGAGCAGGTCGCCGACCAGCGCCATGACGAACGCCGGCCACAGGATGGCCATCAGCTTTCTCATCGGATCTCCTTCGCAACGCGCCAGCGCCCCGCCGGATCGTCGATGGTCGCATGCCAGTGCCCGCGCGCGAGCGGGCCGAGCGCCGCCTCGTAGCGCCCGGGCGCGACGCGCGCGAGGCGCAGGCGCGTGTCGAGGCCGGCGCGCGTGGCGTGCGCGAGCTGCACGAAGAGCGCTTCCGGCGCGTCGCCGGCGAGCTGCACCTGGAGTTTTCCGTTCTCGAAAACCAGGCGGGCGGCGATGCCGAGCTGCCGGGCCGCCTCTTCGCGAGCGAGCACCCGGTTGATGGCGAGGCCGCGCTTGTAGTAGTCCTCGGCCACGAGGCTGTCGCCCGTGCGCCAGGCGAGCCACATCGTGGCGCTGCCGGCGAGGAGCACCGCCGCCGGCCCGGACATGAGGAGCCAGGGCCAGGGCTCGCGGTACCAGGGACGCGAGGCGCCGCTCATCGGACGATGAACACCGATTTTTCCTCGACCTCGAGGCGCTCCTCGCCGAGCGCCTTCAGCTCGAACTCGATGCGATGCGTGCCGGGCTGCGCGCCGGCCGGGACGCGCACCTTCACCGTCACGACGCGGCTCTCCGCAGCGGGCATGCCGATGGTGGCCTCCCCCGGGATATGGATGCCGGGCAGGCCCTTCACGGCGAGCTCGAGCGCGCGCGCATGCTCGGAGGTGTTCATGATCTGCAGGCGGTAGACGTTCTCGATCATCCCGCCCTCTACTTCGCGCGCGATCGCGGCGCGATCGCGGATCACGTCCATCTTGAGCGGCACGCGCAGCCACAGCGTTGCCGCGGCTGCCCCCGCGATGGCGAGCAGCACCGCCGCATACACCAGGACGCGCGGCCGGAAGACGCGCGCGAACATCTGCGCGCGCGAGAGCCGCTTCTCCATCGCGTGGCTCGTGGAGTAGCGGATCAGGCCGCGCGCATAGCCCATCTTGTCCATCACCTGGTTGCAGCCGTCGATGCAGGCGGCGCAGCCGATGCACTCGTACTGCAGCCCCTTCCGGATGTCGATCCCGGTCGGGCACACCTGCACGCAGATACCGCAGTCCACGCAGTCGCCGAGGCCGCTCGCGCGGTAGTCGTCTCTCCTCGAGCGGGCGCCGCGGGGCTCGCCCCGCGCCGCGTCGTAGGTGATGATCATCGTGTCCTTGTCGAACATCGCGCTCTGAAAGCGCGCGTACGGGCACATGTACTTGCAAACCTGCTCGCGCATCCACCCGGCGTTGCCGTAGGTTGCAAGTGCGTAGAACCCGATCCAGAACGCCTCCCAGGGCCCCGCGGAAAGCGCGGCGAGCTCGCTCGCGAGCCCGCGGATCGGCGTGAAGTAGCCGACGAAGGTGAAGCCGGTCCAGAGCGCGAGCGCGATCCAGACGAGATGCTTTCCGCCCTTTCTCAGGATCTTCCGGAAAGAAAGAGGCTCCTTGTCGAGGCGCATGCGCGCCGCGCGGTCGCCCTCGATCCTGCGCTCGATCCACAGGAACATCTCGGTGTAGACCGTCTGCGGGCAGGCATAGCCGCACCACAGGCGCCCGGCGAGCGCCGTGAAGAGGAACAGGCTGAACGCGGAAAGGATGAGCAGGACGGTGAGGTAGATGATGTCCTGCGGCCAGAAGACGAGGCCGAAGAGGAAGAACTTGCGGTGCGCGACGTCGAAGAGCACCGCCTGGCGGCCGTTCCACTCCAGCCAGGCGACGCCATAGAACACGAGCTGCGTCGCCCACACCAGCGTCCAGCGCCAGGCCGCGAACCAGCCGCCCACCGCGCGCGGGTAGATCTTCTGCCGCACCTCATAGAGGCTGACCTCGCCGGCCGGCGCGACCGGCGCGAGCTTGCGGAGCGGCTGCGTCATTACTGGCCCGGCGTGTTGCTGAGCGACCAGACGTAGGCCGTGAGGATGTGGATCTTCGCGGCCGTGAGCAGGTCCTTGTGCGCCGGCATCTGGCTCGTGCGGCCCTTGGTGATGGTCTCGCTGATCGCGGCTTCGCCCGAGCCGTGCAGCCAGATCTTGTCGGTGAGGTTGGGCGCGCCGAGCGCGACGTTGCCCTTGCCTTCCGCGCCGTGGCACGCGGCGCAGGTCGAGGCGAAGATGTCCTTGCCCTTGGAGACGCGGATGGAGTCGGCGCTGCCGCCCGAGAGGGACATCACGTAGTGCGCGACGTTCTTCACGCCGTCCTCGCCCAGCACCGGGCCCCAGGGCGGCATTACGCCGTTGCGGCCTCCGGTGATCGTCGCCTCGATCTGCGCCGGCTCGCCGCCCCAGAGCCAGTCCTTGTCCGTGAGGTTCGGGAAGCCGCGCGAGCCGCCCGCATCCGAGGCATGGCACTGCGCGCAGTGGTTGAGGAAGAGCTTCTGCCCCACGGCGAGCGCCGCCGGGTTGCGCGCGAGATCCTTGACCTCGAGGGCGGCGAACTTCTCGTAGAGCGGGCCGTACTGCTGCTCGGCCTTCTGCGTCTCCTCCCTGAGCTGGCTCACCTGGGACCAGCCGAGCACGCCCTTCCAGCTGCTGCCCAGGCCCGGGTAGAGCACGAGGTAGACGGCGCCGAAGACGATCGTCAGGTAGAAGAGCCAGCGCCACCAGGCCGGCAGCGGGTTGTTGTATTCGCTGAGGTCCTCGTCCCAGACGTGGCCGGTCGTATCGGCGGCTGCAGGGGCCTTGCCCTTGGTCTGCGACCACAGCAGCACGGCGCACGCGGCAATCGACACCGCGGTCAGGATCGCGATGTAGACGTCCCAGAAGCCGGAGGTGAAATCGCTCATTCCTCGTCTCCCAGGCGCCCCTGGCCCTCGAAGCGCCGCTTGCGCGAAGGCGAGTACGCCCAGCAGACGATTGCGACGAAGGTCGCGAAAACGATGGCGGTCATCACGGCGTCCTCTTCACCGCGGTGCCGAGCACCTGGAGGTAGGCGATGAGGGCATCCATGTCGGTCTTGTTCTCCAGCTCTTTCCTGGAGGAGGCAATCTGGGCGTCGGTATACGGGACGCCGACGATGCGCAGGGCGCGCATCTTGGCCTCGACGTCCTCGGCGTTCGCCGGCGACCGGGAAAGCCAGGCATAGGGCGGCATGTTGGATTCGGGCACGACGTCGCGCGGGTTCGCGAGGTGGATGCGGTGCCAGTCGTCCGAGTAGCGCCCGCCGACGCGCGCGAGGTCCGGCCCGGTGCGCTTGGAGCCCCACTGGAACGGATGGTCGTAGACGAACTCGCCGGCGACGGAATACGGGCCGTAGCGCTCCACTTCGGCGCGGAAGGGCCGGATCATCTGCGAATGGCAGTTGTAGCAGCCCTCGCGGATGTACACGTCGCGCCCGGTGAGCTGCAGCGCGCTGTAGGGCTTCAGGCCGGCGACCGGCTCGGTCACCGACTTCTGGAAGGTGAGCGGCACGATCTCGACCAGCCCGCCGACCGCCACGGTGAGGACGATGAGGACGATGAGCAGCGTCTGGTTGCGCTCGATCAGGTCGTGGCTGAGCTTCATGCCGGATGTCCCACTGCGGCCGGCAGCGGAATGACGGCCTCGACGGGCCGGGAGCCGGCGATGGTCTTGTACACGTTCCACGCCATGATCAGCATGCCGCCGAGGTAGAGCACCCCGCCGATGAGGCGGATGGCGTAGAAGGGATACGTCGCCTTCACGCTCTCGACGAAGCTGTAGGTGAGCGTGCCGTCGTCGCTCACCGCGCGCCACATCAGGCCCTGCATCACGCCGGCGATCCACATCGCGGCGATGTAGAGCACGATGCCGAGCGTGGCGACCCAGAAGTGCACGTTGATGAGGCGCGGGCTCCACATCTCGGCGCGGCCCTCATTGGACCGAAACAGCCGCGGCACGAGGTAGTACATCGAGCCCATGGAGATGAGCCCGACCCATCCGAGCGCGCCGCTGTGCACGTGCCCGATGGTCCAGTCGGTGTAGTGCGAGAGCGCGTTCACCGTCTTGATCGACATCATCGGGCCCTCGAACGTCGACATGCCGTAGAACGAGAGCGACACGATGAGGAACTTGAGGATCGGGTCCTCGCGCAGCTTGTGCCACGCCCCCGAGAGCGTCATGATGCCGTTGATCATCCCGCCCCACGAGGGTGCGAGCAGGATGAGGGAGAACACCATCCCGAGCGACTGCGCCCATTCCGGCAGCGCCGTGTAGTGCAGGTGGTGCGGGCCCGCCCACATGTACGTGAAGATGAGCGCCCAGAAGTGCACCACCGAGAGCCGGTAGGAATAGATCGGGCGCCCGGCCTGCTTCGGGATGAAGTAGTACATCATCCCCAGGAACCCGGCGGTGAGGAAGAAGCCCACCGCGTTGTGCCCGTACCACCACTGCACCATCGCATCCTGCGCGCCGGCGTAGGCGGAGTAGGACTTCCACAGCGTCACCGGAATCTCTGCACTATTTACAATGTGCAGCAGCGCCACGGTGAGGATGAACGCGCCGAAGAACCAGTTGGCGACGTAGATGTGCGCCACCTTGCGCTTCCAGAGCGTCCCGAAGAAGACCACCGCGTAGGACACCCAGACCGCGGCGATGAGGAGGTCGATCGGCCATTCGAGCTCGGCGTACTCCTTGGCGGTCGTGATGCCGAGGGGCAGCGTGAGCGCGGCGAGCACGATCACCGCCTGCCAGCCCCAGAAGGTGAAGGCCGCGAGGCGGTCGCAGAAGAGCCGCGCGTGGCAGGTGCGCTGCACGACGTAGTAGGAGCTCGCGAAGAGCGCGCAGCCGCCGAAAGCGAAGATCACCGCGTTGGTGTGCAGCGGCCGCAGGCGGCCGTAGGAAAGCCAGGGCGCGAGGTTGAGCTCCGGCCACAGCAGCTGGGCGGCGATCAGGACCCCGACCAGCATGCCGACCACGCCCCAGACGATGGTCATGACGGCGAACTGCCGCACCACCGCGTAGTTGTAATGCGATTGGGTTTCCATGAGCCCCCCATGCTAGGGAGCGGCAAAAAGCGGGGCTTGACCTAAATCAAACGCCCAAACGGCGCATGCGCCCGGGCCGACGAATTGCATGGAACTGCTGCACGATCACGAGGGACAGCGCCATGAAGATTTGCGTCGGCAGAGGCCGCAGCCTGGGCGGCCAGGATGAGCCAGGAGCCTTCTACCTCGGCGGGCGCCGCCTGCCGGTCCAGTCGGTCCTCGAGCGCTGGAGCGACGCGCAGTACGCCTACTTCAAGGTGCGCGTCGAGGACGGCCGCCGCTTCACGCTGCGCTACGACAGCGCCGCCGGCTGCTGGGAGCTGGTGTGCGTCACCCGGCCGGCGCCCCTCGAGCGGCAAGCCGCGCTGCGCTGGTAGCGCTCCCCTAAGGGGAGCTCTTGTCGTCGTCGGCAAGGACGTCGTGCGCCGGCCGCTCGAGGTCGTCGAACTGCCCGCCCTGCAGCGCGCGCCAGAAGAGCGCGCCGATCAGGAATACGAGGGCGACGGAGAGCGGGACGAGGAGGTAGAGCGATTCCATGGCAGGCGCGCCGAGAGCGGACGCGAGGCGTTGAGGAGGACGAGGAGCGAGCTCGCGCCCATGCCGAGCGCCGCTTCCCAGGGGCCGACCAGCCCGAGGGCGGCGGCGGGCAGCACCAGCGCGTTGTAGGCGAGCGCCCAGGCGAGGCTGCCGCGCACGAGCCTCATGGCCCGCGCCGCGAGATCCCAGGTCGCGGCGATCGACGCCGGCCGGTTCGAAAGCACGATGACGTCGGCTTGGAGCTGGCTTGCGTCGGCGCCGCACGACAGGGCGAAGGAGACGTCGGCGCGCGCGAGCACCGGCGCGTCGTTCAGGCCGTCGCCGATCATGGCGACCACCCTGCCCTGCTGCTGGAGGCGCGCGACATAGTCGAACTTGCCCTGCGGCGTCATGCCGGCGCAGGCGATGGAGATCCCGCAGCGCTCGGCCACGCGGGCGACGACCTCTTCGCGGTCTCCGCTCAGCAGGTGCAGCGTCAGCGCCCTGCGCCTGAGAAATGCGACCAGCTCGGCAACGCCGGCGCGCAGCGGGTCCTCGAGCACGAAGGCGGCGAGCGGCCCGTTCTCGTCGGCGAGGTACACCACGGTTCTTTCGCCTTCGATCTGCCGCGGCACGCCGCAAAAGCGCGCCGACCCGATCTTCAATCGTTTCCCTGCGACGGCGCCCTCCACGCCCTCGCCGGGATGGTTCTTCACTGCGGTTGCCTCCATCGCGGAAAAAGAGGCAAAGGCGCGCGCGACGGGATGCCGGCTGGTCGCTTCCAGCGAGGCGGCGAGCGAGGCGCAGCGCGCCGCGCTCTCATTGCCGAGAAGAACCGTCTGCCTGATGGACAGCGCCCCGCTCGTGAGCGTGCCGGTCTTGTCGAGCACCACGTCCGTGACGCGGCCGAGGGTCTCGAGCGCCTGCGAGCGCGTGAGGAGCGCGCCGCGGCGCAGCAGCCCGCTTCCGGCACGCGTGAGCACGATGGGCGAGGCGAGCGCGATGGCGCACGGGCAGGTGGCGACGAGGATGGCGACCGCGACCCACACATCCCGCCAGGCGAGCGCGGCGAGCGCGGCGCTGACGAGGACTATGCCGGTGAGCGCACGGCCCACGCGGTCGGCCGCCTGCACGAGGCGAGGCTTCGCGGCCGCGGCGCGCTCGACCAGCCGCGCGATGGCCGTGGCGTGCGTATCGGCGCCGGCGCGCGTGACCCGCATGGAGAGCGGCTGCTCGAGGTTCACCGACCCGCCGACGAGCGCGTCGCCGCGCTGCTTCACGACGGGCATGGACTCTCCGGTGAGCAGCGACTCGTCCACGCTCGAGCGCCCCTCGAGCACGATGCCGTCGGCCGGCACACGCGCCCCGGGCGCGACTGAGACCGCGTCGCCCGGCGACAGGGGCGCGGCGGCCGGCACGAGAAGCGGGTCGAGCGCGCGGCTCGCGCGCCGGCGCGCCGCGCCTTCCGCATGGCGCGCGAGGAGAAGCAGGAAGGCGAGCATCGCGACCGAGTCGAAGTAGACCGCGCCCGTGCCGGCGACCGTGGCCCAGGCGCTCGCCGCGTAGCCGCCGCCGAGCCCGAGCGCGATCGGCGTCTCGAGGCCGAGCCGCCGGTTGCGCAGCTCGGCGAGCGCGCCCTCGAAGAACGGGCGGCACGCAATGAGCAGCACGGGAAGCGTGATGAGCAATCCGGCCCAGCGCATGAGCTCGAGCGTGTCGCCGCTCACCGGCTCGATGTACGCGGGGAAGGCGTACATCATTCCCTGCATCGCGCCGAATCCCGCGACGAAGAGCCGCCACAGCGCCGCGCGCGCCTCGCGCCGCTGCAGCGCTTCGGCGCGGCCGCTCTCGTAGGGGTACGCGTCGTAGCCGACCGCGCGCACGGCGGCGACGATCTCGCGCAGCCCGGTGCGCGCCGGATCCCAGGCCACGTGCGCGCGCTGCGTCGCGTAGTTCACCTGCGCGCGCGTCACGCCCGGCAGGCTGCCCAGCCGGCTCTCGATGAGCCAGAGGCACGCCGCGCAGCGCACGCGATCGAGGATCAGCGCCGCCTCGTTGCCGCGCGGCTCCGGGATGTCGCGCGCGAACGGCTCGAGCGGCGCCGCCTCGCGCGTGCGCGTCTCGTAATAGCCCTCCAGGCCGGCCGCGCCGATCGTTCCGGCCACCGCCTGGCAGCCGGCGCAGCAAAGCTCGCGCTCGGCGCCGAGCAGCCGCGCGCGGTAGCGCCCGGGCTCGAGCACCGGCAGAGCGCAATGGAAGCAGGCCAGGGCCATCGCATGATGCTAGGCGTCGGCTCCCGCCGCGAGTTGACCTGCGTCAACTCGCCTGAAAGCGCTCGGCTAGACTGGCCGGGATGATCGAGAAGCACTACCTGCGGCCGCTGCTCGCGCCGCGCAGCGTGGCGCTCGTCGGCGCGACCGAGCGCGAGGGCGCGCTCGGCCGCATCGTGTGGCGCAACCTCTCGCAGGGCGGCCTGCGCGGGCCGCTCTACGCGGTGAACCTGAAGCACGACTCGGTGTTCGGCCAGCCGGTATACCGCCGCCTGGACAAGCTGCCGCAGCCGCCCGAGCTCGCCGTGATCGCGACGCCGGCAGCCTCGGTGCCCGCGCTCGTGCGCGAGGCGGGCAAGGCGGGCATCAAGGCCGCGGTCGTCCTGAGCGCCGGATTCGCGGAGAGCGGCGCAAGCGGCCGCGCGCTCCAGCTGGAGCTCGTCGCGGCGGCTCGCGAGGGCGGCGTGCGCGTGCTCGGGCCGAACTGCCTCGGCCTGATGCGCGCCGATGCCGGCCTGAACGCCAGCTTCGCGCGCAACGCCGCGCGCCCGGGCAAGCTCGCCCTCGTCTCGCAGTCGGGGGCGATCTGCGGCGCGCTGCTCGACTGGGCCGAAGGCGCCCACGTCGGCTTCACGAGCGTCGTGTCGCTCGGCGCCGCGGCCGACCTCGACTTCGGCGAGATCCTCGACTTCCTCATCGCCGACAGCGCGACCGAGGCGATCCTCCTGTACATGGAGGGCATTCGCGATGCGCGCCGCGCGCTCTCGGCGCTACGCGCCGCAGCGCGCGTGAAGCCGGTGGTGGCGCTGAAGGTGGGCCGCTCGGCGAGCGGAACCCGGGCCGTCTCGAGCCACACCGGCGCGCTGGTCGGCAGCGACGCGGTGTTCGACGCCGCGCTGCGCAGGAGCGGCACGGTGCGCGTGAAGACCTACATCCAGCTCTTCGCCGCCGCGCGGATGCTGTCCAACGCGCGCATGCCGCACGGCGAGCGCCTCGCGATCGTGACCAATGGCGGCGGCCCCGGCGTGATCGCGGCCGACAGCGCGGCGGAGAACGGCGTGCCGCTCGCGCGCATCGTCGACCTCCTCGGCGACGCGACGCCGCAGCGCTTCGCCGACGGCGTGCGCGACGCGCTCGCCGATCCGGGCGCGGACGCGGTGCTCGCGATGTATTCCCCCGTTGCGGTGACGGCGCCACAGGACGCGGCGCGCGCGGTGGTCGAGGCCGCCGCCTCCCTGCCCGCCTCGGGCGCGAAGCCGCTGCTCGGCGCCTGGCTCGGCGACATGAACGCGAACGAGAGCCGCGAGTTCCTCGAGGCGCATGGCATCCCGAACTTCCGCACGCCGGAGACCGCGATCGAGGCGTTCTCGTTCCTCTCCATCTACCGGCGCAACCAGGCGCTGCTCATGCAGGTGCCGGCGGCCCGCGCGCGCCCGCAGATCGCGGCGGCGCCGGATCTCGCGCGCGCCGACGCCCTGCGCGAGGCGGCGCTGCGCGAGGGCCGCACGCTGCTCACGGAGCGCGAGGCGAAGGCGCTGCTTTCGGCCTTCGGCCTCCCGGTACCGCGCTCGATCCTGGCGGCGACGCGCGCGGCGGCGCTCGAGGCGGCGCGCGAGATCGGGCTTCCGGTCGCGCTCAAGATCCAGTCGCCCGACCTGCCGCACAAGACCGACGTCGGCGGCGTGCGCCTGCACCTGCAGACGCCCGACATGGTGGCCTCGGCCTACGACGACATGCTGCGCCACGTGCGCGCGTTGCGCCCGCAGGCGCGGCTCGACGGCGTGCTGGTGCAGCCGATGCTGCGCTTTCCCGCGCAGCGCGAGGTGCTCGTGGGAATCGCCACCGACGCGGTGTTCGGCCCGGTGGTCACGTTCGGCAGCGGCGGCATCGCGGTCGAGGCACTGCGCGACGCTGCGGTAGCGCTGCCGCCGCTCAACGCCTTCCTCGCGCACGAGCTCATCGAGCGCACGCGCGCGTCGCGCCTGCTCGACGCGTACCGCGACGTGCCGGCCGCGGACCGCGAGGCGCTCGTCGACATCCTCTGCGGCGTCTCGCGCCTCGCGTGCCTCGCGCCCTGGGTGAAGGAGCTCGACATCAATCCGGTCATCGCGCATCCGGGCGGCGCCGTCATTGCCGACGCCCGGGTCGTGATCGATCCCGCGCAGCCCGCCCGCGCCGGCCGCCACTACCCGCACATGGCGATCCATCCGTATCCGGTCGAGCTCGAGGGCGAGGTCGCGCTGCGCGACGGGCGGCGCGTGCCGGTGCGCCCGATGCGTCCGGACGACGTGGACCTGGAGCTGCGCTTTTTCGAGCGGCTCTCGCCTCAGGCGCGCTACCAGCGCTTCATGCAGCACCTGCCGCGCCTTTCGCCGAGGATGCTGGCGCGCTTCACGCAGCTCGACTACGACCGCGAGCTCGCCCTGGTGGCGCTGCACGAGGGCGAGTTCATCGCCGTCGGCCGCTACAGCCCGGAATCCGACGGCGTAAGCGCGGAGTTCGCGCTCACCGTCGCCGACGCCTGGCAGGGCAAGGGCCTCGGCCGCGCGCTCCTGCAGATGCTTTGCGAGGCGGCGCGCGACGCCGGCTACGAGGCGCTCTACGGCTACATCCTGGAAGCGAACCGCGAGATGCTCGAGCTCGCGCGCCGCCTCGACTTCCACGAGGCGTCGCGCACGGGCACGGATGTGACGGTGGTGCGGCGGCTGAAATAGCTGACGCCAATCAGGTATATAACGAAATTCGATTTGCTCTATTGGGGCCGGCGCACTAGATTTATCTCTTTGCAAAGGAGGCCTCAATGAAAGCGCTCAAGGGCACCAAAACCCACGACAACCTCAAGGCCGCGTTCGCCGGCGAGTCCCAGGCGAACCGCCGCTACCTCTACTTCGCCGCGAAAGCCGACGTGGAAGGCCAGAACGACGTCGCGGCGCTCTTCCGCTCCACCGCGGAGGGCGAGACCGGCCACGCGCACGGCCATCTCGAGTACATGGAAGTCGTCGGCGATCCGGCGACGAACCTGCCGATCGGCCGCACCCGCGACAACCTGAAGGCCGCGGTCGCCGGCGAGACGCACGAGTACACCGACATGTATCCCGGCATGGCGAAGCAGGCGCGCCAGGAAGG
>DASRFM010000080.1:0-31017 GCA_035651575.1 Burkholderiales bacterium | reverse complement strand
GTGGCGCGGAACGCGGCCACCAGGCCGTGCGGCAGGTCGCGGATGAAGCCGACCGTGTCGGACACCACCACGCTGCCGGCGCCGGCGATCCACACGCGCCGCGTCGTGGTGTCGAGGGTCGCGAAGAGCTGGTCGGCCTCGTACGCCTTGGCTTTCGACAGCGCGTTGAAGAGCGTGGACTTGCCGGCGTTCGTGTAGCCGACGAGCGAGACCGAGAGCACCTCGCCGCGCACGCGGCTGCGACGCTGCAGGACCCGCTGCTTCTGCAGCTTCTCGAGCTTGCTCTTGAGGAAGCGGACCTTCTGGGCGATGTAACGCCGGTCGAGCTCGAGCTGCGTCTCGCCCGGGCCGCCGGTCTTGCCCAGGCCGCCGCGCTGGCGCTCGAGGTGGGTCCAGCCGCGCACCAGGCGCGTCGAGAGGTGCTGCAGGTGGGCGAGCTCGACCTGGAGCTTGCCTTCGCTCGTCTGCGCGCGCTGCGCGAAGATCTCGAGGATGAGCTCGGTGCGGTCGAACACGCGCAGGCCGAGCTCCTTCTCCAGGTTGCGCTGCTGCGCCGGCGAGAGCTCGTGGTTGAAGACCACCTGCCCGGCGCGAATCGCCTCGGCGGCGCGGCGGATCTCGCCGACCTTGCCGGAGCCGGCGAACAAGCGCGCGTCGGGCCGGGCCCTTTTCCCCCTGACGATTTCCACGCGCGCGATGCCCGCGCTCTGGACGAGGCGGATGGCCTCTTCGAGGGTCTCCGCGTAGCCGTCGTCGCCGAAATCGAGGCACACCAGGACAGCCGCGCGGAGGTCGGACTGCGCGGCGGACGGCGGACGATCCAGAAAACTACTCGCCGCCGTCCTTCTCCGAGCCGAGATTGATCGGGCGCGAGGGCACGACCGTGGAGATGGCGTGCTTGTAGACCATCTGCGTGACGGAATTGCGCAGCAGCACGACGTACTGGTCGAACGACTCGATCTGGCCCTGCAGCTTGATGCCGTTCACCAGGTAGATCGACACCGGGACGTGCTCCTTGCGGAGCGTGTTGAGAAAGGGGTCTTGTAGCAACTGGCCCTTGTTGCTCATGTTCTTCTCTCTTGGGGGTGTTGTCGCCATACTCTAGTTGATTTTCTTGGGTTTATCTAGCTTCAGGGGCGGGGTCACGTCGGCGCATTGTGCTCTATGGCGCAGCGCGTGATCCATCAGGACGCAGGCGAGCATGGCTTCGGCGATGGGCGTGGCCCGGATGCCGACGCAGGGATCGTGCCGACCCGTGGTCTCGACCGTGGTCGCTTCGCCGCGCGTGTTGATCGTGCGGCGCGGCAGGCGGATGCTGGAGGTGGGCTTGAGCGCGATCGACACGGCGATGTCCTGGCCGGTCGAGATGCCGCCGAGCACGCCGCCGTTGTTGTTCGAGAGGAAGCCCGCCGGGCTCATCTCGTCGCCGTGCTCGCTGCCCTTCTGGCGCACGGCGGCGAAGCCCGCGCCGATCTCCACGCCCTTGACCGCGTTGATGGACATCATCGCGGCAGCGAGGTCGGCGTCCAGGCGCCCGTAGACCGGCTCGCCCCAGCCCACCGGCACGCCCTGCGCGAGCACGTTGACGCGCGCGCCGCACGAGTCGCCGCTCTCACGCAGCGCGTCCATGAATTTCTCGAGCTCCGCGGTCCTGGAGCTCGGCGCGAAGAACGGATTCCGGTCGACGAACTTCCAGTCCTCGAAGGCGATGTCGATCGGCCCGAGCGAGGCAAGGCAGCCGTGGATCGTCACGCCGTAGCGCTTGGCGAGCCACTTCTTCGCGATCGCGCCCGCGGCCACGCGCACCACCGTCTCGCGCGCGGAGGCGCGCCCGCCGCCGCGCGCGTCGCGCACGCCGTATTTCTGCCAGTAGGTGTAGTCGGCGTGCCCGGGGCGGAACTTCTCCGCGATCGCGGCGTAGTCCTTCGAGCGCTGGTCCTCGTTGCGGATCAGGAAGCCGATCGCGGTCCCGGTAGTGCGGCCCTCGAAGACGCCGGAGAGGATCTCGATGCGGTCGGACTCGCGCCGCTGCGTGACGTGGCGCGAGGAGCCGGGCTTGCGCCGGTCGAGCTCCTTCTGGATGTCCGCCTCTTCGAGCTCGAGCCCGGGCGGGCAGCCGTCGACCACGCCGCCGTAGGCGGGGCCGTGCGATTCCCCGAACGAGGTCACGCAGTAGAGAAGGCCGAAGCTGTTGCCCGACATCCCCCGATTCTAAGCGGGCCAGTTCTTGATGTAGCCCTTGAGCATCTTGTTCTCGAAATCCTGCTCCTCGAGAACGGCCTTCGCCACGTCGCGGAAGGAGATGACGCCGATCAGCCTGCCGTCGTTCAGCACCGGCAGGTAGCGCGCGCCGCTCTCGAGCATCGTGCGGCGCAGGTCGTTCACCTCCATCTCGGGCTCGGCGGTCACCGGGTCGCGCTCCATGATGTCGGCGACCTTGAGCTCGCCGAAGGCGCGCTTCGGGTCGGCGAGCGCGCGCAGCACTTCGTGGAACGTGAGGATGCCCGCCATGCGGCCCTGCTCGAGCACGATGAGCGAGCCGAGGTTTTCCTTCGCCATCGTGGACACCGCGTCGTTCACGCGGCTGGAGGGCTCGACGCTGAGCAGCCGGTTCCCTTTGACACGCAAGATCTCCTTGACCTGCATGACGCACCTCCGTTCTGCGGCCGTGCCGGGAAAATCAGTCTAGTCCCGGGGTCCGGGGAATACAATCGGCCGCTTGGAGCGATGCGTCCTCGTCACCGGCGGCGCCCGGGGAATCGGCCGTGCCATCTCCCAGCGGCTCGCCGAGCTCGGCTACGCCGTGGCGATCGCCGACTGGAACGCCGCGGCCGGACGCCGCACCGCGGCGCAGCTCGGCGTGCGTTTTTTGCGCTGCGACGTGAGCTCCGAGGCGTCCGTGCGGCGCTGCGTCCAGGCGACGGTGAAGCGCTTCGGGCGGCTGGACGCGCTGGTCAACAACGCCGGCCTCGCCGACCCGGTCGATCCGCCCGTCGAGAGGCTGCCGCTCGCGCGCTGGGAGCGGCGCATCGCGGTGAACCTCACCGGCGCTTTCCTCATGACGAAGCACTGCGTGCGCGAGCTGCGCCGGCGCAAGGGCGCCGTCGTCAACATCGCCTCCACGCGCGCGCTGCAGTCCGAGCCCGATACCGAGGCCTACGCCGCCAGCAAGGGCGGCCTGGTCGCGCTCACGCACGCCCTCGCGATCAGCCTCGGGCCCCGGGTGCGCGTGAACTGCATCAGCCCGGGCTGGATCGCCGAAGAACCGGGCGCCGTGAGCCGGAAGGACCACGCGCAGCATCCCGTGGGGCGCGTCGGGCGCGGGGCGGACATCGCCGATCTCGTCGCCTACCTGATCTCGGACGCCGCGGGCTTCGTCACCGGCCAGAACTTCGCCGTGGACGGCGGCATGACGAAGAAGATGATCTACGTCTAGAGCGGCTTCAGGCTGCCGAGCAGCGTGGGAATGAGCTCGCTCACCGTCGGATGGATGTGCATCGCGCGCTGGATCGTGGTGTAGGGCTTGCCGGCGTACATCACGTCGAGGAGCGAGTGCACCACCTCGTCGCCGTTCAGGCCGAGGATCGCGGCGCCGAGCAGCCGCTTTGAATCGGCGTCCACCGCGACCTTCATGAAGCCCTGCGTCTCGCCCGCCTCGCGCGCGCGGCCGACGTGCTTCATCTCCATCTTGCCGGCGAGGACGCGCTTGCCGCTCTTCCTCGCCTCCGCCTCGGTCATGCCCGCGCGCCCGAGGGGCGGGTCGATGAAAAGCGCGTAGGTCGGGATGCGGTCGGAGATCCGTCGCGGATCGTTGTCGAAGAGATTCGCCGCCACGATCTCGTAGTCGTTGTAGGAAGTGTGCGTGAACGCGCCGCGGCCGTTGCAGTCGCCCAGCGCCCAGATGCCCTCCGCGCTGGTGCGGCACTGGTCGTCGACCTTGATGAAGCCCCGATCATCCAGCTCGATTCCCGCCTTCTCGACATCGAGGTCGTCGGTATTGGGCCTGCGCCCCAACGCCACCAGCACGTGCGTGCCCTCGGCGAGCGGCGGCCCGTCCTTGCACGAGAGGCCGACGGCGATGCGCTCGCCCTTTTTCTTCACCTCCATGCATTCGGCCCCGGTGCGCACGTCGATGCCTTCGCGCCCGAGGATGGCGCGGATCTCCTCCGACACGTCCTCGTCCTCGCGCGCGATGAGGCGCGGCGCCTTCTCGACCACGGTGACGGCGGCGCCGAAGCGCCGGTACGCCTGCGCGAATTCGAGGCCGATGTAGCTGCCGCCGATCACGACGAGGTGCTGCGGAATGAAATCGACTTCCATCATGGAGCTGTTGTCGAGCGTCGGCACGTCCTTCAGCCCGGGGATCGGCGGCGAGAAGGCGCGCGCGCCGACGTTGAGGAAGATCCTCTCGGCTTCGAGCGTGCGGCCGTTCACCGTGACGCTGTGCGGGCCGGCGAGGCGTGCATGGCCGCGGATCAGCTCGACGTTCTTCATGCGGCCGATCCATTTCGCGAGGCCGTCGCTGGACTGGCGCACCACCGCGTCCTTGCGCGCCTTCACCGCCTGCATGTCGACGCGCGGCGGCGCGTCGAGCTTCACGCCGTAGTCCGCGGCGCGCTGCGCGATGCGCGCGGCGCGCGCGCTCGCGACCAGCGTCTTCGTCGGGATGCAGCCGACGTTGACGCACGTTCCGCCGAGCAGCTTGCGCTCGATGAGCGCAGTCTTAAGCCCTTCCTTGTCCAGGCGCGCGCACAGCGCGGGCGCCGCCTGCCCGGTGCCGATGACGATCGCGGAGAAGCGCTCGGCCATTAATTTTCAGTCTACAATGACTAACATGACGCCGCGTGCTATCGCCATCCGCCTCGCGGAAAATCGCGACGCCCAGGCAATCGCGCTGATGTCGCGGGACTTCATCGAGGCCGGGCTCGGCTGGAAGTACGATGCGCCCCGCGTGCTGCGCGCGATCCGCAACCGCGACACTCTCGCGGTGGTCGCCTGCGAGGGCGGCCGGGGCGCGGGCGCGCGCGGCGCGCTCACCGGGTTCGCGATCATGGAGTTCGGCGACGAGCGCGCGCACCTCGTGCTCCTCGCGGTGCGCCCTTCGCACCGGCGCCTCGGCATCGGCCAGCGGCTCTTCCAGTGGATGCTGGAATCGGCCCGCGCCGCCGGGATGGCGAGCATCCACCTCGAGCTGCGCTCGGCCAACGAGGCGGCGCGGCGCTTCTACCGCGCGATGGGCTTCTTCGAGACGGTCCTCGTGCCCGGCTACTACCGCGGCGAGGGGCGCAAGGAAGGCGCGCTGCGCATGCTGCGCATCCTGCGCGCGCCCGGGCCGGTGCCCTACACCTGGCGCCCGCCGCGCACCGAGGACACCTAGGCCGCTTGGCCGCGGGACCGAACGCAAGCCGCTCGATAGCGGTCCGGCGCATCGGCAAGCACCTCGGCGCCGAGATCGCCGGCGTGGACCTGTCGGCGCCCCTTCCCGACGCCGTTTTCGCGCAGCTCGCGAGCGCCTTTTTCGACAACCAGGTCGTCGTCTTCCGCGGGCAGCGGCTGCGGCCGGCCGAGCAGGTCGCGTTCACGCGGCGCTTCGGCGAGCTCGAGCAGCACGTGCGCAAGGAAAGCCGCCTCGAAGGCCATCCCGAGATCCTCGTCGTGTCGAACCTCCTCGACGATTCCGGCAAGCCGATCGGCGTGCAGGACGCCGGGCGCTTCTGGCACAGCGATCTCTCGTACAAGGCGCAGCCGAGCCTGCTCTCGGCGCTCTACGCGCTCGAAGTGCCGGTGCGCGAGGGCCGCGTGCTCGGCGACACCGGCTTCAGGAGCTGCACCGCCGCCTACGACGCGCTCGCGCCGGAGATGAAGCGCCGCCTGGAGGGCCTGCAGGCGGTCCACAGCTATCGCTACTACCGCGGCAGGAACGCCGGCGCGCAGCGCGAGGATGCCGCACGCGGCGGCCGCAAGGTCCACGAGCACGTGCCGAGCGCGGCGCAGCTCGCCACGGTGCCCGACGTCGCGAGCCCGGTCGTGCGCACGCATCCCGTCACCGGGCGCAAGGGGCTCTTCGTCAACGAGGCGCACACCTCGGAGATCGTCGGCATGGGGCGCGCGGAGAGCGACGCGCTCCTCGGCGAGCTCTATCTGCAGATCGCGAAGCCGGAATTCGGCTACACGCATCGCTGGCAGCCGGGCGACCTCCTCATGTGGGACAACTGCTCGACGCAGCACAAGGCGACCTTCGACTACGACCTGCCGCTGCGCCGCCTCATGTACCGCACGACCGTGCGCGGCCCGGCGCCGTCATGACCTAGGGAAGGTTCCAGTCCTCCGTGTGCGCAAACGCGGACAGGAGGAAGTCGACGAAGAGCCGCACCTTCGCCGAGAGGTGCTTGCGGCTCGGGTACACCGCGTAGATCGGCACCGGCGCCGGCTCGAAGTCCTGCAGCAGCGGCACGAGCCGCCCGGAGCGCACGTCGGGGCCGACGATGAAGGCGGGCTCGAACACGATCCCGGCGCCGCGCGCAGCGGCTTCCGCAAGGAGGTCGCCGTTGTTCGAGTGCAGGCTGCCGTTGACGCGCACCGCGCGCTCGGTTCCCGCGGCATCGCGGAAGCGCCAAACGTTGCGCGGCTGGACGTATTCGTAGGTGAAGCAGTTGTGGCGCTCGAGGTCCTCCGGCGCCTGCGGCGCGCCGTGCGCCGCAAGGTACGCGGGCGAGGCGCACGGCACCACGCGCGTCTCGCCGAGCTTGCGCGCGACGAGATGGTCCGCGCCCGGGCGGCCGATGCGGATCGCAAGGTCGAAGCCCTCCTCCACCAGGTCCACCATGCGGTCGGAGAGCGAGACGTCGAAGCGCAGCTCCGGATGGCGCGCGAGGAAGCCGGCGATCGCCGGCGCGAGGTGGCGCACGCCGAAGTTCACCGAGGTGGTGAGGCGGATCGTGCCGCGCGGCACGACGGCGGCGCGCGTTGCCTCGTGCTCGGCCTCCTCGAGGTCGGCGAGGAGCTGCACCGTGCGCTCGTAGAACGCGCGGCCGCTTTCGGTGAGGCTCACGCGGCGCGTGGTGCGGTTGAGGAGCCGCGTCTGCAGGTGCGCCTCGAGCTCCGCGACCAGGCGCGAGGTCGCGGAGGTGGAGAGATCCAGCCGCTCTGCCGCCTTGGCGAAGCTGCCGGACTCCACGACCTGGCCGAAGACCTTCATTGCAGCGAATCGGTCCATTGTCCTGAAAAGTGGGATGGTCTATTGCGAAGCGGCTACTTTATCCCCATATGGGGGATGAAGGATACTGACCGCATGAAGACCCGTGTACTTGTCACCGCAGCCGCAGTCGCCGCCCTCGCGAGCACTGCGCTTGCTGCGATCCAGATTCTTTCCTGACCACCAGAGGAGTGACGATGAAGCTGTACTACGCCCCGGGCGCCTGCTCGCTCTCGCCGCACATCGTGTCGCGCGAGCTCGGCATCAACGTGGAGCTGAAGAAGACGAGCACCAAGGACAAGACGATCGAAGGCGGCGGCGATTTCTGGAAAGTGAACGGCAAGGGCTACGTGCCCGCGCTCGAGCTGGATAACGGCCAGGTGCTGACCGAGGGTCCGGCGATCGTGCAGTACCTCGCCGACCAGAAGCCCGACGCCGGCCTCGCGCCGAAGGCCGGAAGCATCGAGCGCTACCGCGTGCAGGAGTGGCTGAACTTCATCACCTCCGAGATCCACAAGGCGTTCTCGCCGCTCTTCCGCCCGACGACGCCCGACGAGTACAAGAAGATCGCGAAGGACAACCTCGCGAACCGCTTCAAGTGGCTCGACCAGCAGCTCGCCGGCAAGGATTACCTGATGGGCAAGCAGTTCACGGTCGCCGACGCCTATCTCTTCACCGTGCTGCGCTGGACCGTGCCGATGCAGATCGACCTCGCGCAGTGGCCGAACCTGAAGGCCTACTTCGACCGGGTGAACGCCCGCCCGGCGGTCAACCAGGCGCTGAAGGAAGAAGGCCTGGTCAAGTAGCGATGCTGCCGAGCGTCTTCATTTCCCACGGCTCGCCCATGCATGCCCTGCAGCCCGGGCCTGCCGGCGAGGCGTGGGCGGCGCTCGGCCGCAGGCTCGGAAAGCCGCGCGCGATCCTGATCGCCTCCGCGCACTGGGAGACGAACCTACCGATGCTCACGGGAAGCGCGAAGCCCGAGACCATCCACGACTTCTACAACTTCCCCGAGCCGCTCTACCGCCTGCGCTATCCCGCGCCCGGCGCGCCCGGGCTGGCGCAGCGCGCGCAGGCGCTCCTCAAGGACGCGGGCTTCACCGCGGGCATCGACGGCTGCCGCGGCCTCGACCACGGCGCCTGGACGCCGCTCCTCTACGCCTACCCCGACGCCGACGTCCCGGTGGTGCAGCTCTCGCTGCAGCCCGAGCTCGGGCCTCGCCACCATTTGAATCTCGGCCGCGCGCTGAAGCCGCTGCTGAAGGAAGACGTCCTGATCGTCGGCTCCGGCCACATGACGCACAACCTGCGCGACTGGGCGCGCGGCAGCGGCACCGCGCAACCCTACGCGCGCGACTTCCAGGCCTGGGTCTTCGAGAAAATAAGCCGCCATGAGATCGAAGAACTGGTTGATTACCGCTCGCGCAGCCCGGGCGGCGTGCGCGCCCATCCCACCGACGAGCATTTCCTCCCGCTCTTCGTCGCGCTCGGCGCCGCGCCCGAGAAGGCGCAAGCCGAGCGCGTCTACGACGCCATCGACAGCGGCGTTCTGGCGATGGACGCCTACCTCCTGAACTAGCCGCCCAGCGCGCGGAACAGGTCCGCGATCGCGGCGCGATGGGCGCGCAGCGCCTCGATGCGCGCGCTGCGCGCCGCGAGCAGGCCGCGCTCCGCGTCGATCACGTCGAGCTGGCTCGCGATGCCGTTGTCGTAGCGAAGGCGCGCGAGGCGAAGGGTATCGGCGAGCGCCGCGGCGCGCACGCTCTGCGCCTCGTAGCTCTCGCGCTCGCGCGTCTGCGCCGCGAGGGCGGCGCGCACCTCGCTGAACGCGTTCTGGATCGCCTTGCCGTACTGCGCCAGCGCCTGGCGCTCGCGCGCCTCAGCTTCCCTGGTGCGCGCTTCCAGGCGCCCGCCGGCGAAGATGGGCTGCGCGAGGCCGAGGCCGAGCGCCCAGAGGCCGGAGCCGCTGCTGAAGAGGTTGCCGAGCGCCGCGCTCTCGCTGCCGAGCGCGGCGGTGAGGGAGATGGAGGGGAACATTTCGGCGCGCGCGACGCCGATGCGCGCGTTCGAGGCGATGAGGCCCTGCTCCGCCTGCACCAGGTCCGGGCGCCGCAGCAGCAGCTCCGAGGGCATTCCCGAAGGCAGCACCGGCGGCGAGGGCTCCTCGTTTTCCGCGGTCTTGCGCGCCACGGCGGATTCGAACACCTCCTTCGGCGAGCGTCCGAGGAGGACGAGGAGCGCAGCCTCCTCGCGCTCGCGGTCGCGCTCGAGCGGCGGCAGCGTGGCGCGCGTGCTCGCCGTGTCGGCCTCGAGCTGCTTGTAGTCGAATTCGGAAAGCACGCCGCCCTCGAAGCGCTTCTTCTGCAGGCCGAGCGCGTCCTCGCGCAGCGACAGGGTGCGCCGCGTGAGGAGGATCTGCTCGTCGAGCGCGCGCAGCGTGAAGTAGGACTTCGCTACCTGCGCGGCGAGCGACAGGCGCACCGCGTCGCGCGCCGCCTCGCTCGCGGCCGCGTCCGCCCGCGCCGCCTCGACGCCGGAGCGGATGCGGCCGAAGAGGTCGAGCTCCCAGGAGACGTTGAGCGCCGCGCGGTAGTCGCTGTAGCGCTGCGGAATCCCGGGGAAGAAGGTGGCGCTCTTCTGCGAGATCTGCTGGCGCGTGGCCGAGCCCTGCGCGCTGACGGACGGGTACAGGCCCGATTCCGTCTCGCCGACGAGCGCGCGCGCCTCGTCCACCCGCGCCACCGCGAGCGCGACGTCCGCGTTCTTCTGCTCCGCCTCCTCGACCAGCGCGTCGAGCTGCGCGTCGCCGTAGATCTTCCACCAGCGCCCGTCCTGCGCGAACGGGGGCGCGCTTTCTTTCCACGCCTGCGGCAGGTCGAGCGCCGGGCGCTCGTAGCGCGGCGCAACCGAGCAGCCCGCCGCGATCAGCAGGAAAAGGAGGCAGAACCTATTCATGGCCGTGCGGAGCGGCGTGGTGGTGGTGCATCGAAGGCGTATGCACGTGCCGCACCTCGTCGCGCATCTGCTGCGTGCTGCGCGGCTCGCGCAGCTTGCGGGTGGCGAGCACCTTGAAGAACATCGGCACGAAGAAGATGGCGAGGAAGGTCGCCGCGATCATGCCGCCCATCACGCCGGTGCCGACCGAGCGGCGCGCGCCGGCGCCGGCGCCGCTGGAGATCGCGAGCGGCAGCACGCCGAAGATGAAGGCGAGCGAGGTCATGAGGATCGGGCGGAAGCGCAGGCGCGCCGCCTCGAGCGCCGCCGCGCCCGCGGAGAGCCCTTCGCGCTCCTTCAGCTCGGCGAACTGGACGATCAGGATGGCGTTCTTCGCCGCGAGGCCGAGCAGCGTGACCAGGCCGATCTGGAAGTAGACGTCGTTCGTGTACCCGCGCAGCCACACCGCGGCGAGCGCGCCGAACGTCCCGAAGGGCAGCGCGAAGAGCACTGAGAGCGGCAGCGACCAGCGCTCGTATTGCGCGGCGAGGATGAGGAACACCATGATCACCGCGAGGCCGAGCGCGAGCGCCGAGGTGCCGCCGGATTTCTTCTCCTGGTAGGAGGCGCCGCCCCAGTCGTAGCTGAAGTCGGGCGGCAGCACCTCGTTCGCGATCTGCTCGACCGCCTGGATCGCCTGGCCGGAGGAGACGCCGGGCGCGCCCTGGCCGAGGAGCTTCACGCCCGGCAGGTTGTTGAAGCGCGTGAGCGAGTCGGGGCCGGAGGTGTAGCGCACGCTCGCGAGGGAGCGGATCGGGACCATCTCGCCGCGCTCGGAGCGCACGTAGACGTCGCCGATGTCCTGCGGGTTGTTGCGGTACGAGGGTTCGGCCGACATCAGCACCTGCCAGGTGCGGCCGTACTTGTTGAAGTCGTTGACGTAGTAGTTGCCGAGGGTCGCGGCGAGCGCGCCGTAGAGGTCGCCGAGCGGCACGCCGAGCGCCTTCGCCCGGTCGCGGTCCACGTCCACGTAGAGCTGCGGCGTGTTCGGCCGCCACAGCGTCTGCACGAACGCGAACTTGCCGCTCGAGTTGGCTTTCTGCAGGAACTGGCCCATCACCTGCGCGGTGCGCTGCGGCCCGCCCTCGCCCCGATTCTGCAGGTAGAACTCGAAGCCGCCCGCGGTGCCCAGGCCGAAGATCGGCGGCGGGCCGAAGGCGAGCACGAGCGCCTCCTTGATGCTTGCCGTCTTGAAAAACAACTCCCCGACCAGCTGCGGCGTGGTCGCCTTGCGCTCGGACCAGTCCACCTGCGTGACGAAGATGGTGGCGGCATTGTTGCGGAAGTAGCCGCCGAGGAAGTCGAAGCCGGTGAACGCGATCGCGTCCTTGTTCGCCGGGTTGGACTTGATCGCCGCGAGCACCTCGGACACGACCTTGTCGGTGCGCTCGAGCGTGGCGCCGTCGGGCAGGATCACCGCGGCGATGTAGAAGCCCTGGTCCTCGTCCGGCACGAGGCTTCCCGGCGTGATGCGCCACAGGCTGACGGCGAGCAGCACCATGCCGGCGAAGAGGATGAGGCCGATCGCCGCGCGCCGGATCATCCAGCCCACGCCCTCGGTGTAGCGATGCGTGACGCGCAGGAAAGCGTCGTTGAACCAGGCGAAGAAGCGCCCGGGCGTCTGATGCTCCCTTTTCAGGATCAGGACGCACAGGGAAGGGGTGAGGGTCAGCGCGACGATGCCGGAGATCACCACCGCGATCGCGATCGTCACCGCGAACTGGCGGTAGAGCTCGCCGGCGAGGCCGCCGAGGAAGGCGATCGGCACGAATACCGAGCACAGCACCAGCACGATCGCCACCACCGGCCCGCTCACCTCGCGCATCGCCTTGATCGCGGCGTCGCGCGCCGGGAGGTGCTCCTCGTGCATGATGCGCTCGATGTTCTCCAGCACGACGATGGCGTCGTCCACGACGATGCCGATCGCGAGCACCATGCCGAAGAGCGTCAGCGTGTTGATCGAATAGCCGAGGACGTGCAGCCCGGCGAAGGTGCCGATGAGCGACACCGGCACCGCGGCGATCGGGATCAGCGTCGCGCGCCAGTTCTGCAGGAAGAGGAACACGACCAGCACGACCAGCAGCATCGCCTCGCCGAGGGTCTTCACCACCTCCTCGATCGACACCTTGACGAAGCGCGTGGTGTCGTAGGGCACCGAGTAGGTGAGCCCCTGCGGGAAGCGCGGCTTGATCTCGTCCACCGTCCTGACGACGTCCTTCGCGACGTCGAGCGCGTTCGCGCCCGGCAGCAGGAAGACCCCGACCAGAGTGGCCTGCTGGCCGTTGATCCGGCCGATGAACTCGTAGTCGCGCGAGCCGAGCTCGATGCGCGCCACGTCCTTCAGGCGCAGGGTCGAGCCGTCGGGGTTGGCGCGCACGATGATGTTCTCGAACTCCTTCACGTCCGTGAGCCGGCCCTTGGTCGTGATGGTGTAGACGAGCTCCTGCGGCCCGCCGGTGGGCGACTGGCCGATCTTGCCGGCGGCGAACTGCGCGTTCTGCTCGTTCAGCACGCGGATCAGGTCGTTCGGCGTGAGCTTGAGCTGGGTCAGCCGGTCGGGCTTCACCCAGATGCGCATGGCGTAGTCCTTCGCGCCGAAGATCTGCACGTTGGTCGTGCCCGGCACGCGCTTCAGCGCGTCGAGCACGTTGAGCGTCACGTAGTTGCTGATCGCGAGGTTGTCGTACTTCCCTTCGGGCGAGTAGAAGGCGAGCACCTGGAGAAAGGCGGAGGAGCCCTTCTGCACGGTGACGCCCTGCCGGCGGACTTCCTCGGGCAGGCGCGGCTCGGCCTGCTTGACGCGGTTGTTGACGTTGAGCGCCGCCTGGTCGGGATCGGCGCCGATGTCGAACGTCACCTGGATCTGCGTGATGCCGTTGGACCCGGAGGTGGAGTCCATGTAGATCATCTTCTCGACGCCGGTGATCTGGTTCTCGAGCGGCGCCGCCACCGTCTCGGCCATCGTCTCGGCCGACGCCCCCGGATAGATCGCCTGCACCGTGACGACCGGCGGCGCGATCTCGGGGTACTGGGCGATCGGCAGCGTGCGCATCGCGGCGAGGCCGGCGAGCGCGATGAAGATGGAGAGCACCGCCGCGAAGATCGGCCGGTCGATGAAGAATCTGGAGAACATTTACTTTTTCTTCTCTGCCGCGGGTTTTTGCGGCTCGGCGATCTTCACCGGGGCGCCGGGGCCGAGCTTCATGACCCCGTCGACGATCACCTTCTCGCCGCCCTTCAGGCCCGAGGTGATGATCCACTGCTCGCCCGACCAGGGGCCCGCCTCGACCGGACGGATCTCCGCCGTACCTTTCTCGCTCACGAGGTAGACGAACTTGCCCTGCGGGCCCTCGAGCACCGCGCGCTGCGGCACGGTGACCGCGTGCGGGCGCACCGCGCCGTGCAGGATGACGCGCGCGAACTCGCCGGGGCGCAGCGCGCCCTCGGGGTTCGGCACCTCGGCGCGCACCTCGCGCGTGCCGGTCGTGGGCGAGACGCGCACGTCGGAGAAGTTCACCTTGCCCTTGCGCGGATAGATCGAGCCGTCGGCGCGGCGCAGCTCCACCTCGAAGCGGCCGTTCTTCGGCAGCACGAGGCGGCCTTCAGCGACGTCCTTCTGCATCGCCGCCTGCTCGTTGTCGGGGACGCCGAAGTACACCCAGATCGGATCGACCTGCGTGATCGTCGTGAGGAGCACGTCGGGGCCCGAGACGAGGGAGCCCTCCTGGCGCAGCGATCGCCCGGAGATGCCCGAGGCCGGGGCGTCGACGCGCGTGTAGGCGAGGTTGAGCTTCGCGTCGGTGAGCTGGGCGCGCGCGCTCTTCACGTCGGCGGCGGTAATCGCCTCGCTGGACACCGCGTCGTCGAATTCCTTCTGGCTCACCGCCCTCTCGGCGTAGAGCGGCTTGTAGCGGGCGGCGTTGCGCCGCGCCTGCTCGTAGCGCGCCTCGGCGCCGGCGACGTTCGCTTCCGCGCGCTGCAGCGCCGCCTCGAAGGGCGCCGGGTCGATGCTGTAGAGCGACTGGCCGGCCTTCACCGGCTCGCCCTCGGCGAAGTTGCGCTTGAGGAGGATGCCGGTGACGCGCGCGCGCACCTCGACCTCGCGCGAGCCCGCGGTCTGCGCCGCGTACTCGAAGGTCTGCGGCAGGTCGCGCGGCTCGGCGAGCGCGACGTTCACCTCGGGCGGCGGCATGCCGGCGCCGGGACCGCCTTTCTTCGCGGCTTCCTTGCCGCCGGGGCCGGCGGCGGGCCCGCACGCGGCGAGCGAAATGGCGAGGATCGAGCAGGCGATGACGCGCATCAACGGAAACTCCATTGGGGCTTGCGGCAGGGGGGGCGCTATGCCACGATGTTACCGTTCGGTAACGCGGATGGTACTGATCGGTAACATGCGAGTCAAGGAGCCGAGGTGAAACAGCGTCCCGTCCGCCCGGCGGCGCCGCAGCAGCCGCCCCCACGCCGGCGAATCCTAGCCGCGGCGCGCGAGCTTTTCTATCGCGACGGCATCCGCGCCGTCGGCGTCGATGCCATCGCGGCGTCGGCGGGCACCAACAAGATGACGCTTTACCGGCATTTCGCGTCCAAGGACGCCCTCGTCGCCGCCTACCTGGAGGAGCTTGCGGCCGAAGGCGACGCGCTCTGGGACGAGGCGGCCGCGCAGCACCCCGGCGACGCCGAGGCGCAGCTGCGCGTGCTGCTGAAGCGCGTCTCGCAGTTCGCGGACGAATCGAGCGGCCGGGGCTGCGCCCTCGCCAACGCCGCCATCGAGCTCGCCGAGAAGGACCATCCCGCGCGCCGCATCATCGAGCGGCACAAGGTGCACAGCCGCGAGCGCCTGACCGCCCTTTGCCGCGAGGCCGGCTACCTGCATCCCGAGCGCCTCGCCGACGAGCTCTTCCTGCTCGTCGAGGGCGCGCGCGTCAGCCTGCAAAGCGTGGGCCGGAAGGGGCCCGGCTCGCGGCTCTTCGCGCTCGCGGCGGAGCTGCTGGACACCTCACCCCGGAGAAAGCCATGAACGCCCGATTCCCCTTCGCCAAGGCCGCGCCCGGCGCCTACCAGGCGATGCGCGGCCTGGAGAGCTACCTGCACGGCTGCGGCCTCGAGGAGAAGCTGCTGCACCTCGTCAAGCTGCGCGCCTCTCAGATCAACGGCTGCGCCTATTGCCTCGACATGCACTGGAAGGACCTGCGCGCGCTCGGCGAGGACGAGCAGCGCCTCTACCTGCTCGACGCGTGGCGTGAGTCGCCGGGCTACTCGGAGCGCGAGCGCGCGGCGCTGGAATGGACCGAGGCCTTGACCCTGGTTTCCCAGACCGGCGTTCCGGATTCCGTCTATGACGCGGTGCGGGCCCATTTCAGCGACAAGGAGCTCTCGGATCTCAGCCTCCTCGTCGCGACCATCAACGCCTGGAACCGCATCTCGATCGCCGCGCGCACGCCGCCCGGCACCTACCAGCCGGCGAAGCGATGAGGCGACGCAGCGCGCGCCGCGAGGACCTGGGGCTCGCGCCCGCGGAGTTCGCGCTGCTGCGCCGCCTCGACACGCCGCAGAAGATCCAGAAATTCGTCTACGGCCTGCGGCAGAACTTCGAGCTCGACGGCCAGAGCTGCCGCCCGGTGCGCGAGGTGCTGCGCGTGCGCCGCGCCCATTGCATCGAGGGCGCGATGCTCGCCGCGTGCGCGCTCTGGGTGCACGGCGAGCCGCCGCTGCTCCTCGACCTGCGCGCCGAGCGCGACTACGACCACGTCGTCGCGCTCTTCCGCCGCCACGGCCGCTGGGGCGCGATCTCGAAGACCAACGGCATCGGCCTGCGCTGGCGCGACCCCGTGTACCGCACGCTGCGCGAGCTCGCCATGTCGTGGTTCCACGAGTACACCAACCGGCGCGAGCACAAGACGCTGCGCGAGTTCTCGGTGCCCTACGACCTGCGCCGGCTCGATCCGGCGATCTGGGTGCACGGCACGAAGAACGCCTGGCAGGTCGCCGAGGAGCTGGACGCCCTGCGGCATTTTCCCCTGGTGGGAAGACGGCATCTCGCCCACGTGCTGCGAAAGGATCCTTTCGAGCGCACGGCCTTCAGCAACCTCCAATACCGCGTGCCGCGTGCGCTCCTCGCGAAGCGCGCGCGCGTCCTCCGGCAGGCGCGCCTGCGCCGCCTGCGCAAGAAAAGGGGTCAGGACCCCTTTTTCGAGACTGCGCAGCGGAAGCGAAAAGGGTCCTGACCCCTTTTCAGCGGCGCAGTTGCGGGTCGAGGCCGGCGCTGCGCGCCGCGAGCACGCACTCGTAGAAGAGCTCGTAGGTTTCCTGCGACTGGCGCGCCGTGCCCGCCGCCGCGAGCGTGCGCCACTTCCAGCGGAACGATCGGCCGTGCTTCACCGCCACGATTTCGCATGTCTTTTCCATGCGCCCGTTATACGCACTTTGCGCACGCGCGGCCGGCCGCGCCTGAAAATCGAGGAACCGGCCACCGCCTGAAGGCGATCCGCGACGTCGCCGGCGGATGACAGCCCGTGCTACTTGCCCTGCGCGCGGCGCGCCTGCGCGATGAGATCCGCGTTGCTCGCGCGAAGCTCGCTGTCGCTCCCCGCGAAGGAATTGGAGCGCGCCGCGGTCGCCTCCGCCTGCGCCCAGTCGCGCTGCTGCAGCCGCACGCGCGCGAGCTCGTTCCACAGCCGCGGGTTGCGCGGCTCGATGCGCAGCGCGCGCTCGATCGAGGCGGCTGCGTTCGCAAGCCGCCCCGAGGCGGCATCGGCGCGCGCGCTCTGCAGGATGCTCGCCACGGCGATGCTCTCGGTCTTTACCGTGATTCCTTCCGGCGGCGGCGAGCCGGGCGCCGGCTGCCGGGTCGTGGACGAGGACGAGGCCGAGGGCGAGGGGCTCGGCGGCGCGCTCGCGCATCCGGCCATGAGCAAAAGAACGAGGATCGCAAAGCGCATCAGCGTCCGAACAGCCGGTCGAGCCAGCCCTTGAGCGGTTTTACCGCATCTTCCACTGCGCGTCCGATCGCTTCCACCGCGCCGCCGACGCCGCCCGCGCAGGGCGCGCTGTCCTTCGGCGCCGAGCCCTTGATGAACGGAAGGTCCACCGCGCCGGGGCAGCCCTTGCCCAGCAGCCCGGTCTGCGGGTCGATGGTCGCGGTCTCGATATTTTCCGGCGCGGAGAGCGCGAGCGGCTCGGGGCCGAGCGCCGCCATGAGCTCGCCCCACACCGGCACCGCCGCCGCGCCGCCGGAGAGATGCGCCTCGCGGTTGTCGTCGTAGCCGAGCCACACCACCGCGAGCCGGTCGCCGGTGAAGCCGGCGAACCAGGCATCGCGCTGGCTGTCGGTCGTCCCCGTCTTGCCCGCCGCCGCGATCTCGGGCGGGATCCAGCTCTTCAGCGCCTGCGCGGTGCCCTCGCTCACCACGCCCTGCATCGCGACGCTGAGGAGGTGGATCGGCTCGGCGGGGAACGCCTGCTCGACCGAAAGCGAATAGTGGTTGAGCGGCTTTCCCTCGGCGGTCGTCACCTCGCGGATCGCGCGCAGCGGCGTGCGGAAGCCGCCGCTCGCGATGGTCTCGTACATCTGCGCCACCTCGAGCGGGCTGAGGTCCACTGCGCCGAGGAGCACCGAGGCGTAGGGCGGCGGCATCTTCTGCATGCCGAGCTTCTGCGCGGTCTGCAGCACCTTCTCCACGCCCAGCGTCGTGCCCAGGCGCGCGGTCGAGAGGTTGTAGGACTGCGCGAGCGCGGTGCGCAGCGGCACCATGCCGTGGGATTTTCGGTCGTAGTTCTCCGGCTTCCAGTCGGGCGCGCCGGCCGCCTTCCAGACGAAGGGCGAGTCGTCGAGCGGCGTGACGAGCGTGTAGTGCGACGGGTCGGAGAGCGCGGTGAGATAGATCGCGGGCTTGAGGAGCGAGCCGATCGGCCGCGCGGCGTCGAGCGCGCGGTTGAAGCCGCGCAGCCGCGGATCGCGCCCGCCGACGAGCGCCTGCACCTCGCCCGTCTGCGTGCCGGCGACGATGACCGCGCCCTCCAGGCCCGGCGCGCCGAAGCGCTTGTCGCGGTCGTACTGCTCGATGCGCCGCACGAGCGCGCGCTCGGCAGCGGCCTGCACGCGCGGGTCGAGCGTGGTGAAGACGCGCAGCCCTTCCGAGCGCAGGTCCTCGTCCTTGTAGTCGCGCCGCAGCTGCCGCTGCACGAGCTGCACGAACGCCGGGTACGGCGTGGTGCCGCTCGCCGCCCGCGGCTGAACGCCGAGCTTCGCGCCCTGAGCCTGCTTCACCTGCTCCGGCGTGAGCGCGCCGACCTCGCCGGCGAGCTTGAGCACGAGGTTCCGGCGCTCGAGCGCGCGCTGCGGGTTGCGGTGCGGGTCGTAGTACGACGGCCCGCGGATCATGCCGACGAGGAGCGCGCTCTCCGCGACCGTCAGGTCCTGTACCGGCTTGCCGAAGAAGTACTGCGCGGCGAGGCCGACGCCGTGGATCGCGCGGTCGCGATCCTGGCCGAGGTAGATCTCGTTCAGGTACGTCTCGAGGATCTCCGCCTTGTCGTAGTGCAGCTCCAGCAGCACCGCCATGATGAGCTCGTTCACCTTGCGCGTGATCGAGCGCTCCGGCGTGAGGAAGAAGTTCTTCACGAGCTGCTGCGTGAGCGTGCTGCCGCCCTGCACGTGCCCGGTGACCGAGCTGAGCGCCGCGCGCGCCATGCCGCGCAGGTCGAAGCCGAAATGCGAGTAGTAGCGACGGTCCTCGGTCGCAATGAGCTCGCGCACCAGGTGCGGCGGCACCTCCGAAAGCCGCACCAGCAGCCGGTCCTCGTTCCCCGCCGGATAAATCCCGCCGATCGGCAGCGGGTCCAGCCTCGCGAGCGGCACCTGCGCGTCCGCCGCATCCCGCAGGCCGCTGATCCTCGCATCGGCAAAGGAGACGCGAATGCGCTTCGCCGGCTGCGATCCGTCCCAGAACACGAACGGCCGCACCGCGACCTCCAGCCCGCCGCCCGTCTTGCGATACCACCCCGACTCGCCCTGTCCGCCGTCCTTGTAGCCGAGCGCCTTCAGCTCCTGCTCGAGCTCCGCCGGCTTGAGCTTCAGCCCCTCGTGCAGCTCAAGGGGCCTCGCATAGATCCTCGCCGGCAGCGCGAAGCGCCGCCCTTCGAACTCATGCCGCACGCGAAAGTCGAGAAACAGCGCCCACGCCGCGAGCGCGAGACCTGCGAGGAGGAAGACGACGAGGAGAAGCCGGACGAACCCGTTACTGCGCAACACTTATGGATTGTAGATCGTATGTGGCCTTTACTCGGAGACACTATCCAGGCGTTAAGTGGCTTTTCGTTTCACTTTTCCGGCGGCCCAGCAGAATGCAGTGCGGTATGTTGCCCCCTTACCCCATACTGCTCAAACATGCCCACAACTAACACGACCAACATTCCGCACTACGAACCGTTCGGGTGGCATCACTGGCCTGAGCATTTTTTCCTTTCGTACCAGTTCCGACGCGCGCTCGGAGAAACGCAGGAAGGCGGCGGCTCGGTGAGCGAATGTTTTCAAGCAGCTAGCCGCATGAAACCCGGAGATGCGGACAGCTGGCACAAGGAGTGGCTGCATATCGCCGATCGAAACGACAGACGAGGCGACGAGGCAGAAAAGGCGGGACACGTCCGGACCGCGATGAACTGCTGGCTTCGGGCAGCGGATTACTACAGGTCCGCCGAATTCTGGCTTCTGCCGGACGATCCGCGACGCTTGCCGACTTTCGATAAATGCGAGCGCGCGAGCCAGAAGTGGCTGAAATACATCGGTGGCGAAGTGGTAGAGGTGCCCTATGAGAACGCAGTGTCCCTGCCCGCATACTTCATCAAACCGGCCAAGGGTACAGCTAGAAATCCCGTCCTTATTTCCTTTGGCGGCCTCGACTCCTTCAAGGACGAGCTTTGGTTCATGACCGGCCGGGGTGCAGTAGAGCGCGGCATTGCCGTGCTGTTGGTCGACGGGCCCGGCCAAGGTGGCACCTTACGCCGGCACGGCGTCTCCTCGCGCCATGACTACGAAGTCCCCGTGGGTAAATGCATCGATTATCTTCTGACGAGACCCGACGTCGACCCCTCGCGCATCGCGGTGAGTGGATCCAGCATGGGAGGCTACTACGCCGCGCGCGCCGGCTCCAAAGAGCATCGCCTGGCCGCCTGCATTTCGCACGGCGCCATCTGGGACATCGAAAAGCGGTTTCGAGATCGCGGAGAGAAGCACGCGCTCGCGAACCATATGAAATGGGTCATGGGCGCCAAGACGATGGCGCAAGCCATCGAAAAAGCCAAGCCGTTCAAGCTGGAAGGCGTCCTGGACGGAATGAAGTGCCCGTATCTCGTATTGCATGGAGGACACGATGTACTGGGCGTCGAGAGTGTGAAGACGGTTTACGAATATGCGAAGTCCAAGGGCGTGAACGTCACTCTTCGCCTGACCGAGGCGGAGGAAACCGGTGCAGAACATTGTCAGCACGACAATCCGACCCTTGGTCAGGAAATCATGATCGACTGGCTTGCCGACGTATTCCGGATCGATCAGCGCAAGCTGAGTTTCGCCGCTTGATCCGATGAAACGTACTCTCGAGATTCCAGGTATCGCAAAGCCACCGCTGCACTATTCGCAAGCGATCCGAGCCGGGGATTGGATTTTCCTTGCAGGTCAGATGGCAACCGACTTCCGAGACGGAATCGCTCCTGATGCGCGAGGCCGAATTGGGCTGCCGCTTCACCAGTCGCCCGTAAAGCTCCAATCGAATTACATCTTTCAAAGCATGAAGGGCTTGCTGGAAGCGGGAGGCTCGTCACTCGATCAGATGATTCGCATCGATCAATTCAGCCCAACCCGTGATTTCATGGAGCCGTATCTCGAGGTTCGAAACTCCGTGCTGGCCCGTGCGAGACCAGCGAGCACGGCCCTTCAGGTGGAGCGGCTCATGCTCGACGAGGCGCTCGTTCAAGTGGACGGAATAGCGATTGCGTCGGACGGCCAGCTGCAAAAAACGGCCTTGAACACGGACAAAGTATCGCGTCCCCCGGCAGGCTATTCTCTGGCGATCTCTGCAGGCGATCTCATTTTCGCCTCAGGTGCCACACCGACCGATTACCGCTCCGCCGGCCCCTGGCCCGCGGGTGAAGGAACCGGTGTCGCCGAGGAGGCCCGCGTCGACGCGAATTTCTGGTTCGGCTCCGAGATTAAGAAGCAGACGGCGTACGTGCTGCAGAAACTCGATAAATACCTCGTAGCCGCGGACTCGGGCCTCAGAAACGCGGTAAAGGCGCAGGCGTACCTGGCTGATATGGCCGACCATTTTGCGTTTCTTGAAGCATGGCGCGCCGTGATGGGCGACAGCAAGGTCGCGTTGTCCGTCGTTCCGGTCAAGGGCATGTCCACTCGAGGGGGGCGCGTAGAAATAAATATGGTCGCGACGCGGCCTGCAGCTAAACGGACCGGGCTCTGCGCGCCCGGAATCGCGCAAGCGCTTTGCGGTGGAGCGCACGCCGTGCGCGCGGGCGACCTGCTCTTTATCTCGGGTCAGATGGCCTGTAATGACGCTGGCCCACTGGAGCGCTCGAACGACCCTTTCAGTCTGTACCGCTCCTCGGCTCGTGTCCAAATGGACGCGATACTGCGGACCACTTCGGAAATTTGCGCAGCGGCCGGAGGATCTCTTAAAGACATCGTCCGGGCGCAGCTCTTTTATACCGACCTGAAGGAAGTGGCGGAATCGATCGAGCGGTGGAAGGATGCATTCCCGGACCATCCGCCTGCCGCAACGTTTGTTGAAGTTCCGTCGCCGCTTGCAGTGCCCGGATGCACGATCCTCGCCGACTTCGTCGCGTGGTTGCCTGATTAGGCAACCACGCGACGTCTCCCTTAGTCCGCGGGCGCGAACTTGCCGTTCTTCACCGTCTGCATTGTGAGCGTTGACGGCTGAATGCCGTAGTGGTCCGTCGGCGAATAGCTGAACGTCGCCGTCACGCCCGGCATGCCCTTGAGCTGCTCCATTGCGTCGCGCAGCTTCGCGGGTTCGGTACCGGCACGTGAAATGACAGTCTTGAAGATCTCGACGGAATCGTAGCCGTTTCCGGCAAAACCGGACGGATCCCGTTTGTACTTCGCGTGAAAATCGGTCACAAAGCGTTTAAAGAGCGCCTTCTGGGGATCGCTATCCGGCAACTGATCCCAGATGCTCAATTTGGACGCAGCAAACAGCACGCCATTCACCGCCTCACCTGCAAGTCGGAGGAGATTGGGGTCGGTGGCGCCGTTAGGCAGCAAAACCGGCTTGTCAATCCCCAACTGGCGGTAATTCTTGAGCGCAATCGCCAAGGCAGCACCATTGGCCCAGATGACATTCGCTTGCGTATTCGCTGCGCGGATCTTCGATAGCTGAGGCGTAACGTCCTGGTCATTGTTGCCAAACGTCTCCTGAACAACCAGCGCCATCCCGTTTTCCTTCAGTAGCCGCTCCCACTGCTCGCGGCCGCTGACTCCGAAACCGTTATCGCTATTGAGAACGCCGACGCGCGAGATTCCCTTCTTCTTCAAGTAGGCGATTTCTGCGCCGACCAGCGTGGCATCCGTGATGGTCGTGCTGAATACCCATTTGCGCTCGGCTGCCGGCCCGGCAACCTTCACTGACGCGCCATTGCAAATCATGGGCATATCAGCGCGTTGTATGGTGTCCAGGATAGCGAGGCACGAGCCCGAAGCGTGGGGTCCGATAATGGCAACGACTTTCTCGCGCTCGACGAGCCGCTTGGCGGCAGTGACGGATTTCGTTTCGTCGCTTTCGCTGTTGATCTGGACCAGCTCGATCGGGCGGCCCTTTATCCCACCGGAAGCATTGATATGCTGGACGGCGATTTGCGCGCCTTCGTAGCCCTGGTTACCCAGCGATGCGATGGCCCCCGAGGTTTCGAACATCGTGCCGATGCGAATAGGATCTGCCGCTGCCGCAGTACCGGTCAAAATGATCGCGGCAAGAATTGCAGCCCAAGCTCTACCTGTGTTCATTTACCCCCCCATTAGACCGACTCGCTGATACCGAGATAGCTCTTACGAATCTCGGTGCTTTTACTTAACATCCTTGAAGGGCCCTCGGCCGCCATGCGCCCAGTGCTGAGCACATAAGCTCGATCGCTTAGCTCCAGCGCAGCGTGCGCGTTCTGCTCGACGAGCATAATGGTGAGCCCCTGGTTACGCAACTCCACCAACTTAGCAAAAATGTCCATGATGATCTTCGGCGCGAGTCCTAGAGAGGGCTCGTCGAGCAGCAGTAGGCGTGGCCGGCTCATTAGCGCACGGCCGATGGCCAGCATCTGACCCTCTCCACCGCTCAGGGTCCCGGCGACTTGCTTGGCTCTCTCCTTGAGCTTGGGAAATAGCCGGAAGACCTCGGTGAGGGTCGCCTCGATTTCTTCATCCGCCTCCCGGGATCTGAAGAAATCGGGTATGTATTGCCGCAGGCGATTTATCCTCGAATACGCGCCCAGCCGCAAGTTGTCGACCACAGTCAAGGAGTTGAAGAGTTCGCGGCCCTCCGGGACCAACGCGATGCCGGCGTGGATTACGTCCGAGGCATTGGATAGGGTTATGTCCGCGCCGTCCATCCGGATATGGCCGGCATAGGCCGGCAACGTCCTCGTTACTGCTTTGAGCAACGATGTTTTTCCCGCCCCATTAGCACCCAGCACCGACACAATTTCGCCGCCACGGACGTTCAGCGATATGTCGGTGAGAGCAATCAACCCTCCATAGCGAACTTCCAAGGAATCGACTTCAAGGAGTTCGCGCGCATCCCCCCGGTCAGCCGCGCCCCGTTGAGCCACCGCCTTCGGCATCAGATCGTCAGAGCCTAGATAAGCGCGAAGCACCGATTCGGAGCGACGAATTTCCGTTGGCGAGCCATCCGCGATTATTGTTCCCTGGTCAAGGACAATGACCCTCTGCGCAAGGTCGCCGACGACCCGCATGTCGTGCTCGACAAAAAGGATAGTGGTGCCGTCCTGCCAAATCCTTCGGATCACGTTCACCAAGGCATTTTTTTCGGCGGGGTTCAGGCCCGCGGCAGGTTCATCCAGCAGCAGCCATTTCGCACCGCTGGCCATTGCCCTCGCAACGCCAAGTAAACGCTGTTGACCAGCCGGCAGGACGGCAGCTTTTATTTTCGAATGCCCGGCAAGTCCCACGTTCTCGAGAATGCGCAGCGCTTCGGCGACCAGGCTATCGCCAAGCGCTTTCGTTCGAGCCGGGCGAAATATGCTTCCCAATATGGACGCCGCGTTTCGGGTCGCCATTGCCGCGACCACGTTCTCTAGCACGCTGAGATTCTTGTAGAGCTCCCCATGCTGAAAAGTCCTGCCGATTCCGGCTCTGTTCACCAGATAAGCCGGCAGCCCGGTTACATCGTGACCGTCGATCCGTATCGTTCCGGAAGTGGGGACCGTGTCTCCACTAACTACGTTGATCAACGTGCTTTTCCCAGCGCCGTTGGGACCGATGATCGCCACGAGCCCACCTTGCTCAACGGTGAACGAAATGCCGGATAGGGCATGCAGGCCGCCGAAACGCTTTCCGATCCCCTCCGCCTTAAGCACGCTAGACCATGTGGCGCGGACGCCGGCGGAACGGCGGCCATCGCACGAATTTGCCCAGCTCGGACAACATGCCCTTCGGACAAAACACGACGATGCCAATAAGAAGCAGGCCGAAAACGACCACGTCGTAGTACCCGAGGTTCTGTAACGGCTCGGTGATCATCGTGATGAAGGCCGCGCCCACCAGGACGCCCTGCAGGTTTTGAAACCCGCCGATCGCGACCATCAAGAGCAGGCGGATGGAAAATCCTGTGCCGAATGGCTGCGGACTGATGAAGCCGATGTAATGCGCGTAGAGCGCCCCTGCAAGGGCCGCCATGGCGGCGCTGAGACCGAGCACGCTCCTTTTCAGCGCTGCGACATCCGCACCGTACGCTGCGGCGGCTCTCTCGCTCTCCGCTATCGCCTGGAGCAACAGGCCTGCCGGTGACCGCACGAGCCTAGAGGCGGCATAGTAAGCGAGCGTGCAGCCCAGAAAGGCGACGCATGCGAACTTGGCGTCCGTATTAAGAGCCCATTTTCCCAACGCGAAGGGTGCGATGCCAGGCAGCCCGTTCGCACCGCCCGTCAAACCGCGAAGCTCCACGAAGGCGATGGAGACCACAATGCCGAACGCCAACGTGGCGATCGCCAGATGATGACCGCGTACGCGGAAGATCACCCAACCAATGGCATAGCCAAGCAGACCGACGATCGTCGCCGCAGTCATGCTGCTTAGCCATGGATCCACGCCGATACGGGTGCTGATCAGAGCGCTGCCATAGGCACCTAGACCGTAAAACGCGGCGTGGCCGAGCGAGATCTGTCCGGCATAGCCGACAAGGAGCGCAAGTCCCATCGCCGCCATCGAATGCAAGGCGATGACGATGAGGATGTTCACGAGGTAATTGCTGCCGGATAACACGCCGACAACGAGAGCCATAAGGTAGACGCATAACGCAGCCATCAGCGGACTGTTTTTTCCAGATCACCCAGGATGCCAGTGGGCCTGAAGGCGAGGAATCCAAGCAGGATGACGAAGACGATCGCGTTCTTGAAGCCGGAGCTTACATAGCCGGCCGCAAATGCTTCCGCGATGCCGAGCAGAACTCCTCCCAGCATCGCGCCACTCGCCGTACCGAGGCCTCCCACAATGCACGCCGTGAAGCCCTTGATTGCGAGGGGGATGCCGATCTCCGCGTTCGTCAAGGTGATCGGAGTCGACACGATTCCCGCTATGGCCCCCAGGACGCCGCTGAGGATGAATGCAATCGTGGCCATCGTATTTCCGTTGATGCCGCACAACGTTGCCGCGAACGGATTCACTGAGCATGCCCTGAATGCGCGTCCCGCGTAAGTGAACTGGAAGAAGATGGTGAGAAGACCGACCAGAAGCAATGCGGTACCGATCACCCAGAGCGTCTGCATGGGGATCGTCGCGCCCGCGATGGTGAGCGGCTTATCGCCGGAAAAAGCGGGCATGGTTTGCGCATCCGTCCCCCAGATGACGACCGCGATGCCCTGAAAAACTATACCGGCGCCAATGGTGACTATGACGGCAGCAACGAGGTCGCCGCGTAGCGGTCGTATGCCGAGCCTTTGGAGCAGTGCGCTCGCCAATGCAGCGCCTGCGACACCAGCCAAAATAGCGAGCGGTAAGGCGACGCCTTGGGCCCATAGCCCAGCCGCGATCATCCCGCCGAGCATCGCAAAATCGCCCTGCGCGAAATTCACGATGCCCGTAACGTTGTACACACCCGTGAATCCAATGGCAACCAGGCCGTAAATGCTGCCGACGACAAGCCCGCTTAGTAATAGTTGGATCGCCTGATCCATCGACGCTCCTCCCCAACGCCATTATTAAGCATTACTGGCGCGTTGGCGCTCGCATGTCGAACCAGCAAGGTCTGTGCATTGAAGGCCCGCCGAGTCTGCTGAGATCGGCAACGACGACTGGCGAGGTGCGCCTAAAGGCTAGGATCCTGGGCGCGGAAGACGTCTACCTTCTCGGCACAGAAACCACGAAAACATGCGAGAGTAGCGTCAATAGATTGGCGTACGTCGCGCCCAAAGGGGAGGCAATGCGGCACGCTCGGCTTGTAGATCAGTTACGGCGTTGAACGGTTCAGCGAACAAGCGGCTGCCTTCGATCCGTCGATACCTGCTGTCGCGGATCCTCGGCATTTTGCTGGTCTCTTTCCTCGTCTTCGTCGGGACTGCCTACCTCGTCGTAGTACGGCCGGCGCAAGAGGAGCTCGCGCGGCTCGAGATGTCGCGCGTCGCCACCGAGGTCGAGGGCGACATCAGCGCGCTGATCAATCAGATGGAACGCGTGCTCGGGACTGGACGGGAATGGGGGCGCAGTGGACTGCTCCATCTTGACCAGCCGCAGGATTTCGCGGCGCTCATGATCCCGATCGTACGCATCCGGCCGCAGATGTCCGCCGTGCTGCTCGCCGACGAGCGCGGCCGCGGCCTGCAGCTCAACCGCGCGCCCGAAGGCTGGGTCGTGCGCGAGACAGACGTCGCGAAGCTTGGCCCACAGCAGCACTTCATGCAGTTCAACGACGACGCCGGTTACGTCGGCGAGAAGTGGGTCACGACCGGCTACGACGCGCGCACGAGGCCCTGGTACAAGGGCGCCCTCGAGCTCAAGAACGACGACGAGGTGTTCTGGACAGCGCCTTACTCGTTTTTCGCGCGCCAGGACGTCGGCATGACCGCGGCGATGCGCTGGACCGACCGAAACAGCGGCGAGCGCTGGGTTATCGGCTTCGACGTGCTGCTTCTCGACCTGTCGCGCTTTACTTCGAAGATCGAGGTCGGTACGCATGGCCGGGCCGCGGTGCTCTCGGCCGACGGCAAGCTCGTCGGCTTGCCGCGCGCCAAGGTGAACCGCTCGGCGAGCGAGCTCGAGGCACAGCTTTTCAAGACGCCTGGCGAAGCGGGATTGCCGATCCTCGCCGCGGCCTATGACGAGTGGATCGCGGCAGGCCGTCCCGAGGCGCGCACCGACCACTTCTCGTACGCCGGAGAGGACTGGATTGCGCGCTTCCGGCCGGTGGCCTTGCGCAACCAGTCGCTCGTCATCGCGACGTACGCGCCGCGCTCCGACTTCGCGGTGGGCACGGCATGGAATGCAGCAGCAATCGGCGCCGTCATGCTTTTCGTACTGGCGCTCGGACTTCTCATTGGGCGCCGGTTCTCGCGCCGATTGGCCGGCGTCGTCGAGCAGCTGGTAAACGAGAGCGAGCGTATCGGCGCCCTGCAGCTCGATGCGCCGGTCGACATCCCGGTCCGGGTGCGGGAACTCGCGAGGCTGGTGGGAGCCCAGGAGCGGATGCGCACCATGCTGCTCGACGCCACGCGCAACCTCGAGTCGCAGGTCCGGAGCCGCACGCAGGCCCTGACCGACGAGCGCGCGCTGCTGCAGAACATCCTAGACAAGAGCCCTGTCAGCATCGCGATCACGAGCAAAGGCGTCATCCGCTTCGTCAACCCGATCGTCAAGGACAAGTTCGGATTCCAGGTCGGCGACTGGGCGCCCGACGTCTACGTCCGCGAATCGGATCGCGACGCGCTGATCGCCATCCTGAAGCGCGACGGCATCGTGCAGAACCAAGAAGTCCAGATGTGGAGCAAGGATCGGCGCAAGCTCGACATGCTGGTGAGCTTCCTTCCGATTCCATACGAGGGCGAGCCCGGCATCCTCGCCTGGCTGGTCGACATTACCGAGCGCAAGAAGACGGAGCGCGAGCTCGCCGAGGCGCTCGAGCGCCAGAACGCCATCTTCGCCGCTTCGCCGCATGGCATTGCGGTATTCGAGGAGCGCCGGCTCGTCGTTTCGAGTCCCAGCTTCGAGCGCGTGTTTGGCTACGCGCCAGGCGAGGCCGTGGGACTCAGCTCGCGGGCCCTGTTCGAGTCAGACGAGGAATTCGAGCGGATCGGCCGGCTGGTCTACGACGCAGCGAAGCGCGGCGAGGCCTCCTCGTACGAGACGCGCACGGTGCGCAAGGACGGCTCATCGTTCTGGTGCCGCGTCACCGCGGCGCCCCTCGCGGGGCGCGAGGCGGTCCGGGGCGTCGTCGGCCTCTACGAGGATGTGAGCGCGCGAAAGGCAGCCGAGGAAGCACTGCAGGCGGCCTATGCGCAGCAGGAGGCCATCTTCGAGTCCACCACGGTTGGCATCGCGTTCATCCGCGAGCGCACCATCGAGAACTGCAACCACCGTCTCGAGCAGATCTTCGGCTACGGGCCGCGCGAGTTCGTCGGCAAGACCACGCGGGTCTGGTATCGCTCCGACGAGGAGCACCACCGCGGGGGCAACGCGGTGTACGAGCAACTCGCGCGCGGAGAGACGCACCGCCGCGAGCAGGAGCTCGTGCGCAAGGACGGCAGCCTTTTCTGGTGCCGCCTCACCGGCCGCGCGGTCGACGCCGATCACCCGGGAAAGGGCAGCGTATGGATCCTCGAGGACGTGACGGACGAGCGGGCTGCAGCGGATGCCTTGCGGGATGCGAAGCGCGCCGCGGAGGACGCGACGAAGGCCAAGTCGATGTTCCTCGCCAGCATGAGCCATGAAATCCGCACGCCCATGAACGGCGTGCTCGGCATGCTCGAGGTTCTCGGCCTCACCAATCTTGACTCCGAGCAACGAGGCGCGCTGGAAGTCGTTCGCGATTCGGCGAAGTCGCTGCTGCGCATCATCGACGATGTTCTCGATTTCTCCAAGATCGAGGCCGGCCGGCTCGTGATTCGCCCAGAAGCCACGTCCGTGGCCGCCGTGATCGAAGGCGTGTTCGGCGTGTACGCGAACGTCGCAAGCACGAAGGGCTTGTTGCTGCGCCGCCGGACCGACGCCGGCATCAGCCCGGCCCTACTGGTCGACCCGCTGCGCCTGCGCCAGATCCTCAACAACTTCGTCAGCAACGCGATCAAGTTCACGAGCAAGGGGAGCGTGGACATCGAAGCGGACCTCGTCCGGCGCGATCCCGACGGCCGCGACCTCGTGCGCTTCAGCGTTACGGACACCGGGATCGGCGTCTCCAAGGAGGCCCAGGATCGGCTGTTCCGCCCCTATACCCAGGCCGAGCAGGACACGACCCGTCGATTCGGCGGCACGGGGCTGGGGCTCACCATCTGCCGCCAGCTCGCGGACCTGATGCGAGGCAGGATCGTCATGCAGAGCGAGCCTGGCAAGGGCACGACGATGATCCTCGAGCTCTCGCTCCCGCTTGCCGACGCGAAGGACCTGCCGAAACCGGGCTCCTCGGGAGCGTCCGGGGCAGCGCTTGTGGCGTCGCGGCGGACAGCGCCTTCCGTCGAAGCTGCCGAGAAGGACGGCTCTCTCGTGCTCGTGGCCGAAGACCACCCGACGAACCGGACCTTGATTACCCGCCAGTTGAACCTGCTCGGCTACGGAGTCATGACGGCCTCGAATGGCGTCGAGGCCCTCGAAAAGTGGGGCGCGAAGCGATTTGGGATCGTCGTCACGGACTGCAACATGCCGGAGATGGACGGCTTCGATCTCGCACGGGCCATACGCGCCCGCGAGTCGGCCGGAGAGCTCCGCCGCACGCCAATCATCGCCTGTACGGCGAACGCGTTTGCGGACGAGGCGCAGCAATGTGTGGCCGCTGGAATGGATGATTTCGTGGCAAAGCCCGTGGAGCTCGAGGCTCTTGCCCGGGTTATGGACCGATGGCTGCCTTTGGCGGGAAGTCCGCGTGGCCAGCCTCCGAGCGCCCGCCCCGAGACGGCGGCCGCGGACGATGTGCCGCTCGATCGGGCGAGCCTTGCGCAACTCACCGGCGGCGATGCCGCGGTGGAGCGCGAGATCCTCGTAGACTTCCGCAAGTCCAACGACGCCGACATGGCGAGCCTTCGGAGCGCCCTTGCGAAGCATGACACCGCGGAGCTCATCCAGGCTTCGCACCGGCTAAAAGGCGCGTGCCGTTCCGTCGGCGCGACGGCGCTTGCGGCGGTTTGCGAGCGCATAGAGAGAGCGGGCCGGCAAAGCCGCTGGAACGACATTGCTTCAGAGCAAAATTCGCTCGAGCGGGAGTTCGAGCGGCTGAATCGCTGGCTCGTGAAGGCGGGCTGACCGGGAGGGGAAATCATGGGAATCGAGAACCTGCACATCCTTGTCGCGGAGGACCACGAGTTTCAGAGAAAGACGCTGGTCCGGATGCTGGGCACGCTGGGCGCCAAGCGGGTGAGCGAGGCAGGCGACGGCAAGATCG
>DASRFM010000079.1:0-42831 GCA_035651575.1 Burkholderiales bacterium | reverse complement strand
GAGGAGGAACTGCTCGGCTACATGAAAGAGCGCTGCGCGAACTTCCGCGTGCCGCGCTACCTGCGCATCGTGCGCGACTTCGAGGCGATCGGCATGACCGCGAGCGGCAAGGTGCAGAAGCACAAGCTGCGCGAGCACGCGATCACGGAATTCAATCTCCGCACTTAGGCTGCCCGGCCTAGCGCCTTTAAGCGGGACGGTTGCTATATTGAACGATGCACGGCGTCACCGCTTTCACGCCGCAGCAGCTGGAGCTCTTCCTCGCCTCGGGCGTCGTGATCGGCCTGCTGTGCGCGCTTAAGGACCTGCGCCGGCCGGGCGAGCTGCCGGCGATGGTGCTCGGCGCGCTCGTTCACACCGCGCTCAGTTGCTGGTACGCGGTGAGCTGGCCCGCGCAGCTCGAGGCGATCACCCAGGCGATGCTGCTGCGCTCGGCGCTGCTCCTCGTCGCCTCGTTCTTCCTTGTCGGCGCGGTATCGGTGGGCGCCGCGCTTTGCTGGCTGTTCTTCCGCCCAGGCCCGTCCTAGGAAGCCGGAAGCGGCGTGGACTGCCACGCCACCATCTGCCAGCCCTTCGGGCCCTTGATCCAGACGTTGGTGTAGGCGCTGTTCAGCGTCTTCGGCTTTCCTTCGGAGAGGAGCTCGATGCGCACCTGGCCGGTGACGACCGCGCAGTCGCCGTGCACCTGGATGTTCTCCTTCGGGCGCTCGATCTTGCGGTACTGCCACTTCTTCGCGCGGATGCCTTCGAGGTAGCTCTGCTTGCCGTCGGCGCCGCCGTAGGAGTGGGTGTAGACCAGCGAGTCGGCGAGCAGCTTGTCGAGCGTGGCGGCGTCCGCCGCGCACATTGCGGCGTAGCGCTGGTCTTCGAGCTTTCTGATGTCGTCTTTAGCCATCGGCGATCGAGTTCTCCAGGATTCCGACTTTGTCGATTTCTATTTCCACCTTGTCGCCGGGCTTCATCCAGACGGGCGGGGTGCGGCGCGCGCCGACGCCGCCGGGCGTGCCGGTGACGAGCACGTCGCCGGGCGCGAGCGTGGTCCACGTCGAGACGTACTCGATGATCTTCGGGATCTTGAAGATCATCTGCTCGGTGGTGGCGTGCTGCATGCGCTCGCCGTTCAGGCGGCAGGAGAGCGTCATCTTGGTGTTCGGCGGGATCTCGTCGGCGGTGACCATCCACGGGCCGAAGCCGCCGGTCTGCGCGAAGTTCTTGCCCGCGGTCCACTGGATGGTGTGGCGCTGCCAGTCGCGCACCGAGCCGTCGTTGTAGCAGCTGTAGCCGGCGATGTGGCTCCAGGAATCCTTCTGCGAGATCCTGCGGCCGCCTTGCCCGATGATGACCGCGATCTCCGCCTCGAAGTCCATGTGCGTGGACTCGCGCGGCCGGAGGATCGGCTGCTTGTGCCCGACCTGCGATTCCGGCAGCCGGATGAAGATCGCCGGCTGCTCGGTGTTGTCGCGGCCGGTCTCGACGACGTGGTCCTGGTAGTTGAGGCCGACGCAGAGGATGCGGTCCGGGTTCGGGACCACCGGCAGCCAGGTGATGTCCGACAGGTTGTAGTCCGGCGCGGCGGAAAGGTGCTTCGCCGCTTCCGCGAAACCGTTGCCGGCGATGAGCGACTTCAGGTCGGGATACTGGTTGCCGAGATAGCGGCGCAGGTCGACAATACCTTTGCCCGTGACGGCGCCGTAGCTCACGCCTTGCGCGGTCTTGAACGTAGCGAGTTTCATGGGGATCTATGGCCTCGGTTCCGCGCCTTCAGTTCAGCCACTTCGGGATGCACGTGACCGACATGGCGCGCATGGTGGATTTTTACACACGCGTGCTCGGTTTTGCCGTCACGGATCGCGGCGGGCTCGAAATACCCGGCACCTCGCGCGAGCTGACCTTCCTGTCGCGCGACCCGAAGGACCACCACCAGATCGTCCTCGTGAGCGGCCGGCCGGCGGGCGAGGGCTTCAACCCCATCAACCAGATCTCCTTCCGCCTGGACGACCTTGCCGCGCTGCGCGAGATGCACCGACGCCTCGTGGCGGAGAAGGTGCGCGACATGATGCCCATGTCCCACGGCAACGCGCTCTCGGTCTACTTCCTCGACCCGGAGGGCAACCGCATCGAGCTCCTCATCGACACGCCCTGGTACTGCCACCAGCCGATCCGCATGCCGCTCGACCTGAGCCTGCCGGACGCGGAAATCTGGAAAGCGGCCGAGGCCGAGGCACGCAAGCAGCCCGACTTCAAGCCGGTCGAGGCCTGGCGCGCCGAGGTCACGCGCCGAATCGCTGGCTCGTAGGCAATCCGGACGTGACTGGCCGGTTCACGCGCACCCCAGGTGCAGTGTCGAGTGGGTCGCCGGGCCGCGCCAGGCGCGGAAAGGGCCGCCCGATGCAGGCGGACGCGGAGATCACCAAGGCGCTCATTGTGGAGGCAACGCGCGAGCTGTTGCGGCACCGAAAGCCGGCGCGAATTACCCGGGAGGCGGTCGCCCGTGCCGCGAAGGTCGACCCCGGCCTCGTGCGCTACTACTTCGGGAACACGAACAACCTTTTCGCGCACGTCATCCGCAAGATCGGCGACGACCTGCATGCCCGCCTCGATGCGCTGCGCCCGGCGCCGAGCGCGCTCGACCAGCTGCGCGACCAAGCCGGGGTCTGGCTGCAGGTCTTCCTCGATGACCCGCACTTCCACGATCTTGTGGTCGACCGGGTCTTCCATAGCGAAGACCGCACGGCGTTCGAGATGAGGGAGCGCTTCATGGAGCGGGCCTATCCACGCATCGAGAAGCTGGTCTCGAGCGGCGTAAGGCGCGGAGAGCTGCGGGAGGCCGATCCGCGCTTCGTTTACCTCGCGTTCATCGGCCTTTGCGAATTCTTCGCCACCGCAGGGCCGCTGGTGGAGCGGCTTTTCGGCGGCCGCCGCGACGCGGCGCGCCTTGCGCCCGCCTACGGCCGCTTCCTTGCCGCGCTGCTGGCCGACGGATTGCGAAGGCGGGCAACACCGCGCCGGCGCAACCGCTCGTTGACCTAATTCCCGGCTCCGGGAATAATGGGCCTTCGAGGAGGAGGCAGGCACGCGCGGCAGCTCAGGCCCGCGTCATCGCACCCGATGCAGTTCGTCGAACGATTCGAGCGTGCGTTCGAGATCGCCCAGCAGCGCGAGCGATTCCGCTTCGACGCCGGCCGGCTGCGCAGCGATCGCGCGAAGGAGCGCGGCCACGTTCGCCGGCCCTGCGGCCGCGGGATATTTGCCGCGCAAGTACTCGAGGATCTGCTCCTCGAGGTCCTGGACGCTCACGCCGGGGGCGGCGACCCCGCACGAGCAGCCGGCTCCGCCGAAGACGACGTGGCCCTGCCCGAGCGTCGTCCATTTTCCAAGCAGGCGCATCGCCTCGACCCTCGGGTCGCGCGCGCGCTTGCGCTTCATAACCTTCGGCACTCGTGAGCTTTCCGAAAAGCGGAGCATAAAGCACCTTGGCGGCCCGCAAAGAAGCGAGAACGCGCCTCGCAGCCGACATCGGGGGAACGTTCACCGATGTGGCGGCGTTCGACGAAACGACGGGCCGGCTGCTGCTCGGGAAGTCGCTCTCGACGCCCAGGCGGCTGGTGGACGGCATCACGAGCGGCGTGGCGAAGGCGGGCGCGCGCTACGCAGATGCCGCCATCTTCCTGCACGGCTCGACGGTCGCCATCAACATCATGCTCGAGCGCCGCGGTGCGAAGGCGGCGCTGATCACGACCGCCGGGTTTCGCGACGTCTACGAGATCGGCCGCATCAACCGGCCGGATGCGTACAACCTTTTCTTCACCAAGCACGTGCCGCTCGTGCCGCGGGCATTGTGCTTCGAGGTGCGCGAGCGCATGACGGCGGAGGGGGCAGTGCACGTGCCCCTCGACGAGGCAAGCGTGCTGGAGGTATGCGAGCACCTGAAGCGCGAGCGCGTGGAAGCCGTGGCCATCATGCTGCTGCATTGCTATGCCAGCCCGGAGCACGAGGCGCGCGTCAAGGCGATCGTCAAGCGCGAGCTTCCGCACGCATTCGTCACAGCGTCGCACGAGCTTTCCCAGGAGTACCGCGAGTTCGAGCGCTGCTCGACTGTCGCCGCGAACGCCTACATCGGCCCGATCGTCGCCGAGTACGTGCGCGGCATCGATCGCCACCTCGGCAAGGCCGGCTTCAGGGGACGCTTCCTGCTCGTGCAGTCCACCGGCGGCCTGTACGAATCGCGCCAGGCGCAGCAGCAGTGCGTGCGCATGCTCGAGTCCGGGCCCGCCGCTGGCGTGATCGGCGCGCAGGCGCTTTGCCGGCAGCTCGGCCTCGCCGATGCAGTCGCCTTCGACATGGGCGGCACCACCGCGAAGGCGGGCGTGATTTATCGCGGCGAGGCGCTCACGACCGGCGTCGCGCTGGTGGGCGGCTATGCGCAGGCGCTGCCGGTCCAGATTCCCATGATGGACATCTTCGAAGTCGGCACCGGCGGCGGCAGCATCGCGAGCGTGAATGAGGGCGGTGCGCTGCGGGTCGGGCCGCAGAGCGCGGGCGCCGAGCCGGGCCCGGCGTGCTACGGCCGGGGTGGCGAATTGCCGACCGTGACGGACGCGAACCTGGTGCTCGGCCGGTTGGGCGCCGAGCGCTTCCTGGGCGGCGAGATGAAGCTGGATGCGGCCGCCGCGCAGCGCGCGATCCGCGAGCACGTCGCCGAGCCGCTCGGCGTGGACGTGACCCGCGCGGCCGAAGGCATCCTGAACATCGCCTCGACCGCCATGTCGTACGCCGTAAAGTCGGTTTCCACCGAGCGCGGGCTCGACGCCGCCGCCTTCGCGCTCATCGCCTACGGCGGGGCGGGCCCGCTGCACGCCTCCAGCATTGCGCGCGAGATCGGCATGCAGCACGTCATCGTGCCGCGGGTGCCGGGGCATTTCTGCGCATTCGGCATGCTCTTCTCCGACTTGCGCTACGACCTCGTGCGCACCTGGTTCACGCGGCTCGCCGACGTCTCGTTCGACGCGATCGAGGCGGTGTACGCGGAGCTCATCGCCGAGGGGCGGACAGCGCTCGCGGCGAGCGGCATCCGGCCGCAGCGCATCAACGTTTCGCGGGCGGCCGACATGCGCTACGTCGGCCAGGAACATCCGGTCACGGTGCAGCTGCCGGCCGACGTGTTCCGGCGCCGCAATGCCGGGGCGCTCAAGCGCCAGTTCGACGAGGAGCACCTGCGCCGCTATGGCACGCACGCGCCGGAGGAAGCGGCGGAGATCGTGAGTCTGCGCGCCACGGTGAGCGGCGTCCTGAAGAAGCCGCCGCTCGAGCGGATCGAGCGCGGCGGCCGCCAGCCCCCGGCATCCGCGCGGCGCGGCTCCCGGCGCGCGTACTTTGGCGAGGCGGGAAAGGCCGTTGCCACGCCGACCTTCGCGCGCGAGGCGCTGCGCGCGGGAAACACCATTGCCGGTCCGGCGCTTATCGAGGAGCATGCCTCCACGACGGTCGTGCTTCCCGGGGATCGCATGCGCGTGGACACCTTCGGCAACCTGATGATCGAAGTGGGGCGGAGGCGGCGATGAAGCGGCGCAACAAGGCCGACGCGGTGCTCACCGAGATCGTCCGCAACGGCGTGATCGCGGTGACCGAGGAGATGAAGACCAACCTCATGCGCACCGCGTACAACATGATCATCTACGAGGCGCTCGACTTCACCGTCGGCCTCTATACGCCGCAGGGCGAGACGATCTCGATCGGCCTCGGCCTGCCGAGCTTCATCCGCGGCATGGCGGAGACCGTGAAGGCGAAGCTCAGGCATTTCGGCGAGAAAGGCCTCCAGCCGGGCGACATCCTGGTCACCAACGACGCCTACATCACCGGCAGCCATCTCTACCACTTCACTTTTACGCTGCCGATCTTCCACCGCGGCAAGCTCTCGGGCTTCGCCTGCTGCATGGCGCACTGGACCGACGTCGGCGGCGTGCTCGGCGGCGTGACGACGGACATCTTCGCCGAAGGGCTGCAGATCCCGATCCTCAAGTACGCGCGCCGGGGCGTGGTGAACCAGGATCTCGTGGACATCATCCGCATGAACGTGCGCATCCCCGAGCGCGCCATGGGCGACCTGCGCGCCCAGATCACCGCGGTAAAGACGGGCGAGCGGCGTTTCCTCGAGCTGCTGGAGCGCTACGGCCGCGCCGAGGTGCTCGACGCGATCTCGAACATCATGGACCAATCGGAAGCGGCGGCGCGTGCGCGCACGCGCACGATTCCGGACGGCGTATACGAGGCGGAATCGTACATGGACGACGACGGCGTCGAGATCGGGAAGCCGGTGCCGATCAAGGTGCGGGTGGTGAAGAAGGGCGATGCGATGACCATCGACCTCTCCGAGGTGAGCAAGCAGGTGCGCGGCTTCTACAACTCGGGCGCGACGACGGGCTACTCGTGCGCCCAGGTCGCGTACAAGTGCCTCACCTCGCCGACCGACTACCCGATCAACGAAGGCAGCTTCCGGCCGCTCAAGGTGGTGCTCTCGCCGGGCACCGTGATCAGCGCGGTGAAGCCGGCGGCTATGCGCTGGTGGATGACGTTCCCGATGACGGTGGTGGACACGCTCTTCAGGGCCATGGCGGGACCGGTCCCCGATCGGGCGATCGCCGCGCATCACGCCGACCTTTGCGTGGCGCTCATCAACGGCATCTCCGCGAAGGACGGCCGGTTCTTCATTACCGGTATCGGTCCGCTCGGCGGCGGCTTCGGCGCGAAGCTCACTGGCGATGGCGTGAGCGCCACGGTCTGCATGAACGACGGCGACACGCACAACCATCCGGTCGAGCAGATGGAGGCGAAATATCCGCTGCTCTTCGAGCGGCACTCGCTGAGGCAGGACTCGGGCGGCGCAGGCCGCAATCGCGGCGGCCTCGGCACCGAGCAGGTGGTGCAGGCTCGCTCGCCCATTAATATCAATGTGCAGGTGGACCGCGTGCACTGCCGGCCTTGGGGCCTGGCAGGCGGAGAGCCGGGCGCCGGCAACCAGGTGACTCTGCGCATCGGCGGCAAGGAAATCACCGACCTGCCGAACGCCAAGGTGCTGATGAAGCGGCTCAACGCCGGGGACGCGATCACCATTCGCGCCGGGGGTGGCGGCGGCTTTGGCGCGCCGAAGGAGCGCGAACCGGAGCGCGTCGCGAGCGATGTGCGGCAGGGGTACGTATCGCATGCGGCCGCCGCCGAGGCCTATGGCGTGGTCGTAGACCCGAAAACACTCGAAGTGGATTCCGCAGCGACTCACCAGAGGAGGAAAGCAAAATGAGCAACGCCGTCACACCGGAGCAGATCGCGGCGCGCGTCGAGCGCCTGCCGCTTTCGCCGTGGCACCTGAAGCTGCGCATCATCATGGGCATCGCGCTGTTCTTCGACGCATTCGACGCGCTCGCGATCGCCTACGTGCTGCCGGTGCTCATCGGCATGTGGAAGCTCGCGCCGGGCCAGATCGGGCTCCTCATCGCCGCTGGCTTCGCAGGGCAGCTCGTCGGCGCCATCTTCTTTGGCTGGCTCGCCGAGCGCATCGGCCGCATCCCCGGCGCGATCTGGACCATCGGCATCTTCTCCGTGTTCAGCGTGGTTTGCGCGTTTTCCTGGAGCTTCCAGTCGATGCTGGTATTCCGCTTTATCCAGGGCCTGGGCCTCGGCGGAGAGGTGCCGATCGCGGCCGCCTACATCGGCGAGATTGCGAAGGCCGGAAAGCGCGGCCGGTTTTTCCTCCTCTACCAGGTGGTGTTCGCCGTGGGCCTCGCCGCGGTCGCGGTGGCGGCGACCTGGGTCGTGCCGCACCTCGGCTGGCAGTGGATGTTCTACATCGGCGCATTCCCGGCCGTGATCGCGCTGATCCTCCGGCGCTCCCTGCCCGAGTCGCCGCGCTGGCTTGCGTCGCGAGGGCGGCTGGAGGAAGCCGATCGCAGCATGCGCGTGATCGAGGACGAGGTCTCCAAGGGGAGCGGCCAGGCGTTGCCGCCGCTGCCCACGGACATCCCGCCGATCAGCCGGGAACGGGCGCGATTTGCCGAGCTCTTCACGAGCGCCTATGCGCGCCGTACCTTCGCCGTCTGGGTGATGTGGTTTTGCGCCTACTTCGTCACCTACGGGATCGCCGGATGGCTGCCGACCGTCTATCGAACGGTGTTCAAGCTGCCGGTGCAGCAATCGCTGCAGTACACGATGGTGACGCCGGTAGTCGGTGTCATTGCAGCGCTCGCCTGCGCTTATTTCATCGACATCACGGGGCGCAAGCCGTGGTTCTCGGTTTCGTTCCTCCTGGGTTCGCTGCCGCTGTTCGTGCTCGCGTTCGGCGGAGCCGACAGTGCCTTCAACGTGATGTTGATGTCGACGCTGTCGTGGTTTTTCATCACCACGATATCCCTGGGCTTGTACCTCTATAGCGCCGAGATCTATCCGACGCGCGTTCGCGCGCTCGGCACCGGCACCGGCACGGCATGGCTGCGCCTCGCGTCGATCATCGGCCCCTTCGTCGTCGGCATGATCCTTCCGGCCGGCGGGCTCGGCGGCGTGTTCCTCATGTTCGCCATCGCCGCGCTCGTCGGCGGCATCGTCACGCTCATCTTCGGCATGGAGACGCGCGGCAGGTTATTGGAGGAGCTCTCGCCCTGAGGATGCCGCCGTGAAAAGACTCCTACATGCCGCGCTGGCGATCGCACTGGCCGTCGCGGCGGCGCCGCCGGGGTTCGCTCAGTCGTTCCCCTCGAAGCCGCTGCGCATCATCGTGCCCTTTCCGCCGGGCGGTGCGGTGGACCCTCTGGTGCGCGCGCTCGCCAACGGCCTGACCGGGCGCATCGGCCAGCCGGTGCTCGTCGAGAACCGGCCGGGCGCCACCGGTGCCATCGGCATGAACCTGTGCGCAAAGTCCCCTCCCGACGGATACACCCTCTGCTTCGTGACGAGCGACGGGATGGCGGTGCTCCCGGCGCTCGGCGTCGCCCTGCCTTTCGATGTGGAAAAGGACTTCGAGCCGGTCGCGCTGCTCGGGACGTCCAAGCCGGTGCTGGTCGCGAGCGCGCGGTCGCCTTTCGACAGCTTTGCGGGCCTCAAGGCTTACGCCAAGACAAATCCGGGCAAGGTGAACTTCGGGACGTTCGGCGAGGGCGGAAGCTCGCACCAGCTGCTCGCGGCGATCCAGCATGGCGCCGGGATCTCGATCACCAACGTTCCTTACAAAGGAACGGGTCCCGCGCTCCAGGCCGCTGTCGCGGGTGAAGTGGATCTCGCGCTCAGCATCGCTCCGGTCGTCCTGCCGCATATCAAGGCCGGAAGGCTGAAGCCCATTCTGGTTCTTGCGAGCGCGAGGCTCGCTGCGCTGCCGGACGTGCCGACGTACATCGAGGAATCGGTCCCGCTCTTCCGGGCGACCTGGTTCGGCATCGTGGTGCCCGCCGGCGTGCCGAAAGACATCGTCGAGCGGCTGCACGCCGACATCGCTGCGCTGATCGCAGACCCGAAATGGCGCGAGCGCTACATGCCGGCCGATTCCTACGATGCATCCGGGATCGGGCCTGCTGAATTCGCGCGCGTTCTGGCCGAATCCCGAGCAAACGGGAGGGCCATCGCGGAGCTGTTGCGTGCGGGCGGCTATAAGCCGCAATGACTACTTCCGGGACATAAAACCATGACTGACTACCGTCTTGTTACATACAAAACTGCCAATGGCCCGCGCGCGGGTGTCGTGATCGGCGACGACGTCTACGATGCCGCGGCGGCGGCCCGCAAGCCGCAATACGCGAGCGTCCTCGGAATTCTGCGGGACTGGAAGGCTGCGAATGCGCTCCTCAGCAAGGCGTCGTATCGCAAGCCGCTCGGCGCGCTGAAGAAGGTGAAGCTCCTCGCGCCGCTGCCGGACCCGGTCACGTTGTATTGCGCCGGCGCGAACTACACCGACCACATGGCCGAGATGGCGCGGGCCCAGAACAAGGAGCCCGGCCCCAACATGAAGGAGCTGGGCGAGAAGCCGTGGCACTTCATCAAGAACTCGGGCTCGGTGGTGGGTCCGAACGCGGTCGTGAAGATTCCGCCGTACACCAAGGCGCTCGACTGGGAGGTGGAGCTTGCCGCGGTCATCGGCAGGACGGCGAAGGACGTGCCTGCAGCCAAGGCGCTCGCCTATGTCGCCGGCTACACGATCGCAAACGATCTTTCCGCGCGCGACGTGATGCGACGTGAAAAGCTCGAGCCCACTGCGCCGTTCCGTTTCGACTGGGTGAGCCAGAAGTGCTTCGACGGCGCCTGTCCGCTCGGGCCGTGGATCGTGCCCGCGGCGCAGGTGGGCGACCCGCAGGCGCTCGGCCTCAAGCTCTGGGTGAACGACGAGCTGATGCAGGACTCGCACACCTCGAAGATGATCTTCGACACCGCCGAGCAGATCGAGATGCTGTCCTCGCGCGTCACCCTGCAGCCCGGGGACGTCGTCCTCACCGGCACGCCTGCGGGCGTCGGCATGCCGCGCGGGCGGTTTCTGAAGCCGGGCGACACGCTGAAGCTGTGGATCGAGAAGATCGGCGAGCTTTCCCAGCGCATGGCCTGATTGAACGCGCAGTTCGCCGAGAATAACTACAGCGGCGTCGAGTGCGATCTTCTGCTCAACGAACGCATCGCCTTCTATCCCCCATTCGGTTGACCTGTGATCCCGCGACGAGATCCGGCGTAGACTTTTTATCGATTTCGACCGGCTCTCGAGGGAGGGAGCATGAGCACACCCGGCCGCGCCCATCTGTATCGCCTTGGCGTGCTTACGGCATGCCTGTGCCTCGTTCACGTCTTCGCGTGGGCCCAGCCGCTGAGCGCCGGCGGAGTCGCACGCGCGAACCAGGGCCCGGATCTGAAGTTCCCGGAAGAGGCCAAGGAGCTCTCCGTCTTCAGCCCGTTGGCGATGGCTATCTACAAGCCGACCGGTGCGGGCCCATTTCCGGCCGTTGTCATCGTCCATAGCTGCGGCGGGCTGAGAGCGGAGATCCAGGATTGGGCCAGGCTCGCGTTGGAGCGCGGCTACGTGGTCTTCGTGATGGACAGCCTTTCCCAGCGAAACGTGAAGGATGGCTGCAGTCCCGCGACCTGGGTACAACCCGTGCGAGGCGCCAAAGATGCGCTGCAGGCGCGCGAGCATCTGAAGAGGTTCGCGTTCGTCGATCAGGACCGCGTTGCCTTGGTTGGCTTTTCATGGGGCGCGATGGTCGGCCTCTATGCCAGCAGCGGTGCAATAGCGAGCCAGCTCTCGTCCAGCCGCTATGCCGCCGTCGTGAGCTTCTATCCGATTTGCTATTTTCCGGGAGGTCGGGGATTTCCAGCGGTCGAATGGCTCCGCGCGGAGATCGACAAACCGCTGCTGGTCCTCATGGGAGACCAGGACAATGAAGCGCCTGCAACCGAGTGCGTTTCCCGCCTGGAAAAACTTTCCCAGAAGGGCGTACCCGTGGAATGGCACGTCTATCCTGCCACCACGCACTGCTGGGACTGCAGCACCTTGAACAATTACAGCAAGGCCGACTGGCTGGGGAATCGGGTTGTCTACCGATACGACAGGCAGGTGACGCAAGATTCCGCCGAACGCATGTTCGCGTTCCTTGCCAAGCGCCTGACGCCCGGAAAATAGCTGGCGATCAGGGGCAGGAAACAAGCGCCAGGACGTAGCGGCGCTTCGGCATTTGCAGCCCGAGCGCCGTCAGGCGACTGAGCTCGCGATCTTCTGCTCTTCCTCGGTCATGTCGGCCGGGATGTCGGCGAAGAGCGGGGTGCTGAGGTAGCGCTCGCCGGTGTCGGGGAGCATGCAGAGCACCGTCGAGCCCTTCGGCGCCTCCTTGCACACCTGCAGCGCGCCGGCGAAGGTGGCGCCCGCGGTGATGCCGACGAAGATGCCTTCCTTCTGCGCGAGGTCGCGGCTGCACTTCATCGCGTCCGGGCCGGCGATCGTCAGGATCTTGTGGATCGCCTTCATGTCCACCGCGTCGCCGGTGAGCTTCGGCACGAAGTCGGGGCTCCAGCCCTGCATCGGGTGCGGCTTCCACGCCGGGTGTCCCGCCTTCGGCGAGCCGTCGGCGTTGCGCTCCTGCGGCGCGCCGCTCGTGAGCATCGGCGCGTCGGCCGGCTCGCACACCACGATCTTCGTCTCCGGGCGCTCCTTGGCGAGGACGCGCGCCACGCCCTTCAGGGTGCCGCCGGTGCCGAAGCCGGTCACCCAGTAGTCGAGCCGGCCGCCGGCGAAGTCGCTGACGATCTCGCGCGCCGTGGTGCGCGAGTGCATGTCGGCGTTCGCCTCGTTCTCGAACTGCCGCGCGTAGAACCAGCCGTGCGCGTTCGCGAGCTGGAGCGCCTTGTTGTACATCCCCGTGGCGCGCTGCGCCGCCGGCGTGAGGACTACCTTGGCGCCGAGGAAGCGCATCAGCTTCCGGCGCTCGACGCTGAACGATTCCGCCATCGTGACGACCAGCGGGTAGCCTTTCGCCGCGCACACCATCGCGAGGCCGATGCCGGTGTTGCCGCTCGTCGCCTCGATCACCGTCTGCCCGGGCTTGAGCTTGCCGGTCTTCTCGGCGTCCTCGATCACGCCGAGGGCGAGCCGGTCCTTCACCGAGCCGAGCGGATTGAAGGCCTCGATCTTGACGTAGAGGCTCGCGCCCGCCGGCGCGAGCTTGTTGATCTTGACGACCGGCGTATTGCCGACCGTGCCGAGGATGCTTTCGAACTTCGCCATGGAACCTCCTATGTGTCGAGCAGGGCGAGCGCCTCGTCCGCCGTCAGCACGTCGCCGAATTGCTGGATCACGTTCTCGAGCGTCGCGAGGTGCTCCTCGTCCGAGAGCGCCGCGGTGCAGTCCGAGAGCAGGATCACCTTGTAGTCGAGCATCATGGCGTCGCGCGCGGTGCTCTCGCAGCACACGTTCGTCTTGGTGCCCGCGATGAGGAGCGTATCGATGTTGCGCTCCTCGAGCATCCTCTGAAGAGGGGAAGAGCCGGCGATGAGCGCGCTGTAGCGGTTCTTCGCGACGCGCAGGTCGTCCTTCGCCGGCTGCATTTGCGCGAAGAGCCGGTCGGAGTGCAGCGCCTGGGCGGCGCGCGCCCGCTGGCCCGGAGAAACGAAGACGTCGAAAAAACCGCGCCAGTCGCCGCCGTCCTCGCTGTTGCGGTGGAGCACCCAGATCACCGCGACGCCGCGCCGGCGCAGCTCCGCGGCGAGGCGGTTGATGGCCGGGACGATGCCGCGGGCGGCGGGCACTTCGGCCGGCGCGCCCGGGGCGACGAAGCTGTCCTGCATGTCGATGACGAGGAGCGCGCTGCGCTTCGCCTCGAGGCGCTCGTGCAGGTGCAGCCGCCCGCGGCGCGCGAGCACGCGCTCCACGATCGCCGGCCGGATTGCGACGCGATGCATCTACGGGATGACGGCGATCGCGTTGATCTCGATGAGGTACTCGGGCGAGACCATCTTCGTCACCTCGACCATGGTGGAGGCGGGCGCAGGCGCCTTGAAGTACTCGCGGCGCACCTTGTGAATCTTGTCGAAGTGCTCCATGTTGCGCACGTAGACGTCGACGCGGCAGATGTGCTCCATCGTGCCGCCGGCCGCCTCCACCGCCGCTTTGAGGTTCTCGCACACCTGCCGGGTCTGCGCCTCGATGTCGCCGATGCCGGCGATGGTGCCGTCGGCGCGCCGCGCCGTCATGCCGGAGAGGAACACGAGCGTTCCCTTCGCCTCGATGGCGATCGCCTGCGAGAAGTGCCCGGAGGGCTGGCGCAGCCTGTCGGTCTGGATCTGTTTTTTCATGGCCTAGCGGGCGTCCTGCTCGTCTGAATACCAATCGGGCTTCACGGGATAGTGCGGGCCGTCGTAGATCTCGAGCACGACCGTCTCTTCGTGGGCGAGCGTGGGACCGTGCACGTTGCCCTTGGGGTTGCAATAGAAGCAGCCGGGCGTGAGCACGACGCCGGTCGCAGTGTATTCGTATTTGCCTTCCAGGCAGAACATGAGCTGGTTCGAGGCGTGCAGGTGCGGCTGCGGGATGCCGCAGCCTTTCTCGAAGCGGATGAGGGCGACGGACGCGCCGCTCGCCTCGTCGCGCCACAGCATCTTCTCGTGGACGCCCTTCAGGGACTTCGCGCGCCAGGGAAGGTCGCGGCTCTGGAGCAGCAGCTCTTGGAGCGGGGGCGTCACCCCCCGCAGTCTATCCGGCGCGGCGGTCGTTCGCCGGCCAGCGCAGCAGCGCGCGCAGCTGCGCCTCGGCCACCGGGCGGCTGAAGTAGTAGCCCTGGAAGGCGTCGCAGCCGAGCGCGAGCAGCAGGTTCTCCTGCCCCTGGTTCTCCACGCCCTCGGCGACCACGTCCATGCCGAGGGTGTGCGCGAGCACGATGACCGCCTGCACGATGGCGCGGTCGCCGCGCTGGTGCTCGATGCCGGCGACGAAGGACTGGTCGATCTTCAGCGTGTCGATCGGGAAGCGCTTGATGTAGGAGAGCGAGGAGGCGCCGGCGCCGAAGTCGTCGATCGCCACGCGCAGCTTCAGCTCGCGCAGCCGCTCGAGCACGCGCGCCACGCGCTCGGGGTCGCTCATCACCATGCTCTCCGTCACCTCGAGCTCGATGCTCGAGGGGTCGCAGCCGGAGGTGCCGAGGATGGTCTCGATCTCGCGCAGCAGCTCGCCGTGCAGGAACTGGCGCGCCGAGAGGTTGATGGACATGCGCACCGGCGGCAGCCCCTGGCGCTGCCAGGCGCGCTGCGCCGCGCACGCGGTGCGCAGGATCCACTCGCCGATCGGCACGATGAGGCCGGTCTCCTCGGCGATCGGGATGAACGTCGCCGGGCTGAGGAGCCCGAGCGTCGGGTGCTGCCAGCGCACCAGCGACTCGACGCCGACGATGCGCCCGGTGCCGAGCTCGACCTGCGGCTGGTAGTAGAGCACGAGCTCGTCGCGCTCGAGCGCGCGGCGCAGGTCCGACTCCATCGCGAGCCGCTCCATGTTGTGCACGTTCAGCTCGGCGGAGTAGTACTGGAACGTGTTGCGGCCGCGCTCCTTGGCGCGGTACATCGCGATGTCCGCGTTCTTCAGGAGCGCCTGCGCGTCCTGCGCGTCGTCCGGGTAGGTGCTCGCGCCGATGCTCGCCGTGACGTGGTAGTGCCGGCCGCCGATCAGGAAGGGCTCGGCGAGCCCGCCGAGCAGCTTCTGCGCCACCGCGCCCACCTGCACCGGGTCCTCGATCTCCTCGAGCAGCACGACGAACTCGTCGCCGCCCAGGCGCGCGACCGTGTCGCTGCCGCGCAGGCCGTGCTTCAGGCGCCGCGCCACCTCGCGCAGCAGGCCGTCGCCCGCCTCGTGGCCGAGGGTGTCGTTGATGATCTTGAAGCGGTCGAGGTCGATGAAGAGCACCGCGAGCTTGCGCCCGTGGCGGCGCGCCTGGCTGAGCGCGTGGTCCAGGCGCTGGCTGAACATGACGCGGTTCGGCAGCGCGGTGAGCGAGTCGTGCGTGGCGACGAAGAGCACCGCCTCCTCGGCCTTCTTGCGCACGAGGTACTGCGCGACCTGGCTCGCGATGGACTGCAGCGTGCGCACGAGCGACTCGGCGGGCGTCGCGCTGCCGTGCAGGAGCTCGAGGGCGCCGAGCACCTCGGCGCCGAGGAGCAGCGGCAGCGCCAGCCGATCGCTGCCGAAGACGGGCTGGACCTCCATGCAGGCGCGCTCGGCCAGCGCGGACGCGCCCTCGGCCGCCTCGCCCCACCGCTCCGCGGCGTGCAGCGTGCGCCGCTCCTCGTCCCAGCGCCAGCGCACACCGCCGCGCCAGCCGAGCGCCTCGCACACGATGCTGAGGAGCTGGGGCAGGGCCTCGTCGGGCGACTTCGCCTCGGCGAGCAGGCGCGTCGTCGCGTGCTCCATCGCCTGCTGGCGCTCGCTCTGCTTGCGCTCGGTGATGTCGATGATCGTGCCGATCAGGCCGGCGACCTGCCCCTCGGGCGAGGTGAACGTCGCCTTGTAGTAGATGGTGTCGTAGCGCGTGCCGTTCGGGGTGCTGATGCTCGTCTCGTAGGCCTGCGTGCCGGGGCTGCGCCAGAGGACCTGGTCCATCGCGTCGAGGCGCTCGGCGACCTGGGGCGCGTGCGGGTAGAGCTCGCGCACCGTCTTGCCGATGATGCGCTCGCGCGCGAGGCCGAAGAACGCTTCCCAGGCCTTGTTCACGCCCTGGTACACGCCGTCGCGTCCCTTGAAGAAGATCGGGTTGGGCAGCGACTCGATCAGCTCCTGCGTGCGCCGCTGCGACTGCGCGAGGCGGCCCTCGCTCGCGCGCAGGTCCTCGGTCATCTGCTCGGCGAGGCGCCGCGCGCGCTCCGACGAGGTCTTCAGGGAGGCGACGAGCCCGGCGAGGAGCGCGCTGATCAGGATGCCGCCGACGAGCGCGAACCACGGCATGACGGCGTCCGCGGGCGGCACGAACGCGCTGCGCGGCGCGGAGAAGCGCAGCTGCCAGCGCCGGCGGCCGACTTCCAGCGGCGTGACGCTCTCGAAGCTCGGCCCGTCGCTCTCCGCCTGCTCGGAGGAGAACAGGCGCTGCGGCAGCGTCGGCTCGTTCACCAGCCCGACGTCGAAGAGATCGAGGTGCAGCGAGTTCGCGGCCTGGTTGCGCACCACGTCGGCGACCATGTCGCCGACGAGGAAGGTGACGCTGAGGATGCCGACGAAGGCCTCGCGCCGCTGCTCGTTGCTCTGCAGCCTCGCGCCCACGCGGAACACCGGCAGGCGCAGGCTGATGGCGAGGCTGCGCGAGCTCGAGAGCAGCGTGAAGGGCGCCGTCGCCGTCAGCTCGCCGGTGTCGCGGGCGCGCTCGATCGGCACCCTGCGGCCGGGCTCGGCGAGCAGGTCGAGCCCGAAGCCCGGCTCGTTGCCCGCGAAGGGCTCGATGTATTCCACGACGACGTACTCGTCGCGCTCGCCGGCGGGCTTGATGGCGAAGCGCGGGTAGCCCTTCGGGTCGATGCTCGCGTCGGCGCGCACGCCGGCCTCGTAGGCCTGCTTCTCGGCGCGCGAGACGCGCCGCGCGAAGCTCACCGAGCGCGCGTAGCGGAACGCGCCCGCCGGCATCACGCCCTCGGCGTAGCGATGGAATTCGGCGCGGTCGACGCGGTCGTCGCTCAGGAAGAGGCCGTGCACGCCGCGCAGGATGACTTCGGAATCGCGCAGCCGGGACTCGATCGCGTTGCGCGAGACGGCGACCGACTCGTTGAAGCTGGTCTGCGCCGCGCGCTCGACCTCGAGCGTGAGCGTGCGCCAGGCGAAAAGGGAGAGCAGGGCGCCGGAGAGCAGGATGAGCCAGGCCGCCGGCTGGCGCATCCACTGCCGAAGCTCCGCGGCTTCCCTCCCCAGCATGGCCCTCCCCCTCCGTTTATCCTATTGTAAAAGCGGGTTCGCGGGAGAACGTCCCGCCCGGTGCCGCAGTCCAAGGGTCGGATGACAAGCTTTGTAAAGACGGCCGCTTTTTGCATGGCCTGCCTGGCCGCATTCGGCGGGGCCCGGGCGGCGTTTGCCCAGGCGGTCTACAAGTACACCGACGACAAGGGCGGCACCGTCTATACCGACGACCCGAAATCGGCGCCCCGCAAGGCCGAGCGTGTCGATATCCCGCCACGCCCGGAGGCTTCGCCTGCGCCGCAGGCGCGGCTAAGCGAAGCCGACCAGCGGCTGCTCGGCGAGGCGCAGCGCCGCGCGGCCGAGCTCGACCGAGCGACCGACGACATCGTCGCGGCCTCGCGCATGTTGCGCGAGGCGCAGGACCGGTTCGACCGGGGCGTCGAGCCGCAGGAAGGCGAGCGCCAGGGGCGCCGCTTCCGTCCCGAGTACTGGCAGCGCCGGCAGGCCGAGGAGCGCGAGGTCGAGGTGGCGCGCGCGCGCCTCGACGACGCGATCGCGCGGCGCAACGCGCTGCGCTAGAACTTCTCCGACCAGGGCCTGAGGTCGATCTCGAAGCTCCACGCCGAGCGCTGCTGGCGGTGGACCTCGAGGTAAGTCTTCGCAATCGCGTCCGGGCTGAGCATGCCGTCCTCGCCGCGGCCCGCGCTGCGCGCATCGGCTCCGGCCTTCAGGATGCCGCCGTCGATGACGAAGTGCGCGACGTGCAGGCCCTTGGGACCCATCTCGCGCGCGAGGCTCTGCGCGAGGCCGCGCAGCGCGAACTTGCCCATGGCGAAGGGCGCCGACTCCGCGTAGCCCTTGATACTCGCCGACGCGCCGGTGAAGAAGACGCTGCCGCGGCCGAGGGGCAGCATGCGCTTCACGGCCGCCTGCGCGACGAGAAAGCCGCCGTACGCCGTGACCGTGAGCGTTTTTCTCACTTCTTCCCGGTCGAGGGAGAGAAACGGCCCGCGCACGCGATAGCTCGGGTTGTAGACCACGAGCTCCGGCGCTCCGGCGGCTGCGAACAGCTGCTCCACCGCGAGCGCGTCGGTGGCGTCGCAGCGGTGCAGGGTCGCGCCGGTTTCCTTCCTCAGGCCTTCGAGTTTCGCCGTGTCGCGCGCGGCGAGCGCGACTTTCATCCCGTCCGCGGCGCACTGCCGCGCGAGCGAGGCGCTCAGTCCGGAGCCGGCGCCGACGATGAGTGCGAGGGCCATGAACGATGGGTGCGAAGGCCGGTTGCTAAGATAGGGCGATGAAGGATTTTACCTACGTTGCCCTGCCGGCGAGGGTCGTCTTCGGACGCGGCAGGATCGCGGCGCTGCCCGAGGAGGTGGAGCGGCTCGGGGCGAAGCGCGCGCTCGTCCTCAGCACGCCGGGACGCTCGACGATGGTGCGTTCGATCGTGGGCGCGCTCGGCTCGCGCGTCGCCGGCCTCTTCGAAGAAGTCGTGATGCACACCCCGCTCGAAGCGGCGAACAAGGCGCGCGCGCTCGCCCAATCGCTCGGCGCCGACTGCTGCGTGGCGGTCGGCGGCGGCTCGACGATCGGCTTCGGCAAGGCGATCGCGCTCACTTCCGCGCTGCCGGTGCTCGCGGTGCCGACGACCTACTCCGGCTCTGAGATGACCACGATCTGGGGCCTGAGCGAGGGCGGCGCGAAAAAGACCGGGCGCGATCCGCGCGTGCTGCCGAAGGCGGTCATCTACGACCCGGAGCTCACGCTCGAGCTGCCGGCCGCGGTCTCCGCCGCGAGCGGCATGAACGCGATCGCGCACTGCGCCGAGGCGCTCTACGCGGTGGACGGCAATCCCATCATTTCGATGATCGCGGAGGAGGGCATCCGCGCCCTTGCGTGCGCTCTACCCGGGGTGCTGCGCAACGGGAAAGACGTGGAAGCGCGCTCCGACGCGCTCTACGGCGCGTGGCTCGCCGGCACGACGATCGCGACGACGAGCGTCGCGCTCCACCACAAGCTCTGCCACGTGCTGGGCGGCTTCGGCCTGCCGCACGCGGAGACGCACAGCGTGGTGCTGCCGCACGCGCTGCGCTACAACGCCGATGCCGCGCCCGAGGCGATGGCGCGCATCGCGCGGGCGCTTGGCGCGGCGGACGCGCCGCAAGCCATCTGGGAGATGGAGAAGAAGCTCGGGCTGCCGCTTCGCCTCGCCGACCTCGGCATGAAGGAATCCGACGTCGAGCGCGCGGCGAAGATCGCGAGCGAGGCGCCGTATCCCAATCCTCGCAGGGTGGAATACGGGCCCGTGCTCGCTCTGCTCAGGAATGCATATGGCGGACAAAAACCTTAGCCGCCTACGCCCCACAGCGCGCTGCTGGCATTGCTGATCGTGTCGCCGGGCTGCCACGGCCCCATGGTCGGGCCCGGCGCCGGCGCGATCGCGCTCGGCACCACAACCACCGGTCCGTTCGTCACGACGCCCGCCGCGCTCGACCCCGTGACCGCGCTGCCGCTCGGCGTCGCCCAGTAGGAAGACTCGGTGTAGGTGCGGCCGACGCGGTCCGGGCTGCGCGAGAACAATCCTGCGGCGAACGCGCTGCTCGCGGTCAATGCGGTGGCGACAACGACAGTGGCTTTGAAAATCCCTTTCATGCCTGAGAGCTCCTTTCGATGTGACACGCGACGGGTGCCGCGCAAGAGGGGTTAGATGAAGCGCGTGACGCGAGTTCAATCTCAGTTGAGCCCGCACACGCGCTTCATCCAGGAGCTAGTTTCGTGCCGGCTTAGCCGCCGACGCCCCAGTTTGCACTGTCGGCAGTGCGGTAGTCGCCGTTGGACGTCTGCGTGCCCGAATAGGCGGGCTGGGCGAAGGCGTTTCCGGCAAAGGCAGCGACGAGGAGGAGGAGAGCTGCTAGAACACGTTTCATTGCTGTGATGCTCCTGTTGTTATAGCGGCGGATGCCGCACGTCATTTGTACGCACGCAGTGATGAAAGTTTTCCTGATATAAATTCATGGCTCGGCTGAGAAAATCTCTGCGGAATAAACGCCGTTCCGACGCTGTTTCGCGGCGCTGCTATAGTTGCGCCCGGGAGGCAGCATGATCGCGGTGATCTTCGAGTTCACGCCCGCGCCCGGGCGGTTCCCGGAATACATGCAGCTCGTCGAGACGCTGAAGCAGGACCTGGCGCAGGCTGACGGCTTCCTTTCGCTCGAGCGCTTCGAGAGCATCACCACGCCGGGCAAGTTCGTGTCGCTGCAGTTCTGGCGCGACGAGGAAGCGGTGCGCAAGTGGCGCACCCTGCAGAAGCACCGCGAGGCGCAGAAGAAGGGGCGCGCCGGCATCTTCAAGTCGTATCGCCTGAGGATCGCCTCGGTGATCCGCGACTACGAGATGGACCGCCGCGGCGAGGCGCCGCGCGACAGTATCGAGGTGCACGGATAGCGCACACCTTTCTCTTCGCGGAAGGCTCCTGGCGCGCGGAGGGGGAATACTGCGACGCCGGTGGAGCGAAATTCGCCGCCGCGGGAGAAACCACGATCCGCCACGAGCCGGGACGCTGGCTCTTCGAGGCGGTGCTGCGCCTGCGCGGCGACCCCGCGCGCATCCAGCACAACCGCTACGAGATCGAGCCGTTCTCCCCGGGCGCGCGCTCGACGCACTGGACCTCGGTGAATCCCGCCATCGGCGCGTTGCGCGGCCGCTTCGTCGTCTCGGGCGACGCCATCCTCTCCATGTACTCAAGCCCCACCGGCCGCTACCGCGGCTTCGAGTCCATCCAGCAGCGCGACCCGCGCCGCTATACCGTGCGCGGCACGCTCCTCGACGAGGACAAGATCATCTCCACCTGGGCGATCGAGCTCACCGGGCTGTGAAGCCGAAAGCCGCCCTCGCTCTCGCGTGCCTGCTCGTCGCCGGCGGGGCGGCGGCCGCGCCGGCGCTCTATGTCACGAGCATCGGCCCGAGCTCCGTGCAGGTCGTCCTGAACCGCAACGTCGTGCGCACCCTCGGCCTGGGCGAAAGCTCGCCCGAGGGCGTGCGCCTCGAGCGCATCGAAAACGGCGTCGCGATCTTCCAGGTCGAGGGCCGCCCGGTGGCGCTGCGGCTCGGCCAGTCGACCTCCACCGAGATGGTGCTCAAGGCGGCGCGCGACGGCTATTTCCGCCCGGTGGTCTACATCGCCGGCGCGCAGGTGCCCGCGATCATCGACACCGGGGCGACCAACGTCTCGATGAGCTACGTCATGGCAAACCGCCTGCGCATCAACTACCGCAGCGGCCAGCGCGGCATCTCGCACACCGCCAACGGCTCCGTGGCGTCGTATTACCTCGTCCTTCCCGCAGTGCAGGTGGGCGACTTCACCTTCCGGAACGTCCCCACCACCGTCACCGAAGGCTTCGTCGCCCAGCAGGACGAAGTGCTCATCGGCAACAGCGTGCTGCGCTACCTTCGGATGGAGCGCTACGGAGACACTATGGTGCTGAGGGCCGGCGACGGTTTCTGACGGGCGCAGTGCCCCGAAGCCGCGTCAGGCGGTTTTCCACTCCAGGACGGTGCTCCGGTGCGCTTTCGGCCCGACCGACACTTTGCGCTTGATGGTCTTGCCTTCGTAAGAGGCGGACACGGTGTACTGGCCGTTCGGAACCCTGGCGAGCAGGAAGGGGCCGTCGGCAATGGTGGAAAGAATCGTCTTGCCGTGCGCATCGAGCACGTTCACCTTGGCGCCGGCGGTGAATTCATCCCGCTTGCCGACCCGATCGAGCATTTCTAGAGCGAGAGGGTATTTCCCCTCCGCGCGCTCGAACGCCTGGGCTTCCTGCTGGCCGACGCCCCCGCTGACGAAGCTGACTCCGTTTTGGTGGTGCTCCGGCGGAAGGCTGGACGGGTTGGCCGCGAACCCGAGACCGGTCGTGAGCATGCCGACAATGGCGATGGAAACGGCGGTTGTCTTTCTCATGGCATCTCCTGTGGATCTGATGCCATTCACTATGGAACGATCCGCTTAATTGCTACTTAATCGGCGAGGCGTTCCTGAATCGGTCAAACGGCCGTCAAGGCGGGAGACGACCGCAACCCGCAAGCCATCCATCGCCGCTGCCGCGCCCGACTTCCGGGCAATTTCGTGCATATCGACAAACGTCGCATTGTCGAACGTACGAAGGGCCGAATCGATGGCACCGTGCATGGCCTCAGACAACGACTTGTCCGGCGCTCGAAAGCAGACGATGGGGATCGCTGCCGAATTTGGGCGCGCTCGAACGGCATATAGGAAATCGAACATGCGCGATTCGTCGAATCGCACATTGCAGAGGATCAGTTCCGTTTCCTTGTCCAAAGCGTCCAGGGCACCGTACAGGGTATGCGCGACGCGAAGGTCGAGCGCATCGCCGAAGACTTCGCGCACGGTGTCGATCGTGTCTGGCGTACCAGCGATCAAAACGTTCGGTTTGCGCGTCGCGATGTTGGTATCCACCCTTGGGCCGGAGCGTGGCAATCGGGTAAACACCATTCTGCTCGTACGGCGTGACTGCGAGCAAGGTTACTTTTCTGACGGTGGGGCAAGGTTGCTTTTCTGACGCTGCATGTCCCGTTGGAGCTTCTGAAAATCGGCTCGCGCACCTGCATGGCGAAGGCTCATGCTCACCAGACCGACGGCTGCCAGTTCTGATCGCCGCCGTCCCGGACCTCGCCGATCCTGATCCTTCGCTCGCCGGTGAAGTAATAAGGTGGGACCGGCAGGTTGAGCGGAGCCGGCGAGCCGCTGAAGACGCGCCCGGAGATATCGTATTTCGAGCCGTGACAGGGACAGTAAAAGCCGCCGGGCCAGCCGGCGCCGAGAGACCCCGGTTCAGGGAAGTAGCCGGGTATGCAACCCAAATGCGTGCAGATTCCAACCAGCACGAGGTACTCCGGCCGCACGGCGCGAACGCCGGCTTCGAGGCCGAGCTTCATGTTGCCGGGTTGCTGAGCCGTCTTCGAACGTGGATCCGAGAGCTCGGCGGCCACTTTGGTCAAGGTCCGCAGCTGGTCAGCGGTTCGATGCACCAGCCAGATCGGCCTCGAGCGCCACTGCACCGTCGTAAGCGTCCCGGGGTTGACGTTGCTCACGTCTACGTCTATCGGAGCGCCGGCCGCAAGCGTGCGCCGACTCGGTTCCATGCTGGCAAGAAAGGGCACGGCAGCGCCGGCAGCAGCTAGGCCGCCCAACGTTGCCGTGGCGCGCACGAGCAACTTGCGGCGTCGCAGGTCAGGTGCGCTACTCGGGTCGTCATGGGCCATACCACGCTGCAAGCAAGCAACGCGCGCGCTCGACGTCTATTCAGACGCTTTTTTCCAGAATGGGAGCGCTTAATGTGGCGTTAAGAGCCGGAGCGTATCACCCATGCGTTGTACTCAACGCGGCGTAGGCTGAGGCGTTGCGGCGACCGCGCGCCAGCCTTCGGCGCAGCTTTGCACGTAGGGATAGTAGGTCTTTGCCGAATCGCAGTAGTACCAGGTGCCGGCGGGCGTTTGAGAGCCTGCGGATTGCTCCGAGCCGCGGCGGCCGCCGGATTGCGTCTGCGTGGATGAGGCTGTCCGCGCGTTCGGCAACGCAAACGGTGGGATCGTCGTGTCGAGGAGGCGGTTGGCGACGGCTTTCTGCTCGTCGCCGAGGCCGTCGTAGAGGCGCTTTGCCGAGTCAGAGATCTGCTGCATCGATGCAAGGCGCGAGCGTGCGGCATCGACCTTCTGGTCCACTTTCTGCGGCGCGGTCTGGTCCGGCGCGGAGCTCGGCGCGGCGGGGCGCGCGAGGTCATAGGCGAGCGCTTTGACGCTAGCTTCGTAGGCCTGCCAGGCGGGCTCCTGCTCCGGCGTGAGCTTGAGCGCAGTCTTGAGCTCCTTCAGACGGCGGTCTTCTTCGTCGGCCGTGTTGAGCGCGGCAGGCTCGGCCGCGGCCGGCTTCGCGGCCGAAGAATCGTCTTGTTTCTTGCTTCTCGATTTTTGCTGTCCGGAGCCGGAATTGCCGGACGAGCCGCCGAGGACATTGCCGAGGATCTTCCCGAGCGGCGAGGAGGACTGCGCGCCGGCCGGGGTGCTGGCAAGACAGAGCACGCTCGCGGCGAGGAGCGCCTCCGCCAAGTTGCGCATTCCTACACGAGCAGCCAGCGCGTCACCAGCACCGCGAGAGTGGATGCGGCGACGACCGAGACGAAATACAGGATGCCCTTGAGGATGGCGAGGGACTGCACGGTGCCCGGGCTAGTCCTCCATCACGCCGGGGAATGCCATCCCGAACGTCACGACGCAGACGACGACCTTGCAGATCCAGATCGTTTTCTGCGTAGAGCTCATGTCCTTGAATGCACGCCCGCGATGGGTGGGCTGCGGCGGAGGTTTCACTTCCGGGGAGTCGCTCATGGTGAGCGCACTCTACGGGGACGAGCCTTCGGCGACTAGTCGCCCCGCTGTCCAACTGCTGACGCTCTTAAGCGGGCCTTAAGCGTCAAGGGCAGTCAGGCTGCCGCAAGATCCGGCATCTTGATCGGTCGAGCGCTTTCGAAGGCGCGCGCGGCGCGCAGCACGAGCGCGTCGGCGTAGCGCGGGCCGACGAGGTGCAGGCCGACGGGGAGGCCGGCCCTGGTGAAGCCGCACGGAATGGAGGCGGCCGGCTGCTGGGTCAGGTTGAACGGATAGGTGAAGGGCGTCCAGTCGGTCCAGCGCTCGTTGCCCTCCGGATATTCCCTTCCGGCATCGAAGGCGGGCACCGCGAGCGTCGGCGTGACGAGCAGGTCGTAGTCGCGGTGGAACTGCGTCATGTGCGCGCCGAGCGCGCCGCGCTTCTGCTGCGCATCGAGCACCTCGAGCATCGCGAGCTTTTCGCCCTGCGCGGCGACTTGCACGAGCCCGGGGTCGACGAGCCCGCGCTGTTTCCTGTCCAGGGTTTTCAGGAGCAGGGCCGCGCCGGGAAACCAGTGCGCCTTGAAGATCGCCTCCGGGTTCTCGAAGCCCGGATTTTTCTCCTCGACGCGGGCGCCGAGATCGGAGAAGACCTTCACCGCGTCGCGCACGAGCGCCGCCACTTCCGGGTCCACCTTCGCGTATCCGAGATCGGGCGAATAGGCGATGCGCAGGCCGCGCACACCCATGTCGAGGCGCGCGCGGTAGTCGCGGCTCTCGTAGGGAAGGGCGTGCCAGTCGCGCGCGTCGGGAAGCGCGAGCACGTTCAGCATAAGCGCCGCATCGGCGACCGAGCGCGTCATCGGTCCGACGTGCGCCACGGTGCCGAAGGGCGAGAGCGGCCACGCCGGCACGCGGCCGAAGGAGGGCTTGAGGCCGAAGAGCCCGGTGAAGCTGCACGGGATGCGGATCGAGCCGCCGCCGTCGGTGCCCACCGCGAGCGGCCCCATTCCCGAGGCGAGCGCGGCGGCGGCGCCGCCGGAAGAGCCGCCGGGCGTTTTCTGCGGATTCCAGGGATTGCGCGTCACGCCGGTGAGCGGGCTGTCGGTCACGCCCTTCCAGCCGAATTCCGGCGTCGTCGTCTTGCCGAGAAGGAGCGCGCCGTGCTCCCTCAGGCGCGCGACCGCCGGCGCGTCGTCCGGCCAGGGACCGGCGGGATCGATCGTCTTCGAGCCGCGCAGCGTCGGCCAGCCCCTGGTGAGGAGCAGATCCTTGATGGAGACCGGCACGCCGTCGAGCAGCCCCTTCGGCTCGCCGCGCTGCCATCTTGTTTCCGATTCCTTCGCTTCCTGGGCGAGATTGGAATTGACGAAGCAAAGAGCGTTGAAGCGCGGGTTCAGCGCCTCGATCCTGCGGGAGACGGCCTCGGCCACCTCCACCGGCGAGAGCTGGCGACGCCGGTAGCCTTCCAGGAGCTCGCTCGCGGAAAGCGAGCAGGGCTCAGCCACGCTCGGCTTTCGCCTGGGCGAGCGCCTTCGCGCGCCACATCGGCCAGGCGCGCTTGTAGTTCTGCACCGGATTGGACGCCTTGACCTCCGCGTCGTCCAGGAAAGTGACGTTCTTCGACAGCAGGAGCGCCTGCATCTGCAGTTGCGCGCTCTGCTCGAGGTAGATGCTGCGGCCGACCGCGCGCGGCAGGTTCTCGCCGACCACGGTCGCGCCGTGGCCGCGCATGAGCGCGGCAGGCTTTGCCCCGAGGACCTTCGCCAGGGCGTTGCCGAGGAAGGCGCTCTTGACGAGCAGGTCGGTGCCTTTCTCGAAGTCGCGGATCTCGAACACCGGGACGCCTTCGCCGACGAACGCCGCCATGTGGTAGATCGGGCGCATCGGCACGCCGGTTGCGCCGAACGGAATCACCGAGGGCGAGTGGTTGTGGACCACCGCCATCACGTCCGGCCGCGCCTTGTAGATCTCGCCGTGGATGAAGCGCTCGCGGACCGATTCCGCCCCCTTCTCGTCGATGCAGCGGCTGTCGAGGTCGTACTCGAGGAGGTCCTCGACCTGCACCGTCTCGGGCGCGATCGCGCGCGCGACGTAGTAGCGGCCCGGGTTGCGCGGCGAGCGCATGCTGACGTGGCCGTAGGCGTCGATCACGCCGTGGGCGGCGAGGATGCGATTCGCGGCGACGAGGTCGTGGAGCTCTTCCATCATTCCGCCTTGATGCCGGCTTTCTTTACGACGGCGCTCCAGCGGGCGAGCTCGCGCTGGATGCGCTCCGCGAAGCGCTGGCTCGTGCCGCCGGCCGGCACGAGGCCCTGCTTCGCGACGACGTCCTTCAGTTCCGGCTCCTTCATGAGCTCGTTCACTTCCGCGTTCCAGCGCGCCACGATCGCCTCGGGCGTCCCCGCAGGCGCGAGCAGGCCGTACCAGGTCTCCACCTCGATATCGGGCAAGCCCTGCTCCGCGAGCGTCGGAACGTCGGGGAAGGCCTCCGAGCGCTTCGCGCTCATGATCGCGAGCATGCGCAGGCGCCCGGAGTGGACGTGCGGCGCCACGCTCTGGATCGCGGCGACGGTCGCCTGCACCTGGCCGCCGACGAGGTCGGCGACGGCGCCGGCCGCGCCCTTGTAGGGGACGTGCACGATGTCGATTCCCGTCTCCTGCTTGAGGAGCTCCATCGCGAGGTGCTGGACGTTGCCGGTGCCGGGCGACGAGTAGTACAGCTTGCCGGGGCGCTGCTTCGCATAGGCGATGAACTCGCGCAGCGTCCTGACCGGAAGCGACGGGTGCACGTAGACGCCGAGTCCGCTCGTCGCCACCATGACGACCGGCGAGAAGCTCTTCACCGGGTCGTAGGGCAGGGCGCGGCTCAGCGTCGGGTTGCTCGAGAACGACGTCGCCGCGAGGAGGAAGGTGTAGCCGTCCGCCGGCGCGCGCGCCACCGATTCGGCGCCGATGTTGCCGCCCGCGCCCGGCTTGTTGTCGGTCACGACCGCGGCGTGCCAGCGCTCCTGGATCTTCGGCCCTAGCACGCGCGAGAGGATGTCGGCGCCGGTTCCCGGCGTGTACGGAACGACGATGTGGATCGGGCGCGACGGATAGTCCTGCGCCGCCGCGCTCGCCGCCACAACGAGGAGCGCGAGAGCGGAAAGCCGTTTCATGCGCTGATTATAATCAGCGCCTTGTCCGACACCGGCCGCTCGTTCGATACCGAAGTGCTCGTCGTGGGCGCCGGTCCCGTCGGCCTCACCCTGGCGCTCGAGCTCGGCCGCAAAGGCGTGCGCTGCACGCTCGTCGAGCGCAAGCAGGCGCCTGAATTCCTGCCGAAGATGGAGCGCTGCAACGCGCGCACCATGGAGATCTACCGGCGCATGGGAATCGCGGGCAAGGTGCGCGCCGCCGGCCTGCGCGCCGAGGTCCCGATGGACGTCTTCATCGTCACCGCGCTCGACCAGCCGCCGCTCGTGCGCCACCAGTATCCGTCGGTCGCCGAGGCGAAGCGCCGCATCGACGCGTGCACCGACGGCTCGATGCCGCTCGAGCCCTACCAGCTCATCTCGCAATACACGCTCGAGCCGCTTCTGAAGGAGGAAGTGGAGGCGCAGCCCTCGGTTCGCGTGCGCTACGGCTGCGAGTTCGAGTCTTTTTCGCAGGATGGGGAGGGTGTCACCGCCCGTCTGTCCTCCGGCAGGATCAGGGCGAAATACCTCGTCGGCTGCGACGGCGGCGGCTCGACCGTGCGCAAGCAGCTCGGCATCGGCATGCAGGGCGAGAATTTGAGCGAGCTCTACCAGGCGCTCTACCGCTGCGACGAGCTCTTCGATCGCATCCCGATCAACGGCGGGCCGGGGCACGGCCGCCACTACCACGTCGCCGACGAGCGCTGGCGCTTTCTCATCATGCAGGACTCGACGCGGCACTGGACGCTGCACGCGCTCACCGAGCACGAGCCCGACATGAGGCGCGAGTTCGAGCGCACGGTCGGCGTGCCGGTGAAGTACGAGCTGCTGTACGTCGGCAAATGGCGGCAGAACCTGCTGCTCGCCGACCGCTATGCGAGCGGCCGCGTCTTCCTCGCCGGCGACGCGGTGCATCTCGTCATCCCCACCGGCGGCCTCGGCATGAACAGCGGCGTGGGCGACGCGATCGACCTCGCGTGGAAGCTCGCCGGGACGCTGCGCGGCTGGGGCGGGCCGCGCCTGCTCGAGTCCTACGAGATCGAGCGCCGCCGGGTCGGCGAGCGCGTGGTCGGCGCCTCGCGCTATGCCTCGCTCGGGCGGCGCAAGTGGCGCGGCCTGTGGAACAACCTGCCGGAGCTCGCGCGCGTCGCGGAAACCGAGCAGAGGAAGAGCAACGAGATGATCGGCGCCGAGCTCGGCTACCGCTACGCGGGCTCGCCGATCATTTGCGACGAGCCGGGCGCTCCGGAGGACGACTTCCGGACGTATACGCCGACGACGTGGCCCGGCGCGCGCCTGCCGCACGTCTGGCTGGAGGGCCACGTGGCGATGCAGGACCGCATCGGCGAGGGCTATACGCTGCTTCGCCTTTCTTCCAGGGAAGAAGCATCTGGACTGGAAAAAGCTTTCAAGGCAACGGGGTCTCCGCTCGAGGTGCTCGACGTGCCCGATGCCGCGGCGCGGGACGTCTACGGCTGCGATCTCATCCTGCTGCGCCCGGATATGCATATAGTGTGGCGCGGCAACCGCGCGCCGGCCAGGCCGCAGGACATCGCCGCGAAGGTGACCGGTCACTAAGGAGAATTCCATGCCCCGATTCATCGCGTTTTTCTGCCTCTCGCTCTTCGCCAGCATCGCCGGTGCCGCCGGGTCCGCGCAGGAGGAAGCGAACAAGAAGGCCGTGCTCGAGTTCTACGACCTGGCGCTCAACAAGAAGGATTTCGACGCCGCGTCGCGGTACATGGGATCGCGCTATACGCAGCACAACCCGATCGCCGCCGACGGCCCGGAGGGCCTCAAGGCCTTTCTGCAATTCCTGCGCGACAAGTTCCCGCAGTCGCACAGCGAGATCAAGCGCGCCTTCGCCGACGGCGACTACGTGATCCTGCACGTGCACGCGGTACGCGAGCCGGGCACGCGCGGGCGCGCCATCGTCGACATCTTCAAGCTGGAGAACGGCAAGGTGGTCGAGCACTGGGACGTCTCGCAGGACGTGCCGGAGAAGGCGGCGAACTCGAACGGCATGTTCTAGTACACTGCCGCAACGCATCGAGGGGCGGAGCCATGGGACCCGAGACCGAAGCCTTCCTGATGAACACCTGGTACGTTGCCGCGTGGGACTACGAGCTCGCCGGCGGCAAGCTGCTCGCGCGCACGATCCTCGAGCGCCCGGTGGTGCTCTTCAAGGGCGACAGCGGAAGACCGGTGGCGCTCGACGACCGCTGCGCGCACCGCGGCGCGCGCCTCTCGAACGGCAGGCGCGAGGGCGATTGCGTGCGCTGCATGTACCACGGCCTCAAGTTCGACGCGACCGGGAAGTGCGTGCAGATCCCGGGCCAGGACAACATCCCCCCTAAGCTCGGCGTGCGCAGCTACCCCGTGCTCGAGCGCGACCACCTGGTCTGGATCTGGATGGGCGACCCGGCGGCGGCCGACCCGGCGAAGATCCTCGACTTCCCCTATCTGCGCGACCCGGCCTGGCGCGGGCGGCCGGACTACATGCACTATGACGCGAACTACCTCCTCATCGTCGACAACCTGTCGGACTTCGCGCACCTCGCGTTCGTGCACACCAAGACGCTCGGCGGCTCGGAGGAGTATGCCTACAAGTCGAAGCCGACCTCGATCGAGCGCCTGGAAGACGGCTTTCGCGTCGAGCGCTGGCACATGGACGCGCCGAACCCGCCCTACCACAGGAAGGTCTCGCCGCAGCCGGAGCGCGTCGACCGCAGGAACATCGCGCGCATGTACGTGCCCGGCATCTTCTTCATGGAGACGCTGCTCTCGCCGGCCGGCTCAGGCGCCGAGAAAGGGAACCTCCAGGGCGCGAAGCAGTACCGCAACTGCCAGTTCTTCACCCCGGAGACGCGGCGCTCGACGCACTTCTTCTGGGACTACCTGCACGACTACGACCTGCACGATCCGAGCATCGCCGAGTCGCTCAACAAGAGCATGGTCGAGGGCTTCCTGGAGGACAAGTTCATCATCGAGGGCCAGCAGCAGGTGCTCGACGACGACCCGGGCTTCAAGATGAACGGCATCGTCGCCGACGCGCCGCTCGCGCACTTCCGCCGCACGCTCGCCAAGCGCATCGACGCCGAGCGCGGAATGGCGCACAGCGCCGCCGCCTGACATGGCGGGGCCGAAGGTCTGGCTCGACCTCGACCAGCAGGCGCTCGACGACGCCTACACCCAGGCCGCCTACGCGCCGAACCGCGACCAGGTCCTGGCGCGCTTCGCGAGCAACAGCGAGATCACGCGGCGGCGCCTCGGCGGGCCGCGGCGGTTTTCCTACGGCAATTCCGCCGTAGAGGGCCTCGACCTTTATTCCGCGAAAAACAAGGACGCACCCGTCGCCATCTTCGTCCACGGCGGCGCCTGGCGCGGCGGCGAGGCGAAGAACTACGCTTTCCTGGCCGAGACCTTCGTCGACGCCGGCATCCACTACGTGGCGCTCGACTTCATCAACGTGCTGGAGTCGAAGGGCGACCTCATGCCGATGGCGGAGCAGGTGCGCCGCGCGATCGCCTGGGTGTACCGCAACGCCGCGCAGTGGGACGGCGATCCGGAGCGCCTTTACCTGGTGAGCCAGTCCTCGGGCGCGCACCTCGCCGCCTGCGCGCTGATCGACCAGGAACGGATCAAGGGCGCCCTGCTCTCGAGCGGCATGTACGACCTGAAGCCCGTGCGTCTGTCGGCGCGCAACGCGTACGTGAAGTTCACCGACGAGGTCGAGGAAGCGCTGAGCCCCCAGCGGCACCTCGAGCGCATCCGCTGCCCGGTCGTCGTCGCCTACGGCACGCTCGAGACGCCCGAGTTCCAGCGCCAGGCCCGGGACTTCGCTGCCGCGCTCGAAAAGGCAAACAAACCGGTGAAGCTCGTGGTGGCCGAGGGCTACAACCACTTCGAGCTCACCGAGACGCTCGCCAATCCCTACGGCCCGCTCGGCCACGCCGCGCTCGAGCTGATACGAGGAGGAAGACCATGAAAGCCAGGCTGCTCGTCGCAGGAGCGTGCGTTCTCTTCAGCGCCGCGGCTGCGGCCGCCGATGTGCGTGTGATGATCTCGGCCGGCTTCTTCCAGGTGTATTCGCAGCTCGTCCCAGCCTTCGAGAAGCAGACGGGGCACCGCGTCATCACGACGCGCGGCCCCTCCATGGGCGATTCGCCCGAGGCGATCCCGACGCGCCTCGCGCGCGGCGAGCCGGCCGACGTGGTGATCATGGACGGCAAATCCGCCGACCGCCTCGCGAAGCAGGGCGTCCTCACCGGCACCACGCGCCTCGCGCGCTCGCAGGTCGGGATGGTGGTGAAGGCGGGCGCGCCAAAGCCCGACATCTCGAGCGCGGAGGCGTTCAAGCGCACGCTGCTCGGCGCCAGATCCATCGCCTATTCCGACAGCGGCAGCGGCACCTACCTCTCGAAGACGCTCTTTCCGAAGCTGGGCGTCGCCGACCAGATCGCCGGCAAGGCGCGCAAGGTGCGCGGGCCGCCCTCGGGCGAGCCGGTGGCCGCGGTCGTCGCGCGCGGCGAGGCCGAGATCGGCTTCCAGCAGGTCGCCGAGCTCATCCACGTGCCGGGAGTGACCTACGTCGGCCCGATTCCCGCCGAGCTGCAGGAGGACTTCTCCTTCGCCGCGGGCATCACGGCGAAGTCGCAGGAGCAGGCCGCCGCCGCGGCGCTCATCCGCTATCTGCGCTCGCCCTCGGCGGCGCCGATCGTCACCAAGGCCGGGTTGCTTCCCCTGAAGGACTAGCTCTTGCCCGGCGCCATCGCGCGCCGCTTCCAGGCTTCCCAGGCGCGCTTGAGGCCGTGGCCTTCGCGTTCCTCCACGAGCCGCGTCTCCTCCGGGCTGAGGTAGGTGACCGGGCCGCCGAGGGCGATGGCGTTCTGCTGCAGCGAGGCGTTCATCGCGAGGAAGATGCTGCGCGACACCGTGCGCTGGATGGACGGGCCGACGACCGTGGCGCCGTGGCCGCGCATCAGCACGGCGGGCTTGTCGCCCAGCGCCCGCGCGAGCGCGGCGCCGATCGCCGGCGTGCGGATGAGGAGGTCGGTCTCGCCGATCGCCTCGCGGATGTCGAACACCGGCACGCCGAGGCCGATGAACGCCGAGCGCGCATACATCGGGCGCAGCGGCACCTTGCTGTCGGCGAAGGGCACCACCGGCGGCGCGTGCGTGTGCACGACCGACATCACGTCCGGGCGCACGCGGTAGATCTCGGCGTGGATGAAGCGCTCGCTGTAGAGGTCGCGCGCCTTTCCGTCCACCGGGTTGCCGGCGAGGTCCAGCTCGACGAGGTCCGCGGCCTGCACCATCTCCGGCGCCACCGCCTGCGAGATGAGGAAGCGGTCCTTCGAGAGCCTCACGCTCACGTGTCCCCAGCCTTCGGCGAGGACGCCTTCGTGCGCGAGGATGCGGTTCGCCGCGACCAGGTCCTCGACCAGGCGCCGATCCGCCTCACCCCATGCGTTGAGCGAAAAGAAGAGCAGTAAAGCGAGCGTGATCCTCATGTGAGCACCCATGTTCCGCCGAGGGAGGGCGGCAGCGAGACAGCATAACCGTGCGCGGTTTTCCTGACCGCCAGCCCGGCCGCGCTGCAGCGATTCGCAAACCCTGCGGCATCCTGACAGCCAAGCGCGTAGCCGGCGAGCGCCGGCGGGGAGGGCGCGTCGCCGAGCAGGCCGGAAAGGCCTTCCTGCGTAAGAAAGATCACGCGGCCGCGATCGCTCTCGAGGATATTTCCATTCGGGAAAAGCGCGGAAAAACGCGCCCAGCGTGCCACCGCGTCCGGCACGTCTTGCGCGACGACGTACAGGGCGCGCAGGCTTTTCACGCCGTTCGTGTGCGCGAGATGCCCGGGCAGCCAGATGTGCTCGGGCGTCATCTGCTGCACGATCTGGACGCGTCCCTCGGGCATCGCCTCGGGCGCGGGGCGCGCGACCTTGAAGCGCACGGTGTTGCCGCCTTCGACCTCGCGCGCGAGGTCGACGAGCGGCTGCGGCGAGAAGCCGTGCGCGGCCAGCCGGCGATGCTCGGCCTTCGCGTCCGGCGCTCCAAAGCAGGCGAGGTGCACCCCGGCGTAGCGCGCCATCTCGGCGCGCATGCGCTGCGCATGGGGCGTGTCGAGGGTCGGGGCGAGGATCTCGATGTAGCCCTCCTCGAGCATCACGCAGCGGTTCGATGCGCCGACCGGCGCGCCGCCCACCTGCTGGACGGAGAGCGGCGTGACGCGGAAGCCGAGCGCCTCGAGGAGCTGCGCCGCCGCGTCCAGGTCCGCGACGAAGTGCGAGACGTGATCGAGGTAGAGCTCGCCCGGCGGGGGCTTCTGCTGGTCCGCAATGCTCATCGCGCGTCGTTTTTGCCGTAGGGCATCTGGAGCATTCCGGTGGCGCGATTTTATCGGTACAAGGGGAGCGACGCGGGGGTAGCTTAGCGGGCAGAGCGCGATCCACCCTGGTCGAGGCATGAGTTCGAACCTCATTCCCCGCTCGAGAGCCCGGCCTTAAACTAGCGCCGGTGAACAAACCGGTGGAAACCGCGGCTGCGACGCTCACCGGAGCCGAGGCGGTCGTGGAAATGCTCAGGCTCCACGGCGTCGAGGTCATCTTCGGGCTGTGCGGCGACACCAGCCTGCCGCTCTACGACGCGCTCGCGCGGCTGCCGCATGGCATGCGGCACGTCCTCACGCGCGACGAGCGCCATGCGGCGTACATGGCGGACGGCTACGCGCGCCTGAGCGGCAAGGTGGGCGTATGCGAAGGGCCCTCCGGCGGCGGCGCGACCTACCTCCTGCCGGGCCTGGTCGAGGCGAACGAGTCCTCCATCCCGGTGCTTGCCCTGAACACGGATATCTCCGTCAGCTCCAGAGGCAAATTCACCCTCACGGAGCTCGATCAGCGCGCGCTGATGCGCCCGCTGAGCAAGTGGAACTCAGTGCTCGACCGCGCCGCCGACATACCGCGGACTTTCCGCAAGGCGTTCGAGGCGATGACCACCGGCCGTCCCGGCGCAGCGCACATCGCGCTGCCGTTCGACGTGCAGAACGCGCCGGTGGACCGCTCCGACGTGTGGGCGGACCCGACGCTCGGCGCGTTCCCCTCGCGGCGCGTCGCGCCCGATCCGTTCTACGTCGAGCTCGCGGCGAAGCTCCTGAGGAAGGCGAAGAATCCGCTCTTCGTCTGCGGCGGCGGCGTGATCCTTTCGCAGGCGGAAAATGAGCTGAGCGCTCTGGCGGAGACCGTCTGCGCGCCGGTTGCGACCACGATCAGCGGCAAGGGGTCGATCGACGAGCGCTGCGCGCTTTCGGTCGGCGTAGTCGGCTCGAACGGCGGCACGCCGCAGACGCGCGCGGTCGTGGACGCAGCCGACTGCATCGTCTTCGTCGGCTGCCGCGCCGGCTCGGTGACCACCGAGCGCTGGCGCCATCCGGCCCCCGGCCAGGCGCGGATCGTGCACATCGACGTCGATCCCGCGGTGCCCGGCACGAACTACAAGGTCGACGTCCCGCTCATCGGCGACGCCAAGCTTTGTCTGGCCGCTCTCCTCGAGGTTTTCGATGGCCATAAGCGCGAAGGCGACCTCGCTCTCGTCGATGCGAAAAAGAAGCAGAAATTCGACGCGTTCGAGGCGCTGGCGCGCTCGGGCGAGACGCCCATCAAGCCCGAGCGCGTCGTGGATTCACTCAACCGGCTGCTCGACCGGGACGCGACGCTGGTCGCCGATCCGGGCACGCCGTGCCCGTACCTGTCCGCGTACTACGTGGTGAAGGACACGGGCCGGCGCTACTTCTCGAACCGCGCGCACGGCGCGCTCGGCTACGCGCTCGCCGCCGCGATGGGCGCGCATTTCGCCAAGCCCGCGGTCAAGACCGTCGCGGTGATGGGCGACGGCAGCTTCGGCATGTGCGCGGGCGAGCTCGAGACGCTCGTGCGCTACCGCCTGCCGCTCACGCTGGTGGTGATCTCGAACGCGGCCTACGGCTGGATCAAGGCGGGCCAGCGCTCGGGCTATGGGCAGCGCTACTACTCGGTGGATTTCGGCGTCACCGACCACGCGAAGGTGGCGGAAGCCTTTGGCGTGCGCAGTTGGCGCGTGACCGATCCGCTCCAGGTAGAAGCGGTCTTGAAGAATGCGCTGGACCATCCAGGGCCGGCGCTGGTCGACATCGTCTGCCAGCCGCTGCACGAAGCGAAGGCGCCGGTGTCGGAGTGGGTCGCATGAAGCGCCGCGGCGTTCATGACATGGGCGGGCTGCCGGCCGGGAAGGTCGAGCCCACCGAGCACGACTACGCCGAATGGGAGCGCCGCGTCGACGCCCTGATGGTGCTCGTGGGCGGCATCAAGGGGCGCAAGCTCATGACGGTGGACGAGCTGCGCAAGAACATCGAGGCGCTGCCGCGCGACGCGTACGACAAGCTCTCCTACTACGAGCGCTGGGTCAGCTCGATCGCGCAGAGCCTCGCCGATCGCGGCGTGGTCACGAAGGAGGAGCTGCGCTCCAGGGAGGAGCTCGGCAAGTACAAGCCGCTCACGCCCTTCCAGCTCATGGAGACCAGCCTGCGCGAGCTGCTGGTCGAGAAGGGCTACCTCAGCGAGGCCGAGATCGACGCCGAGGTGGCGGAGATGCGCACGCGCACGCCGGAGCGCGGCGCGCGCGTCGTGGCGCGGGCGTGGACCGATGCGGGCTTCAGGGAGCGCCTGCTGGCGGACGCGACCCGGGCCTGCGAGGAGCTCGGCCTCAAGGTCCCGGCGCTGCACCTCATCGCGGTGGAGAACACGCCGCAGGTCCACAACGCGATCGTCTGCACGCTCTGCTCGTGCTATCCGCGGATGCTCCTCGGCATCCCGCCCGACTGGTACAAGTCGCGCAACTACCGCTCGCGCATGGTCCACGAGCCGCGGGCCGTTCTGTCCGAATTCGGCCTGTCGTTGCCGGAAACGACGACGATCCGGGTGCACGACTCCACCGCCGACATGCGCTACATCGTGCTTCCCATGCGGCCCGCCGGCACGGAAGGCTGGAGCGAGGACCGGCTCGCCGCCACCGTGACGCGCGACTGCATGATCGGCGTCGCCGTTCCCCGGGCCGCGTGAAGCTGAAGCCCCTCGCAATCGTCCCCCTGGGCGATTGCGCGGCGTACGTGGAGTTCTCGCGCACGCTCGAGCCCGAGGTCAACGCCTTCGTGCAGCGGCTCGGGCTGGCGGTCGAGGCGGCGGCGAAGAAGGGCGGGCTCGCGGCGCTGCGCGACCTCGTGCCGGCGTTCGGCGGCCTCGCGCTGCATTTCGATCCGGACTTCGAGGGCGACGTGCTCGGCACGGCGCGCGCGCTGGTCGAGGGCTGCATCAAGGCCGGACTGCCCGAGGCGAAGCGCGCCGAGCGGCTGGTCGAGGTGCCGGTGTGCTACGAGGCGCCGTTCGCGCTCGACGCCGAGGAAGTTTCCCAAAGAACAAAGGTATCCGCGGACAAGATCGCTGCCCTGCATTCGGCCGCGGAATACCGCGTCCTGATGATGGGCTTCGCGCCCGGCCACGCCTATATGGGCGGCCTCGAGCGCAAGCTGTCCATTCCCCGGCGCGCCAACCCGCGCGCGGAGGTCCCGGCCGGCTCGGTCGCGATCGCGAACGACCAGACGGTCGTCTACCCGTACGCGATCTCCGGCGGCTGGAGCGTGATCGGGCGCACGCCCCTCGCCGTGTTCGACGCGACCCGCGAGGCGCCGAGCCTGTTTCTCGCCGGCGACCGGGTGCGCTTCCGGCCGATCGGGCCCGACGAATTCGCGCGGCTCGCGGAAGGAAAATGATCGAGGTCTTCAGGGCCGGCCTGCTGACTACGGTGCAGGACCACGGCCGCCACGGCCACCAGCACATCGGCCTCTGCCCGGGCGGCGCCATGGATCCGGTCGCGCTCACGCTCGCGAACGTGCTGGTGGGCAACGACGGCGGCGAGGCGGCGCTCGAGATCACGATCCTCGGGCCCGAGCTCGCCTTCGCGCACGACACGCTGGTCGCGCTTTGCGGCGCCGATTTCGCCGGCGGCTTCCCGCGCAACCGGCCGGTCCTCGTCGCGGCGGGCGCGCGGCTCTCGATCGGCCGCGCCCAGCGCGGCGCGCGCGCCTACCTCGCGGTCGCGGGCGGCCTCGCGGTGGAGCCGGTGCTGGGCAGCCGCGCGACCTACCTGCCGGGCCGCTTCGGCGGCTTCCTGGGACGCGCGCTGCGCCGCGGCGACCGCCTGCCGCTGCGCGAAAACGCGGCCGCGCTCTCGCGCGAGCGGTTCCTGAAGCTGAGGAAGCCGCGCGGCCGCAGCGTGCGCTGGCACGTGGCGCCGTTCACGCTTCCCGAGCACGAGCCCGTCACGCTGCACGCGATGGAAGGCCCGCACTACGCGATGTTCGACGCGGCCTCGCAGCACGCCTTCTTCGACGCGGTGTGGAAGATCGCGCCGGAGTCGAACCGCATGGGATTCCGCCTGGCGGGCCCGGCGCTCGTGCGCAGCGACCCCGGTGAGATACTATCCGGGCCGATCTGCCTCGGCACGGTGCAGGTGCCGGCGAGCGGCGTGCCGATCGCGCTCATGGCCGACCACCAGACCACCGGCGGCTATCCGCGCATCGCCGAGATCGCGACGGCCGACGTGCCGCGCCTCGCGCAGATGGCGCCCGGCGGCCGGCTGCGCTTCGCGCGCTGCGACCTGAAGACCGCGGTGGAGCTGCGCCGCGACCAGCGGGCGCGCGTCGCGCCCGCGCTGCGCGCGATCGGATGGGAATATGGCAACTAGCAAAACGATCGACCTCAACTGCGACATGGGCGAGAGCTACGGCGCCTGGAAGATGGGCGCCGACGCCGAGGTGATGCCGTTCATCTCCTCCGCCAACATCGCCTGCGGCTTCCACGGCGGCGATCCGGCGACCATCCGCAGGACGGTGCAGCTCGCCGTGGACCACGGCGTCGCCATCGGCGCGCATCCGTCGCTCCCCGACCTGCAGGGCTTCGGCCGCCGCGTCATGAAGATCTCGCCGCAGGACATGTACGACCTCGTGCTCTACCAGGCCGGCGCGGTCGAGGCGTTCGCGCGCGCGGCCGGCGCGAAGCTGCACCACGTCAAGTGCCACGGCGCGCTCTACAACATGGCGGCGAACGACGAGGCGCTTTCCGAGGCAATGGTGCGCGCCGCGCGCGATCTGGGCTCGGAAGTTTTTCTCTATGTTCTTTCGCGAAGCAAGAACTACGAGATCGCGAAGAAGCGCAACGTCCGCGTCGCGGGCGAGGTCTTCGCCGACCGCGGCTATACCGACGCCGGCGAGCTCGCGCCCCGCGACCAGCCCGGCGGCATGATCACCGAAGCCGCGAAATCGCTGACGCAGGTCTTCGGCATGATCGAAGGCGGCACCGTCACCAGCCTTTCGGGCAAGCGCGTCCCGGTCGCCGCCGACACGCTTTGTCTCCATGGCGACCAGCCCAACGCGGTGCTGTTCGCGAAAACGCTCAGGAAGGCATTTGCCGAGAAAGGAATCACCGTTGCCGCACCCTAAGCTCTTCACGCCGATCGCGCTCGGCGGCGTCACGCTCCCCAACCGCATCGTGGTCTCGCCCATGTGCCAGTACAGCGCGGACGACGGCTCGATGACCGACTGGCACGACTTCCACGTCGCGCAGTTCGCGGTGTCCGGAGCGGGCCTGTTCATGGTCGAGGCGACCGGCGTCACGCGCGAGGGCCGCATCACGCACGGCTGCACCGGGCTCTACAGCGAGCACAACGAGGCCGCGATGGCGCGCCGCGTCGCGGCGTACCGCAGGCTCACGCAGAACCCGATCGGCGTGCAGATCGGCCATGCCGGGCGCAAGGCCTCGACGCACGCGCCCTGGAAGGGCGGCAAGCCGCTCGCGGGCGGGGAATCGCCCTGGCAGACGGTGGCGCCTTCGCCCATCCCCTTCGGCGAGGGCTGGCACGTGCCGCACGAATTGAGCACCGCGGAAATCAGGCGCCTCGTCGACGACTTTGTGTCCAGCGCGCAGCGCGCGTTGCGCATCGGCTTCGACGTGCTCGAGCTGCATTCGGCGCACGGCTACCTGATCCACCAGTTCCTGTCGCCGGTCTCCAACCAGCGCAAGGACGAGTACGGAAAAAACCGGATGAAGTTTGCGCTGGAGGTCGCCGAGGCGGTGCGCGCGGCCTGGCCGAGGGAGCGCGGCCTCGGCGCGCGCATCAACGCGACCGACTGGGTCGAGGGCGGCTTCCAGCCCGATGACGCGGTCGCCTATGCGAAGGAGCTGAAGCGCGCCGGCCTCGACTACGTGTGCGTGTCGAGCGGCGCGAGCGTGGCGCACGCGAGGATTCCGGTCGCGCCCGGCTACCAGGTTCCTTTCGCGGAGAAAGTCAAAGCCTCGGTACCGATCGCGGTCCGCGCGGTCGGCATGATCGCGGACGCGGAGCAGGCGGAAAAGATCGTCGCCTCGGGCCAGGCGGACATGGTCGCCATGGCGCGCGCGTTCCTCGACAACCCGCGCTGGGTGTGGCATGCCGCCGACCATTTCGGCGTCAAGCTCGAGGGCTATCCGCCGCAGTACGAGCGCAGCCGGCCGGACCTCTGGCCGGGCGCGAGGGTCGCGCGCCCGGCGTAGCAAAGCGCGGCTAGGAGCCGCGCACCACGACGATGCGGTTGTCCACCGACGTCACGCCCGGCACCTTGCCGGCGATCCGCGCGGCGCGGCTTTTCTCCTCGTTCGACGGCACCGTGCCGAAGAGCGTGACCGTGCCGTTCGCCGCAGTGACGTCCACGCCCGCGGCCTGAACCGAGGCGGATTCGAGCGCCTGCTTCACGCGCGCGGCGAGCTGCGTGTTCGGGTTCTCCGTAGGTGGCTTCTCCACCGCGGGTGTCGGCGCCGGGGCCGCAGCGGGCTTCGGCGGGGGCGCCGGCTGCGCGGGCGCGGCGGGCTTGGGCGGCGCGGGTTTCGGGGGCGGGGCCGACTCTCCGCAGGCGCAGAGGGCGAGCGCCGCCAGTAAAGCGAGATGTTTTCTCATGGTCCTCCTCCTGGAAGACATCTTAATGCGAAAACATCTCCTCGACTGCGCGCGCATCGAAGCGGTACTCGTGGTTGCACATCTCGTTGCGGATCACGACTTCGCCCCGCTCGGCGAGGATCGATTCCACCTCCGCCCGGCCCAGGCCGCGCAGCAGGTCCTTCACCCGTCCTTCGTCGTAGGGGCAGTGGTATTCCACCGGGTAGAGGCGGAAGACGCGCATCAGCTCCTCCGGGAAGAGGCGCGTGAGGAGGTCATAGGGCTGGATGTCGCGCGTCTCGTCCAGGGTGAGCGTCGCAGCGAGGTGCGTCACGCGGTCCCAGCCGTCAGGATCGCGCGCATCGGCGCCCGGCAGCTTCTCGAGCAGCAGGCCGCACAGCGCATCCGAGTCGGCGAAAAGCCGCAGGTACGTAGGTAGTTGCTCGGATTGCGACAGGTAGTGCTGGAAGATAGCCTGCAGCGTATCGCCTTCCAGGGGGACCAGGCTCTGATAGAACTGACCGGTCTTCATGTCCTCGAGCGTGACGCACAGCTTGCCGTCGCCGAGGAGCTTTCGCTCGCTCGAAGAGGCTCCCAGCTCGCGCTCGTACTGCGCCATGCCGCGGATGCGCAGCTCGGCGGTGCAGTCGGAGACGAGCAGCTTCACCGGGCCCGAACCTTGCACCTGCATCGTCACCCGGCCGGCGCCTTTCTGGTTGGCGCCCAGCAGCACATTGAGCGCCGTGGTGTGGCCGAGCAGCCCGACGATGTCGCCGGGATAGCCGCGGCCTTCGAGCATGCTGCGCCAGGCGGAGGTCAGGCACGCGAGGCGCCCGCGGATGTCGAGCTCCTCGAAAAGGAAGCGCTGAACGTAATCGGTCTGCACAGTCTCAAAAGGTAGATGAAATCCCGCTTCTGATGTTAAAGCAGGGGGTTGCATGAGCGCCGTCACCGAGCGAAGCCTCGCCCTTACCGGGCACGACCAGTACCTCTTCCGCGAGGGCACGCACACGCGTCTCTACGAGAAGCTGGGCGCGCACGCCGTCGAGGGCGCGACGCAGTTCGCCGTCTGGGCGCCGAACGCCGCCGCGGTCGCGGTGGTGGGCGACTTCAACGACTGGGACCCGCGGGCGCATGCGCTCGCCAGCGCGGGCGACTCGGGAATCTGGACGGGCCGCGTGCCGCAGGCGCGGCCGGGGAGCCTGTACAAATTTCACATCGTCTCCAGGCACGCCGGATACCGGGTGGACAAGGCGGACCCGTTCGCGTTCCGCAGCGAGCTGGCGCCGCGCACCGCCTCGGTGGTCTGGGACCTCGACTACGAGTGGGGCGACCAGGACTGGATGCGCGCACGGCGCTCCCGCAACGGCCTCGACTGCCCGTGGAGCATCTACGAGATGCACCTCGGCTCCTGGCGCCGCGACCCGAGCGAGCCCGGCCGCCTGCTCTCGTACGAGGAAATCGCGCCGCAGCTCGTCGAGTACATGAAGCGCATGGGATTCACCCACGTCGAGCTGCTGCCGATCATGGAGCACCCGTTCTACGGCTCGTGGGGCTACCAGTCCACCGGCTACTTCGCGCCGAGCGCGCGCTACGGCACGCCGCAGGACTTCATGCGCTTGGTGGACCTGCTGCACCAGAACGGCATCGGCGTGGTCCTCGACTGGGTGCCGTCGCACTTCCCGTGGGACGAGCACGGCCTGGGCTTCTTCGACGGCACGCACCTCTTCGAGCATGCCGACCCGCGGCAGGGGCACCACCCGGACTGGAAGAGCCTGATCTTCAATTACGGGCGGCACGAGGTGCGCAGCTTCCTGGCCTCGTCGGCCAACCACTGGCTCAGCCGCTACCACGTCGACGCCCTGCGGGTCGACGCGGTGGCGTCGATGCTGTACCTCGACTATTCGC
>DASRFM010000078.1:0-2341 GCA_035651575.1 Burkholderiales bacterium | reverse complement strand
GAAGAGCCGCGCGCTCACCATCCGCAACGGCGTCGACAGCGTGTTCTACTCACCGACGCAGGAATTCTGGTCGCCTTTCCCGCCGGGCGAGCGCGCCGTGGTGTTCACCGGCGCCATGGACTACTGGCCGAACATCGACGCCGCCGTGTGGTTCACGCGCGAGGTGCTGCCGCTCATCCGCGATAGCGACCCGACGGTGCGCTTTTATGCGGTAGGAATGAATCCCGACGGCGCGGTACGCGCGCTCGCGCGCGAACCGGGCGTGGTCATCACCGGCCGCGTGCCCGACGTGCGGCCTTACCTCGCGCACGCCACGGTGGTGGTGGCGCCGCTGCGCGTCGCGCGCGGCATCCAGAACAAGATCCTGGAAGCCATGGCCATGGCGAAGCCGGTGGTGACGAGCCCGGCTTGCGCCGCGGCGCTCTCGGTGCGCCAGGGAATCGAGCTCGCCTGCGCTTCCGAGCCGAGTCATTTCGCCGCCCTCGTGCGCTCGCTCTTCGATGGCGATCGCGGCGCGCGCATGGGCGCGCTGGCGCGCGCGCGCGTGCTGCGCGACTACACCTGGCGCACGAGCCAGGCCGCGCTCGAAGCCCTGCTCGAGAAGGGCTTCACCACCAAGTCGGAGGCGCTGGCACTGTGAAGATCGAGACGGCCAGTGTGCTGCATGCGCCGCCGCTCTCGCCGGCGCGCGCGAGATGGACACCGGTGCTGATCGCGCTGGCAGTCAGCATCGCCGCGCTGCTCGCGATCTACTGGCGCACGGCCGCGTCGCTCGTCGCGATCTGGTCGCGCTCCGAGACCTTCGCTCACGGTTACCTGATCGTGCCGATGGTGCTCTGGCTCGTGTGGCTCAAGCGCCGCGAGCTGGCGCGCCTCGCGCCCGCACCGGATGTTCGCGGCCTCGGCCTGGTCGCTGGCGCGGCGGCAGCATGGCTCATCGGGGCGGCGGGCGACGCGCAGGTGGTGCAACAGCTCGCCATGACCGCCATGATTCCGGCCGCGGTGCTCACCATCGCGGGACGCCGGGTAGCCCTGGCGCTCGCCTTTCCGCTCGCGTTCCTGTTTTTTGCCGTGCCGGTCGGCGAGGCACTGATGGTGCCGCTCATGGAATGGACCGCGACCTTCACCGTCACGGCGCTGCAGCTCACCGGCATCCCGGTGTTCCGCGAAGGACTGTTCTTCGTCATCCCCAGCGGGCACTGGTCGATCGTCGAAGGCTGCAGCGGGCTGCGCTACCTCATCGCGTCGGTGGTCGTCGGGACGCTGTTCGCCTACCTCACCTACCAAAAGTTGTCGAAGCGCCTGCTTTTCGTGCTGGCCGCGATTGTGGTGCCGATCATCGCCAACGGTTTTCGCGCGTACGGCATCGTCATGATCGCCCACCTGAGCGACATGCGCCTTGCGCTCGGCATCGACCATTTCATCTACGGCTGGGTGTGGTTCGGCATCGTCATCGCCGCGCTTTTCTGGGTCGGCTCGATCTGGCGCGACCCGCTGCCGGCGCAGACAGACGAGGCGTCCGTACCGCCGGCACAGCGCCCCTCGCGCGCGCCGCTTGCCGGCATCGCTGCGGCGATCGTCGCCGTGGCCGCCTGCGGGCCGCTCTACGCCGCCTGGCTCGAGCGCGGCGCCGCAGAGCAAGGCGCGGTTGCGCTTGCCGCGCCGGCCGACACGGCGGGCTGGGTGCATGTCGATGCACCGCTCACCGACTGGCGGCCTCGCTACCAGGGCGCCGCGGCGAGCCGCTTCGAGGTGTATCGCAAGGGCGATCGCCAGGTGGGGCTCTATCTCGGCTTCTACCGCCAGCAGCGCCGCGGCGCGGAGCTCGTCACCTCGACCAACGTGATGGTCGTGCAGAAACACCCGGTGTGGGCGAACCTGCATGAGCGGCGGCTGAGCGAGGCTGCGCACGGCGTGCGCGAAACCGAGCTACGCTCCGCTCGCCAGCGACTGCTGGTGTGGGACTGGTACTGGATCGGCGGGACGGCGCTCACCAGCCCATACGTGGCGAAGGCGTACCTGGCGCGCGATCGGCTCCTCGGCCGCGGCGATGACGCAGCCGCAGTGATTCTCGCCGCGCCCTACGACGAGCAACCCGAGCGCGCGCGGCAGACGCTGCGCGAGTTCGCGAGCGAGATGCGGCCCGCGATCGACGCGGCGCTCGCGCAGGCGCAAAAGGCAACCCCGTGACGAGCGCGCCGCTTATCGCGCACATCGTCTACCGCTTCGGCATCGGCGGCCTGGAGAACGGCATCGTCAACCTGGTGAACCGCATGCCGCGCGAGCGCTGGCGCCACGTGATCATCGCGCTCACCGAGGTGTCGCACGAATTCGCCGAGCG
>DASRFM010000077.1:0-59589 GCA_035651575.1 Burkholderiales bacterium | reverse complement strand
CAAGGGCATCGTGCTCGACGAACCTTCGGTGGTCGCGATCCGCCAGGAAGCGGGGCCGAGCGGCAAGAAGACCATCCAGGCGGTCGGCAAGGAAGCGAAGCAGATGCTCGGCAAGACGCCGGGCAACATCATCGCCATCCGGCCGATGAAGGACGGCGTGATCGCCGACTTCACCGTCACCGAGCAGATGCTCAAGCAGTTCATCAAGAAGGTGCACGACAACAAGCTCTTCTCGCCCAGCCCGCGCATCATCATCTGCGTGCCGTGCGGCTCGACGCAGGTCGAGCGCCGCGCCATTCGCGAAAGCGCCATCGGCGCGGGCGCGGGGCAGGTCTACCTGATCGAGGAACCCATGGCGGCGGCGATCGGCGCGGATCTGCCGGTCGCCGACGCGACCGGCTCCATGGTGGTCGACATCGGCGGCGGCACCACGGAGGTCGGCGTGATCTCGCTCGGCGGCATGGTGTACTCCGGCTCGGTGCGCGTCGGGGGCGACAAGTTCGACGAGGCGATCATCAACTACATCCGCCGCAACTACGGCATGCTGATCGGCGAGACCACCGCCGAGCTCATCAAGAAGGAGATCGGCTCGGCCTTCCCCGGCTCCGAAGTGCGCGAGATGGAGGTGAAGGGCCGCAACCTCGCCGAAGGCATTCCAAGGAGCTTCACCATCAGCTCGAACGAGATCCTGGAGGCGCTCACCGAGCCGCTCAACCAGATCGTCTCCGCGGTGAAGTCGGCGCTCGAGCAGACTCCGCCCGAGCTCGGCGCGGACATCGCCGAGAAGGGCATGGTGCTGACCGGCGGCGGCGCGCTGCTGCGCGACCTCGACCGGCTCCTCATGGAGGAGACCGGCCTCCCGGTGATCGTCGCCGAAGACCCGCTCACCTGCGTGGTGCGCGGCTCCGGCAAGGCCCTCGAGAAGATGGAGCACTTCGGCCCGATCTTCACCAACGACTGAATGTAGAGGGGGATGGAACACACCCCCCCGCCGTTCTTCAAACGAGGACCGGCGCCGCTCGTCCGGCTCTTCTTCTTCGCTTCGCTCTCCGTTGCGCTTCTCGTGCTCGACGCGCGCTTCCGCTATGCGGAGAACCTGCGCAGCGTGCTCGCCCTGATCGCCTATCCCATCCAGCGCGCCGCCACGCTGCCCTTCGAGCTCGCCGAGCGCGTCTCGGGCTACTTCACCTTGCAGTCGAGGCTGCTCGAGGAGAACGAGCGCCTGCGGGCGCAGAACCTCGAGCTCGCGCAGGACGCGCAGCGCTTCGAGGCGGAAAAGGCCGAGGCGGCGCAGCTGCGCCGCCTGATCGGCGCCGGCGAGGCGGTGAGCGTGCGCTCCATGCCGGCCGAGATCCTGTACGCGAGCCGCGACCCCTACTCGAACAAGGTGTTCATCGACCGCGGCACGCGCGAAGGGGTGCAGCCCGGCAGCCCCGTGGCCGATGACGCCGGCATCGTCGGCCAGGTCACCCGCGTGCACGCGCTCACTTCCGAGGTAACGCTCCTCACCGATCCCGATCAGGCGATCCCGGTGCAGGTGGTGAGGAATGGGCTGCGCGCCGTCGCCTTCGGCGGCGGCGCCGCCGGCACGCTCGAGCTGCGCTTCATGGCAGCCAACGCGGAAATCCAGAACGGCGACCACCTCGTCACCTCCGGCATCGATGGCGTGTACCCGGCCGGGATCCCGGTCGCCACCGTCATGCGCATCGAGCGCGACGCGGAGCGCAGCTTCGCGCGGGTCGTGTGCAAGCCGGCCGCGGGGGTGGACCGCGGCCGCTTCCTCCTCATCCTCAGCAACGAATCGAAGGCGCCGCCGCGGCCCGCCGAGGCCGAGCCCGCCAAGGAGCGCCGCGGCGACAAGTCGCGCCGCCGCGCCAAGGACGCGAAGGGCGATGGGTCCCGATAGCCCGCAGCACATCCTGATGCCGGTGCGCCTGAGCACCATCGCGCTCTCCTTCGCGGTGGCGCTGCTGCTGAATTTCCTGCCGTGGCCGGACTTGAAGTACACGCCGGACTTCGTCGCGCTCGTGCTGTGCTTCTGGTGCGTGCGCCAGCCGCGCCTCGTCGGCCTGGGCGTCGCCTGGGCGCTCGGGCTGCTCACCGACGCGGGGAACGGCGTGCTGCTCGGCCAGCATGCGCTTGCCTATTCGCTGCTCGCGTTTCTCGCCATCTGGCTGTCGCGGCGCATCCTCTGGTTCGGGCCGCTGCAGCAGGCGTTCCACGTCGCGCCGCTCCTGCTCGCCTCGCAAGCGATGATCCTGCTCGTGCGCCTCGCCGCCGGATCGCCCTTCCCGGGCTGGTCGCTCGTCGTCGGCCCGCTGATCGGCGCGGCGCTGTGGCCGCCGCTCACCTGGCTGCTCCTCATCCCGCAGCGCCGCCTCGAGCGGGAACAGGTGCTCTAGATGCCTGAGCCGATGCAGGTGCCGTAGTGCTGGGCGTCGCCGAGATCCGCAACGCCGAGCGCGAGCTGCAGCACTTCCAGGTGCGGGTCGGCATCGCCGCGATGGCGGTGCTGGTCGCGTTCGGCCTGCTCGCCGCGCGCTTCTTCCTGCTGCAGGTCGTGCGGCACGACGCCTACCAGGCGAAGGCCGAGGAGAACCGAATCTCCATCGTGCCGGTCGCGCCCAACCGCGGCCTGATCCTCGACCACAACGGTCTCGTCATCGCGCGCAACTACTCCGCCTACACGCTGGAGATCTCGCCGCGCAAGGTGAAGAACCTCGAGCAGGTCATCGACGCGCTCTCCGAGATCATCGAGATCCAGCCGCGCGACCGCGCCCGCTTCCGCAAGCTCCTCGCCGAGACGCGCAACGCGGAGAGCCTGCCCATCCGCACCCGGCTCTCGGACGAGGAGGTCGCCAAGTTCGCCGCGAACCGCTACCGCTTCGAGGGGGTCGACATCCGGGCGCGGCTCTTCCGCCAGTACCCGAACGGCGACAGCGCCTCCCACCTCATCGGCTACATGGGGCGGATCAACGAGGCCGACCAGGAGCGCCTCGAGGAGGAAGGGGTCGAGGCGAACTACCGCGGCACCGATTTCATCGGCAAGGCCGGGATCGAGGCGAGCTACCAGAGCGAGCTGCACGGCACCACCGGCTTCGAGCAGGTCGAGATCGACGCCGCGGGCCGCGGCATCCGCACGCTCTCGCGCACGCCCTCGCTGCCCGGGAACAACGTCGTGCTGACCATCGACCTAAAGCTGCAGCAGGTGGCGGAGAGTGCGTTCGGCGAGCGCCGCGGCGCCCTGGTCGCGCTCGACCCGTCCACCGGCGCCGTGCTCGCGTTCGTCTCGAAGCCCGGATTCGACCCGAACCTGTTCGTCGACGGCATCGACCCGCAGAGCTGGTCCGAGCTCAACAACTCGCCCGACCGGCCGCTCAACGACCGCGCGATCGCCGGGGTCTATCCGCCGGGCTCGACCTTCAAGCCCTTCCTCGCGCTCGCCGCGCTCGAGATCGGCAAGCGCCGGCCTTCCAGCACCATCTTCGACCCGGGCTACTTCGACTTCGGCGGCCGGCGCTTCCGCGACGACAAGAAGGGCGGGCACGGCACGGTGGACCTCTACAAGTCGATCGTCGAGTCCTGCGACACGTACTACTACCAGCTCGCGAACGACATGGGGATCGACGCGATCGCCCGCGGCCTGGCGCCGCTCGGCCTGGGCTCGCGCACCGGCATCGACATCAACGGCGAGGCGCTCGGCGTGCTGCCCTCTCCCGAGTGGAAGATGAAGCGCTTCCGGCGGCCCGAGCAGCAGAAATGGTATGCGGGCGAGACCATCTCCATCGGCATCGGCCAGGGCTACAACGCGTACACGCCGATCCAGCTCGCCGCCGCGCTCGCCACCGTGCTGAACGGCGGCGCGATGTACAAGCCGCATCTCGTCTCGCGCATCGACAACCTGCGCACCGGCGGCCACCGCGATATCGCGCCGCAGCTCGTGCGCACGGTGCCGCTCAAGCCGCAGAACGTGGAGTTCATCAAGCGCGCGATGGCCGGCGTGGTGAAGGAAGGCACGGCGGCGCGCGCGTTCGCCGGCGCCGAGTACACCGCGGGCGGCAAGACCGGCACGGCGCAGGTCATCGCCATCAAGCAGAACGAGAAGTACGACGAGAAGCGGGTCGCCGAGCAGTTTCGCGACCACTCGCTGTTCATCGCCTTCGCGCCCGTCGACAGCCCGAGGATCGCGATGGCGATCGTCGTCGAGAACGGCGGCTTCGGCGCGCGCGCCGCGGCGCCGCTCGCGCGCACCGTGCTCGACTATTTCATGCTCGGCAAGCTGCCGCCGGGCATGGCCGAGCAGCAGAGCGCGCCGGAGGACGAGGGCGCCGCCGAGGACGAGAGCGACTGATGGCCCTGGAATCCGCGCTTCCGCTGCGCCGCGTTGCGCTGCGGCTCACCGACGGGATCGACAGCACGCTCCTTGTGCTGACGCTGACGCTCGCGCTCATCGGGCTCGCCGCGCTTTTCTCGGCGAGCTACGACACGCCTTCGCGCGTCGTGACGCAGGTCGGCAACCTCGGGCTCGCGTTCTGCGCCATGTGGCTCGTCGCGCAGGTGCCGCCGCAGACCTTGATGCGCTTCGCGCTGCCCGCCTACCTGGTGGGCCTGGCGCTCCTCGTCGCGGTCGCCGTGGCGGGCGACGTCGTCAACGGCGCGCGCCGCTGGCTGCACGTCGGAGTCACGCGCTTCCAGCCCTCCGAGATGATGAAGCTCGCCGTTCCCATGATGCTTGCGTGGTACTTCCACAAGCGCGAGGCCGGCGTGCAGCTGCGCCACTATGCGCTCGGGGCGCTGCTCCTCCTCGTGCCGGTGGGCCTGATCGCGCGCCAGCCCGACCTCGGCACGGCCGCGCTCGTCGCCGCGGCCGGCTTCTACGTGATCTTCTTTGCCGGGATCAGCTGGAAGGTGCTGGGGTGGCTTTTCGGCCTCGGTGTCGCGGGCCTCTTCCCGCTCTGGGGGATGCTCCATGACTATCAGCGCAAGCGGGTGCTAACCCTCCTCGATCCGTCGACCGATCCGCTCGGCGCCGGCTACCACATCATCCAGTCCACTATCGCGGTGGGCTCCGGCGGCCTCGCCGGCAAAGGCTGGCTGAACGGCACGCAGGCGCACCTCGAGTTCATTCCCGAGCGCCACACCGACTTCATCTTCGCGGTGTTTTCCGAGGAGTTCGGCCTGATCGGGAACTGCGTGCTGATCGTGCTCTACGCGCTGCTCATCGGCCGCGGCCTGATGATCGCGGCGAATGCGCCCACCGTGTTCGCGCGGCTCCTCGCCGGCTCGATCGCGCTCATGTTCTTCACGTACGCGTTCGTCAACATGGGGATGGTCTCCGGCATCCTGCCGGTCGTCGGCGTGCCGCTTCCCTTCCTCTCTTACGGCGGCACGGCGCTCCTCACGCTCTTCATCGCCACGGGCATCCTGATGAGCGTCCACCGGCACCGCAAGCTCGTTCAAACCTAGCCTCCGCCGTCTGGTGCGCAGCAGCAATTCTTGAAAAAGCATCCCGTAACGTGAAATAGACATGCCGTAAGTCCCTGTAACGGCTTGTTTTGCTGCGCACAAAATGATCCGTTCGGCATGTTGCTGCGCGCCATAGCGCGTCGCACACTCCGGGAGTCGCCATCTTTTTCCGGAGAGAGCCGTGAAACGACAAAAAATAGAAGCGTTGCAGGAGGACTGGGCCGAGAACGCGCGCTGGAGAGGCGTCAAGCGCGGCTACAGCGCCGAAGACGTGGTGCGCCTGCGCGGCAGCATCCAGATCGAGCACACGCTCGCCGAGCGCGGCGCGGAGAAGCTCTGGCGCCTGATGCACGAGCTGCCGTTCGTCAACTCGCTCGGCGCCCTCACCGGCAACCAGGCGATGCAGCAGGTGCGCGCCGGCGTACCGGCGATCTACCTCTCGGGCTGGCAGGTCGCGGCCGACGCCAACGACTCGCTCGCCATGTATCCCGACCAGTCGCTCTATTCCGTCTCGTCGGTGCCGAACGTCGTGCGGCGCATCAACAACGCGCTGCTGCGAGCGGACCAGATCCAGACGATGGAAGGCCGCAGCGACGTCGACTGGCTCGCGCCGGTCGTGGCCGACGCGGAGTCGGGCTTCGGCGGCGTGCTGAACGCCTTCGAGCTCATGAAGGCGATGATCGAGGCGGGCGCGGCTGGCGTGCACTTCGAGGACCAGCTCGCCTCCGTGAAGAAATGCGGCCACATGGGCGGCAAGGTGCTGGTGCCGACGCAGGAGGCGGTGCAGAAGCTGATCGCGGCGCGGCTCGCGGCCGACATCCTGGGGGTGCCGACGCTGCTCCTCGCGCGGACCGATGCGGAGGCCGCGGACCTCGTCACCACGGACGTTGACGAGAACGACAAGCCCTTCATCACCGGCGAGCGCACCGCCGAGGGCTTCTACCGCACGCGCAAGGGCTTCGACCAGGCGCTCTCGCGCGGGCTCGCCTACGCGGAATACGCCGACATGGTGTGGTGCGAGACCGGCACTCCCGACCTCGCCTTCGCCCGGCGCTTCGCCGAGGGCATCCGCAAGAAGTACCCGGAGAAGATGCTGGCGTACAACTGCTCGCCGTCCTTCAACTGGAAGCGCAACCTCGACGACGCCACGATCGCGAAGTTCCAGCGCGAGCTCGGCGCGATGGGCTACAAGTTCCAGTTCATCACCCTCGCCGGCTTCCACGCCCTCAACTACTCGATGTTCGAGCTCGCGCACGGCTATGCGCGCGACAACATGGCGGCCTTCGTCGCGCTGCAGGAAAAGGAGTTCGCCGCCGCGGAAAAGGGCTTCACCGCGGTGAAGCACCAGCGCGAAGTCGGGACCGGCTACTTCGACCAGATCACGCAGGTGGTCACCGGCGGCCAGGCGTCGACCACGGCGCTCCATGGCTCCACCGAGGACGAGCAATTCTTCGACGAGAAAAGAAAGGCGAAGCTGGCGGCCGTCTAGGCCGGCATCGGCCTTTTTTCGCTCAGGTAGAGCCAGCCCTTGACGATGCGGTAGACGAGCCAGACGCCGTCGGCGAAGAGCACCGCCCAGCCGACGAAGACGAGGCACAGCGGCGCGCCGATCGCCGCCCAGAGCAGGCCGAACCAGAAGGTGCGGATCTGCCAGCGCACGTGCGACTCGAGCCACGTGCCGGCCGCATCCTCGCGCTTCACGTAGTCGATCACCACCGCCGCGATCCACGACAGGCCGACGAAGAAGCCGGCCGCCTGCAGCGCGTAGACGACCGTGACCAGGGTCTTCAGCGAGTCGAGCTTTTCGGCGCCGGCCTGGTCGGTTTCCATATCGCCACCCTTTTTCGCCTCGATCTCAATCCCGCTTCTATGGTCACGCTCGAGCGCGCCACGCCGTAGTGGCCGGCGAGGAACTCGACCAGCGCGGCGTTGGCTTTTCCGTCCACGGCGCGTGCCGCGAGCCGAACGTTCAGGCGCTCGCCGTGCATTCCCGCCATCTCGGTGCGCGAGGCGCCCGGCTGCACGTGAAGCTCGAGCACCAGCCTCGTCATGCAATGCTCGCGGCCGCGGCCGCCAGGTAGCGCCACACGATGAGCGCAACCTGCAGGAGCAGGAACAGCACCGCGGGAGAAAGATCCACGTTGGCGATCGGCGGCACGATGCGACGCAGGGGCCGCAGGAACGGCCGCGTGATCGCATCGAACACGGGCGCGAGGGGCGCTTGCGGGTTCACCCAGGAAAAAACCACCTGCATGATGACCGCGAACACGAGGATATAGATCGCGAAGCGCAGCAGGTCCACGAACGCGACCGCGATCAAGGCGGCCGCCGCGATATGCGCGCCGGCGATCGCGGCGTGAATCCACAGCGCGGCGCCCTGGAGCAGCCAGGCGAGGAGCAGCGTGGCGAGGTCCAGCCCGCCCCAGCCCGGAACCACCCTGCGCGCCGGGCGCACGAGCCAGTTGGTCGTCAACACGACGAACTCGCCGAGCGGGTTGCGGAACGACACGCGCAGCCATTGCAGCAGGAAGCGCGCCACGAGCAGGACCACGAAGAACGTGATGAGGGTATCGGCCAGGAAATCGAGGATCTGGCCGAGCACGCCTCAGTCCTTCCCCAGGTCGCGGCCGAGCTCCTCGCCGCGGCGGCTCGCCGCCTCGATCGCGCGCAGCAGGCGCTCGGCGAGCTTCTCTTCCTCGAACACCTTGAGCGCCGCCTCGGTCGTGCCGCCCTTCGAGGTGACGTTGCGGCGAAGCTCCGCCGGCGGCGCGCCCGAAGCGGCCGCGAGCCGGGCGGCGCCGAGCACGGTGTGCAGGGCGAGCTTGCCCGCTTCCGCGGGCGGGATGCCGAGCTTCTCCGCCGCCGCGGCGAGCTGCTCGATGAACCAGAAGACGTACGCCGGACCGCTCGCCGACACCGCCGTCACCGGATCGAGCAGGCGCTCCTCGGCCACCCACACCACTTCGCCCACCGCGGCGAGAATCGCCTCGGCCCGCTTCCGCTCCGCGGTGCCCACCTCGGGCGGCGCGTATAGGCCGGTGATGCCGGCGCCGATCAGTGCGGGCGTATTCGGCATGCAGCGCACGATGTTGCGATGGCCGCCGAGCCAGCGCGAGAGCGCGGCGAGCGTGATCCCGGCGGCGATGCTCACGACGAGCTTGCCGCGCACGCTCGAGGCGACCGAGGCGAGCGCCGCCTTCATGTCCTGCGGCTTCACCGCGAGGACCAGCGTGTCGGCCGCCTGCACCGCGGCGTCCGGCGCGGTGCTGACGCGCACCGCGTGGCGCGCGGCGAGCCGCTCGCGCGCCGCCGGGCTCACCTCCACCACGCAGATCGATTTGGGCTCGTGGCCCCTGGCGAGCAGGCCGCCGATGAGCGCCTGCGCCATGTTGCCGCCGCCGAGGAAGGCGATGCTCATGCCGCCTTCTCCGCGGGCGTCTTCCGCGCGCCGAAGATGGCGGTCCCTATGCGCACCAGCGTGGCGCCTTCCGCGATCGCGAGCTCCATGTCGTCCGACATCCCCATCGAAAGCGTGTCCAGGCCGAAGCGCTCCTTGAGGCGATCGAAGAGGCGCTTCATCTCGCGGTAGCGCTCGGGCGGCGCGCCGGGCTCGGGAATCGCCATGAGGCCGCGCAGGCGCAGGCCCTTGAGCGCGGCGACCTTTTCGCAGAGCGCCGGCACGTCCCGCGGCGCAACCCCTGACTTGGACGCTTCCCCGGACGCGTTGACCTGAAGCAGGACGCAGAGCGCCGGCGCGCCGGCGGGGCGCTGCTCGGCGAGCCGGCGTGCAATTTTTTCACTCGCGACGCTCTGCACCCAGTCGAAGCGCTCGGCGACGATGCGCGTCTTGTTGCTCTGGAGCGGGCCGATGAGGTGCCATTCCAGACCCGGCGACTCGCTACGCAGCGCGTCCATCTTCGCCACCGCCTCCTGCACGTAGTTCTCCCCGAACGCTTTTTGCCCGGCCGCCGCCGCCTCGCGCACGGCGAGCGCGGATTGTCCCTTCGACACTGCCAACAATGTCACGCCTTGCGCGCGCGCGAGGCGCGCTTTTATTTGTTGCAGGTTGTCGGCAATTGTTGCCATAATGCCCTGAACCAGCGAAGAAAAACGCTTCGCCGCCTCATTCCGGGAGGATTCTAATGGATCTCACTGAGCTGCTCGCCTTCGTGGTGAAGAACAAGGCGTCCGACCTGCACCTGTCGTCGGGCCTGCCGCCCATGATCCGCGTGCACGGCGACGTGAAGCGCATCAACCTGCCGGCCATGGAGCACAAGGACGTGCACGGGATGATCTACGACATCATGAACGACGGGCAGAGGAAGTTCTACGAGGAAAACCTCGAGTGCGACTTCTCCTTCGCGGTGCCGAACCTCGCGCGCTTCCGCGTGAACGCGTTCGTGCAGCAGCGCGGCGCCGCCGCGGTGATGCGAACCATCCCGTCGAAGATCCTGTCGCTCGAGCAGCTCAAGTGCCCCAAGATCTTCGAGGAGCTCGCGGACCAGCCGCGCGGCGTGGTGCTCGTCACCGGGCCGACCGGCTCGGGCAAGTCGACCACCCTCGCGGCGATGATCAACCACAAGAACGAGAACGAGGAAGGCCACATCCTCACCATCGAGGACCCGATCGAGTTCGTGCACGAGTCGAAGAAGTGCCTGATCAACCAGCGCGAGGTCGGCCCGCATACGCTCTCCTTCAACAATGCGCTGCGAAGCGCGCTGCGCGAGGACCCGGACGTGATCCTGGTGGGCGAGATGCGCGACCTGGAAACCATCCGCCTCGCGCTCTCCGGCGCGGAGACCGGCCACCTGGTGTTCGGCACGCTCCACACCTCGTCGGCGGCGAAGACGATCGACCGGATCGTCGACGTGTTCCCGGCGGCGGAGAAGGACATGATCCGCGCCATGATCTCGGAGTCGATCAAGGCCATCATCTCCCAGACGCTGTGCAAGACGAAGGACGGCTCGGGCCGGGCGGCGGCGCACGAGATCATGGTCGGCACGCCCGCGATCCGCAACCTGATCCGCGAAAACAAGATCGCGCAGATGTACTCCGCGATCCAGACGGGGCGCCAGCTCGGCATGCAGACGCTCGACCAGAACCTGCAGGAGCTCGTGCAGCGCAACGTCATCTCGGTGGCCGAGGCGCGCGGCAAGGCGGCCAACAAGGAAAACTTCCAGGGGGGCTAGGCGATGGAACGCGAACAGGCAACGAAGTTCATCTACGACCTTCTGCGGGCGCTCGTCGCGAAGAAGGGCTCGGACCTCTTCATCACCGCGGAATTCCCACCGGCGATGAAGATCGACAGCAAGATGACCCCGGTGTCCAACACGCCGCTCACGCCGCAGCACACGGCGATGCTCGCGCGCGCGGTGATGAACGACAAGCAGGCCGCCGAATTCGAGGCGACCAAGGAGTGCAACTTCGCCATCAACCCGGCCGGCATCGGCCGCTTCCGGGTGAACTGCATGGTGCAGATGGGCAAGGTGGCGATGGTCATGCGCGTCATCACCACCACCATCCCGAATTTCGACGACCTCAAGGTGCCGCCGGTCCTGAAGGACGTCATCATGACGAAGCGCGGCCTGGTGCTGGTCGTCGGCGGCACGGGATCCGGCAAGTCGACCACCCTCGCCGCGATGATCGGCTACCGCAACCAGAACTCGGCCGGCCACATCATCACGATCGAGGACCCGGTGGAGTACGTGCACCCGCACCAGAAGAGCCTGATCACGCAGCGCGAGGTCGGCGTCGACACCGCCTCGTGGGAGGCGGCGCTCAAGAACACGCTGCGCCAGGCGCCCGACGTGATCCTGATCGGCGAGATCCGCGACATGGAGGTGATGGAGCACGCGATCGCGTTCGCCGAGACCGGCCACCTCGCGCTCGGCACGCTGCACGCGAACAACTCCAACCAGGCGATGGACCGCATCATCAACTTCTTCCCGGAAGCGCGCCGCCACCAGCTGCTGATGGACCTGTCGCTGAACCTGAAGGCGGTGATCTCGCAGCGCCTGATCCCGGTGAAGGAAGGCAAGGGCCGCGCCGCGGCGGTGGAGGTGCTGCTCAACTCGCCGCTCATCTCGGACCTGATCTTCAAGGGCGAGATCCACGGCATCAAGGAGATCATGAAGAAGTCCAAGGAGCTCGGCATGCAGACCTTCGACCAGGCGCTGTTCAACCTGTACGAGGAAGGCCGCATCAGCTACGAGGACGCGCTGCGCTTCGCCGACTCCACCAACGAGGTGCGGCTCAACATCAAGCTGCACGGCAAGGAGTCGAAGGACCGCGACATCACCAAGGGCATCGAGCACCTCGACATCGTTTGACGCACCCGGCCGCCAACAGGCGGAGAAGGACGGGTTTACCGAGGGGCGCCGCGGCGCCCCTTTTTATTTCTAGGCGCGGGGCGGCGCCTTTGCCTTCGGGTCCCCGGGAATGAGGAACTCCACCGAGCAGCAGCCGATGCGCACTTCCACCCGGCCGGCCATCTCCTGCGGCTTCGCTTTCTCGTTCGGCAGCAGCCGGTCGTCGATGTGCAGCGGGGAGCCCGCCCATTCGATCTGCAGGCGGCGGCCTCGCAGGGAGGGCAGGAAGGCAAGGCCTTCGCGATCCTCCTTGAGATTCTCGAGGTGCTCGAGCAGGCGGCCGCGCTCGGCCTTGGTCGCGAGCACGACGGAGAACTGCCCGTCCCCGAGCTTGCTGTCCGGGGCGAGGTGCAGGTTCGGCCCCACGTAGGGCAGGCTCACCGCCTCCATCATCAGATAGCCGCCCGAGATATCGCGGCCGTCGAGCATCGCCGCCACTTCGATCGGCTCGGCGCGTTTTGCCACGGCCTGCAGGCGGCTCAGACCATCCTCGACCGGATGCTTTTTTTTCTTGGCCTTGGCGCTCGCGGGACGCGAAAGAAGATTTGCGAAGATTCCCAGGCCGACGCCCTCGATGAAGTAGCGCTCGCCCCAGGGACCCTGCGCGACGCCCACATCCAGCTTCACGAGGCGCGCCCCCTGCCAGCCCCGTACCAGGCGCTTGAAGGGCTGCTCGAGCTGCCCCAGCGTGCGCGCGATGTTGTTTGCCGTTCCCGAGGGAAGCAGCGCCATCGAGATGCCCCGGCCCGCGAGGCGGCGCGCGACGCGGCCCACCGTGCCGTCGCCACCGGCGACGACCACGAGATCGGTGGGCTCCAGGAGGGCGTCCTTCCAGCCGCGTTCCTTGCAGGAGTGGTAGAGGACCTTATGCCCGGCATCGCGCAGCAGCTTTTTCAGCGCTCCGGGGGTCGCGCTGCAACGGCCGGCCTTCGGATTGTGGATCAGGGTGACACGCACGCTATTTGCAGGAAGCAAGGAGCCGGCCCAGACGGCCGCGAGGAGACTACGTGCGCATCCTTATTACCAACGACGACGGCATCTATAGCCCCGGCATAGCCGCTTTGGCCCATGTGGCGGCGCGATTCGGCGAGGTGCGCGTAGTCGCCCCGGACGTGGAGATGTCGTCCGCGAGCCAGTCGATCACCGCATCCCGGCCCGTGAACTGGAAGCGCACGCCGCTGGGCGGGCTAGACGCCTACCGCGTGAACGGCACGCCGGGAGATTGCGTCATGCTTGGAACCACGCTCTGGGACAAGGTCGACGTGGTGCTCTCCGGAATCAACATCGGCACCAACCTCGGCAATGCCGTATGGCACTCGGGCACCCTCGCAGGCGCGAAGCAGGGCGCGCTTCTCGGACGGCGCGGCATTGCGTTCAGCGCGCCGGCGACCGAGAAGGAGCAGCCGGATTTCCAGCTGCTGGCGCCGTGGGTCGCATCGGTCCTCGAGATGCTGCTCGCGATCCCGGACCTGTGCCTCGTCAACGTGAACTTTCCGTCCAAGCCGCCGCGCGGAACGCTGTGGACCCGCCAGTCGCTGCGGCACTACGACGGACGCGTCATGCCAAGCAAGGATCCCATGGGCCGCACGCATTACTGGTTCACAGTCGTGCCGGTCGAGGCGACCGAGGAAGGGACCGACCGGTGGGCCGTCGAGCAGGGCTACGTCTCCATGATGCCGCTGTCGCTTGATCTCACCGACCATCGGGCGCTCGCTCGGGTCCAGAAACTCGAGGCCTGGAAAAAGCTGAAGTTCGCATAGCGCTCCGCCATGGTGAGAATCGGCATCTCGGGGTGGCGCTACGAGCCCTGGCGCGGCGTTTTCTATCCGGCCGGCCTGCCGCAGCGGCGCGAGCTCGAGTTCTGCGCCAGCCATTTCCCGACCGTCGAGATCAACGGGTCCTTCTACTCGCTGCAGCGTCCCGAGTATTACCGGGCCTGGCACGACGAGACGCCGCCGGGGTTCGTCTTCGCGGTAAAGGGCTCGCGCTACATCACGCACATGCTGCGGCTGAACAACTTCGAGAAGCCGCTCGCCAACTTCTTTGCCTCCGGGATCCTCGAGCTGCGCGACAAGCTCGGACCCTTCCTGTGGCAGTTTCCGCCGCAGTTCACCTACCGGCGCGAGAAGCTGGAGCCTTTCCTTGCCCGGCTGCCGCGCGACACGGACCAGGCGCTCGCCCTCGCCCGGCGGCGCGACGCCCGGATGAAAGGACGCGCCTCGCTGAAGGTCCATGCGCGGCAGCGGCTGCGCCACGCCGTCGAGATCCGCCATCCGAGCTTCATGAACGAGGATTTCGTCTCGCTCCTCAGGCAGCACGGCATCGGGCTCGTCGTCGCGGATACGGCGGGCAAATGGCCGAAGCTCTTCCACCTTACCGCGAACTTCGTCTATGTGCGGCTGCATGGCGACATCGCCATCTACACGAGCGGCTACTCGGAGCGCGCGCTCGCCAGCTGGGCACGCCGCATCCGCGCCTGGGCCAGGGACGGGCGGGACGTCTACGTGTACTTCGACAACGACGTCAAGGTGCGCGCGCCCTTCGACGCGCTGAATCTCATGCGCCAGCTCCACCTCGGCTGGGAAGTTTCTTCGAAGGATTTCCCTCTTCACCGGGCTGGCACGCGCGTGCCGCGCCTCAAGTACGCCTATGGGCCGCGCGTCAGCGGCGGTAACCCGGCCTGGGAGCGCATCGGCCGGCGCTAGGCCCGCGTCTGCTGGTGCTCATCCCTCGCTTTTCCTCCGGTGGCTGCCGGCCACGATCCCGAACTCATAGAGCCTGCATTCGAGGGCGCCGTTCCACAGCGGGATGCGCCGGGCGGGCTGCAGGCGGATCAGCTTCGGCAGACGCAGGTCCGCGGTGAAGATATGGCAGTCCCAGCCGGCGAAATGCCGCTTAAGGGCGTCCCCCAGCTTCGGGTAGAACAGCGCCAGCTCCTCTTCGCTTCCCATGCGCTCGCCATAGGGTGGATTCACCACCATGACGCCCGAGGGTGCCGGTGCGCTGAGCTCGAGGACGTCCGCGCGCTGCAGCGTCACCCAGCGCTCGATGCCCGCTTCGGCCAGGTTGCGCCGCGCAGCGTTGAGCGCCTTCGGATCGAGATCGCTCCCGTAGAGGCGCAACTCCGCTTGCGGAGCCTTCCTCTCGCCCTCGCGCACCCGCGCCCAGGCCTTTGGATCGAACGCGCTCAGCTTTTCAAACCCGAACGAGCGCTTCGCGCCGGGCGCGCGCCCGCGGGCCATGGCGGCAGCCTCGACCAGCAGCGTGCCGCCGCCGCACATGGGATCGACGAGCGGCATCTCGGGACGCCAGCCGCTCAGCATGACAATCCCGGCCGCGAGGTTCTCGCGTAACGGCGCGTCGGCCACGCCCATTCGCCAGCCGCGCTTGAAGAGCGGCTCGCCCGACGTATCGAGATACAGCGTCGCACGCGTTCCTTCCAGGAAAGCGTGCACACGCACGTCCGGTTGCGCCCGGTCCACGCTCGGGCGCTTGCCTTGCGCATCGCGAAATCGATCGCATACGGCATCCTTGATTCGCAGGGTGGCGAACTCGAGGCTTTTGAGCGGGCTTTTCTGCGCGGTCACGTTGACCCGCAGCGTCCGTTCGACGGCGAAGTATCGAGGCCATTCGATCCGCCGGGACTTCTCGTAGAGGTCGTGCTCGTCGGCGTAATCGAGCTGCGCGACCTTCCACAGGACGCGCGAGGCGATCCGGGACCAGAAATTGACGCGATAGCAGGTTTCCCAGTCGCCGGCGAAGAGCACGCCGCCCGGAACGGCCTTCGTGCCCGTCGCCTTTAGCGAGTCAAGCTCGCGGAGGAGAAGAGCCTCCAGCCCGCGCGGGCAACTGACGAAAAAATCCTCAGAACGGCTTGACGACAACCAGGATCACCGTGGCGAAGAGGATGACGGCGGGCACCTCGTTGAACCAGCGGTACCAGGCGTGGCCGTGCGCGTTGCGGTCCTGCGCGAAGTCGCGCAGCAGGCGCCAGCACCACACGTGGTAGGCAACGAGCAGCGCAACGAGCGCGAGCTTCGCGTGCAGCCATCCTCCGGCGCCGCGGAACCAGCCGAGCCAGAGCCAGAGTCCGAAGAGCACGGTGAGCACGCCGCCCGGCGTCGCGATCCCCCAGAAAAGCTTGCGCTCCATCACCTTGAAGCGGGCGATGGAGGCAGCGTCCTGCGCCATCGCGTGATAGACGAATAGCCGCGGCAGATAGAACAGGCCGGCGAACCAGGTCACCATGAAGATGATGTGCAGCGCCTTGATCCAGAGGAGCGTCATGGGCGCAGCATAGCCCGCACGATGGCGCGCAGCACCGCAAGCTTGCGGTGGAAGAAATGATCCGCGCCAGGCACCAGCACCACCGGCAGCTCCTGCGGCCGCGCCCAGTCGAGCACCGCCGAGAGCGGGATCGTGGTGTCGTTCTCGCCGTGGATGACGAGCGTCCCGGCCGGCGCCGGCGGCAGCTCGTGCGCCGTGACCGCCGGGCCGACGAGCACGAGGGCCTCCGGCGCGGCGCGCGCCGCGAGCATCGCTTGCATCGCGGCGCCGAAGGAGAAGCCGGCAAGCACCCGGCAGGGCAGGCTCATCGCCGAGCGCACGGCGGCGAGGTCCTCGACCTCGCCGCGCCCGCCGTCGTGCGCGCCCTCGCTCCCGCCGACGCCGCGGAAATTCGGCCGCCAGGTCTCGTAGCCGAGCTCGAGGAGCGCGCGCGCCAGGGTCTGCACCACCTTGTTGTCCAGCGTGCCGCCATGCAGGGGATGGGGATGCGCGATGAGCGCCGCGCCGACCGGCGGCGCCTCGGGCGCGTCGAGCGCGCATTCGATCCGCCCCGCCGGCCCGTCGACGAACACGCGACGCGTGCCGGCCCGCATCACATCGTCAGGCGCTCGACGATGCGGCCGTGGCGCAGGTGCTCCTCGATGATCTCGTCGATGTCGGCGCGGTCGACATAGGTGTACCAGACGCCTTCCGGGTACACCACGACGCACGGGCCTTCCTCGCAGCGGTCGAGGCAGCCCGCCTGGTTGATCCGTACTTTGCCCTGGCCCGACAGGCCGAGCTCCTTCACGCGCTGCTTCGCGTAGTCGCGCATCTGCGAGGCGCCCTTGTCGTTGCAGCAGACGCGCCCGCCCTCGCGCTGGTTGCAGCAGAAGAAAACGTGATGCGTGTAGTAGGACATGCGCGCGATTCTAGCGCACGGGCTCGCGCGGCCTGCGTGCGGCCAGGTAGATGAGGTAGCCGAGCGCGGCGTACGGCCACGCCGCGCTGACCACGCGCGTGAGGCCGTTGAAATTGAGGAAGTGGCCCTGCTGCCAGACCTTGAACGTCGCGGCGAGATACGGGTTCGGCGGTGCGAGGTTCACGACCACCGTTCCCGCCATGAGCAGCACCGCCGCGGCGGCGAGCTGCGCGGTGCGCGGCAGCGAGAGTGCGGCGAGCCCGAGCGCGAGCCCGCACACCAGCCCGAGCTGCGCGCCCGGCGTGAGCCATCCGAGGACGCTGTCGGCGCGCATGAGGAGCGCGAATGCCCCGGCCTTGATCGCGAGCGCGCCGGCGACGAGCGCGAGGAAGAGCGCGCGCACGGGCGCCTCGCGCGCGGCGAGGCAGGAAAGCAGCAGGCCGACGGCAACCACGTTCGCCGCCGCCGTCAGCGTCTCGACGAGGACGAAGAATTCGACCGGGCGGGCGCGGCCCTCGGGCACCGCGAACAGATCGCGCAGGCTGCCGGCGCCGAAGAGCAGGGTCGCCGGATTGAGCTGCACGAAGAGCCAGAGCGCGATCAGGACGAGCCCGAGATCGACCTCGGTGCCGCGCAGGAACACGGCATTGCGCAGCCGGCGCAGCGGCCCGTGCTCGAGGGTCCAGGGCAGGAAAAGCCAGGCGACGAGCGCGCCGAGCGCGGCGCCTGCAGCGTTGCAGGCGACGTCCAGGTTGGACGCGTCGCGCGTCGGCAGGTACGTCTGCCCCGCCTCGAGCAGGATGGACAGCGCCGCCCCGGCGAGCGCGGCGACGACGAAGCCAGCGGCGCCACGCACGCGGGGGTAAAGCGCCGCGGCGCACAGCCAGCCGAAGGGCACGTAGCCCAGCACGTTCACCGCCATGTCGAAACGGCTGACATAGCGCGGCGGCCAGGCCGCGAAGAGATACTCGAAGGGCGAGGCGGCGTGCTCGCGCCAGCCTTCCAGCGGGTAGAGCGACGCGTAGGCCGTAAGCGCCACGTACACGGCGAATGCGATGCGGGAGAAGGCGCCGCGCCGCTGCGCGTCCGCGGGCGCCGTCACGAGCGCTCCCACACCTGCCAGCGCTCCTTGCCTGCGAGCACCGGCACGGACTGCTCCGCCGGCACCGCCTCGTCGACGAGGCGGCGGAACGCGCCTTCGAGCAGCCCCTGCAGCGCCTCGGGCGAGATGCCGAAGGGCGGGCCTTTCGGATGGTCGTCGAAAAAGAAAAATCCGGCGAGGCGCCCTCCCGGGCGCACGAGGCGCGCCACGCGCTCGCCCCATGGCGCGCGCAGGCGCGGCGGCAGCGCGCACAGGAACGTGCGCTCATAGACGAGGTCGAACGGCGCCTCGTCCAGGGCGAAGAAGTCACGCTTCTCCAGCCGCACGGGCGCTGTCCCGAGGTGCGTGCGCGCGGCTTCGAGCGCAGCCTCGGAAAAATCGATGGCGAGCACGTCGTCGCCGCGCTCGGCGAAAGCGCGCACCTCGTAGCCGCTGCCGCATCCCGGCACGAGCACGCGCAAGCGTGAGCGCTCGCGCGCGAGCCACGCGCGGAACGCCGCGGGCGCGGCGCCCGCGTCCCACGGCGTGACGCCGCCGCGGTAGCGCTCTTCCCAGAACTCCGGACGGGCGCTGTCCTGCTTCAGGCGAGGAGGACGGCGCCCACGATGAGCGCCGCGAGCAGGATGATGAGGAGCGCGGAGAACATGTCGTTGCGGCGCGCGGTTTCGTCGGCCAGGCGCTCGAGGGCCGCCTGCACGCCGCCCAGGCGCTCGGCGGCGAGCGCGCGGTGCACGAGGCGCGGCAGCTGCGGCAGCGTCGCCGCCCAATAGGGCGCTTCCTGCCGCAGCGAGCGCCACAGTGAGCGCCAGCCGAGCTGCTCGTCCATCCAGCGCTCGAGGTAGGGCTTGGCCGTTCGCCACAGGTCGAGCTCCGGGTCGAGCTCGCGCCCGAGGCCCTCGATGTTGAGCAGCGTCTTCTGCAGCAGCACGAGCTGCGGCTGGATTTCGACGTTGAACCGGCGCGAGGTCTGGAAGAGGCGCAGCAGCAGCCGCCCGAAGTAGATCTCCTTCAGCGGCCGGGCGAAGATCGGCTCGCACACCGCGCGGATCGCGGCCTCGAATTCGTCGACGCGGGTGCCGGCGGGCACCCACCCCGCCTCCAGGTGCGCTTGCGCGACGCGCCGGTAGTCGCGGTTGAAGAACGCGAGGAAGTTCCGCGCGAGGTAGTTCTTGTCGACCTCGGTGAGCGTGCCCATGATGCCGAAGTCGAGCGCGATGTAGCGCCCGCGCGTCTCGCCTTCGGTGGACACGAGGATGTTGCCCGGATGCATGTCGGCGTGGAAGAAGCCGTCGCGGAAGACCTGCGTGAAGAAGATCTCCACTCCGCGCCGCGCGAGCGCCGGAATGTCGATGCCCTGCGCGCGCAGCGCCTGGACCTGCGAGACCGGCGTGCCGCGCATGCGCTGCATCACCATGACGCGCTCGCTGCACAGGCTCCAATGGACCTCCGGCACGAGGAGCAGCGCCGAGGCGGCGAAATTGCGCCGCAGCTGGCTCGCGTTCGACGCCTCGCGCATGAGATCGAGCTCCTCGTCGAGGTGGCGCGCGAACTCCGCCACCACCTCGCGCGGCTTCAGCCGGCGCACCTCGCTCCAGAGCCGCTCGACGAGCGCGGCGGCCGTCTGCAGGAGCAGCACGTCCTTCGCGATCTCCGCCTCGACGCCGGGGCGCAGCACCTTCACCGCGACTTCGCGGCCGTCGGCGAGGACCGCGAGGTGCACCTGCGCGATGGAGGCGCTCGCGACCGCCTCGCGCTCGAAGCTCGCGAACAGCTGCTCGAGCGGCCGGCCGAGCGAGCGCTCGACTTCCGCGCGCGCGAGCTCCGGGGGAAAGGGCGGCACGCGGTCCTGGAGCCGCGCGAGCTCGTCGGCGATGTCGAGCGGCACGAGGTCGCGCCGCGTGGAAAGGACCTGCCCGAACTTCACGAAGATCGGCCCGAGCGTCTCGAGCGCCTCGCGCAGCCGCTGGCCGCGCGGCTCGCCACGATGCCCGGCAAGCGCGCCGAGGAGCCGATTGCCGGCGAGCGGGGGCACGAATTCGTGCAGCCCGAAGCGCAACCCGATCGCGAAGATGCGCAGCAGGCGCAGAAGCCTAGCCAAGGCGGGCCACCCGACGCTCGAGCTCGCGCAGGCGCGCGTCCAGCGAATCGAGCGCACCAGCCAGGCGCTCGAGCTCCGCGCGCGCAACAAGCATTCCGTCCTCGCGCGCCAGCGCGTCGGCGGCCGATGCCGCGAGCCGCCGCGCGGCGTCGCGCTGCCAGGCGACGAAGTCGCGTCCCGCCTGCGCCAGCCGGTGCGCCGCGATGTCGCCGACGAGCCGCGAGAGCTCCTCCTCGACATCCCAGCGCAGCTCGCGCGCCACGCCCCGCACGGCTTCGGCGGCTGCGCCTTCGCCCACGACGCGGAGCCCGTCCGGACCCAGTAGCACCATCGCTGCGGGCTGGGCCCCGGGCGGCGCCGCCTCGGCGAGACCACCCTCCGCGATTGCCGCGCGCACCGTGACCGGTCCGGCGCGCAACTCGACCACCGCGCCGGCGAAAGGCGCGAGGCGCTCGCGCGCCCAGCGCTCGCCTTCGAGCAGCCGGTTCAGGAAGGAAATGAAAAAGGCCACCGCGGTGGCCTTTTTATCGCACGGCGCCGCGCACTAGTGCATCTGCTGGATGCCGGCGAGCAGCCAGCCGCTCGAGCCGTCGGCCGGCTTCACGAGGTTCCAGACTTCCTCGAAGCCCTCCGGCGACTGGCCGGGCGCCTCGCGCACGGTGCCGGAGAAGCGCACGCTCGCCCAATGCTCGCCGCGCTCGGTCGCGAGCTCGAGCAGGTCGGCGTCGATGTCGAGCACGTCGGTCTGCTGCGAGCCGGCGCGCGCCGACACGTCGCGGCGCAGCTCCTCGTACATGGCCTGCGTGGTGAGCTCGCGGATCTCCTCCAGCTTGCCGTGGTCGTGCGCCGCCTGCAGGCGCATGAAATTCATCTTTGCCGAGCGCAGGAAGCCTGCGGTGTCAAAGCCGGCCGGAACCCGCGGCGCCGCGGGCGCCATGGCCGCGGGCTCGCGCGGCGGCGGCTCGGCGGGGAAGAGCTGCGGCCCCGCGGTGCGCAGCGCTTCCGGCGCATCCTCCGAGCGGCGCGCGGCGATGCCGCGCACGAGAGCAACGACGATGAAGGCGAGCAGCGCCAGCAGGACGATGCCGCCGAGGCCGCTGCCGCCGAAGAGCGACCCGAGCAGGCCGCCGAGCGCGAGTCCGCCGAGCAGCGGCATCCAGCGCGAGAAGCCGGACGCGGGCGCGGGAGGCTGCGCGGCGCCGGCTGCATTCTGCGGCGCTGCCTGCTGCTGCGCCGGGCGCGCCGGAGCGGAAGCCGGAGGCGCGCTCGTGATGCCGCGCTGGGCGCCGATCGAGCGCCCACCGCCCAGGCGCTTGGCGTCGGCCTCCTGCACGAAGGCGAGCGCGCCGCAGAGGACGAGGAGCAGTGCAAGGATCCGCTGACTCATGGGGTTTGCCATCCTATCAAATGCGGTAGCCGCGGTGGACCGCGACGATGCCCGCGGAGAGATTGAAGTACTCCACGCGGGCAAGCCCGGCCGCCTCCAGCATGCGCGCCAGCTCGGCCTGGTCCGGATGCATGCGGATCGACTCGGCGAGATAGCGGTAGGCCGCTTCGTCCCCCGCCACGCGCTTGCCGAGCCAGGGCAGCACGTTGAAGGAGTAGAGGTCGTACAGGCGCTCGAGCGGCTGCCAGACCTTCGAGAATTCGAGCACCACCAGGCGCCCGCCGCGCTTCAGCACGCGCGTCATCTCGGCGAGCGCACGGTCCTTGTGCGTCATGTTTCTCAGTCCGAACGCGACCGTGGCGCAATCGAACAGCGCGTCCGGGAATGGCAGGCGCTCCGCGTCGCACTGCACGGCGGGCGCCACGCAGCCCGCGTCGATCATGCGGTCGCGCCCGCGCGCGAGCATCGCCGCGTTGATGTCGGTGAGCCAGACTTCGCCGCCCGGGCCCACGCGCCGCGCGAGCGCGCGCGCGAGATCCGCGCTGCCGGTTGCGATGTCGAGAATGCGCTCCCCCGGGCGCGGCCGCGCGATGGCCAGCGCGAACGCCTTCCACGCCCGGTGCAGCCCGAGCGACATGAGGTCGTTCATGACGTCGTAGCGCCCGGCGACGCGCTCGAACACCGCGCCCACCTTCACGGCCTTGTCGCGCGCCGCGACGCGCTCGAAGCCGAAGTGCGTTTCCTCATCCATCCCGGCTTGCCTTCGCGGCGGCGAGCCGCTCGAGATACTGCGCCCAGAGGCTTTCCTGGCTCTCTCCCAGCTCGTAGAGATAGTCCCAGGAATAGATCCCGGTGGCATGGCCGTCGGAGAAAACCGGCTGTACCGCGTAGGAGCCGACGGGCTCGAGCGAAAGGATGCCGACCTCGCGCTTGCCCGTCTGCAGCACCTCCTGGCCCGGGCCGTGCCCGCGCACCTCGGCCGAGGGCGAATGCACCCGCAGGAACTCGTAGGGCAGGCGAAAGCTGCGGCCATCGGAGAAGGCGATCTCCATCACGCGCGACTTCTGGTGCAGCGTGATCGCGGTCGGGGCTCGCTCGTCGGACACGGGCCTAGGCGAGCGGCTCGTAGCCGACGCGCTCGAAATCCATCCCGCGCTCGAGCATCTCGGTGAGGCGCATGCGGACCGGCGCGTCGGTGAAGAGCTCGATCACGCGCTTGGGCTTGTACCAGCCGAGCGGCAGCACCAGCGACGCCGGCGACTTGAGCGCCGGCACCGCGCCGAGGGCGAGCGCCGGCACGAACTTCTCGTCCTGCACGTTGAGGCCGGTGGCGCGCACCGCGCAGGCCGAAGGCAGCCCCGGGAGCAGGCGCACGCCGGCATGCAGGTCGCCGTTCTCGGCGCACATCAGCCAGCGCACCAGGCCTATGAAGAAGCCGCGCGCGTCGGCCGGGCGGACCGCGACGAGCTGGCCGTGCGCGTAGCGCTTGCCCGGCGCGTCCGCGCGCCGCACGATGCGCACGCCGAGCGCGCTCTCGTCCTCGACGCGCCAGGACTCGGCGACGAACGCCTGGGCGCTGTCCTCCTCCTCGCGCGTGCTGATGCGCCCGAAGGTCGCGATCTCCTCGCGCTGCTTCTTGGTGAGCTCGGCCTGCGCCATCGATGGCTGGCGAAAGACGCGCCCGGAGATGAAGTAGTGGATCGCGGCGAGCTCGTTTGCCGCCTGCGCCGCGCCCGCCCCGCTGCGCCGCTCGACGGCGCGGGCCGGCTTTCCCTGGCACCACTGGCGGAAGAGGAACACGAGCAGCTGCTCGCAGGAGGGCTGCACGCAGTCCTCCCCGAGCGCGAGCTTCGCTGGCGACTCGCCCTTGCGCAGCAGGCCGACGCGGTTGCGCAGGCTCTTCGCGAGCTTGCGCGCGTCGAGGTAGCGCACCTCGCCCGAGGGCTTCGGCAAGGCGGCATCGGCGCGCTGCGGCACGCGCTCGCTGCCCAGATCGACCACGAGCGGCGAGACGCCCTCTTCCTCGGCAATCGGCTCGCGGCTCACCTCGAGCTTCGCGGCCCAGCGCTCGAGCAGGAAAGCGACGAAGGTGAGCTGGCGCTGCGCAAGCTCGTTGGGATTGCACATGCCCATCAGCACGGCGCGCGCGTACGCGATGCGCGCCGAGGTGTCGTGCACGTCGCGGTTGAGGAAATCCTTGACCGCCTCCTCCGCGACGTCGAGCTGCTCGGAGGCGGCGTAAACCTGGTGCAGGCGGCGCCAGTCCCGCGCCGGCACCTGCCGGTACGCGCGGTAGTGATGGAACATCTTGAGCCCGGTGTAGGCGAGCGCCCTCTGGCAGACGAGCGCGGCCTGCGCCCGCGTGCCGATGTCGCCATTCAGGGCGGCCTCGAGGCAGCGCAGGTAGCCGCCGCGCATCTCCTCCCACAGCGCATCGGTGTCGGTGAACGCGCTCGCCTCGGCGGCGGCCATGGGCAACGCGCGGTTGGTGAAGCGCTTCGCCTGCTCGATCTGGACGAAGTTCACCGGCTCGCGGATCGCCTCCATGACCGCGCAGCGGTTCGCCGCCGCCGTCGGCAGGCGGTTGAACTCGCGCAGCTGCTCCAGCATCTGGCGCTGCGCCGCGGCCACGTTGGCGAGCGGCACGCGCTCGAGCCACGCCTTGCATTCCTCGACGTCGACGAACTCCGGCGCCGACGCGGGGGAGAGCTCGGGCAGGCCGAATGCGCCTGAAGGGGCACTCATTGCGCCATTTTCGCCGATTCATCCCCCGACGTCATGGCGCCGGGCGGGAAGACGTCACGGTAGCTCGCGTAGAAGCTCGCGAAGAGGACCGGCAGCAGCACGAGCAGCAGCGGGAAGAGCAGACCCGCGAGCGGCGGCGACGCCTTGCCCTCCGAGAGAAGCGCGAGGGCGGCGAGCGCAAGCATCGGCAGCGCGGTCGTCAGCCCCGCGGCCGCGGCGCCATAGGCGAGGAATGCGCGCCAGTTCATGAGGAACGCGAAGAAGCTCACGAAGAGCGCTTTCGGCGCGCTGTCGCCATGCCAGGCGGCGAGCACCGGCGCGAACCAGTACATCATCATCACCGGCGCGTAGAGAGCCGCGGCGATGCCGAGCCCCGCGGCAAGACCGGCCGAGTGCATCGCGTCGTCATCGGGGTGCTCGCCGCCCGCGATCCAGCGCGCGAGCGCGCCGCCGTCGGCAAGCGCCGTGACGCCGAGAACGAGCGCGAGGCAGGCGCAGTAGACGGCGCCGAGGAGAAGCTGGGCGCGCAAGCCGTGGCGGAAGCCGTGGAAGAGCAGCGGGAAGGCGAGCGGCTGCGCCGCCGCCGCCGCGCGCCCCGCGGCCATGAAGCCGACGGAGAACGCTGGCACCAGCAGCGCGGCGGCGAGCGCGCCCGCCACCGGGACGATGGAGACGGTGCTCATCATGAACCAGTATGCGAATACGAGCGCGAGCCAGCCGAGCGGCGCGGCGCGGAACAGGCGCCAGCCCTCGAGCAGCCAGCGCGCGCCGCTCGTCCACGGAACGATGCGCGCGCTCATGCGTCGATCCAGCAGCCCGGGGCGGCAACGCGCCGCTCCAGGATGTCGCGGAACTGGCCCGGATCATGCGCATGCACCAGCATGCCCGGCCGCGGCAGGTGAAAGTCGTAGAGACGCGAGAGCCAGAAGCGCAGCGCCGCGGCGCGCAGCAGCGCGGGCCAGGCCTGCCGCTCGGCCTCGCCGAGCGGCCTCAGGCTGTGGTAGGCGGCAAGCAGCGCGCGCGTGCGCTTCTCGTCGAGGCGGCGGTCGGCCGCGGGATCGGCGAGGCACCAGTCGTTCGCGCACACCGCGAGGTCGTAGAGCAGCGCGTCGACGCCCGCGAAATAGAAGTCGATCACCCCGCTGATGCGGCCCTCGGAGAAGAGCGCGTTGTCGCGGAAGAGATCGGCGTGCACCGGGCCGCGCGGCAGGTCCGGAAAGCGCTGGCCCGCCTGGAAGGCGAGCTCCGCCTCGAGCAGGCGCCGGGCGGGGGCGTCGAGGAAGCGCAGCACCTCGCGCGCCGCGAAGCGCCACCATTTGGCGCCGCGCGGGTTCTCGAGATACCCGCCGTACGAGCGCCCGGCGAGGTGCATGCGGCCGAGCAGCAGCCCGAGCTCCTCGCAGTCGTGCTCGCCGGGCCGCTCCACCGAGCGGCCCGGCAGCCGCGTGACGAGCGCCGCCGGCTTGCCGTTCAGATGCTGCAGGTAGCGGTCCGACAGGTCGGCGATCGGCGCCGGGCACGGGATGCCGTGGCGCGCGAGATGCGCCATGAGGCCGAGATAGAAGGGCAGCTCGTCCGCGGGCAGGCGCTCGAAGAGCGTGAGCACGTAGCGCCCCTGCGCGGTGGTGACGAAGTAGTTGGTGTTCTCGATGCCCGCCTTGATCGGCTCAAGGCCGACGAGCGTGCCGACCGAGTAGTTGCGCAGCCACTGCGCCAGTTCCGCTTCGGAGACTGGGGTGAAAACCGACAATCAGTCGAATTGAATGATCGGCCACATGGGCACGCGCACGCCGTTGTCGAGCGAGTCGCGACGCATCCAGTTGCCGTTGCCGGTGGTGTCGATCAGGTAGTAGGGCTTGCCGCCCGGCGGCGTCACCTTCAGCATCACGACGCGGCCGCCGTCGCGGATCTCCTCGACCTGGTCGGCTTCCTGCACCGGGATGCGCACGCTCGGCTCGTCCGGGCCCGGGATGGGCGGCGGGGGCGGCGGCTCGGGAAGGGGCTCGAGCTTCGGCGGCGCGCTCTGCGCGAGCGCAGCCGAGGTGCAGACGACGAGAAGGAGGAGCGCGAGGCGCCGCATGAATCGCATTCTACTATCCTATGGCGATGAACCCCGAGAAGACGCTGCTGCTCGTGGATGGTTCTTCCTACCTCTACCGCGCATTCCACGCGCTGCCGGAGCTGAAGAGCCCGAAGACCGGCGAGCCCACCGGCGCGATCTACGGCGTGATCAACATGCTGCGCAAGCTCGCCGCCGACTACCGTGCCGACGCCCGCGCATTCGTGTTCGATGCCAAGGGCAAGACCTTTCGCGACGCTGAATACCCCGAATACAAGGCGAACCGCGCGGCGATGCCCGACGAGCTCGGGGCGCAGGTCGAGCCGCTGCGCGAGGCGGTCGAGGCGCTCGGCTGGCCGGTGCTGTGCATCGACGGCGTGGAAGCGGACGACGTCATCGCGACGCTCGTCGACCAGGCGAAGCGCGCCGGCTGGCGCACCGTGGTTTCGACCGGGGACAAGGACCTGACGCAGCTCGTCGACGCGCGCACGCTCTGGGTGAACACGATGTCGAACGAGAAGCTCGACGTCGAGGGCGTGAAGGCGAAGTTCGGCGTGCCGCCGGAGCGGATCGTCGACTACCTCGCGCTGATCGGAGACGCGATCGACAACATTCCCGGCGTGGACAAGGTCGGCCCGAAGACCGCCTGCAAGTGGATTACCCAGTACGGCTCGCTCGAAGGCGTGCTCGCGCACGCCGAAGAGATCGCCGGGCTCGCCGGCGAGAACCTGCGCAAGGTGCGCGGCTGGCTGCCGCAGGCGCGACGCCTGCTCACGGTGAAGCACGACGTGCCGCTCGACGCGACCCTGGAAACGCTCGCCGAGGGCAAGCCCGACCTCGCGCGCCAGCGCGCGCTCTATGAGCGCTTCGGCTTCAGGACCTGGCTGCGAGAGGCGGAGGCCGCGGGCGCCGCGCCGGCGCCGGCGGCCTCCGAGCCGAAGACGCGCCTCGAGAGGCGCGCGCACGCCGTCGTCCTCACCGAGGAGCAGCTCGCGCGCCTCGCGGAAGAGCTCGCCGCGGCGCAGCTCGTCGGCTTCGAGACGGCCTGGGTGGGCGCCGACCCGATGAGCGCGCAACTCGTCGGCCTCGCCTTCGCCTTCGGCAGCAAGGCGCACTACCTGCCGCTCGCGCACGAGTATCCCGGCGCGCCGCAGCAGATCGGGCCCGACCGCGCGCTGCGCGCGCTGCGCGCGTGGCTCGAGGACGGGCGCGCCTGCAAGGTGGGCCACAACCTCAAGCAGCATGCGCACGTCCTCGCGAACCATGGCGTGCGCCTCGCCGGTTGCGTGCACGACACCGTGCTCGAGTCCTATGTTCTCGAGGTGCACGAGCGCCATGACCTCGGCTCGCTCGTGCAGCGCCATTGCGGCTGGCAGGCCACGACCTACGACGAGCTCACCGGCAAGGGCGCCGGTCGCATCGCGTTCTCCGCCGTGGAGCTCGGCAAGGCGGCCGACTATTGCGCCGCCGCGGCCGATTGCACGCTCGCGCTCCACGAGCTGCTCTTCCCGCGCATCGAGGAGGACGCGAAGCTCGCCTACGTCTACGGAAAGATCGAGATCCCGGTGTTCCCGGTGCTCTTCCGCATGGAGCGGAACGGGGTGCTGCTCGACAGCGCTAAGCTCGAGGCGCAGAGCCACGAGCTCGGGCGCGAGATGCTCGCCATCGAGCAGAAGGCCTACGAGGCGGCCGGGCAGCCGTTCAACCTCGGCTCGCCCAAGCAGATCCGCGAGATCCTCTTCGAGCGGCAGAAGCTGCCGGTGAGGAAGAAGACGCCCACCGGCGAGCCCTCGACCGACGAGGACGTGCTCGCGGAGCTCGCCCAGGACCATCCGCTGCCCAAGCGCATCCTCGAATACCGCGCGATCGCCAAGCTGAAATCCACCTACACCGACAAGCTGCCGAAGAGCGTGAACCCGCGCACCGGGCGCGTGCACACGTCGTATTCGCAGACGACTGCGGTCACCGGGCGGCTCGCCTCCAACGACCCGAACCTGCAGAACATCCCGATCCGCACGGCCGAGGGGCGGCGCATCCGCGAAGCGTTCGTCGCCGCGCCGGGCTGGAAGATCGTGTCGGCGGATTACTCGCAGGTCGAGCTGCGCATCATGGCGCACCTCTCGGGCGACCCGAACCTGCGCGAGGCGTTCGCGCGCGGCGACGACGTGCATCGCGCGACGGCGGCCGAGGTGTTCGGCGTGCCGCTCGACAAGGTGAGCGCGGACGAGCGGCGCACCGCGAAGGTGATCAACTTCGGCCTGATCTACGGCATGTCGAGCTTCGGCGTGGCGCAGAATCTCGGCATCGAGCGCGCGACGGCGCAGGCCTACATCGAGTCCTATTTCGCCCGCTACCCGGGGGTGAAGCGCTACATGGACAGCACGCGCGAGCTCGCGCGCAGCCAGGGCTACGTCGAGACGGTCTTCGGCCGCCGGCTCTGGCTTCCGGAGATCCGCAGCGGCAGCCCGATGCGGCGCCAGGCCGCCGAGCGCGCCGCGATCAACGCGCCGATGCAGGGCACGGCGGCGGACCTCATCAAGCTCGCCATGACGCAGGTGCAGGGCTGGCTCGACCGCGAGACCCTCGAGACGAAGCTCATCATGCAGGTGCACGACGAGCTCGTGCTCGAGGCGCCCGAGGCCGAGCTCGCCCAGGTGAAGGAGAAGGTGCGCGCGCTCATGCAGGGCGTCGCCTCGCTCGAGGTGCCCCTCGTCGTCGATGTCGGCGCCGGAAGCAACTGGGACCAGGCGCACTAGCGGCGGGTCGCGGCCCGGAGATTGAATATCGCATAGGCGCCGAACGCCGCTGCCCAGAGCCCGCCGGCCGCTTCGACGCTCAAGCCCGCGCCAGCCAGCAAGACGCTCGCCGCGAACAACGGAAGCGAGAGCAGCTCGCCCGCCGTGATGGCCGAGGTGCGGCGAACGGCGTAGAGCGCAAACAGCGGGATCCATGATGCGACGCGAATCAGGCTTCCGGCGAAGAAAAGGGCGGCCGCCGCATCGCTCGCCTCGAATCGCGGGCCGTAGAGCGCGGCGAGCAGCGGCCGATGGAGGATCCACAGCGCGGCGAAGGCCGCGCCCGCGGGCGGAAGAAGCGACAGCGCGGCGTGGCGCATCTCGGCATTGAGCGCTTCGCCGCCGCGCGCGGCCGCGAAGCGCGGCAGGTAGTGCAGCGAGAGCAATCCGGCGGCGAACGCGCAGACCCAGTCGGCGAGGCGCCAGAGCGCCTGCACCACGCCGGCCTCGTGCCAGCCGAGCACCGCGCCGATCTCGCCGCGCGCGAGAAGCAGCGAGGCCGGCCCCAGGATTCCGATCGCGAGGCCGGGCAGCACGTAGCGCCGCAGCGGATGCGCACCCATGCGGAAGCGCGGGCGCGCCGCATTCCGCCGCGCGACGAACAGCACGCAGGCCGCCGGCACGGCCTGGCTCGCGACGAGCGCAGGCACGATCAGGGCGTCGGGCGCGAGCCACGCGGCAAGCAGCGAAGCCGCCGCCGCCGCGAGCGCGAGCGCGAGCATGCGCAAGCGCCTTTGCTGTCCGAGCCAGTAGCTGTTGACGAGAACCGCCGCGATGGCGACCCAGGCCGCCGCGGCGGCGAGCACGAACTGCCAGGGCGCGAGCCGGCCGCCGGACAGCACGCCAGCGGCCGCTGCGCCCGCCGCGCCGACGAGCAACGCGAGCGGCGCGCCGACGCCGAGCCCGGTAAGGAAGGCTTCGCGCAGGAAGTCGCGCTGTCGCTCGGGGCGTCGGCTGCGCGCCACGTAGACCGCGAGCCCGGTGCCCACGCCGGCCGCCGCGACGCCGGTCACGAGCTCGATGACCGAAGCGACTTGCGCCCACAAGGCGACGAGCTCCGCGCCGCCGCGCAGCGCGAGCACCTTGTCCAGTGCCGAGCGCCCGGCGAGGCCGGCGCCGATGATCGCGAGGGCGAGCGCGAGCTTTCTAATTCAGCGCGCCGAACACTTTGCGGATGATCGCGCTGCCCGTCCCGACCGGATCGCGCCGGATCTTCTTCTCCTCCTCCGCGACCATCAGGTAGACGCCCTCGAGCGCCTTGGCGGTGACGTATTCCTCGAGGTTGCCCTGCTCCTTGCCCACCAGGCCGAGCGCGGCCGCTTTCTCCGCGTACTCGTCGTAGCGTTGCGCGAGGCCGACCTTGGCCGTGGAGCGCTTCACGATGGGAAGGAAACGGTCATGGAGCGGCGCACTCGTGGCGCGCCGGAAATAGTCGGTCGCGGAGGTCTCGCCGCCGGTCAGGATCGCCTTGGCATCCGAGACCGACATCTTGCGCACGGCGTCCACGAAGAGCGTGCGCGCCTGCGGCACGGCGGCTTCCGCCGCCCGGTTCATCGACACGACGAGCTCGTCGGCGTACCGCCCCATCCCGATGCGCCGCAGCAGGGCTTCGCCGCGCGCGAGAGACTCGGGCAGCGGAATCTTCACTCTCGGATTGCCGAGAAAGCCGTCGGTCCGACCCAGGCTCGCGATCGCGGCCTGGGCGCCCTTCTCGAGCGCCGCCTTCAGGCCCGCGACCGCGTCCTGGTTGCCGAGCCGGTCCAGCTGGGCCATGGCGAGCGCCGCCCATGTCACCAAGGCTGCCGCGCCGAGCCTGAGAATGGCGTGCCGCATGAGTCTCCCGCAGAAGATTATCGCCGCGCTCGGCGCGCTGGCAATCGGCAGCTTCGCCCTCGCGCTCGGCATGCCGGTGCGCGCGGCGCCCGAGGCGCGCTTCGCCACCCTGCAGGGCGAATCGCTCGCCACTTCCGACCTGCGCGGCACGGTTTCCGTCATCACCTTCTGGTCGACCTCCTGCGGCGTCTGCGTCGCCGAGATGCCGGCGATGGCGCGCGAATACCGCGCGCTGCGCGCGCGCGGCTACGAGATGATCGCGGTCGCGGTGAAGCGCGACCGGGCCGACGAGGTGGCGGCATTCGCCGCGGCGCACGCCCTCCCGTTCAAGGTGGCGCTCGACCGCGACGGCGAGATCGCGCGGCGCTTCGGCAATGTGCACGTCACACCAACCACTTTCGTGCTCGACCGGCGCGGGCGCGTGCTGCGCCGCTTCGTCGGCGAGCCGGATTGGGACCTCTTCCGCGCGCTCGTCGAGCGCGCGCTGCAGGCGCCGGCTCAGTAGCCCGCGCCGCGCGCCTGACGGTCGGCGTGGTACGAGGAGCGCACGAGCGGTCCCACCGCGGCGTGCCGAAAGCCGAGCCGCAGGGCCTCCTCCTCGAAGCGCGAGAACGCCTTCGGCTCGACATAGCGCTCGACCGGAAGGTGATGCGGCGAGGGCTGCAGGTACTGCCCGATCGTGAGCATGTCCACCTGATGCGAGCGCAAATCGCGCAGCACTTCGACGATCTCGTCGTCGCGTTCACCGAGCCCCACCATCAGGCCCGATTTCGTCGGCACCTGCGGAAAGCGCGCCTTGAATTCCTGCAGTAACGCGAGCGAATGCCGGTAGTCGCCGCCTGGGCGTGCCTTGCGGTACAGCCGCGGCACGGTTTCGAGGTTGTGGTTCATGACATCCGGTGGCGCCGCCGACAGGATCTCGAGCGCGCACTCGTGGCGGCCGCGGAAGTCGGGCACGAGGACCTCGATCGTCGTCGCGGGCGAGGCGGCCCGAAGGGCGCGGATGCAATCCACAAAGTGCTGGGCGCCGCCGTCCCGCAGGTCGTCGCGGTCCACGCTCGTCACGACGACGTACGAAAGCCCGAGGCGCGCCACCGTCGCGGCGAGATGCGCGGGCTCTTCGGCGTCCGGCGCGAGGGGCCGTCCGTGCGCGACGTCACAAAAAGGGCAGCGGCGCGTGCAGACGTCGCCCAGGATCATGAAGGTCGCGGTCCCCTTGCCGAAGCATTCGGCGATGTTCGGGCAGGAGGCCTCCTCGCACACCGTGTGCAGCTTCTGCTCGCGCAGGATGGACTTCACCTCGTGGAAGCGGGAATCCGGCGCGGCCGCGCGCACGCGGATCCAGGGCGGCTTCGGCAGCGCGGCGCGGGGAACTATCTTTATCGGAATGCGCGCGGTCTTGGCCGCGCCCTTCTCCTTCGCACCCGGCTCACGCATGCTCGAGCCTCGCCGCGATGCGCTTCGCCAGCCGCTCGCCCATGACCTCGGCGCTCTCGCGAAAGCCGAGCTCGCGCAGCTGCGTGACCCGCAGGCCGGGATAGCCGCAGGGCGCTATTGCGTCGAACGGCCGCAGGTCCATGTCCACGTTGAGCGCGACGCCGTGGTAGGCGCGCCCGCGTGCGACCCGGATGCCGAGCGCCGCGACCTTGGCGCCATCCACGTACACGCCGGGCGCGCCGGCCTTGCGCGCGCCGCGGCCGCCGAGAAGATCGAGCACTGCTTCCTCGAGAAGCGCGACGTACGGCTTCACCTTGATGCCGCGCCTCGCGAGATCGACGAGGGCGTAGACCACCGCCTGCCCGGGGCCGTGGTAGGTCACCTCGCCGCCGCGGTCGCTGTTCACGACCGGGATCGGGCCCGGGGCCGGCCCGTGGGCGCGGTCCGCGCCCTGGCCGAAGGTGTAAACGGGCGGATGCTCCAGCACCCAGATCTCGTCGCGCGTGGCCTCGCTCCGGCCGAGCGTGAATTCGCGCATCGCGCGCCAGGCGGGTAGGTACTCGAGGCGCCCGAGGCGCTTGATGGCGGTGCGCTCGACGGCGGCGAGGCTCACAGCACCATTACGACCGCGGGATGGTCGCAGAGCTCCTGGTAGAGGGCGTCGAGCTGCTCGCGCGAGGTGGCGCGCACCACGCAGGTGACGCTGAGGTATTTGCCCTGCCGGCTCGGGCGCATCTCGGTCGTGGCCGGGTCGAAGTCGCGCGCGTGGCGGCGCACGATCTCGGTCACGGTCTGGGCGAATCCCGGCTGCTTGCGCCCCATGACCTTGATCGGAAAGTCGCAGGGGAATGCGAGGCCCGATTCGTGCACTTGCCGCGGGGCGTTCAGGCCGAGACCGCCTCCCGCTTGCCGGCGCGCATGACCTTCTGCTTGAACTCCTGGTAGAGCCGGTACATGCGCCGGAAGACCGGCCCGGGCTTGCCATCGCCGACGGCGCGCCCGTCGAGCGTGACGATCGCGAGCACCTCCTTCGACGAGGAGGTGACCCAGAGCTCGTCGGCGGCGCGCACCTCCGCCTCCGTGACGCGACGGAACTCGAGCGGCATCGCGTTCGCCTGCGCGAGCTCGGTGACCACGTCGTAGGTGATGCCGGGCAGGATCAGATTGTCCTTCGCCGGCGAAAGGATCACGCCGCCCTTCACCGCGAACACGTTGGAGGCCGAGGCTTCGCTGAGCAGGCCGTTCCTGAAGAGGATCGTCTCGGCGCCCCCCACCTCCGCGGACTGCTGGCGCAACAGGCAATTGCCGATGAGCGAGATGGACTTGATGTCGCAGCGCAGCCAGCGGTTGTCCTGCGCGCTTACCGCGCTCGCTCCGCTCTCGACCACCTCGCGCGGCGGATTCACGAGGGGGTTCGACATCATGAAGACGGTCGGCTGCGCGTCCTTCGGGAACGCATGGTCGCGCTTCGCGACGCCGCGCGTCACCTGGAAGTAGATGCCCTGGTCCTCGAATGCCTGTGCGTCGATCAGCTTGAAGATGATGTCGCGCCATTGCGCGCGCGAATACGGATTCCTGATCCGCGTCTCGTTCAGGCTGCGCTCGAGCCGGCTCAGGTGCTCGTCCAGGCGGAACGGCACCCGCGAATACACCGGCACCAGCTCGTAGACGCCGTCGCCGAAGATGAAGCCGCGGTCGAGGACCGGCACCTTGGCCTCCTCCAGCGGCAGGAACGTCCCATTCAGAAAAACCATGCTTGCCTCGCTACTTGAGCCAGAGCCGCAGTGTATCCCAGGCCCTGCCAAAGAAGCCCGCCGGCGCCACCGGCTCGAGCGCGAGCAGCGGAAGCTCCTCGAGCGGCTTGCCCTCGAAGCTCACGCGCAGGGTGCCGACGCGCTGGCCCTGCGCGACCGGCGCGACGAGGGGCTGCTGCGAGAGCAGCTCCGCCTTGAGCTTCTCGCCCTCGCCTTTCGGCACCGCCACCATCACGTCGGACTTGAACCCGGCCTTCACGCCCTTCGCCGAGCCCTTCCACACGTCGAGCGTCTTCGCCGCCTCGCCCGCCGAGTAGAGCTTCACGCTGTCGAAGAACTGGTAGCCCCAGTTGAGGAGCTTCAGGGAGTCCTGCGCCCGGCCCGACTCCGAGGGGGAGCCGAGCAGCACCGAGAGCAGGCGGCGGCCGTTGCGCTTGGACGAGGCGATCAGGCAGAAGCCCGCGGCCTCGGTGTGTCCGGTCTTCACGCCGTCGACGCTCGGGTCGAGCCACAGCAGCCGGTTGCGGTTCGGCTGCGTGATGTTGTTGTATCGGAACTCCTTCACCGCGTAGTACTGGGCGTAGTACTCGGGGAAGTCGCGGATGAGCGAAGCCGCGAGGGTGTAGAGGTCCTGCGCGGTGCTGTAGTGCTGCGCGTCCGGCAGGCCGTTCGCGTTCATGAAGTGCGTGTTTTTCAGCCCGAGGCGCTCGGCCTCGCGGTTCATCATCTGGACGAAGACCTCCTCCGTTCCGGCCACCGCCTCGGCGAGCGCGATGCAGGCGTCGTTGCCCGACTGGATCTCCATGCCGCGGATGAGCTCGTCCACGTTCACGGGCCTTCCCGGCTGGATGAACATGCGCGAGCCGGGCGCGCGCCACGCCCGCTCGGACACGGTCACCTGCTGCTCGAGCGTGAGCTTCTTGTCGCGCAGCGCGCCGAAGACCAGATACGCGGTCATCATCTTGGTGAGCGACGCCGGCTCGATGCGCTCATCGGCCTTGTCGGCGGCGAGGATCTGGTTGCTGGAAAGATCGCCCACGAGCCAGGCCCGCGCCGCGACGGCGGGCGGCTGCGGCGCGGCCGCGTTCGCGATGGACGCGCAAAGCACGGCGAGGGAGAGAAGGATGCTGCGCATGGGGCCCTGCGGGAAAAGGAAGCGCCGAATTATACGAGCCGCGCCATTACCGCACGACGAGGAGCGGCTTAAGGTTGAGCTCGGACTCGATGCGCTCGCCGATCGTGCGCGCGGCCTCGCGGGAGGCGTACGGGCCGACATGCAGCCGCCACAGGTTGCCGACCGAGAGCACCTGGATCGATTCGGCGAGCGAGGCGAGCCGCGCCGCGATGCGTGCACGCAGCTCCTCTGCGTTCGCGCGCGAACTGAAGGCGCCGAGCTGCAGGTACACGGCATTGCCCGCCGGCCCCTGCACCGCCGCCGGTGTAGCCGCGGTCTGCGCCGGCGCCGATGTAGCCGCCGTCTGCGCCGGCGCCGGTGTAGCCGCCGTCTGCGCCGGCTCATCGGGCAGGATGCTCTGCACCTCGACGCGCGCGCTGCCGGCCGCGGCGTAGCCGAGCTTGTAAGCGGCGGTGTACGAGAGGTCGATGATGCGCTCGGAGTGGAACGGCCCGCGATCGTTGATGCGCACGACGACGCTGCGGCCGTTTGCGAGGTTCGTCACCCGCGCGTAGCTCGGGATCGGCAGTGTCGGGTGTGCGGCGGTCATGGCGTACATGTCGTAGGGCTCGCCGCTCGAGGTCTTCTGGCCGTGGAAGCGCCGGCCATACCAGCTCGCCATCCCGGTTTGCTGGAAGGGCTGCACTTGGCGCAATGGCTCATAGGATTGGCCGAACACTGTATACGGACGGTTCGCCGCCTGGATGAGGCGCTCGGGCTTGGGCTGCGCGTCCGGGATTTCGGCGAGATTGGCGGGCGGGTTCTCGCCCGGGCCGTCGTCCTTGTAGTAGCCGCCGCGCGGCGGCGCGGGCCTCGCGGGCGGCGGCGCCTCGGTTTGGGGCGCGGGCGCCGGCTCGGGCTCCTGCGGCGGCGGCACGGAAGCGCAGGCGGCAAGCGCGAGCAACGCGCAGAATGCGAGCCTTCTCACGCTTCGTACACCACGTTGCCCGCGACGATGGTGCAGGCGACGCGACCGCTCAGCTCGCGGCCGAGGAACGGCGTGTTCTTGCCCTGGCTCTTCAGCGTCGCGGCGCTCACCGCGAAAGGCGCAGCCGGATCGAACACCACCAGGTCGGCGGGCGCCCCCGGAGCAATGCGTCCCGACTCCAGGCCGAGGATCCGCGCCGGATCGCTCGTGATCCGCGCCAGGATCGTGGCGAGCGGCAGCTTCTGCGCCGCGCCCCATTTCAGGGTGAGCGGAAGGAGCAGCTCGAGTCCGGTGGCGCCGGGCTCGGCCTGGGCGAAAGGCACGTGCTTGCCGTCTTCGTCGACCGGCGTGTGGTCCGAGCACACGCAGTCCACCGCGCCGTCGGCGAGGCCGCGCGCCAGCGCGTCGCGGTCGCGCGCGCTGCGCAGCGGCGGCTCCAGGCGGCACAGCGAGTCGAAGTAGCCGAGGTCGTTGTCCGAGAGGTGGACGTGGTGGATCGCGACGTCGCAGCTGATCGCCACGCCCTCCGCCTTCGCCCGGCGCACGAGCTCGACCGCGCCCGCGGTGGAGAGCCTGCAGGCGTGCACGCGCGCGCCTGTGTGGCGCGCGAGCTCGATCAGCGTGGCGAGCGCGGTAGTCTCGGCGAACGCTGGAATCCCCGGCAGCCCGAGGCGCGTCGCCATCTCGTCGTCGTGCGCGACGCCCTCCTTCGCGAGCCACGGATCCTCGGGCCGGATCCACACGGCGAAGCCGAAGGTGGCGGCGTACTGCAGCGCCCGCCAGAGCACCTGGGTGTCGGTGATCGGCGCATTCGCCTGCGAGAAGGCGACGCAGCCCGCCTCGGCGAGCTGCGCCATCTCGGCGAGCGCGCTTCCCTGCAGCTTCGCGGTCAGCGCGCCGATCGGATAGAGGCGCGCGCGGGAGAGCGCCTTGGCGCGCCGGCGCAGCATGTCGACCAGGCCGGGCTCGTCGAGCGGCGGGTCGGTGTCCGGCGGGCAGGCGAGGCTCGTGACCCCGCCCGCCACCGCAGCTTCCATCTCGGATTCCAGCGTCGCCTTGTGCTCCTGGCCGGGCTCGCGCAGGCGTACCGAGAGGTCGACCAGACCGGGCGCCACCACCTTGCCGCGCGCATCGATGACGCGCTCGGCCTTGGCGAAGGATTCGGCGATGCGGCCTTCGGCGATAAAGAGCTCGCCCGCCGCGTCGCGGCCGGTCGCGGGGTCCACCACGCGCGCGTTCTTTATATGAATGCGCATCAGTTCCCCGCCACGATGCTCATCACTGCCATGCGCACGGCGATGCCGTAGGTGACCTGGGGCAGGATCACCGAGCGCGGCCCGTCGGCCACGGTGGAGTCGATCTCGACGCCGCGGTTCATCGGCCCCGGATGCATCACGATCGCGTCGCGCTTGGCCGCCGCGAGCTTCTCCGCCGTGAGCCCGTAGCACTTGTTGAACTCCTGTGCCGAAGGCAGCAGGGCGCCGCGCATGCGCTCGTTCTGCAGGCGCAGCATCACGACGACGTCGACGTCCTTGAGCCCCGCGCGCATGTCGTGGAAGACGCGCACCCCGAGCGCCTCGACCCCGCGCGGCAGCAGCGTGCGCGGGCCGATCACCCGGACCTCCGGCGCGCCCAGCGTGGTGAGCCCATGTATGAGCGAGCGCGCCACTCGCGAGTGCAGGATGTCGCCCACGATCGCCACGGTCAGCGTGCCGAAGTCCTTCTTGTAGTGCCGGATGGTGTAGAGGTCGAGCAGGCCCTGGGTCGGATGCGCGTGCCGGCCGTCGCCCGCGTTGATGACGTGCTCGTGCGGCTTCACGTGCCGCGCGATGAGAAAGGGCGCGCCGGAAGCCTCGTGGCGCACGACGAAGACGTCCGCCTGCATCGCCGAGAGGTTCGCCACCGTGTCGAGCAGCGACTCGCCTTTCGTCTGGGAGGAGGCGGCGATGTTGAGATTGATGACGTCGGCGGAGAGGCGCTTCGCCGCGATCTCGAAGGTCGTGCGCGTGCGCGTCGAGGGCTCGAAGAACAGGTTGAAGACGCTCTTGCCGCGCAGCAGCGGCACCTTCTTCACCTCGCGCTCGGTGACGCCGACGAAGGACTCCGCGGTGTCGAGGATCTGCAGCAGGACCTCGCGCGGCAGGCCCTCGATCGAGAGCAGGTGCTGGAGCTCGCCTTGGGCGTTGAGCTGCGGGTTACGCACGCTCGCCCTCGAGCTCGAAGGCGAGCGCGCCGTCGTCGCGGCGCTTCAGGCGCAGGCGCATGCCGGCCGGCACCGCGACCGTGGCGCCGCAATGCTGCGCGCAGATGGGCAGCTGCCGGCCGCCGCGGTCGGCGAGCACGACGAGCGCGATGCTCGCCGGGCGCCCGTAGTCGAAGAGCTCGTTCATCGCCGCGCGCACCGTGCGGCCGCTGTAGAGCACGTCGTCGACCAGCAGGAGCTCGGCGCCCGTCACGTCGAAGGGGATGCGCGTGCGCTTCGGGTCGTGCTTCAGGCCGCGCGCCGAGTAGTCGTCGCGGTAAAACGCGATGTCCATGGTGCCGAGCGGCGAGCCGATCCCGAGCTCCCTGTGCAGGCGCTCGGCGAGCCAGACGCCGCCCGTGTAGAGGCCCACCATCGCCGTCTTCGGTCCGACGCGCGGCTTGAGCCCGCCGACCAGTTCACGGCAGAGCTTCTCCGCGTCAGGCAGCGCGCTCACTCATTTCTCCGAAATACTGCTCCAGCATGAGCTGCGCGGCGACCGAGTCCACCGCTTTCTTCTTCAGGCCGCGCAGTCTCGATTGCGCTTCCACCGAGGTATAGCGCTCATCGACCCGCGCCACCGGGAGCTTGAAGCGCTTCTCGAGGCGGCGGGCGAAGACGTCGCTCTGCTTCGTCATGGCATGGGGCTCGCCGGCCGCGGAAAGCGGCCGGCCGACGATCAGACGGCCCGGATTCCATTCGCGCACCAGCCGCTCGATCTGCGCGAAGCCCGCGATCGCGGGAAGCGGATGCGCGCTGCGCAGCTCCGGCTCCCCGACCGCGACACCGATGCGCTTGAGACCGAAATCGAAAGCGAGGACGGTGCGCGCCGCCCGCTCAGGCATGTCCCGCTTCATCCTGCAGCCGCGCGAAGTCCAGGCCGAGGAGCTCCATCGCCGCGGGCAGGCGCTCCTCCGCCGGGGTCTCGAAGAGGATGCCGTCGCGCGCTTCGACCGTGAGCCAGGCGTTCTGCGAGAGCTCGTGCTCGAGCTGGCCCGCCGACCAGCCGGCGTAGCCCAGGGTCACCAGCAGGCGATGCGGCCCTTCGCCGCGCCCCACCGCCTCGAGGATGTCCTTCGAGGTCGTGAGGCCGATCGCCTCGCGCACGCGCAGCGTCGACTGCCAGTTGCCGGCCGGCTCGTGCAGCACGAAGCCGCGGTCGGTCTGCACCGGGCCGCCGAAGTAGATCGGTGCCTCGCCCCGGTCGCCTTCGAGGCGGATCGAGAGCCTCTCGAAGAGCGCCTGCAGCGTCATGTCGATCGGCCGGTTCACGACCAGGCCGAGCGCGCCCTGGTCGTTGTGCTCGCAGATGTAGGTGAGGGTCCTCGAGAAGTACGGGTCCGCCATGTTCGGCATGGCGATCAGGAAGTGATGCGTCAGGTTGATCGAGGACATCCCGCCACCGCATTCTACTGTAGAAGGCAGGTTAGACCCTGCGGGCGGGCAAAGTTTTCCTAGATCTCCACCATCTCAAAATCTTCCTTGCGCGCGCCGCACTCCGGGCACGTCCAGTTCATCGGCACGTCCTCCCAGCGCGTGCCCGGCGCGATGCCTTCTTCGGGCAGGCCCGCGGCCTCGTCGTACACCCAGCCGCAAATGAGGCACATCCATGTCTTGTACTGCACCTGGTTTTCGGTCATCGGAGAGAGCGCGCGAGTAGAATTTGGGAACCGAGCGCCGAGCGCTCCGGGCCGGCATTCTAAATCATGTCTTCCGCGCCACCGGTCGTCCTCGCCTTCGCCGCTTCAGATCCGACCTGCGGCGCGGGCCTGCAGGCCGATATCCTCACCATCGCCGCGTCGGGCTGCGTCCCCGCGTGCGTGCTCACTGCCGTCACCGCGCAGGACACGGGCGGCGTGCACGGCGTGCTTCCGATCGCAGGCGAGTGGGTACAGCGCCAGGCGCGCCACCTGATCGAGGACATGCGGGTGGCCGCGTTCAAGCTCGGCGTGCTCGGCTCGGCGGAAAATGCGGAGTTCATCGGGCGGCTCTTGCGCGCGCATCCCGAGGTGCCGGTGGTGCTCGATCCCGTGCTCGCGTCCGGGCGGGGCGATCCGCTGGCGAGCGAGACCGCGATGCAGGCCCTCGCGGCGCATATCGTCCCGCACGCCACCATCGCGACGCCGAACACGCTCGAAGCGCAGCGCCTGGGCGGCATCGAGCGCCTCCTCGGGCTCGGCTGCCGGTACGTGCTCGTCACCGGTACCCACGCGCCGGACGCCGAGGTCGTGAACCGCCTCTATGACCGCTCCGGCCTCGTGCGCGAGGATCGCTGGCGCCGTCTCCCGGGCGATTACCACGGTTCCGGATGCACGCTCGCCTCCGCCGTCGCCGCGCAGCTCGCGCTCGGGCACGCCGTGCCGCAAGCGGTGCGCGCAGCGCAGGCGTTCACCTGGGAAGCGCTCGCGCGCGCCTATGCCCCCGGCCGCGCTCAAGCCATTCCGAACCGCTCGCTCGCCGCGCAATGACGCTGCGGGGGCTGTATGCGATCACGCCCGAGTCGGACGACGCGCTCCTCGAGAAAGTCGAAGCCGCATTGCGCGGCGGCATTGCCGCGCTCCAATACCGCAGGAAGTCCGGCGCGCGCGCTGCCGCGCCCGCGCTGCGCCGGCTCGCGCGGCGCTACGGCGTGCCGTTCATCGTCAACGACGACGTCGAGCTCGCGCTCGAGCTCGAGGCCGACGGCGTGCACCTCGGGCGCGAGGACGGCGATCTCGCGGCGGCGCGCCGCAGGGCGCGGGGCCTCATCCTCGGCGCGTCGTGCTACGACAGCCTCGAGCGGGCGCGCGCGGCCGTGAGCGCGGGCGCGGACTACATCGCGTTCGGCAGCGTATTTCCGTCGCCCACGAAGCCGGGCGCGGGCCGCGCGCAGCTCGCGCTCTTCGCCCAGGCGCGCAGCCTCGGCGTGCCGCTTTGCGCGATCGGCGGCATCACGCTGCAGAACGCGCGCGCGCTCGTCGCGGCGGGGGCCGACCTGCTTGCCGTCATTACGGATCTTTTCCTCGCGCGCGACGTCGAGTCGCAGGCGCGCCGCTACGCGGAGCTCTTCGCATGAGCAACGATTCGCTCTTCCAGCGCGCCCGGCGCATCATCCCCGCCGGCGTCAATTCTCCGGTGCGCGCGTTCGGCGCGGTGGGCGGCACGCCGCCCTTCCTGCAGCGCGCCTCGGGCGCCTACGTCTGGGATGCCGAGGGCCGACGCTATGTGGACTACGTCGGCTCTTGGGGTCCGATGGTCGTCGGCCACACCCACGCCGCAGTGGTGGAAGCGGTGCAGGAAGCGGCGTCGCGCGCGCTGTCCTTCGGCGCGCCCACCGAAGCGGAGGTGGAGCTCGCCGAGACGCTCTGCCGGCTGGTGCCCTCGCTCGAGCTCGTGCGCCTCGTCTCGTCCGGGACGGAGGCCACCATGACGGCGCTGCGCCTCGCGCGCGGCTTCACCGGCCGCAGCGACATCGTGAAGTTCGAGGGCTGCTACCACGGGCATGCCGACTCGTTGCTGGTCAAGGCGGGCTCCGGCGCCCTCACCTACGGCAACCCGAGCTCCGCCGGGGTGCCGCCCGAGATCGCCGCGCACACCCTCGTCCTGCCCTACAACGACGCGGCGGCGCTCGGGCGCCTGTTCGACGAGAAAGGCGCCTCGATCGCCGGCGTGATCGTCGAGCCGGTGGCGGGGAACATGAACCTCGTGCTGCCGGCGCCGGGATTCCTCGAGGCGCTGCGCGAGCGCTGCAGCCGGCACGGCGCGGTCCTCATTTTCGACGAGGTAATGACCGGTTTCCGCGTCGCCCAGGGCGGCGCGCAGGCGCGCTACGGGATCCGGCCTGACCTCACCACGCTCGGCAAGGTAATCGGCGGCGGGATGCCGGTGGGCGCGGTGGGCGGCCGGCGCGAGATCATGGAAAAGCTCGCGCCGCTCGGCGCGGTCTACCAGGCCGGAACGCTCTCGGGCAACCCGGTCGCGGTGGCCGCCGGCATCGCGACGCTCAAGCTGGTGGAGGCGCGCGGCTTCCAGGAGCGCATCGAGGCGGTCGCGGCAGAGCTCGTACGCGGGCTTGCCGCGGCAGCAAAAAAGGCCGGCGTTGCCTTCTCCGCGCAGTCGGCCGGCAGCATGTTCGGGATCTATTTCAGGCCCTCGCCGCCGGCGAGCTTCGCCGAGGTCATGCAATGCGACCGCGAGCGCTTCAACCGTTTCTTCCACGCGATGCTGGAGCGCGGCGTGTACCTCGCGCCCTCGGCCTACGAGGCGGGCTTCGTGTCGGCGGCGCACGGCGCGGCCGAGCTCGAGCTCACGCTCGCGGCGGCGCGCGAGGCGTTCGCCGCCTAGACGAGGAAGATCGTCGCGAGGCCGAGAAAGATGAAGAAGCCGCCCGAGTCGGTGCAGGCGGTGATGAGGACCGAGGAGCCCACCGCCGGATCCTTGCGGAAGCGCTGCCGGATCCACGGGATGGCGACGCCCATGAGCGCCGCGAGCACCAGGTTCAGGACCATTGCGAGCGCGAGCACGCCGCTCAGGGCCACGCTGGCGTAGAAGAAGTACGCGATCAGTCCAAGCAGCGAACCCCACACCACGCCGTTCAGCAGCGCGACGCCGAGCTCCTTGGCGAAGAGCTTGCGCCAGGTCGCTCCGCTGATCTGGCCGAGCGCGATCGCGCGCACGATCATGGTGATCGTCTGGTTGCCGGAGTTGCCGCCGATGCCGGCCACGATCGGCATGAGGGCGGCGAGCGCCACGAGGTGCGCGATCGACTCCTCGAACAGACCGATGACGCGCGAGGCGATGAACGCCGTGACGAGGTTGACCGCGAGCCACGACCAGCGGTTCTTGAAGCTGTTCAGCACCGGGGCGAAGACGTCCTCCTCCTCCGCCAGGCCGGCTTCGGCGAGCTGCGACTCGGCGCTGCGCTGGCGGATGTGGTCCACGACCGTGTCGACGGTGAGCCGGCCGATCAGCTGGCCGTCCTCGCCCACGACCGGCGCCGACACCAGGCCGTAGCGCTCGAAGGCGCTCGCCGCGTCCTCGGCGAGGTCGGCGGGCCGAAGCTTCAGGCTTTCCGCGGCAAGCACCTCGCGCACGTGCAGGTGCAGGTCGGAGACAATGAGGCGGGCGAGCGGCAAGCTGCCCTTAAGCTGCTCGGCGCGGTCCACGACGAAAAGCTGGTCCGTGTGCCCGGGAAGCTCGTCGAGCCTGCGCAGGGTTCCCGTGACCGCCTCGAGGGTCACGTCCTCGCGCACGGTGATGTGGTCGAAGTCCATGAGCGCGCCGACCGAGCCTTCCGGATACGACAGCGCCGCGCGCAGGCGCTCGCGCTCCTCCGCAGGCAGCGAGCGCACCACCTCGTCGATCACCGCGGGCGGCAGGTCGGGCGCGATGTCGGCGATCTCGTCGGCTTCGAGCGTCTCGGCGGCGGCGACGAGCTCCTTCGAGTCCATGCTGGCAATGAGCGACTCGCGCACCGCGTCGGAGACTTCGAGCAGGATCTCGCCGTCGCGGTCGGCCTTGACCAGGTCCCAGATGGCCAGGCGCTCCTCGAGCGGCAACGCCTCGAGGATGTAGGCGAGGTCGGCAGGATGCAGCGCGTCGAGCGCGCCGCGAAGCTCCGCGAGGGGCTGCCTCGGGCCGCTCGCCTGGTCGAGCTTCTGGCGCAGCAGGAGCTCCTGCACCTCGCGCAGGTTGCGCTGCAGGTCGTGCACCTCGAGCCGCGGCTGCGTCTCAGCCATGGCGCGAGCGTATCAAGGGATCTGGACCGCGCGCATGCGGGCGTGCACGCTCACCACGCGCTCGGCGAGGTAGGGCGTGAGGCGCCCGGGCGCATAGCGCCGGGGGCTCGGCAGGATGACCGCGAGATAGACTGCCTGCTCCGGGCGCAGGGCCGACGCCGGCACGCCGAAGTGATAGCGCGCCGCCGCCTCGGCGCCGAACACGCCCTCGCCCCACTCCGCGACGTTGAGATAGAGCTCCAGGATACGGCGCTTGGACATGGCGCGCTCCAGCATCCAGGTGATCGCCGCCTCCTGCGCCTTGCGCAGCCAGGACCGCTCGCCCGAGAGGAACAGATTCTTCGCGAGCTGCTGCGTGATGGTCGAGCCGCCGGCCACCACCCTGCCCCGCTTCTCATTGCGCTCGAGCGCCTTCTGGATCGCCTCCCAGTCGAAGCCCTCGTGCTCCACGAAGCGCGCGTCCTCGGAGGCGACCACGGCGCGCTTGAGGTGCACCGAAATGCGCTCGTAGGGCATCCACTGGTGCCGCAGCTGGGCCGACGGTCGGGTCGCGCGCAGCTCCTCGAGGCGCCGCTCCATGAACGCGGTGCTGACAGGGTTGAAGTGAACCCAATAGACCACGTGCGCGAGGTACCAGACTTGCAACGCGCCCACGATCAGCACGAGCGCCGTGAAGGCGTAGCCCGTCGCCCGCGCGAGCACGCCGGTCACGCTCCCTCGGCGCCTTCGGCTCAAGCGCGGCGCAAGGCGGCCAGCAGGCCTTCCGTGGGCGGGCGTACGCCGCGCCAGAGGAAGAACGACTCGGCGGCCTGCTCGAGAAGCATGCCGGCGCCATCGCTGGCGCGGGCACCGGCGGCGCGCGCCGCCGCGAGGAACGGGGTCTCGCGCCCGTAGGTCATGTCGTAGGCGAGCATGCCGGGGCGGAAGACGCCGTCGGGCAGGGCGAGCGCCTGGCCCGCGAGCCCTGCCGAGGTGGCGTTGATGGCGAGCTCGAAGCGCTCGCCGCCCAGCGCGTCGTACCCGCAGGCGCTCGCCGGCGGAAAGCGCTGCGCCAGAGCCTGCGCCCGCTCGACAGTCCGGTTGGCGATCACCAGGGTAGCGATGCCGCTTTCGAGCAGCGCGCCCGCGACCCCTTGCGCCGCGCCGCCCGCGCCCATAAGGAGCACGCGCACCCCGGCGAGCCGCAGCCCGAGGTTTCCGGCGAGGTCCCTGACGAGCCCGATGCCGTCGGTATTGTCGCCGTACGCGCCTTCGCGGAAGTCGATCGTGTTCACGGCTGCCGCGCTCCGTGCCCGCTCGCTCGTCCGCGTGCAGTAGGCGAAGGCCTGCTCCTTGAAGGGCAGCGTGACATTCAGCCCCTTCCCGCCGGCCGCGCGGAAGGCATCGACCGCCTCGCGGAAGCCCTCGCGCGGCGCCTCGATCGCACCGTACTCGAGGCTCTGCCCGGTGGCCCGGGCGAAGCTCGCGTGGATCCAGGGCGACTTGGAGTGCGAGACCGGGTGACCGATGACCGCGTACCGGTCCGTCATTCCGTCCAGATCTTGTCGCCCTGACCGAAGAACCAGGTCCGCGTGATGACGAGGAGGTCCGTGTCGCGCCGGATGTCCGGCGGAAATGCGGCGAAGGGCGTTGCCATGCGCACGATCTTGAAGGCTGCGGCGTCGAGCACCTTGAGCCCGGAGGAGCGGTCGAGCTCGATCGACTCCACGCCACCGTCGGGCCGGATCGTCACCGTGAGCCGCAGATTGCCGTAGAACTTGCCGCGCGCCTCGGCGGGATAGTTGAGCGTGCCCACGCGCTCGATCTTGGTGCGCCAGTCTTCCTCGTATTGCGCAAAGCGGTACTCCGCGGCGCGCGCGCCGATGAATTTCTTGCGTGGGCGCTTCTGGTACTCCTCGATCTGCTTGTCGATCTGCGCCTGCAGGCGCATGGCGGCGAGCGAAAGGTCAGCCAGATCGCGGCCGTTCGGCACCGGCGTCTCGGTCGGTGCCGGGGCCTTTTGTGCCTGCACCGGCACTTTCGTGCTCGCTTCGCGCGCCTGCGCGAGCAGGCGCTGCTGCTTCGCTTCCAGCTCGCGCACGCGGCGCTGCGCCTGAGACAGGTCGCGGCCCGGCTTGCGCGGCTCGGTCACGGGAAGAGGCGTTTTCGCCCGGCGCTTCTGATCCACGTTGCCGCCGCGGTCGAGGTTCGCCTGCGCAAGCACGTCGGCCGCGACGGGCCGCTCGCGCGTTTTCGCGTTCACGAGCACGACCTCCAGCGGCGCGTTCGCCGATTTCCAGCGCAGCGCATCGGGCAGGTGGAAGTGCACCGCGAGCAGCACCCCGTGCAGCGCGAGGGAAAGCGCGACCGCGACGTGGAGGGCCCGCTGCTCGGGGTCCAAGCGCCATTCCGGGAAGCGCAGCGCCTGGGCGGCGAAGATAAGGTGCAATCTCACCTCAGTTCGACAAGTCCTTCACATTGTAGGCTTTTGCCGGATGCCTTGTCGCCGGCGCGACTACCCCGGGAGCGTGCGGTCATAGCGCACGGCAAGCGAGCGCTCGAGTAGATCGACCTGCTGCACCACGAGCTCGACCCGGGCGCCGGGTCCGAGCTCGGGCAGCGACGGCACGCGGCTCACGAGCGGCAGGCCGTCCAGGCGCACGGCATTTTCCCGCAGCACGGTCGCGCCAATCCGCCCTACTCCCTCCTGGAGAAGCCAGCGCAGGGACCAGTAGTCCTCCATCGCGCGCTGGTGCTCGTCATAGCGGGCATAAGTCACCTCGAACGCGCGCAGCGCCGAGAGAAGCGCGTCGCTGTTGCGCGAGAAGGCCGGTCGCCGTCCCGAAAGCGCCGCGACGAGCTGCCACTGGTTGAGAAGATCGACATAGCGCCGCAGCGGCGAGCTCGTCCACGCGTACCCCGACACTCCGAGCCCCTCGTGCCCTTCCGGATGTACGCTCAAGCGCACCTTTCCCGTGGACTGCACGCGGTAGATGGCGGCCACCTCGCGCTCGGCGAGGAGCGTCCCCCACGTCGTGTTGACCAGGATCATGAGCTCGGCCACGAGCTTGTCCAGCGGCGAGCCGCGCACCCGCGGAACGATCCGCACGCGCTGGTCGGCGTCCACGTGGAAGCTGTAGTCGAGCGTCGCGGCGCCGGCGCTCGGGCGCCCGCGACGCTGCTCCAGGGCCGAAGCGAACCTCCATAGCGTTCTCAGCTCCTCCTCGAAGGGCAGGCCGGCCCGTGTCCCGGTCTCAAAGGCGGCGTTCAGCGCCTCGCATTGCGGATGGCGCAGGTTCGCCGCCACGTCGACGCGCTCCAGGCGGGTCGTCTGGGCGCGGATATGCCCGTCGGCGAGCGCGACGTCCAGGTAGAGCGAGACCGCGGGCCGCGCGCTGCCATGGTCGAGCGACCACGCGGCGATGACGTCCTCCGGCAGCATGGTGTATTTGCGCCCCGGCATGTAGGCGGTGGATAGACGCCCCCGGGCAATCGCATCGAGCGGCGACCCCGGGCCGAAGCCGAGCGCCGGCGCCGCGATGTGGATGCCGATGCGCACAGCGTCTCCCGACAGCGGACGCACCGAGAAAGCATCGTCGATCTCGGTCGTGCCGACGTCGTCGAGGCTGAACGCGGGCGCCTCGGCCGGCGGCAGGTCTTGCGGCCCCTGCGGCACCTCGTGCTCCGGAAAGCCGGTCCCGCGTGGAAAGAATTCGTGCAGGAAGCGGTTGATGTGGTACGCGTGAGGATCGGCAAGCAGCCCGCAGCGCTCGAAGAGCCGCGCGGGCGAGAGCCCCGCCCGCGCGCAAGCCTGCTCGAAGGCTCGTGTCTCGGGCTTCGCGCGCTCCGGCGCGTAGAGCAGCTCGTCGCGCAAGGCGGCGATTTCCGGCGGGCATTCGAAGCGGGCGAGCGCTTCGGTCCAGGCCTCGACCTGCTCATGGACCCGCTTCTTCTTTTCGATTGCGGCGAGCGCAAGCTTGAGCGTGGATTCGGGCGCCGCCTGAAACCGGCCGCGCCCCCGGCGATAGAAGTAGACGGGCGCGCCCTGCAGCGCCATGAGGACTCCAGCCGCCTCCACGGCGGTGGGCTCGCGCCCAACGTAATCGCGCGCGAGCTCGAGATAGCCGAACTCGCCGGCGCCGCAGCATTGCCACAGGAACTCGGCCTCGATCGTGCGGGCGAAGCTCTCGCCGTCGGCGAGGAGCTGTGCAGCCGAAGGTTGCTCGAAGTTGAGCAGGACGTGGCTCGCCTTGATCTTGGAGCGCCGCCCGTGCGGCGTCTCGATCTGAAGCGAGGCCGGCGCCTGCGAGAGCACCGTGCCCGCCCGGAGCTCGCCCTCCTCCTCGTACAGAACGTGCATGGTTCAGTCCGCGCCGTCCGCGAACTCGAGCAGGCGCGGCAACTGCTCGCCGAAGCTTCGCAGGCCGTGGTCGCCGCCGACAATGACAAGCTGCCTCGCGCCCGCGTAGCGCTCGACCGCGCGCCGATAGTCCAGCACCTCGTCGCCGGTCTCCACAACGAGGAAATAGCGCCGCGGCGTGAGACGCCCGCAGGAGAGCGCCTCCCATTCGCGCAGATGCTCCGCCTTGAGCTCGTAGCGCTCGCCCGTGTAGAGGTTCTGCTGCGTCCCGAGGTAGCCGCGCAGGCCGACGTCGGGGTCGAGCGCAGGGTTGATGAGCACCGCGCGGAGGTCGTGGCGCTCGGCGAGGTATGTGGCGTAGAAGCCGCCGAGGGAAGAACCGATCAGGCAGGTCGGACCGCCGGCTTTGGCAAGGATCGCTTCGGCAATGCCGATCGCATCGCGTCCCGAGGGCGGCAGCGCGGGGCACGCGAAATCGCCGCAGCGGCCCAGCGCCGACAGTCGGGCCTTTAGCACTTGCGCCTTGTGCGAGGCCGGCGAAGAGTTGAAGCCGTGCAGATAGAGGATCACGGCGCGGCGAGCCGCGCGAGCAGCTTCGGATACAAGCCGCCGAAGCTGCCGTTCGACATGCCGAGGACATGATCTCCGGGGCGCGCATCGCTCGCGATGCGCTCCACCAGGCGATCGAGGTCCTCGGCGCAGAAGACGCGCGCGCCCAGCCGCGCAAAGACCGAGGGCGCGTCCCACGCCAGCCCGGCACTGTAGACGTAGACGCGGTCGGCTTCGCCGAGGCTCGCGGGCAATTCATCCTTCATCACGCCCCGCTTCATCGTATTTGAGCGCGGATCGACCACGGCAAGAATGCGCGCCGGGCCCACTTTCGCCCGTAGGCCCTCGAGCGTGGTCCGGATGGCTGTCGGATGGTGCGCGAAGTCATCGTAGAGGGCGATGCCCGCAACGGTGCCGCGCAGCTCGAGGCGCCGCCGCACGCCGGAGAAGCGGCAGAGCGCGCGGATCGCCTCTGCCGGCTCGATGCCGATGTGGCCGGCTGCCACGATTGCACCCAGCGCATTCATCGCGTTGTGACGCCCCAGCAGTCCCCAGGTGATCTGGCCCAGTCCCAGCCCGCCCTTCAGCACTTCGAGATTCCCATCCCCGCCCGTCCGGATGTCCCAGCCTTGCGGCACGCCGAACCGCTCCACCGGAGTCCAGCACCCTAGTGTGAGTACTCGCTCCAACGCTGGATCAGCGCCATTGCAGACCACCAATCCGGATCGCGGGATGGTTCTCACCAAATGATGGAATTGCCGCTCGATCGCTTCCAGATCGGCGAAGATGTCTGCATGATCGAACTCAAGATTATTCAGGACCAAAGTCCTTGGACGGTAATGGACGAACTTTGAGCGCTTGTCGAAAAACGCGGTGTCGTACTCGTCCGCCTCGATCACGAAGTAATGGCTGTCCCCGAGCCGCGCGGATACAGGGAAGTCGACCGGGACGCCACCGATGAGAAACCCCGGCGCGCGTCCGTTCGCCTCCAGGATCCAGGCGAGCATCGAGCTCGCGGTGGTCTTGCCGTGGGTCCCCGCGACCGCGAGCACGTGCCGCCCGGCAAGCACCTCCTCGGCGAGCCACTGGGGCCCGGACAGGTAGCGTCCGCCGCCGTCGAGGATCGCCTCCATCAGGGGGTTGCCGCGCGTCACGACGTTGCCTACGACCCAGGCGTCGGGTTGCAGGCGCAACTGGTCGGCGCCGAACCCTTCGATCAGCTCGATGCCGAGCGCGCGCAACTGCTCGCTCATCGGCGGGTAAACGTTGGCGTCGCAACCCGTTACACGAAAGCCCGCGGCCTTCGCGATGGCGGCAATGCCGCCCATGAACGTGCCGCAAATGCCGAGGATGTGGATGTGGCGAGCCAAGGGCCGAGCGCCGAGCGCGACGGGAAGGAACGGCGGATTCTATCGAAGCGATGAGCGCCGCTTGCGCTGGGCTATGATCGGCGGGCCGCCATGACGCGCAAGAGCCTTCGATCCACGGGCGTCCGCGCTCGCATCGCCGCAGCAGCGGCGCGCATCATGGCCGAGGATGGCATCGACGACTTTTCCCTCGCCAAGCGCAAGGCGGCGCGGCAGATCGGCGCAGTGCAAGGCCAGTCCCTTCCCGGCAACGACGAGATCGAGGCCGAGCTGCGCGCCTATCGTGCGCTCTACCAGGCCGACGAGCACCGCCTGCGCCTCTCCGAGCTGCGCCGCACCGCGCTGCGCCTCATGCGCGAGCTCGAGCGCTTCAGGCCCTATCTCACCGGTCCAGTCCTTGCCGGCACCGCGGGGCGCTACGCCGAGCTCGAGCTTCAGATCTTCCCGGCGAGCCTCAAGGACGTGGAGATTTTCCTGATGGATCGCAGGATCGCCTATACAAGCCGCGAGTCCCGCCGCTACGCCGGCGATCAGCCGCATGCGGCCACCGTGCTGTCCCTTTCCTGGGAAGGCACGCCCGTCAAGCTTTCCGTCTTCGATCCACGGGTCGAGCGGCTTTCCCTCAAGAGCTCGCAGGCCGGGCGCGCAATCGACCGCGCCGGCGCAAGCGAAGTCTCGGCGCTGATCAGGGATGCCGACTCGGCGTGATGCATTGGTCTTGGGTGGCGTCGGCCTCGCGGCCGCCGCCCTCGGCGCCTTGGTGGCGCCCATCGTCTTGCAGCGGCGTCGCGGCGATGAGGCCCTCGCGGTGGCGGCATACCCGGACCTGAACGGGCGCGTCTCCCGCTTGGCGGATTGGCGGGTGCCGGCACTTGTGTGCAACTTCTGGGCAACTTGGTGCGAGCCGTGCCGGGAGGAGATTCCCCTCCTGATGGCGACGCGGCAGAAGTATGGCCCTGACCGGGTTGAAGTTGTAGGCATCGGCATCGATCGTGCAGCCAAAATGCGGCAATATGCTGCAGAGCTCAAAATCCCGTATCCCTTGCTGGTCGCGGACGCCGGCGGTCTGGAACTCATGGCCCGACTTGGCAACGATGCGGGTGCGCTGCCGTTCACGGTGGTCCGGGACCGGCAGGGAACCGTCCGGCTTCGGCATCTGGGACGGCTCCGCCCAAGGGATCTTGACCCCGTCCTGGCGGCGATATTGCAGTAAAATGCGCCCTTCTTCGTCGAAATAACGCGATACGCCGCGTCCGCCTGGGCGCTTCCGGCGGGAAGGAATTTCCATGGATCTGCGCAAGCTGAAGAAGCTGATCGATCTCGTACAAGAATCCGGGATCGCAGAGCTGGAGATCACGGAAGGCGAGGAGAAGGTCAAGATCGTGAAGGGTGGGGGAGTGAGCGTCACTCCGTCAGCCGGCGGGCCGGCGCTCGCGGCTCCCGAGCCCCGGACCCCTGCAGCCGCGCCCGCGCCACCGGCGGAGCCGCCTCCCGCGGCTGAAGGACATGTGGTGAAGGCGCCCATGGTCGGCACCTTCTACCGGGCGGCCTCGCCCGATGCCAAGCCCTTCATCGAGGTTGGCCAGCCGGTCAAGGAGGGCCAGACGATCTGCATCATCGAGGCGATGAAGCTCATGAATGAGATCGAAGCCGACGCCAGCGGCGTCGTGAAAGCGGTCCTCGTGGAAAACGGTCAGCCGGTGGAGTACGGCCAGCCGCTCTTCCTCATCGGCTGACGTGTTCGAGAAGATCCTGATCGCCAACCGCGGGGAGATTGCGCTCCGCATCCAGCGCGCGTGCCGCGAGCTCGGCATCCGCACGGTCGTGGTCCACTCGGAGGCCGACACCGAGGCAAAGTACGTGAAGCTCGCCGACGAGTCGGTGTGCATCGGTCCCGCCCCGGCGGCGGCGAGCTACCTGAATATCCCGGCCATCATCAGCGCCGCAGAGGTGACCGACGCGGAGGCGATTCACCCCGGTTACGGCTTTCTTTCCGAGAATGCGGACTTCGCAGAAAAGGTCGAGCGCTCCGGATTCGTCTTCATCGGGCCGCATCCGGAGAACATCCGGCTGATGGGCGACAAGGTGACCGCAAAGCAGGCGATGCAGAAGGCCGGCGTGCCGACGGTTCCCGGCTCGGAGGGCGCGCTGCCGGAGGATGGCAAGGAGATCGTCCGGATCGCGCGCAAGGTCGGCTACCCGGTCATCGTCAAGGCGAGCGGCGGCGGCGGCGGCCGCGGAATGCGCGTAGTCCATACCGAAGCGGCCCTGCTCAACGCGGTGAACATGACGCGCGCCGAGGCACAGGCGGCGTTCGGCAACCCGGTCGTGTATCTGGAGAAGTATCTCGAGGAGCCGCGTCACATCGAGGTGCAGGTGCTCGCCGACGGGCACAAGAACGCCATCCATCTCGGGGAGCGCGACTGCTCGCTGCAGCGCCGTCACCAGAAGATCATGGAGGAGGCGCCGGCTCCCGAGCTGCCGGCAAAGCTGCGCGAGCGGATCGGCGAGCGCTGCGTCGAGGCCTGCCGCAAGATCGGCTACCGCGGCGCAGGCACGTTCGAGTTCCTCTACGAGGACGGGGAGTTCTTTTTCATCGAGATGAATACCCGCATCCAGGTCGAGCACCCGGTGACCGAGTTGGTGACCGGCGTCGATCTTGTCCAGGAGCAGATCCATGTCGCGGCGGGCGCAAAGCTGCGCTACCGGCAAAAGGACGTGCAGTTTCGCGGCCATGCCCTCGAATGCCGCATCAATGCCGAGGATCCGTATCGCTTCACGCCTTCGCCGGGCCGGATCACCTCGTATCACCCGCCGGGCGGCCCCGGGATCCGGGTCGATTCGCATGTCTACCAGGGCTACACGGTGCCGCCCAACTACGATTCGATGGTAGGGAAGGTGATCGCCTACGGTGCGAGCCGCGACCAGGCGATTGCGCGGATGCGCATTGCGCTCTCGGAGATGGTGGTGGAGGGCATCCAGACCAACATACCGCTGCACCGCGAGCTCCTCAACGACACGCGTTTCCTCCGCGGCGGCGTCTCGATCCATTACCTCGAGCAGAGGTTGGCCGAGGAGAACAAGAAGAAAAAGTGATGTCCTGGCTCGCCTTGACGGTCGAGCTGGACGCGGCCGCCTGCGAAGCGCTGAGCGACGCGCTGCTCGAACACGGCGCCCAATCGGTCAGCGTGGAGGCTGCCTCAGGAATGGAGCGACGGCGTCTGTGCGCGCTCCTTGCGCCGCAAGCACGGCCGGAGGCCGTCCTCAGGCAGGCGGCCGCGGCGTGCGCGCTGCCGGTGCCGGCCTTCGATCTGTCGCGCGTGGAGGACGAGGACTGGGTGCGCAGGAGTCAGTCGCAGTTCGAGCCGCTCCGCCTGGAGCGGCTCTGGGTCGGGCCACGCTGGCTCGAAGCGCCCCCGGGCCTCGCGTGCGTGCGGATCGATCCCGGCCTCGCATTCGGCACCGGCAGCCACCCCAGCACGCGGCTCATCCTGCGCTTCCTCGACCAGCGGCTGCGCGGCGGCGAGAGCGTGCTCGACTACGGGTGCGGCTCCGGTATATTGGCCCTCGCAGCGGCCCGCCTTGGGGCGCGGCACGCCGCGGCCGTGGACATCGACCCGCAGGCGCTCGAGACGGCGCGTGCCAATGCGGTCCTGAACGGCCTGCGGCTCACCGTCGAGCCCCCCGAGGCGATCGGCGAAGGCCGCTACGACATCGTGATGGCGAACATCCTTTCCCAGCCGCTCGTCGTTCTCGCTCCGGTGCTCGCCGCGCGGCTCGGCATGCCGGCGCGCCTGCTTCTTTCGGGAATCCTGGAATCGCAGGCTGACGAGGTCATCCGGGCGTATACCCCGCTCATCGCGCTGCGAACGATCGCCGTCGAGGAGGGCTGGGCACTCGTGGGGGGCGAGCGATGAGCCTCGCGACGCGCTGCCCGGTGTGCGCCACCGCATTCCGCGTGCAGCGCGCTCAGCTTGCGGCGCGCTCCGGGCGAGTTCGCTGCGGCAAGTGCGGCACGGTATTCGACGGCATCCAGGGCCTGGTGGAGGAGGGGACCGAGCGACTGAACCTCGAGCCCTCGCCGCAGCTCGGCCTGTTCGACCCCCGGCGCGCCACCCGGAACAAGGGCGAGGCGGACAGCGTGGAAGCGGAAGCGCTACCACCGTTTCTGGAAGACGCACCGGGCCCTTCGATGCGCCAGGTCGTGCTCTGGTCGCTGCTCGCCCTGCTGGCCGGGCTCGCACTGGCCGGCCAGGTGGCCTACCGGTACCGCACCGAGATTGCCATCCTCGCCCCCGGTGCGAAAAGCGCGCTCGTCGCCGCGTGCCACGCTTTGCGCTGCCAGCTCTCGCTGCCACGGCGGCCGGAGTTGATGAGCATCGACTCCTCCGACCTGCAGGCCGACTCCCGCCGCGACAACGTGATCGTGCTGAACGCCGTCATCCGGAACCGCGCGCCGTTCCCCCAGGACTACCCGGCGCTCGAGCTCACGCTCACGGACGAGGCCGACCGGCCGGTCCTGCGCCGGGTGCTGCAGCCGCGCGAATACCTCGATGCAGCACGCGCGCCGGCCCTTGCGCAGGGCATGGCGCCGGCCTCCGAGGCGAGCGTGCGCGTGTTCTTCGATGCGGGCCGCGCCCGCGCCACCGGCTATCGCCTCTATCTTTTCTATCCCCAATGAGCATCCTCGTCACCGGCTCGATCGCGTACGACACCATCATGGTGTTCCCGGACCGCTTCAAGAACCATCTCCTGGCCGACCAGCTGCACATCCTGAACGTATGCTTCCTCACGCCGGAGATGCGCCGCGAGTACGGTGGAACCGCAGGCAACATCGCCTACAACCTGCGCCTGCTCGGCGAGACGCCCCTCGTCATGGCGACGGTAGGCGAGGACAGCCAGCCCTACCTCGAGCGACTGCGCGGCTTCGGAATCGATACGCGTCTGCTGAAGCGCATCCCGGGCCAGTTCACCGCCCAGGCGTTCATCACGACGGACCTGGACGACAACCAGATCACGGCGTTTCATCCCGGGGCGATGAATCGCTCCCACGACAATCGCATCGAGGCGGCGCTCGGCGCGAAGCTCGCGATCATCGGGCCGGATGGCAAGGACGGCATGATCGAGCACGCGCGCCAGTGCGGCGCGCTCGGGCTGCCGTTTCTGTTCGATCCTGGCCAGGGCCTGCCGATGTTTTCGGGCGAGGAGATCGGCGAATTGCTGCGTCTCGCCGACTACGTTGCGGTGAACGACTACGAGGCCAAACTGCTCGAGGAAAAGACCGGCAGCAAGCTCGAAGCACTCGCGACCAAGGTCAAGGGGCTGGTGTGCACGCTCGGCGCGAAGGGCTCGCTCATCTTCGCCGGCGGCGAGCGCCACGAGATTCCGAGCGTCGCGGCAGAGCGGGTGGTGGACCCGACGGGATGCGGGGACGCGTATCGCGCCGGACTGCTCTATGGCATCGCGCACGGCTGGGACTGGCCGAGCACCGGGAGGCTCGGCTCGCTGCTCGGCGCGATGAAGATCGCGCAGCGAGGCGCGCAAAACCACAGCGCGACGCTCGCGGAGATCGGCGGGCGATTCAAGGCGAGCTTCGGCTACTCGCCGTGGCCTTGAGCCGGGCCCGCCGCGTCGCGCGCTAGCTGAGCGCCGCGCGGATCTTCGCGGCGCTCTGCTCGAGCGCCTCGCGCGGCGGGTTCTTCACCGGCCACGTCAGGTCCATGCCGTCCCCGCCGTGGCGCGGAACGAGATGCAGGTGAAAGTGGAACACCGTCTGCCCGGCGGCCTTGCCGTTCGCCTGGTAGACCGAGAGCCCCTCGGGGGAAAAGGCGGCCCGCAACGCGCGAGCAATGCGCGCCGCCGCGCGGAACACCGCGGCGGCCTGCGCCTCGTCGAGCTCGTACAGAGTCTCGGCATGACGCTTCACCGCGACCAGCACGTGCCCCGGATTCACCTGCCCGATGTCCATGAAAGCGAGCGTGTGCTCGTCTTCGTGCACGACAGTGGCCGGAATCTGCTTCGCCGCGATCCTGCAGAACACGCAATCGCTCATCCTTCCTCCCCGGCATCCTGGTAGCCCGGGCATCGTATCTGATAAAGCGCCCGGTCCTCGAGGCGCAGCGCGCTGAGCGCCCCGCCCCACACGCAGCCGCTGTCGAGCAGCGCCACGGTGGGCAGGAGCTTCAGTCCGAGCGCCGACCAATGCCCGCAGACGAGGAGCTGCTCCGCGGCCGGCCAGAGTTCGAACCAAGCCCGGTATCCCTGCGGCGGCGTCGCGCCCTTCGAATTGAAATCCATCCGACCCTCCGCGGTACAGAAGCGCATCCGCGTCATCGCATTGACGATGACACGCAGACGATCCCAGCCCTCGAGCGCCTCGCTCCAGCGATCGGGCAGGCCGCCGTAGAGGTTGCGGAGGAATTCGCAATAGCCGGCAGAGCGCAGCACGCCCTCGACCTCCGCGGCGAGGCGCGCCGCTTGCCGGACGCTCCACTGCGGCAGCAAGCCCGCGTGCACCATGGCACAGGGGCCTTCGACATGCATCATGGGGCGCCGGCGCAGCCATTCGACGAGCTCGGCGCGGTCCGGCGCCGCGAGCACGCCGCCCAGCGTGTCGTCCTTGCGTGGACGCTCGATGCCCTCGGCCTGCGTGATGAGATGCAGGTCGTGATTGCCGAGCACGGTGACGGCGTCTTCGCCGAGGTCGCGCACGAAGCGCAGAACCTCGAGCGATTTCGGTCCGCGGTTGACGAGGTCGCCGACGAACCAGAGGCGGTCCACCCCCTTCCGATAGCCGATGCGCTCCAGCAGCCCCTGCAGCTCGTCGAAGCAGCCTTGCACATCGCCGATCGCGTAAGTCGCCATCAGCGCGTAGTTATAGCAGCGTCCCTAGAAGCTCGCGTCGAGGCGGCGATACTGGATCGCCTCGGCGATGTGCTCCGCCGCCACGGCGCTGCGCCCGGCAAGATCCGCGATCGTGCGGGCGACGCGCAGCACGCGGTGGTACGCGCGCGCAGACAGAAGCAACCGGGCAAGCGCGTGGCGCAGAAGCTGGTCGCCGTCGCGGTCCGTCTCGCAATGCCTGTCGATGTCCCGCGTCTGGAGCAATGCATTGGGCTTGCCTTGGCGGGCGAGCTGCACCCCGCGTGCCCGCTCCACGCGCGCCCGGATGGCCTCGGAGGACTCGCCGGCGACCGGCGCAACGAGCTCCGAGTCCCGCGGCGCCGGCACCTCCAGCTTGATGTCGATACGGTCGGCGAGCGGCCCTGAAATGCGACCTCGATAGCGCGCGATGCGTTCCGGCGTGCAGCGGCAGCGTCCGCTGCGATCCCCGCAATGGCCGCAGGGGCAAGGGTTCATCGCCGCCAGGAGCTGGAAGCGCGCCGGGAACTGGGCTTGCCGCGCAGCCCGTGAAATGGAGACCACGCCCGACTCGAGCGGCTCGCGCAGCGCCTCGAGCACATCGCGGTCGAATTCGGGCAGCTCGTCGAGAAAAAGCACGCCCTGGTGCGCAAGCGAAATCTCGCCCGGGCGGGGCAGGTTGCCGCCGCCCACCAGCGCCGGGCCGGAGGCGCTGTGGTGCGGAGAGCGGAACGGCCGCTCGCGCCAGTGCTGCGCCTCGAAGCCCTTGTTGGACACCGAGTGGATCGCCGCGACTTCCAGCGCCTCGGCATCGTTGAGCGCGGGCAGGATGCCGGGAAAGCGCGCGGCGAGCATGGATTTTCCCGTGCCGGGCGGGCCGACCATGAGCACGCTGTGTGCGCCCGCCGCGGCCACCTCCAGCGCGCGCTTCACCTGATGCTGCCCCTTGACGTCGGCGAAGTCGGGATACGCGGCGGCCGAAGCGTCTATGCCGCCGGCATAGGGCTCGAGGCGCGCCTCGCCGGAAAGATGCGCGACGACCTCGAGCAGCGTACGCGCTGGAAGAATGCGCGCGCCGTCCGCGAGCGCGGCCTGCGCGGCGTTGTCCTGCGGCAGCACGAAAGCCCGGCCGTCCCGACGCGTGGAAAGCGCCATTGCAAGCGCGCCGCGCACCGCGCGCAGCTCGCCCGTGAGCGAAAGCTCTCCGGCGAACTCGAGGCCCTCGAAAGACTCGAGCGCGAGCTGCCCGCTCGCTGCCAGGATGCCGAGCGCGATCGGCAGGTCGAAGCGACTCGAGTCCTTCGGCAGCTCAGCCGGCGCCAGGTTGACGGTGATGCGCCGCGCGGGAAACTCGAAGCGCGCGTGATTCAGCGCCGCGCGCACGCGGTCGCGCGCCTCGCGCACCTCGGTGTCCGGCAAGCCGACGATGTGGAACGCCGGCAAGCCGGGGCCGAGGTGCACCTCCACCGCGACGGGCGGCGCCTCGATGCCGGCGAGCGCCCGACTCGCAACTGTTGCGACAGACATGCGCGTTCCTCCACTGCCACGAGGAACGCGAAGAGGGGCCGGTCGGTTTACCGCGCGCGGGACGCGGCGCTCTTCTCCAGCTCCGCAAGGCGCGCCTCGAGCGCCGTGAGCTTCGCCTGCGCCTCTTCAAGGCGCAGCCTTTGCAACTCGAAGTCCTCGCGCGTCACGAGGTCGAGACGATCGAACCAGCTCGAGAGCAGGGCGCGGACGTTCTTCTCGAAGTCCTGCACGGGCGATTGGCGCAAGGCTTCTGCGAGCCGCGCATTCAGATCTTCGAAAAGACGCTTGTCGATCACCATGCAAAGGTAGCACCGGCCGGACGCACCAATTCAATGCACGAGTCCTGCCGACGCGCCCAACGGCGGGGCGCAAGCTCTCTTTTGCATACATAAATATTTGAATGTACGGACTAATTCCATTGGCACAGGAGATGCTTAAGGCCTTGCGCCTATTACATCTTCCAAGGGAGAAGTCTGATGCACAAATCATTGATCGCAGTTTCGGTCGCTGCAGCGCTGTCGCTTCCGGGTCTCGCGGGCGCGCAGCAAGCCGCGCCTGCGGCCGAAGCGAAGTCGCCGCACACCTTCACCGGCAACCTGACGATCATCAGCGATTACCGGTTTCGCGGGATTTCGCAGACGTTCGGCAAGCCC
>DASRFM010000076.1:0-28856 GCA_035651575.1 Burkholderiales bacterium | reverse complement strand
TCGGCGGCGGCGGTTTCGGCGGCGGCGGCGGCTTCAGCGGCGGCGGCGGCAGCTCCGGCGGCGGCGGCGCGAGCGGGAGCTGGTGATGAACCTCCCGCGCCTGCTGAAGCATCTTTTCGTGCCCGGCTGGGCGGGCCGGCGCGCGTTTCCAGCGGCGACGCTGCGGAAAATCGAGGACGCGATCCGCGCCTCGGAGGAGCAGCACGACGGCGAGCTGCGCTTCGTGGCCGAGTCGGCGATGCCGCTGCACTACCTGCGCGGCGCTCGCCCGTCGCGCCGGCGCGCGGAGGATCTGTTCGCGCAGCTGCGCGTGTGGGACACCGAGCACAACAGCGGCGTGCTGATCTACGTGCAGCTGCTGAACCGCCACATCGACATCGTCGCCGACCGCGGCATCGCGGCGAAGGTGCCGCAGGCGGAATGGAATGCGGTCTGCCGCGCGATGGAAGCGGAGTTCCGCCGGGGCCGCTACGAGGCGGGCGCGCTCGAAGGACTCTCGAGGATCACGGCGCTGCTCGCGCGCCACTTCCCGGCGCGCGGCGCCCACCCGAACGAGCTGCCGGACAAGCCGCTCGTGCTCTAGTCGGTCGGCGGCGGCGGGCTCACCGGGATCTTCGGGTTCCAGGCGAGCCACGCCGGCTGCGGCGCGTTGTGCAGGAAGAAGACGGTGCCGGACTTCGCGCGCGGCGAGCCTTCCGGGCTCGCGAACTCGATGCCGCCGACGGCGAGCGCGCGCAGCGACTCGACGTCCACCTCGAGGCCCTTGAACAGGCCGCCCTTCAGGCTCGCGCCGCTCGCGTTCCAGAACGCCGAGCCGGTGCGCACGAGCGCCGCGTAGCCTTCCCAGACGAGGAGATGGATGTCCGCGGCCGTGGAGTTGGGCGACAGGCCCACCTCCTGCACCACGCCGACCTGCACGCCGCGGTAGAAGACCGGCGTGTTCGGCCGGATGGAGCGCGGGCGCTCGGCCTTGAGCACGATCTTCACGCCCGGCTGCCCGAGGTCCGCCGGCGCGCGCTCCAGGCCGGTGAACTGGCGCGCCGGCCGCTCGCCCTTGCCCGGGATCACCTGGATCTCCGGGCCGGTGATCACGGTGTTGAGCCCGGTGATGTTGCCGAAGCCCACCTGCGGCCGCACGATCCAGAAGAGCGCGCCGTCGCGCGCGAGGCCCGCCGCCGAGTGGCGCATGCGCACCTGCACCAGGACGTACTGGTGGTCCGGCGAGAGCTCGACGCCCGTCACCTCGCCGACCTGCACGCCGCGGTACTTGATCGGCGTCTGGCCGACGCGCAGGCCGCCGCCGTCCTTGAAGCGGATCGTGATCTGCGGCCCGTACTGCTGCACCCGCTGGTACACGAGGAACGCCGCGACGAGCAGCGCGACGATCGGCACGATCCACACCACGAGCGAGAGCGGCCCCGGGCGGCGCACGCGCGCCTGCGGCAGCTCTTCCTTCACGAGATCTTCCCCGCTCATGCGCAGCTCTCCGCGCCGCGCCAGATGAGGTGCGGATCGAAGCTCGCCGAGGCGAGGATGGTCAGCACCACCACGCAGGTGAAGGCGACCAGCCCCGGCCCCGGCAGCACGGTCGCGACCTGGCCGAGCTTGACGAGCGCGACGAGGATCGCGAGCAGGAAGACGTCGAGCATCGCCCACGGGCCGATGACGTCGATGAACTTGTAGAGCCGCGTGCGCGCGCGCATCCAGCGCCGGCTCTCGAGCCGCGCCGTGAGCGTCAGGAAGAAGAGCCCGGCGAGCTTGAGGAGCGGGATGACGATGCTCGCGAGGAACACCACGATCGCGACCAGCCACTGGTTCGCGCGCGCGAGCAGCACGACGCCGTCCCACACCGTGCTCTGCGACTCGACCCCGTACTGCGTCATCCTCAGGATCGGGTAGAGGTTCGCGGGCACGTACAGGATCAGCGCGGCGAGCGAAAGCGCCGCGGTCACGCCCGGGCTCGAGCGCTTGAAGTGCGTGATCACGGCGCCGCAGCGGCAGCACTCGATCAGCGTGCCGGGGCGCATCCGGCTGGGCGCCTCCTGCACCTGCCCGCAGGTGCCGCAGGCGAGGACGGTGGTTACCATTACGGCTGCTGCTTGCAAAACTCATTCCCACGGAGGAGACCGCCCATGCGCTATGAGCTCTATTACTGGCCATCCATCCAGGGACGCGGCGAGTTCGTGCGCCTCGCCCTCGAGGACGCGGGCGCCGCCTACGTGGACGTGGCGCGCCGCCCGCGCGGCATGGCGGCGATGACGCACCTCATGGAGAGCGCCGCCGTGAAGCACCCGCCGTTCGCGCCGCCGTTCCTGCGCGCGGGCGAGCTCGTCATCGGGCAGACCGCGAACATCTTGCTCTTCCTCGGCCCGCGCCTCGGCCTTGCGCCGAAGAGCGAGGCCGGCCGGCTGTGGGTCCACCAGCTGCAGCTCACCATCGCCGACTGGCTGGTCGAGGCGCACGACGCCCACCACCCGGTCTCGAGCGGCCTCTATTACCACGAGCAGAAGCGCGAGGCGAAGCGGCGCGCCGCCGAGTTCCGCAAGCACCGCCTGCCGAAGTTCCTCGGCTACTTCGACACCGTGCTCGAGCGCGACGAGGGCTTCCACTACGCGCAGCTCTCGCTCTTCCAGATGGTGGCCGGGCTGCGCTATGCCTTCCCCAAGGCGATGAAGAAGCTCGAGCCCGACTTCCCCCGCGTCGGCGCGCTGCACGACCGCGTCGCCGCGCGCCCGCGGCTGCGGAAATATCTCGCCTCGAAGCGCCGCATTCCCTTCAACAAGCAAGGAATCTTCCGGCATTATCCGGAGCTGGACGGCTAGGAGGCGCGATGGAGGAGAAGTATCACGTCGGGCTGGTGAAGCACCTGGGCATCGACCTCGTCGAGGTCACGCCGCAGCGCGTGGTGGGCGAGCTCGCGATCCGCGACGAGCTGCGCACGCTCGGCGTCGCGCTGCACGGCGGCACGCTGATGGCGCTCGCCGACACCGTGGGCGCGATGGGCACCGTCGCGAGCCTCGCGCCGGGACAGAGCACCTCCACGATCGAGTCGAAGACCAACTTCTTCGCCGCCGGCCGCTCCGGCAAGGTGCGCGCCGTCTCGACCCCGCTGCACAAGGGCCGGCGCACCCACGTCTGGGAGACGCGCGTCACCGACGAGTCGGGCAGGCTGCTGTCGCTGACGATCCAGACCCAGATCGTCGTCGAGGCGAAGCCTGAATGATTCAGAGGCGCGCTACGGGATCAGCGCGAGCGCGTTGCCTTTGGCGAGGAGCGCGGTGATGGGGCTGCGGGCGAGGAACTCCACCGCGGTCGCGAGCGGCCCGCACGCCACGGCGGCCACGACCGCCGCGAGGGCGGTGCTCACGCACACCAGACGCAGCTTGCTCGCCATGCGCCCATCCTCCGGGGCTTGTCGCGTAATGCAAGGAACGTTGTCACGCTGCGCGGCCGCGCTCCTTGCCTGCGTAGCGCTTCCGGCGACAGCCGGCGACGCGGAACGCATCGTCGGCACGTGGAAGCTGGTCTCGGTCGTGTACGAGGATGCGCAGACGAAGGAGCGCACGCCGGTGCTCGGCGCGCACCCGAAGGGCTACCAGATCGCGACCGCGGGCGGCCGCTGGCTCGCGCTCGTGACCGCCGAGGGCCGGCCGGTGCCGAAGACCGACGAAGAGCGCGCGAATGCGCTGCGCACCATGATCTCCTACAGCGGCCGCTACCGGCTCGAGGACGGCAAGGTCGTCACCCGGGTCGAGGCGGCGTGGAACGAAGCCTGGGTCGGCACCGAGCAGGTGCGCGCGTACCGGTTCGACGGTAACCTCCTGCACCTCGAGAGCCCGCCGCAGCCGCACCCGAACATCGGCGGGCGCGTCGTCCGCATCATCGTCACCTGGGAGAAGGAGGAAGGATGAGGGTTCTCGCTTTGCTCGCGCTCGCCGTGGCGTTCCCGGCGCTCGCGCAGACGTTCCCGACCAAGCCGCTGAAGATCGTGGTCGGCTATCCGCCCGGCGGCTCGGGCGACTTCACCAGCCGCATCGCCGCCGACGAGCTCTCCAGGAACCTGGGCGTCGCGGTGGTCGTCGAGAACAAGCCCGGCGCCGGCGGCAGCATCGCCGCCGACGCGGTCGCAAAGAGCGCGCCCGACGGCTACACGATCCTGAACAGCGAGAACCTGGTCATCAACAAGGTGCTCTACAAGAGCGTCACCGTGGAGCAGAAGGACTTCATCCCGGTGAGCCGCATCGCGGTGGGCCCGTGCATCATCGTGCTGAACAACGACGTGCCGGTGAAGAGCATGCAGGAGCTCATCGCGTATGCGAAGGCGAACCCCGGCAAGCTCTTCAACGCGCAGGCGGGCTACGGCTCGGCGCCGCACCTCGCCGCGACGCTGTTCGAATCGGTGGCCGGCGTGAAGTTCACGGCGGTGCAGTTCAAGGGCGGCGGCCCCGCCGCGCAGTCGGTGCTCTCGGGCGACACGCAGATCGCGTTCTCCACCGCGCCGACGGTGCTCGGCTTCATCCGCGCCGGCCGGCTGCGCGCCGTCGGCGTCTCCATGAAGAACGGCTCGCCGTCGGTGCCCGGCATCCCGGGCTCGGCGCAGGGCGGCCTGCCCGAGTACGACTACGCGTTCTCCTTCGGGCTCTACGTCCCGGCGGGCACGCCGCTGCCCGTGGTGCGGCGGATCCATGAAGCGCTGACCGCCGGGCTGCGCAAGCGCGAGGCCCAGGAGCGGATCGCGGTCGGCGGCATGGATGCCGCGCCCTCCGCTTCGCCGGAGGCCTTCGCGGACGAGCTGCGGCCCGAGGCGGCGCGCTTCGAGGCGCTGCTGCGTCAATCGGGAGCGAAGGCTGAGTAGCCGAAGCTCGACAGCAGGAACGGGCGGTGGCGACTGCCCGCGGCCGGCGGAAGTGCTAACTTGGATGCGCCATGGCGGACGCGACGACCCGCTCGCAGCGCGACCAGGCGCTCTCCCGCGCGATCCACGACGTGCTCGGCGAGCGCATGGCGCTCATGCTCCACGTGCTCGCCTCCGGGCAGCGGGAGCCGGGCGGCGACGCGCAGGGCATGCTGATGTGGCTCAAGGAGAACATGCCGCGCACGGCCGACAAGGTCGTGCGGCGCCTGCAACAACCCGGCTCCTGAAGCGCCGCTGATGCCGCCGGCCACGCAGGCGCTGGTCATCGCCAACGTCGTCGTCTTCCTGCTGGAGATGTCCGGCGGCACTTCGCTCTTCGCCTGGTTCGCGCTGTGGCCGGGGCAGGATTTCATGCCCTGGCAGCTCGTCACCTACAGCTTCCTGCACGGCGGCGTCGGGCACATCTTCTTCAACATGCTGGCGCTCTACATGTTCGGCAGCGACATCGAGCGCCTCTTCGGCACGCGCTTCTATCTCAGCTACTACTTCGCGTGCGTCGTCACCGCCGCGCTGTGCCACCTCGGCGTCACCTTCCTCATGGGCAACCCGCCGGTGCCGACCGTGGGCGCCTCGGGCGGCATCTACGGGCTGCTGCTCGCCTTCGGGGTCTACTTTCCGCACCGGCGCGTGATGCTGCTCTTCCCGCCCATCCCGATGGCGGCGCGCACCTTCGTCATCCTCTTCGGCGCGCTCGAGCTGGTGCTCGGCGTGACGGGGACCGCGGCCGGCGTCGCGCATTTCGCCCACCTGGGCGGGATGCTCGGCGGCTGGCTTATGATCCTCTACCGAAGAAAAAAGCGCCTCTTCTAGACCGTCCAGACCGCCTTGCCCGAGCCGTCCTTCCCGGCGCTGCGCCATCCCGGGTTCCGCGCCTATTTCCTCGTCTCGGCGCTCGCCATGATGGCCGACAGCGTCGAGCACGTCATCAGCTACTGGATCATGTTCCAGAAGTTCCACTCGCCGGCGCTCGGCGGCTTCGCGATGCTTTCGCACTGGCTGCCGTTCCTCTTCTTCTCCGTCTATGCCGGCGCGCTCGCCGAGCGCTTCGACCCGCGGCGCCTGATCCAGGCCGGCATGGCGCTCTTCATGCTCGCTTCGGCAGCCTGGGGCGTGCTGTTCCTGACCGATCGCATCGAGATGTGGCACGCGGCGGCGATCCTCGTCGTCCACGGCTTCGCGGGCGTGCTCTGGTCCCCGGCGAGCCAGCTGCTCATCCACGACATCGTTCCCGAGTCCGAGCTGCACAGCGCGATCCGGCTGAACGCCACCGCGCGCTTCCTCGGCCTGCTCGTCGGCCCGGCGGCCGGCGCGGGCGTCATGATCGTGTTCGGCCCGGCCTGGGGCCTGCTGCTGAACGTGCTCTTCTACCTGCCACTCGTCCTGTGGTGCGCCTTCTCCACGATCCGCCGGCACCGCGTCGGCCGGCGCGCGCTGCGCGGGCTCGCCGACATCGTGCAGACGATGAAGGACGCCGCCGGCAACCGCATCGTGCTCGCCATGTGCCTGCTCTCCGCGGGCGCGGGCATCTTCATCGGCACCGGCTACCAGGCGCAGATGCCCGAGTTCGCGCAGGACCTCGGCCACGGCGACCCGGGCGCGGCCTACAGCGCGCTCCTGGGCGCCGACGCCGCCGGCGCGCTCACCGCCGGCCTCGTGCTCGAGGCGCGCGGCCTGCTCAGGGCCGACCCGCGCACCGCGTTCGTGCTCGCGATGCTGTGGTGCTGCGCGCTCGCCGGATTCGCCGCCTCGCGCAGCTACGAGCTCGCGCTCGCGCTCCTCTTCCTCGCCGGCTTCCTCGAGCTTTCCTTCAACGCCATGGGGCAGACGCTGGTGCAGATCCACGCGCCGGCCGCAGTGCGCGGGCGGGTGATCGGCCTCTACAGCATGGCGGCGCTCGGCATGCGCGCCTTCAGCGGCGTGAGCATCGGCTTCGCCGGCAGCCTGATCGGCATCCACTGGTCGCTCGCGCTGAGCGCGATCGCGCTCCTCGCGCTCACCTTCGCGCTGCACGGATTCACGCTGAAGGCGCACGGCACGAGGGTTGCTGGACCCGGACCATGAGCCGCGCCGTTGCCGCCCTCCTCCTCGCGCTTTTGCTCGCTTCCTGCGCCGCCACGGACCGCAGCGCGCCCCGCACGCTGCAGCCCGGCACGGTCGACGCCGGCAGCATCGGCCCGGCCGGCCCTGAAGTGAACAGCGGCGACGACACGCCGGTGGCCGGGACCGGAATCCGGCCGAGCGATTCGGGCCTCGGCCTGACGCCCGGTTTCCCCGTCGGGCGGCGCTGAGCGGCGATATCATCCTGCTCTTTCCACGTTCGGGATTTCCAGATCGGGGCCGCCATGCTGAACGGAACGCCTGTCGTCGCGCTTGAAGAGCATTACTGGGACCGCGAGGTCGCGCAGCACTTCACCGAGCGCGGCCCGGAGATGCGCAACCCCGCGCTGCACGAGATGCTGCACGACCTCGGCGCCGGCCGGGTGGCGAAGATGGACGAGGCCGGCGTCGACGTGCAGGTGCTCTCGCACGGCGCGCCGAGCGTGCAGCGCATGGCGGCCGAGGTCGCGGTGCCGCTCGCGCGCAAGGCGAACGACCGCCTGAAGGAAGCGATCAACGCGCATCCCGCGCGCCTGCAGGCGTTCGCCGTCGTGCCGACCTCCGACCCCAGGGCGGGCGCCGACGAGCTCGAGCGCGCGGTCACCAAGCTCGGCTTCAAGGGCGCCATGCTGCACGGCCTCACGCAGCAGGGCGAATTCCTCGACCTGAAGAAATTCTGGCCGATCTACGAGCGCGCGCAGAAGCTCGACGTGCCGATCTACCTGCATCCGGCGGTGCCGCACAAGGCTGTAGTGGACGCGTACTACCGCGACTACCTGGAGCAGTATCCCGGGCTGATGACCGCGGCGTGGGGCTTCACGGTGGAGACCGCCACCCAGGGCATCCGCATGGTGCTCTCCGGCGTCTTCGAGGCCTATCCCGGGCTGAAGATCATCCTCGGGCACCTCGGCGAGTCGCTGCCCTTCTCGGCCTGGCGCATCGACATGGCGCTGCAGCGCCAGGGCAACCGCACGAGCGCCTTCCGCGACACCTTCCGCGAGCATTTCTGGATCACGACGAGCGGCAACTTCTCCACCCCGGCGCTGCTCTGCTCGCTGCTCGAGATGGGCGCCGACCGCATCCTTTTCTCCATCGACTATCCGTTCGTGCCGAATCCTCCCGGAGTGAAGTGGATGGAAGGGCTGCCGGTCAGCCCGGAGGACAAGCGCAAGATCCTGAGCGGCAACGCCCAACGGCTGCTCAAGCTCTGAGGCACGAAGGCGTCCGCCTCGTCGCCGCCGTCGAGGGGGCGAAGGGCGCGCTGGTGCTGGCGATGGGCGTCGGCCTGCACCGGCTCGCGCACCACGACGTGCGCGCGTTCGCCGTGCACCTCCTGCACCAGTTCCACCTCAACCCGGCGAGCCACTACCCGAGCATCTTCCTGCACGCGATGGAGCACATGAGCGACGCGCGCCTGCAGATGCTCGCGCTCGGCGCCGCGGCCTACGCGTCGTTGCGCTTCGTCGAGGCCTACGGCCTGTGGCGCGAGCGGCGCTGGGCGGAGTGGCTCGCGGCGGTGAGCGGCGGGCTCTACATCCCCTTCGAGCTCTACCACCTCTGGCTCTCGGTGACGCCGGTCAAGCTCGGCCTGCTCGGCGTCAACGTGGTCATCGTGGCCTACATGGTCTGGCTGCTCTGGACCGGGCGGCGGGAACGAAAAGTGCAAGCAGGCGGCTGAAAGGAGCCGCCCATGCGCCGCTTGCTCGTGTTGCCCGTGCTGGTGCTTTCCGGGATTTTCTCTTTTTCCGTCCACGCGCAAGGCGTCGACCCCGCGCAGCAGGTGCAGCTGCTCGCGCCGCAGCTCGTGCCCTTCAGCGGCTCGGCGGCGAACTTCCAGAGCCTCGCCACGGGCCTGGTGCAGGGCACGCCGATCACGATCCAGGGCGTCACGCCCGACGGCCTGCTGCAGACGGTCACGGTGACGCCCACCGGACCGATGACGCCGACGCAGGCGGCGCAGACGCTGGAATCCGCGCGCCAGCTCCTCATCACGCGCGGCATCGCGCAGCCCACCGCGCAGCAGATCGGCATCGCGCTGATGGGCGGGGCGCTGCCCACGGCGCTCGGCACGTTCCAGACCGCGGGCGTGCTCTCCGGCACGATCAACCCCGGCGCGGTGCAGCTGCAGCAGCAGCCGGCGGCGCTCGCCGCGCTCGGCAGCTCGGCGGCGAACCTGCAGAGCCTCGCCACCGGGCTCACTACCGGCGGCGTGATCTCGCTCAGCTCGAGCGCCGGGCAGAACGTGACCTTCACGGCGCCCGGCGGCCCGCTCTCGCCGCTCGAAGCGAACCAGACGCTGCTCCTCGCGAACCAGCTGCTGCTCTCGCAGGGGATCACCAATCCGACGCCGCAGCAGGTGCAGGCCGCGCTCCTCGGCGGCCCGGTGACCACGCCGTTCGGCACGAACGTGCAGCTGCGCGGCGTGCTGCAGGGACGCGGCTCCTCGCCCTCGAGCCCGACGTTCACCACGACCAACCCGACTTTCACGACCTCGAACCCGACCTTCACCACCACGAATCCCACGTTCACCACGGCCAATCCGACCTTCACCGCTCCCGCGCCCACCAGCGGAACGCCGGGCATCACGCCGAGCGCGACGCCCGGGTTCGCCCAGCCGGGAATCAGCAGCAGCATCGGCGCGAGCTCGCCGAACGGCCCGCCGTCTCCGGCGGCCCAGATGCAGGGACATCGCTAAGCCGGAGGCATGGGCAGCGTCCTGTATCTCCATCCGCACCAGCGGCGCGCCGGCGCGCGTCCGCTGCGCGCCGCGCAGCGCGAGACCGCGCCCGCGGTGCAGCAGCGCCGCGCGCCGCAGAGCCTGCTGCGCCTGGGCTACAACTGCTGCGCCATAGCGCGCGCCGAGCGCGCCGCGCTGCTCATCGACGCGGCGAGCTACTTCCGCGCCTTCCACGACGCCGCGCTCCGCGCGCAGCGCTCGATCACCGTCCTCGCCTGGGACTTCAACAGCCAGACGCGGCTGCACTTCGATCCGGTGCCGAAGGACGGGCCGCCGGCGATCCTCGGCGACTTCCTGAACTACCTCGTGAAGCGCCGACGCGGCCTGCACATCAACGTGCTGAACTGGGACTACCCGATGGTGTTCGGCACCGACCGCGAGTTCCCGCCGCTCTACGGCTTCGGCTGGACGCCCGAGCGCCGCGTGCACCTGCGCTACGACGACACGCATCCGATCGCCGGCTGCCACCACCAGAAGGTCGCGGTCATCGACGACGCGGTCGCGTTCGTCGGCGGCATCGACCTCACGGTGCGGCGCTGGGACACGCCCGAGCACCTCGGCGACGATCCGCGGCGCACGGCGTCGGGCAAGCCCTACCCGCCCTTCCATGACCTGATGCTCGCCGTGGACGGCGACGCGGCGCGCGCCCTCGCGGCGCTGGCGCGCGAGCGCTGGCTCGCCGCGACCGGCCGCCGGCTCCCCGCCGCCCCGCCGCGCGGCGAGGATCCGTGGCCCGAGGCGCTCGAGCCGCACTTCACGCGCGTCGACGTCGGCATTGCGCGCACCTTCCCGCCGCGCGGCGAAGCGCCGGCGGTGCGCGAGGTGGAGAACCTCTACCTCGACATGATCGCCTCGGCGCGGCGCTCGATCTACATCGAGAACCAGTACTTCACCGCGCCGCGCATCGCCGCGGCGCTGGAGCAGCGCCTGGCCGAGCCCGACGGGCCGGAGGTCGTGCTCGTGCTGCGCCTGCTCAGCCACGGCTGGCTCGAGGAGCACACGATGCACATCCTGCGCACGCGCCTGCTGCGCAGGCTGCAGGCGGCCGACCGCCACGGGCGCTTTCGCGCCTATTACCCGCACGTGCCCGGGCTCGCGAGCGGCTGCTGCCTCGACGTGCACTCGAAGCTGATGATCGTGGACGACGCCTGCCTGCGCGTGGGCTCCGCCAACCTGTGCAACCGCTCGATGGCGGTGGACGCCGAATGCGACGTCGCCATCGAGTCGCGCGGCGACCCGCGCATCGCCGGCACGATCCGCGAGCTGCGCGACCGGCTGCTCGCCGAGCACGCGGGGCTCGCGCCCGAGGCATTCGCGCGGCGGCTGGCGGAAGCAGGCTCGCTGCACCAGGCGATCGCGGCGCTGCCCGCCGACGGCCGCGCGCTGCTGCCCTTCAAGGACGTGCCGGAATGGCCCGAGGCGATCGTCAGCGTCGCTGCGGTCGCCGATCCCGACGAGCCGATCTCGCTCGACGCGCTGATGGCCGAGCGCGCGCTCGAGGAAGAGGCTTGCGGCGCGCGCCCCGCCTGGGGAAAGATCGCTGCCGCGTTTGCCGCCATTGCGGCGCTCGCGGCGCTGTGGCGCTTTACGCCCGTCGCGCACGTCCTGACGCCGGCGAACGTGATCGAGTGGGCGCAGGACTTCGCCTCCTCCTGGTGGGCGCCGCTCGTCGTCATGGCGGCCTACACCCCGGCGTGCTTCGTGATGTTCCCCCGGCCGCTCATCACGCTCGCCGGCGTCATCGCCTTCGGCGCCTGGCAGGGCTTTGCGTACGCGGTGGCCGGCGTGGTCGCCTCCGCCGTCGTCACCTACTACGTCGGCCGCGCGATGAAGCGCGACACGGTCCGCCGTCTCGCCGGGCGCAAGCTCGACCGCATGGTGGACGTGCTGAAGAAGCACGGCTTCCTCGCGATGACGCTCCTTCGGCTGGTGCCGATCGCGCCATTCGCGATCGAGGGCATCGTCGCGGGCGCGGTGCGCCTGAAGCTCTGGCAGCTCGCCGCCGGAACCGCGCTCGGCATGCTGCCCGGAACGCTCGCCGCGACCATCTTCGGCGACCAGCTCGAGTCCGCGCTCACCGGCGGCGGCGACATCAACTGGTGGATCGTCAGCGCCGTCGCGGCGGCCTTCGTCGCCGGCATCGTCGCGGTGCGCCGCTGGTTCAACCGCATGGCGCGGCGCCTGACTGCGGATGCCGCGCGAACCCAGCCTCGCTGACTGGCGCTCGCTCGACGGGCAGCTCGGCCCGGACTGCCTGCGGATCGCGTCCTACAACCTGCACGGCTGCGTCGGCACCGACGGCCGGCGCGACGACGCGCGCATCGCCGGCGTGATCGCCGAGCTCGGCTGCGACAGCATCGGCCTGCAGGAGGTGCACGGCCTCGACACGCTCGCGCGCCTCACCGGCCTGCGGGCGATCGCCGGCCCGCAGTCGGTCTGGCACGGCCGCCACCTCGGCAATGCGCTGCTCACGCGGCGCCCGGTGCTCGAAGTCCGGCAGCACGACTACACCTGGCCGGGATCGGAGCCGCGCACCGCGCTCGACGTGGACGTGGACGTGGACGGCGAGCCGGTGCGCATCATCGTGACGCACCTCGGCCTGAAGCCCGCGGAGCGGCGCTCGCAGGTGCGCGAGCTGCTGCGCCTCGTGCGGCACACGGCGCTCCACGAGCGCGTGGTGGTGCTCGGCGACATCAACGAGTGGATGCCGCTCGGCCGTCCGCTGCGCTGGCTGCACGGCCTCTTCGGCCGCTCTCCCGCCGAGCGCTCGTTCCCGTCGCGCTTCCCGCTCTTCGCGCTCGATCGGGTCTGGGTGCGCCCGCGGCATGCGCTGCTCGCGCTCGGCGCGCACCGCTCGCGCCTCGCCGCGGCGGCCTCGGATCACCTGCCGGTGAAGGCCATCATCGCCGCGCGGCAGCCCGGCCGGCGAGCCGCTACTTCTTCTTCATCCTGGCAACCAGCCGGTCGTATTCCTTCCGATCGAGCTTGCCGTCCCGGTTCCGGTCTGCGCGGTCGAAGCGCGTGACGAGCGGCGCGTTGCCCGCCGCTTCGGCGATGGAGATCTTGCCGTCGCCGTCGAGGTCGAGCGCCCGGAAGGCCTTGTCCTGCTCCGCGCGCAGCACGGCCGACGACGGCGCGCTGCTCCCGGTGCTCGCGCTCGGCGCCTTTTTCTTCTTTGCGGGCTCGCCATGGGCGGCCTGGATCACGAGGAAAAATACCGCGGCAAGAGCGAGGGCAGCCTTCACGTCGGTCTCCTTTGGCCGCGTTCGTGCGAAATTCATGCCGGGACTACATCTCGTTACACCCGGCTGACGCGGCGCTTGCTAACCTAGGCCGATGGGATGGCGCGGCTTCCTTCTTCTTGCGCTGCTGCCCGTCGCGGCGTTCGCCGAGCGCGGCTACCCGCCCGAGCGCATGGAAGCGCTCGTGGCGCCGGTCGCGCTCTACCCCGACGTGCTGATCGCGGACATCGTCGCGGCCGCCGCGTATCCGGAGCAGGTTGCCGCCGCGGCGCGCAGCCCCCAGGCGGACGATCCTTCCTGGAATCGCGCGGTGCGCGCGCTCGAGCCCTTTCCCGAGCTCCTCGACCGCATGGCGGGAAGCGAGCAGTGGATGCGCGACCTTGCCTACGCGCAGCGCTCGCAGCCGGCCGACTTCGCGCGCGCCATCCAGTCGCTGCGCCGGCAGGCCTACGACGACGGCCGCCTCGCGAGCACCCTGGAGCGCGACGTCGTCGTCAGCGGCGGCGGCATCGCGATCCAGCCGCCGGTGGCGCAGGTGCTCTACGTCCCCTACTACAACCCGCTGGCGGTCTACGGCAAATGGCGCCCGGCCTGGCCGGTGGCGCAATGGCAGCCGTGGCCGACGCGGCGCGCCTTCATCGACCACGAGCAGCGCCGCCGCCGCGACCCGAACGGCCCGCCCAGCCCGGCGCAGCGCATGCAGCCGCAGGTGAGCCCGGCGCAGCAGATGCAGCCCCAGGTGAGCCCGGCGCAGCAGATGCAGCAGCAGATCCAGCGCGACCGCGACCAGCAGCTCGAACGCCAGAAGGTATTTGGACGCTAGACTCGCGTCCATGATCATCGAGACGCAGGACGACGTGACGCAGGCGGTGCTGGGCGAGATGCACCGCACGCCGGACGAAAGAACGAAGGAGATCCTCGCCGCCCTCGTCAAGCACCTGCACGCCTTCGTGCGCGAGGTGCGCCTCACCGAGCGCGAGTTCCAGCAGGCGGTGTCGCTCGTGAACGCCATCGGCAAGCAGACCACGCCGAGCCACAACGAGGCGATGCTGCTCGCGGGCGCGCTCGGCGTCTCGAACCTCGTTTGCCTGATGAACAACGGCGCCGGCGGCACGCGGCCGACGCAGGCGAACAACCTCGGGCCGTTCTACCGCGCCGGCGCGCCGCGCTGCGCGAATGGCGACTCCATCGTGCGCTCGCCCACGCCCGGGCCGCGGCTCGCCTTCACGGGCTGGGTGCGCGACGCGCAGGGCCGCCCGGTGGCGGGCGCCGACGTCCACGTCTGGCATTCCTCGCCGATCGGCCTCTACGAGAACCAGGACGCGAGCCAGGCGGAGATGAACCTGCGCGGCATCTTCACGACCGACGCCGAGGGGCGCTTCAGCTTCCGCAGCGTGAAGCCGGCCGGCTACCCGGTGCCGACCGACGGGCCGACCGGGACGCTGCTGCGCGCGCAGCAGCGCCACAACCTGCGCCCGGCGCACCTGCACTTCCTCCTCTACAAGCCGGGCTGGAAGACCATCGCCTCGCAGGTCTACGACCCGGAGGACCCGGTGCTCGAGACCGACAGCCAGTTCGGCGTCACGCGCGCGCTCATCGGGCGCTACGTGAAGACGGGCGACGACGCGTGGTCGCTCGAGTTCAAATTCACGCTCGAGCCGGGCGAGGCGCGCCTGCCCGCCGCGCCGATCACGGGCAAGGTCGCCGCCTAGGCCGCGCTCATGCCACGCGTAATCCGCGAGACGCTGCTTTCCATGCGCGACCTGGTCACGACGGTGGGCCCGTTCGTCCTGATCGCGCTCGCGATGCTGATCGCCATGTACGTGCTCCTCGACCCGGAGCCGCCGCGCCACGTGGTGCTCGGCACCGGGCCCGAGGGCAGCGCCTACGAGGAGTTCGGCCGGCGCTATGTCGAGGAGCTGCGCAAGAACCACATCCGCGTCGAGCTGCGGCGCACGCTCGGCTCGCGCGACAACCTGGTGCTGCTGCGCGACCCGAAGCAGCAGATCGACCTCGCCTTCGTGCAGGGCGGCGCGAGCGAGACCATCCGCCAGCCGAGCCAGCCCGCCGACGAGGCGGAGCCGATCTCGCTCGTCTCGCTCGGGACCCTGTCCTACGACCCGGTCTGGATCTTCTACCGCGAGGCGGCGGCGAAGAAGATGATGCGCGACGGCGCCTTCACCGAGCTGCCGCAGTTCCGCGGCCTGCGCTTCAACTACGGGCTGCGCGGCAGCGGCACGCCCGGGATCACCAATCGCCTCTTCGCCGCGAACCTCGTCGACCGCGACGAGCTGAAGCGCAGCCTCCTCGAGGACACGCCCGCCGTGGTCGCGCTCCTCGCCGGCGACCTCGACGCGCTCAGCCTCGTCACCGCGCCCGAGTCGCCCATGGTGCAGATGCTGCTGCAGACGCCGGGGGTTAAGCTCTTCGAGTTCCCGAACGCGGAGGCCTACACGCGGCGCTATCCGTACCTCACACCGGTGACGCTGCCGCGCAGCGTCGTGGACCTCTCGCGCGACGTGCCGCCGCGCGACCTGCCGCTCATCGCGACGACGACCTCGCTCGTCGCGCGCGAGACCACGCACCCGGCGCTGATCCAGCTCTTCACCCAGGCGGCGAGCCGCATCCACGGCCATCCCGGCTGGGTGGCGCGCGCCGGGCAGTTCCCGTCGCCGGCGCAGACCGAGTTCCCGCTGGCGAAGGACGCCGAGCGCTTCTACCGCACCGGGCCGCCGCTGCTGCAGCGCTACCTGCCCTTCTGGCTCGCGAACCTGATCGACCGCATGTGGGTGGCGATCGTCTCCATCGGCATCGTGCTGATCCCGCTCTCGCGGCTCATCCCGCCGCTCTACGTCTTCCGCATCCGCTCGCGCATCTTCCGCTGGTACCGGCAGCTGCGCGCGATCGAGGACCGCAGCGAGAAGAAGGGCGCCTCCTTCCCCGAGCTCGTCGCCGAGCTCGACAAGCTGGACGAGAAGGCGGCCCGCATCAACGTGCCGCTCGCCTACACCGACGAGCTCTATTCGCTGCGCCAGAACATCGACCTCGTCCGCGACCGCCTGCGCAGCGGTAAACTCGGGTGATGGCGAAGCTGCGGCACATCGCGGTGGTGGTGAAGGACCTCGAGCGGGCGGCCGAGTTCTACGAGAAGGTCTTCGACCTGAAGCGCGTGGGCGAGGAGCACCTCGAGATGGGCTCGGGCATCTACCTCTCCGACGGCGTCATCAACCTCGCGCTCCTCAAGTACAAGGGCGAGACAGGCTCCGGGCTCAAGGACGCGGCCAATTTCGTCGGCGCGCACCACTTCGGCTTCCAGGTGGACGACGTCGACGAGGCGAAGAAGCGCATCGAGGCCGCGGGCGGCAAATTCTTCTTCACCCTGGGCAAGTCGAAGGACGAAGCCAACTTCGAGGTCAAGTTCAAGGACCCCGACGGCGTCATCTTCGACGTCTCCGAAAAGGGCTGGGTCGGCACCGGCAAGAAGTAAATGCTGCGCGCGACCGCGGCCGTCCTCGCGCTCCTCCTTCTCGCCGGGCTCGCCTGGATCCTCTTCCAGTCGAGCGACGTCAGCATCGTCGTGAACGGCCACAAGCTTTCCGGGCCGCTCAAGCTCGCCGCCGAAGGCTGGGGCCTCGTCGTCGCGATCGTCGGCATGTTCTGCGTCGCCATCCTGCTCGCCTTCGTCTTCGCCGGCCTCGGGCTCCTCCTCCTCGGCCTCGTCGTCCTCGCCGGCATGGCCGCCGCGTGGCTCGCCTTTCCCTTCCTCCTTCCGCTCCTGATTCCCCTCCTCATCGTCTGGATCTTCATCGCGCTCGTGCGCGGCCTTCTTCGCTCGAAAAGCTAGGCGATCGGATCAACGTCTGCTTTCGGCCAGGAGCGAACGTTCAACCCTGAAGGAAACTGCTTACGATCGGATTGACAATGTCCGGCCGTGTCAGTGGCGCCATGTGACCGCCTTCCGGGATGCTGCGGAACTCCCACTGCGGGCAGGCGCCGCGCAGGAGCTCGACGATTTCCACGATCGGGCGACGCGTGGCCGCATCACTGAGGACCAAGGTCTTGGCGCTGATCGCCTTGAGATCCTCGACGGTCGTCTGCTCGTCCATCACCGCGTCCCACTCGTGGAAATTGGGAGCCAGCGACTGCACAAACGTAATGCGACGTTTCTCGGGCATCGCGGCCCATGCGCCGTCGCCGAGCCAATATTCGGAAAATAGCTCTGCGACCTTGCTCCACTCTCCAAGCGATCCAAAGCACTTGACGTGATCGCGAAGGCGCCTGGACTCGAGAAAAGCCGGAATGCGATTGTTCTGCTTGAGCAGATAGAACGGATTCGGTTCCAACAGGATCAGGCGGCCTATGCGCGAGCCGAGCAACATCGCGGCCCTTAGGGCGACCGAGCCTCCAAAGGAATGCCCGACGAGATGTGCCGGGACGCCGACGTGCTCGCACAAGGCCACGATCAGCTGTGCTTGGGCGTAGAGCGACTGCGGAGACGTGCCCGGCCAGGGCGTCGTTTCCCCATATCCGAAAAGGTTGACCGCCAAGACACGGTGGCGGTCCTTCAATACTTCCGTCAGCGCTCGCCACTGCCGATTGCCGCTCACCGAGCTGTGGATCAGGATGACCGGCTCGCCTTGCCCATCATCCGTGTGATCGATCTGCAGAGTTCCTCTTGACAGTACCGGCACGCATTCCCCTTCTACTCGCCAAGCCTATTTGGCGTCCAGCACCTTTCGCTGCTGCTCGAGATAGACGTTGGTGTCGATCAACCCGCCGTCGTGCAGGCGCTTGAGCTCCTTCAGCTTCTCTTCCTTGCTCATGTCCGTCCGCGCGACGGTTTGCACCGCGGTGGCCGAAGGCGTCGTCGACGTGACGACCGCATTCATGGGGCGCGCGGCCTGATTGTTCGGATCCGGCGACGGCGCGCCCGGCGCCGGCTGCTGGCTTTGCGCCTGGCTCGAGTCGGAAGGCGGCTCGATCCGCGTCGTCGCGCCCATCATGACCTGGAAGAACGCCGGGTATTCGTAAGCGGTGCCGTTGTTATGGTCGATGATGGCGCCAATGCCGCCGCCGAAGATGATGTTCCCGAACATTGATCCCTTGGTCGCCGAGACCACGGCCGCGCGGCCGGGCTCGGAGCCTTCCTTCTTGCAGACGACCTGCATGTCGTCGTTGGAGCGGCTGATCATCGTGGATCCGGGCGTTGTGATGAACCACTTGCCTTTGTTGTTCGTGAGCTCGCAGGCGGCGCCCGTAACTTCCTTGCCGCCCTGCTCGAGCGTCTGGATCGAGACGCTCTGGTTCGACGTGCCGGTGATTGATGCGCAGCCGCTGAGAACCGCAACGCCGAATGTCGCGATGACGGTAACGATGCCTTTCATGGCCCCCTCCCCTAAAAGGAAACATTACGTGCCCCGAGAGGATAAGGGATAAACGCGCCCGGCCGGTGGGTTTCCCCGGCGCCCGGTAACATTCCTGCATGGCCCTACATTTCGTCCGCCACGGCGAGACGGACTTCAACGCGCGCGGCAGGCTGCAAGGGCCGATCATCGACGAGCCCATCAATGCGAACGGCGCGCGGCAGATCCGGGAGCTGGTGCCGGCGCTGCCGGAGTTCGAGCTGATCTTCTCCTCGCCGCTCAAGCGCGCGCGGATGAGCGCGGAGATCATCGCGAGGGCGACCGGGAAGGCGCTCGTGCTGCGCGAGGATCTGAGCGAGAGGAGCTTCGGCTCGCTCGCCGGGAAGACCTGGGACGAGATTCCGGACGGCGAGGCGCTCAGGCTCGCGGACCGGGAGCTGCGCTATGACTACCGCCCCTACGGCGGCGAGGCGGTCGAGGACGTCGAGGCGCGGCTGAGAAGCTTCTTCCGCGATGCCGAGGCGACCGGCTACGCCTCGGTGCTCGCGGTCTCGAGCATGGGCATCATCCGCCTCGCCTACAAGCTGAAGCTCGGCCGGGCGGTCGCGCACATCGCGAACGCCTCGCTGCACAGCTTTCGCTGATCATTCGCGCCGCAGGGCGCGGGAGAGCGCGGCGGCGAGCTCGCGCGACTCGAGCGGCTTCTTGAGGATCTCCCGCACGCCGGCGGCGGCGGCGCGCTCCTCGATCCCGGGGGCGAGGTAGCCGCTGACGAGGAAGATCGGCAGGTCGGCGCGCCGCTCGTGCACGAAGCCCGCGAGCTGCGTTCCGGAGAGGCCGGGCATCACCTCGTCGGTGACGAGCGCGTCGAAGCCCTCGGGCTGCGCCTTGAAGTGCGCGAGCGCGCTCGCCGCGTCCGGAAATGCGGTGGGCGCGTAGCCCAGGTGCGCCAGCGCCTCGGTGGTGACGGCGAGGAGCGGCTCCTCGTCGTCGACGAGCAGGATGCGCTCGCCGCGGCCACGCAAGGGCTTGCGCTCGGCCTCGCCTTGCGACGGTTTCGGCGCGCTCACGCGGGGCAGGTACACGCTGAGCGCGCTGCCCTCCCCCGGCGCGCTCTGGACGTCGATCGCGCCGCCGGAGTCGGTCACGATGCCGTAGACGAGCGAGAGGCCGAGCCCGGTGCCCGTTCCCGTCTCCTTCGTGGTGAAGAAAGGCTCGAACAGGCGCGCGACGGTCGCGGCCTCCATGCCCTTGCCGTTGTCCTCGACCTTCAGCCGCGCGTACTCGCCGGGAAAGAGCGTCGTGTGGGCGAAGACCCGCTCGCGCCGGATGCTCGGCGTGTCGATGCTCACCGCCAGGCGGCCGTTCCTGGCGAGCGCCTGGATGGCGTTGGTGCACAGATTCATCACGATCTGGTGGAGCTGGGTCGCGTCCGCCATGACGAAGACCGGCTCGGAAGGCAGCTGCGTGCGCAGCTCGATGCCGCCCGGAAGCGTGACGCGCAGCAGCTCGAGCGCCTCGGTGACTGCGCGGCCGAGCTCCACCGGGCGGCGCTCGCGCCGCTGCGCCCGGCTGTACATCAGGATCTGGTCGACGAGCGAAGCCGCCCGCGCCGCGGCCTTCTGCACGCCCTCGGCGTAGCGGCGCTCGCGCGAGCCCGCGGCGGTCGTCTCCGCGAGCATCTCGGCGTAGCCCTGGATGCCGCCCAGGATGTTGTTGAAGTCGTGCGCGATGCCGCCCGCGAGCCGGCCGACCGCCTCCATCTTCTCCGCCTGCCGAAGGCGCTGGTCACGCTCGCGCAGCAGCCGCTCGCGGCGCGCGAGCCCCCACGCCGCGAACGCGATGAGGACGAGCATCGCGGTTGAAGTGAAGAACGTCCGCACGCCGGTGTGCCACGCCTCCTCGCGCCAGGGCGCAAACACCCGCTCCTCCGTGCGCCCGCTCGTCACGAAGATCGGAAATCCGCGCACCGGCGTCGAGGCGATGAGCACGCGCTCGCCGGTGATCGGGCTCGTCACCCAGCCCTCGAAGCGCTCCTGGCGCCGGCGCAGCGCCTCGAGGTTGGGGTCGATCGGGAAGCGCCGGCCGCTCACGCTCTGCGGCGCGGGCACGCGCGTGATGAGCGCGCCGCCGCCGGAGATGAGCGCGATGAACCCGCCGCGCACGTCGATGCTGCGGTAGATGCGCTCGAAGGCCTCCACTTCGAGCACCGCGGCGAGCACGCCGGCGAATGCGCCCTCCGGCGTGGAGAGCCGCCGCGAGAGGACGAAGCGCCAGCTCTGGCGCCCGCCGCCGCCCAGGTAGGGGTCGCTCACGAACGGCCCGAGCGTCGGGTCGTCCCGGTGCGCGGTGAAGAACCCCGGCGTCGCGAGGCGCGGCGTCTCGGTGGTGCGCCCGATCACGCGCCCGTCGCGGTCGAGGACCAGGATCGCCGCGACCTGGGGAATGTGCGCGAGGCTGTCGCGCAGGCGCGGCACCGCCTCGGCGATGCGCTGCGGCCCGCCGAGGCGCTGCGCATCGCGCAGCACCAGGTCCACCGCCTCGAGCGAGGCCGCGCTCTGCTCGGCGAGCACGCTCGTCATTGCCGCGACGTCGGCCCCCGCGCGCTCCTCCACCCGCTCGCGCGCGCGGCGCACCTCCCACACGGCAGAGGCGACGTTCACTGCCACGAGGAAGATGCTCAGGAGGACGAGCACCCGCGCAAGCGGAACGTGTGCGAATGCAAGTTTGCGGTCAGCCAACGGCGATCCCCGGTTACGCTCGCGTTTCCTATACTTTACCGGCGCGGCGTTGTTTCGTTACAGGTGTAACGCAGGAGCGGCCGCAATTCTTAGACTAGCGCCCCCATGCAGGACGACTCCGGCGCGCGAGCGCATGTCCTGGTCGTCGACGACGACCCGACGATCCGCGAGCTCGTGTCCGACTATCTCGGCCGCCACGAGCTGCGCGTGAGCGCGGTGGCCGACGGCGACACCATGCGCGAGACGCTCGCCGCGGACGTCGTGGACCTCGTCGTCCTCGACCTCGGCCTGCGCGGCGAGGACGGCATGACGATCGCGCGGCGCATGCGCGACGGCTCCGAGATTCCGATCATCATGCTCACCGGCCGCTCCGAGGAAGCCGACCGCGTGATGGGCCTCGAGCTCGGCGCGGACGACTACCTCACCAAGCCGTTCAGCCCGCGCGAGCTGCTCGCGCGCATCCGCACCGTCCTGCGCCGCCGCCGCATCGAGATGCGCCAGGGAAAGCCCGAAGGCGTGCGCGCCTACCGCTTCGACGGCTGGGAGCTGAACCTCAACAAGCGCCACCTCACCACCCCCGAGGGACGGCGCATTGCGCTCACCAACGGCGAGTTCAGCCTGCTCGTCGTGCTGCTCGGCGCCTCCGGCCGCGTGCTCACGCGCGACCAGCTCCTCGACCTCTCGCGCCTGCACAGCGACGAGGTGTACAGCCGCTCGATCGACGTGCAGATCCTGCGCCTGCGCCGCAAGATCGAGCGCAACCGCGCGCGCCCGCGCTACATCCGCACCGAGCGCGGCAGCGGCTACATCTTCGGAGTCCCGGTCGAGACCGTGTACTGAAGCCGTCCGAGGGGCCGTTGCAGGTGTAACAAAGGCACCCGCGCGCGTAACCGTCCGGACACCGCTCCCCGCCAGCCTGTGAGGCGCTCTTTCGGCGCCTCGCATGACCGATCTCGTCCTCGACCATGTCGGCCGCCGCCAGTCCGTCGCCGCCGCGGTGGACGACTGGTGCGACCGCGCGCGCCCCGGCGAGCTCGCGACCCAGGGCCGCGCGCTTGCGCGGCTCATGCGCTCCGGCGAGCGCTGGCAGCCGCGGCTCTTTCCGGCGGCGCTCGCCATCGCCCGAACGCCCGGCAGCGGGGTCAACCTCGGCGCGATGCTGAGCGCGCTGAGCGAACTCCCGGTCGCCGGCGACACGCACCCCTGGCCTTTCGATCCGGCCGTGAATCGCGCCGCGTTCGACGCGCTCTCCTATGCGGAGGCCTCCGCCGGCATCGCGCGCACCCAGCGCGCGAACCGTGAAGGCTGGTACGCGCATGCCGATCGCCACCGCGCCCTGATCCTCGACGCCGCGGCGATGACGCGCGGGCACCGGCTCGCCGTGGTCCTGGGCGCCGGCAAGGCGTTCGACCTGCCGCTCGCGGAGCTCGCGCAGCGCTTCGAGCGCGTCATCGCCGTGGACATCGACGCGCAGGCGCTGGACGCCACGCTCGCCGCGGTGGTAAAGAACCCGGCGCTTCGCCGGCGCATCGTGCCGGTCGCGATGGACGTGAGCGGCGTCAGCGCGTACCTCGCGCGCGGCATCGAGGGCGCGATCGGCAGCAGCGCCGACGGCGAGACGGCTCGAAGCCGGATCGCGGAACTCTGCGCCTCCTATCGGCTCTTGCGCGCGCCGAAGCTCGTGCCGCAAGGCGAGCGCGCGGACCTGCTCGTCTCCGGCATGGTGCTGACGCAGCTCGCGCTCCAGGCGAAGCTCGGCGCCCATGAGCGCTATGTGCGGCGCTTCGGCGAGCTGCCGCCCGAGGCGGCGACGCGCTGGGCGTGGGCCTGGGACGAGCTCGACCTGCGCATGCAGCAGGACCACGTCAACGCGCTGCTCGACGATGCGGACCTCGCGGTGCTGAGCTCCGACGTCGCCCAGCATTGCCTGCCCCTGCCGGGCCAGCGGCCCACGGAGTCCTGGCTCACCGCGGGAAGCGACACGCTCGCCGAGCGCCTGCCGGGCTATGTCGTGCCACTCTGGCGCGCGCGCTGGTCGTGGCCGCGCATCGCGCCGCGGCCGCCGACGCACCACGGCGTGCGCAGCGACGTGGACGGCCTGATCCTTCGGCTGCAGCGCCCTAGGTAGTCCCGGTCGGGATGTGCCGCGCAGTGCGCGTGCGCTGGCGCGTGAGCCAGCGCGAGCGCGCGGCCACCGAGTAGAAGAGCTCGCGCAGCTTCGGCGGCCAGAAGGCCGGCATGCCGAAGAGGAGCGAGATGCGCTGCGAGTGGTCGGTGAGCGGGCGCTCGGCGCGCTCCCAGGCCGCGAGCGCCGCGGGGACATCGTGCGCGCGCTCGAGGTGCACGGCGAGCGCGAGCGCGTTCATCATCGCGCAGCCCGCGCCCTGGCCGATGTTCGGCGGCAGCGCATGCGCGGCGTCGCCGAGCACCGCCACCCGCCCGCTCGACCAGCGCCTGAGGCGGATGTATTCGAAGCGGTCGTAGCGTCCTTCGCTGCCGATGCGCGCAATGAGCGGCGCGAGCCGCGGAAAGGACTTCGACCAGAGCGCAACGTTGAGCGGCAGGGCGCGCGCCGCCTCGTCCGAGTGCAGCATCGTGAGCGCCAGGTAGAGCTGCTCGTCGTTGCAGGGGTTGTAAAGCAGCCTTCGCGTGCCCGACCAGTACTCGATCGTGCGCCCGTCGGTCGCTTCCTCCGGGCTCAGTTTCGGGATGAGCACGCGGATGCAGCCGTCGGGCAGATAGCGCCGCTTCTCGACGAGATCGAGCGAATCGCGCAGCTGCGAGTTCACGCCGTCGGCGGCGATCACAAGGTCTGCTTTTGCCTTTTCCTGGCTCGAGAACCCGACTTCGCCCGAAGGCGATGCGGAAACCCCTTCGGAGCCGGTGATGATCTCGGCCCCGGCGCGCCGCGCCGCAGCGGCGAGGGCGTCGATCATGCGCTGGCGCAGGACGCCGAAGACGCGGCCGTCCCAGCGGTGCAGCGAGAGCAGCCGGTCATCCTCGTCGCGCGTCTCGCGCACGAGGTGGCGCGAGCCGCCGCGCAGCGTGTCCTCGAGCGCGCCGAGCGCCTGCAGCACGCGCAGGCCGTTCTCGTAGAGGTTGATGCCGGCGCCGGCGGTGCGCAGCTGCGCCGAGCGCTCGTGCACCCGCACGCGCCAGCCGCGCCGCGCGAGCGCGCACGCCGCCGCGAGCCCTGCGAAACCGCCGCCGACGATCTCCGCGCGTCCCTGCACGTGGGAGAGAATAAGCGAGGATGAACCTCGAGGAGCGCATCGCCCGCTTTCCGCTGCGAACTTCCGGCGGCCTGTGCTACCGCGAGGCCGGGCGCGGCCAGGCGCTCGTCTGCCTGCACGGCATCGGCTCGAGCTCGGCCGGCTGGCTCTACCAGCTCGAGGCGCTGAGCGAGCGCTTCCGCGTCATCGCCTGGGACGCGCCGGGCTACGAGGGCTCGGTGCCGCTGGCGGAAGAGAAGCCGCAGGCGAGCGCCTACGCCGAGGCGCTGCACGGCCTCGTCGAGCGGCTGCTCCTCAAGGATTTCGTCCTCGCCGGGAATTCGCTCGGCGGGCTCTTCGCCGGCGCCTACGCGCGCGCGCACGGCGAGCGTGTGCGCAGCCTGGTGCTCATCAGCCCGACGAGCGGCTTCGGCGCCGCGGAGGAGCGCGTGCGCGCCGAGAAGCTCGCCGCGCGCTTCAGGATGCTGGACGAGCTCGGCCCCGAAGGCATGGCCGAGAAGCGCTCGCCCACCCTCTTCGGCAGCCGCGTGACGCCCGAGGCGCTCGCGCTCGCGCGCTGGAGCCAGCGCCGCATCCATCCCGCGGCCTATCGCCAGGCGGCCTACGCGATCGACAGCGGGCGCCACGTCGAGGACGCACGCCACTTCAGGAAGCCGGCGCTCGTGGTGTGCGGAACGCTCGACACGATCACGCCGGAGGCGGGCTGCCGCGAAGTGGCGCGCGCCTATCCGAAAGGCGAGTACCGGGCGCTCGAAGGCCTGGGCCATGTATCCCATATGGAGGATCCCGTCCTGCTCAATGCGATCCTCGCGGAGCGGGCGTAAAGCTTGCTCGAGACGGGCATGGCGCGGCTTTTTCCGCTTCTTGCCGTCGGCGCCACGCTCGGCGCCCTGCTCCTTTTCGACCGTCCGCGTCAGCTGCCGAAGCGAAAAAGCTGGAGCCAGTCATGGGATGACTACCTGGCGTCGCGCGTGCGGCGGCTCATGCCGGAGTCGGTGCAGGTCAGGGTGCGCGACGCCTCGGTGATCCTCCATGGCGCGGTGCCCTGCAGCGAGCGCGACCGGCTGCTCGCAGCCGCGCTCGACGTCCCGGGGGTGACCCGGGTCCTCAGCTTCCTCGAGAGCGCCTAGGCGGCCGCCGCCTCGGCGCGCTGCTCGGCAGGGCGCTCGGCGCGGCCGAGGTTCATCGCCGTGTTGACGAGCGCGACGTGCGAGAAGGCCTGCGGGAAGTTGCCGAGGAAGCGCTTCGCAGCCGGCTCGTATTCCTCGGAGAGAAGGCCGACGTCGTTGCACAGCCCCACCAGCCGCTGGAAGAGCGCGCGCGCCTCCTCGCGCCGCCCGAGCATCACCAGGTTGTCCGCGAGCCAGAAGCTGCAGGCGAGGAACACGCCCTCGCCGGGCGGCAGGCCGTCGAGCGACTCGCGCGTGCGGTAGCGCATCACGAAGCCCTCGCGCACCAGGTCGCGCTGGATCGCCTCGATGGTCCCGACGATGCGCGGATCGGTGCACGGCAGGAACCCGGTCTGCGCGATGAGGAGCAGGCTCGCGTCGAGCTCGGTCGAGCCGTAGCTCTGGACGAAGGAATTGAGCGCCGGGTCGTAGCCGCGCCGGCAGACGTCGTCGTGGATGCGTGCGCGCAGCTCGCGCCAGCGCTCCACCGGGCCGGGAAGCTTGAACTGCTCCACCGACTTCACCGCGCGGTCGAACGCGACCCAGGCCATGACCTTGGAGTAGGTGAAGTGGCGCCGCTCGCCGCGAATTTCCCAGAGGCCTTCGTCCGGGCAGTCCCAGACCTCCTCCAGGTGCTTCACCAGCTCGCGCTGCACGTCCCACGCCGGCTCGTAGGCGGCGATGCCGACCTTGCGCGCCTGGTGCAGCGCGTCCATCACTTCGCCGTAGACGTCGAGCTGCAGCTGCTCGGCGGCGGCGTTGCCGATGCGCACCGGCCCCGAGCCCTCGTAGCCCGGCAGCCACGGCACCGTCCACTCCGCGAGGCGGCGCTCGCCGGCGAGGCCGTACATGATCTGCATCTGGCTCGGGCTGCCGGCCACCGCGCGCACCAGCCACTCGCGCCAGCGCCCGGCCTCGTCCATGTAGCCGCCGTTCATCATCGCGAGCAGCGTCAGCGTCGCGTCGCGCAGCCAGCAGTAGCGGTAGTCCCAGTTGCGCACGCTGCCGAGCTGCTCCGGGAGCGAAGTCGTCGGCGCCGCGACGATGCCGCCCGTGGGATGGTAGGTGAGCGCCTTCAGCGTCACGAGCGAGCGCCGCACGATCCCGGCCCACGGCCCCTCGACCTTGCAGCGCCGGCACCAGCGGTCCCAGAACTCCTCGGTCTCGCGCAGCGCGCGCTCGGCGTCGATCGCCTGCGGCAGGCGCTCGTGCGACGAGACATGCGTCAGCACGAAGGGCACTCGGTCGCCCTCGCCGACCTCGAAGCGCGCCACGTGCGTCATGCCCTTCGGCTGCAGCGGCGGCACTCCCTGCACGGAATTCCACGCCACCGGCGTGCGCAGTACCGCCATGTCCGGCCCGACGATCGCGCGGATGCCGCCCTCGTCGGGCAGCCGCGTGACCCAGGGCACGGAATAGCCGTAGTCGAAGCGCAGGATGAACTCCATTTCCATCGCGACGCGGCCGCGCCGGCCGACCACGATCCGGGCCAGGTCGCACTGGTTCGTGCGCACCGGCATGAAGTCCACCACGGTCACCGCGCCCTCCGGCGTCTCGAAATCGGTCTCGAGGATGAGCGTGTCGTCGCGGTAGCGCCGCGTGACTTTCGCGTCCTTCGCCGCCGGGGAAATGGTCCAGCACCCGTGCCTCTTGTCGCCGAGGAGCGCGGCGAAGCACGCCGGCGAATCGAAGCGCGGCCAGCACAGCCAGTCGATCGAGCCGTTGCGGCCGACGAGCGCCGCGCTGTGGCAGTCGCCGATCAGCGCGTAGTCTTCAATCTTCAAAGACGAGCACCGTCTTGACGTCGCCCGGGCGGCGCTCGTAGGCCTCCGCCCAGCGCGCGAGAGGCACCTTGCGCGTGAGCAGCCGCTCGAGCCACGCGCGGTCGGCGCGCTCGAGCGCGTCCGCCGCCGCGCGGTAGTGGCGCAGGTTGGCGTTCACCGAGCCGAAGACGACGCGGTTGCCGAGCACCGTGGACTGGTTGAACTCCGCAACGTCGAGCGAAGCTGCGTGCGGCTTGCCGCCCAGGCCCGTGAGGCAGACGATGCCGCCCGGCGCGGCGCCCTGCACTGCCTGCGCGACGACCTTGGCAGCGCCGGTGCACTCGATCACTACGTCCGGCCCGAAGTCGGGAAAGTCCGTGCAATAGCGGGCGCCGAGCGCGCGCACGAGCTCGGGCTTGGGCCCCGAGTCGTTGTGATCCATGACGTGGACCTCGAGCCCGCGCTGCATTCCCATCAGCGCCCCCATGAGGCCGACCGGACCGGCGCCGGTGACGAGCACCGTGCGCGGCGCCACGCGCGAGCGGCGGCCGATGTGGTCCGCGTGCTCCCACGCCTTCGCAAGGATGCTCGCCGGCTCGAGCAGCACCGCGGCGAGGCCGAGCGCCGGGCTGACGCCGACCGCGAAGGCCGGATCGGCGCGCCAGCGCTCGGCGGCGAAGCCGTCGGCCTGCTTGATGCCGCGCTCGGTGTACCTGCCATTGGAGCAAAGGTCCCATTCGCCGATCGCGCAATGCGCGCAGGGCTCGGGGTCCGGATGGCGCACGATGCCGACGACGAGATCGCCCGCCGCGAAGCCGCAGCCGCGGGGCGCCTCGAGCACGCGCCCGAGCGACTCGTGGCCGAGCACCAGGCGCGCGCGGCCCGCCGGCGCCTCGCCGTACGCGCCGTCGATCAGCTCGCGATCGGTGCCGCACACGCCGAGGGCGAGCGCGCGCACCAGCAGGCCGCCCTGCCCGGAGGGCTCCGGCAGCTCGGCGAGCGCGAGGCTTGCCGCGCGCCGCGGCTCGAGGGTGATGGCCTGCATTAGAAAGGGACCGCCCCTTCACCTGCGAAGTTCATGCCTTAAGCGATACTCTTACGGAGTGTCGTTAATGACCCACACGGCGAACGTCGCTTTCGCGATCGCCACGCTGCTCGCCGCGCTGGTCGCTTCGGGCCATGCCGTGCTCCACAAGCGGGAATCGCGCGCCGCGGCGATCTGGGTGGCGCTCATCTGGGGCCTGCCGGCGCTCGGCGTCGCGCTCTATTTCTTCTTCGGCATCAACCGGGTGGAGCGCCGCGCGAGCCGCATGCGCGGCCGCATGGTGCGCCATCGCACCGCGCCGCAGTTCCCCGCGACCGATCCCGGCACGCATTTCGTCCCCCTCGCCCGCCTGGTCGGCCGCGTCGTCGGCCGGCCGCTGCTCGCCGGCAACTCGATCGAGCCGCTGCTCGCGGGCACGCAGGCGTTCCCGGCGATGCTGGAGGCGATCCGCGGCGCGCGCACCTCGATCGCCATGGCGTCCTACATCTTCGACGCCACGGGAATCGGCGCCGACTTCGTCCAGGCGCTGGGCGATGCGGCCAGGCGCGGCG
>DASRFM010000075.1:0-24448 GCA_035651575.1 Burkholderiales bacterium | reverse complement strand
CCTTGTCCTCGAGCCGTCCCTTTACCTTGCGCACGGCGGAGTCGATGAGCTGCGCGGTGTCGTAGCCGGTGGCGGCGTAGCCGGTGGGCAGGCGCTTGTACTCCTTCTCGAACTCCGCGACGAATTTCCGGTTCGCCGCGTTGTCGAGGTCGATCGTCCAGTGCCCGACGCTGAAGAGCCCGAGCATCGGGTCGCCCACGGCGCGGATGATGTCCTGGTCCGCGCCCCAGAGCGGCACAATAAGCTGGATGTCCCTGGAAAGGCCCGCGGCGACGAACTGCTTGATGAAGTTCACGCCCATGCCGCCGGGCAGGAAGACGTAGAGCGCCTCGGGCTTCAGGGCGCGGATCTGCGAGAGCTCCGCCGCGTAGTCGAGCTGGCCGAGCTTGGTGTACATCTCATCGACGAGCTTGCCCTTGTAGTAGCGCTTGAAGCCGGTGGCCGCGTCCTTGCCTCCGACATAGTTCGGCGCGAGGAAGACGACGTTCCTGATGCCCTTGGAGGTGACGTACTGGCCGGCGGCCTCGCTGTAGGCCTCGCTCGGCCACGAGGAGGCGAAGAAGAACGGGCTGCACTGCGCGCCGGTGTATTGCGCCGGGCCGGCGTTCGGGCTGATGTAGAAAACCTTCGCGGCGATCGCGTCGGGCGCCATCGCGAGCACGATGTTCGAGAACACGCCGCCCGTGAGGAAGTCCACCTTGTCGAGCCGGAGGTAGCGCTCGGCCAGCTGCTTCGCCGTCTCCGGCTTGAACTGGTCGTCGCCGACCAGCACTTCCGCCGGCAGGCCGCCGAGCTTGCCGCCGTTCAGCTTGATGCCGAGGCTGAAGCCGTCGCGGATGTCGGCGCCGATGGAAGCGTTCGGCCCCGACAGCGTGCTGATGAAGCCGATCTTGACCTTGTCAGCCGCGTTCGCGGCGAGCGCGGCGGCGGCGAGGCATGCGAAAAGTACGATTCTCATCGGGTCACCCTTTCTACGGTCATTTTCGGATCGACGATCCTGCCCTCGCGCACGACGGCGCGGCCGTCGAGCTCGATCGTGCAATCGCGCATCGGCACGTCATAGTGGCCGCGCGTCGTGCGCTTGCCGCCGCCCTGCGTGTTCGGCCCGGTGGAAAAGAGGAAATTCCCGGGGAATGTCCGCGCCGCGGCCCGATGCCGCTCGGGATCGTCGCCCTGCAGCGCGATGCCGTACCAGCGCGCCTGCGGATTCAGGCCCCAGCCCAGGTGCGATACCGCGTACGGGTCGCGGTCCGCGGCGGTGCTCTTGCCGTCCTCGAGCCAGTCGCGCATGAGCTTGGCGTCGAGCCCGCCTTCGATGGCGACGATGTGGCCGTCGCGGATCTCCAGCGTGACCGGATCGGCGACGTAGCGGCAGTACGGCAGGATCACGATGTCCCCCGCCTGCATCACGACGCGGCCCTGCGCGCTGCCCTCGTTGGGGAACGTGTGGATGTGCCCGCCGCCCCAATGGTCGAAGTGGCCGCGCTCGTCGGCATAGCCCCATTGCGTCATCACGGGGTACTCGCCGCATTCGTAGCGCAGGTCCGTCCCCGCAGCGCTCTTGACTGTGACCACGCTGGCTCGCTTGTAAATCTCTTCTGCGTGCTTGCACGCCTCCTTGAGCCCGGGCGGCGACATGAGCTGCTCCAGGTCGTCTGGCGCATCGATGATCATGAGGACCCGCGTGCCGCCGTCCAGGACCTGCTTCAGCCACTGGGTGAAGAGCGGCACGTGGAAGATCACCAGCAGGTCGGCCGCGCGCACCGCCTCGAGCGTGCCCTTGCAGCGGCCGATGGTCGGGACACCCACCTTGGTCCACGAGGGAAGCGAGTTCACGCACAGCTCGTAGGCATCGGCGCCCAGATCCTCCGCGGCGGCGAAGCCCGCCTGGATGTATTCGCGCCGCGTGGCGAGGTCGCTGACGAACGCGAGCGTCTCGCCCTTCTGCACCCTGCAGAGCTCGAGCTGGCGGCGATAGAGCTGCGCGAGCTTCGCCGGATTGACCTCCTGCGCGCGGAACGCGGCCTGCATCACCCGGGGCTGCCTCCTCTCGCGCGCATTATCGCCTGCCAGACGCGGTGTGGCGTGGCGGGCATCTCGAGCTCCCGGACGCCCAGCGGCGCCAGCGCGTCGAGCAGCGCCCCGACCACCGCCGCCGGCGCGCCGATGGTGCCGGATTCGCCGCATCCCTTCGCGCCGAGCGGGTTGTGGGTGCAGGGCTGGCCTTCATCGAGCTCGGTGACGAACTGCGGCAGGTCCGCGGCGCGCAGCAGCGCGTAGTCCATGAACGAGCCCGAGAGCAGCTGGCCCTCGTCGTAGACCGTGCGCTCGCACAGCGCCTGCCCGATCCCCTGCGCGAGCCCGCCGTGCACCTGCCCGTGCACGATCATCGGATTGATGACCGTGCCGACGTCGTCCACCGCGTGGTAGGACAGGAGGCTCGCTTCGCCCGTTTCGGGGTCGAGCTCCAGCTCGCAGACGTGCGCGCCGTTGGAGAAGGCGAAGTTCGGCGGGTCGTAGAACGCGTTCTCGTCGAGCCCCGGCTCGAGCACGTCGAGCGGATAGCGGTGCGGCACATAGGCGGCGTGCGCCACGTCGGCGAAGCTCACGCGCCGGTCGGTGCCGCCGACCGAGAAGGCGCCGTCCCGGAATTCGATGTCCTGCTCCGCCGCCTCGAGAAGATGCGCCGCGATTTTCCTTCCCTTGGCGACGATCTTCGCCGAAGCGGTTGCGAGCGCGGAGCCGCCGACCGCGATGGAGCGCGAGCCGAATGTCCCCGTGCCCACCGGCGCGGCGGCGGTGTCGCCTTCCACGATCGTGATCTTCTCCAGCGGAACGCCGAGGCGCGCCGAGAGGATCTGCGCGAAGCTCGTGGCATGGCCCTGCCCGTGGTTGTGCGTGCCGAGATACGCCGTAACGCTCGCGTCGGGTGCGACGCGCACCTGCGCCGACTCGTAGAAGCCGACGCGCGCGCCCATCATGCCGGCGAGCCGCGAGGGCGCGACGCCGGAAGATTCGACGTAGATGGCGAGGCCCAGCCCGCGCAGCTTGCCGCGCCGCGCGGATTCGGCCTTGCGGGCCGCGAACTGCGCGTAGCCGCCCGCCTGCAGGGCGCGCTCGAAAATCTTCGGGAAATCGCCGCAGTCGTAGGTCGGGCCGACCGGCGTGCGGTACGGCATCGCGCTCGCCGGGATCAGGTTGCGCCGGCGGATCTCCGCGCGGTCGAGCCCCGCGGTGCGCGCCGCCTCGTCCGCGAGGCGCTCCAGCACGAAGCACGCCTCCGGGCGCCCGGCGCCGCGATAGGCGTCGGTCGGCACTTTGTTCGACAGAAAGCCCGTCACCTCGACGTGCACCGCGGGCGTTCGATAGACCCCGGCCAGCAGCGCGCTGTAGATCGGGCCGGCGATCGCCGCGCCAAAGGTCGAGACGTAGGCACCGAGATCGGCCCGCGTCCTCACGCGCACGCCGAGGAAGCGCGCGTCGGCGTCGAGCGCAAGCTCCGCGCGCGTGGCGTGGTCCCTGCCCTGCGTGTCGGAGAGAAACGACTCCGAGCGCCCGGCGATCCACTTCACCGGCCGGCGCAGCCGGCGCGCCGCCCAGGCGACGAGCGTCTCCTCGGGGTAGTGCTTGCCCTTGAAGCCGAAGCCCCCGCCGACGTCGGGCGAGACGACGCGCAGGCGTGCCTCGTCGAGACCGAGCTCCTCGCACACGTACTGGCGGATGTGGTGCGGCGCCTGGGTGCCGCAATAGAGCGTGCCGCCGGCCGGGTCCCAGAGCGCAATGGCGCCTCGCCCCTCGAGCGCCGCGCCGCACAGGCGATTGTTCACGAGATCGACGCTGACCACGCGCGCAGCCTTGGCGAACGCGGCGTCGGTCGCCGCCCGGTCGCCGCGCTCCCATTTGAAGCAGATTTCGCTCACGGGCGGGAGCGGCTCGTAGCGCACGGCAACCGCTTGCGCCAGGTCTTCGGCCGCTGCGTGCGTCTCGGCGAGGACGGCTGCCACCGGCTCGCCGACGTGGCGCACGACGCCGCGCGCAAGCGCATGGCGTTCAGGCTCGCGCATGTCGGCTCCAACCCGCCATCCCGCGCGCATCGGCAGCACGCCGTCGCGCTCCATGTCCTTGCCCGTCAGGAGAAGGATCCCCGGCAAGGGTTCCACCGTGACTCGGGCATGCGCGTGCGTGGAGCGCACGACGGCGCAATGCAGCTCGCCCGGAAAGGAAAGATCGGCGATGAAGCAGCCGCTCCCGGCGAGGAAGCGCGCGTCCTCGACGCGGCGGACCGCCGCGCCGATCACTCGAGCTCTTCGCGCAGCAGCTCGAGGCGCTCGTAGATCGCGCGGTCGGTGACGAGGAGGAGATCGGCCTTGCCGCCGCGCGCCTCGTGGCTCGCCCAGGTCCAGTGCGGGATGGTGAAGACGTCGTGGCGCGACCAGTCGAAGGTGCGCTCGCCGACGCTCGAGCGGCCCTCGCCTTCCACCACCAGGCACACCGCGCTCCACGTGGCGCGCCGCCGGCGCGTGCGGCCGGCGAGCTGCATCCGGTAGAGGTCGAGCGTCGGCATCACCGAGGCGCCGTCCTTCTCGTAGCGCACCGTGCGCGCGCCGTCGGACCCGGGCGCCGCCGCGTCGAGGCGCCGGCGCATCTCCTCGCCGGGGAAGCGATAGGCCTCGGAGCCCGCGTCGCCGACCTCCCAGAAGCGCTCGTCGGCGCGCGCCCCCGGCTCGAAGAAGCTCGCGTCGAGCGCGCACACCGCCGGCATGTTGGCCGCGTCGAACCATACCGTGCGCCGGCCGCTTTCGTTGATATGGCCGTGCCAGCACATCGGCGGCGTCAGCACCAGGTCGCCCGGCTTCATCGCGCAGCGCCGCCCGTTCACGATGGTCACCGCCCCTTCCGCGCTGGTGGAAAAGCGGATCGCGGCCGCGGTGTGGCGGTGCGGCACCGCCTTGTCGCCCGGCTCGAGCACCGTGAATGCGCCGATCAGGTTCTGCGTCGTGACGGTCGCGCCGCCGAACGCGGGATTGGCGAGGATGAGCGCGCGCCGCTCGACGTCCTCGATGCCGACTTCCGCCGCGGCGCGCGCGGCGAGAGGCTCGATATCCCGCCAGCGCCAGTGCATCGGCGCGTCCTGCGCGCTCGGCGCGACCGGCGTGATGCGCTTGTACCGGTCCCAGAGCGGATGGATGCGCGCCTGCTCCAGCGCCGCGATGAGCGCCGCGTCGGCGCGCGCCGGAACGGGCTGCGGTGCGCTCAACTCTTGTCGACCGACGCCGATCCCGGGCCGAAGTTCGCCAGCAGCACGAAACCGCCGATGATGGCGAGGTTCTTGAAGAAGTTCGCCATTTGCGCGCCGCGCTGGGCCGCCTCGTAGTCCCAGAAGCGATGGCCGATGAGCGTGGCGACGACGACGTACAGCACCATGAACCAGGCCACCTTGCGCGTCTGCCAGCCGATGACGAGGAGCGCCCCGCCTACCAACTCGATCAGCGCCGCCGCCCAGGCGAAAAGCTCGGGCGCCGGCAGCCCCATCTTCGTCATGTACCCCGTGGTGCCGGGGATCGAGGTGATCTTGATCACCCCGTAGACCACCATTATCAGCGCCAGCAGCACGCGGCCGATGAGCGGCACTACGGGATTCGCGGAAGTCGTGTTCATTGTCCCCCTCCTGTGATTGAAGGCCGGGGGAATTATGCACCGGGCCGTGGAGGACGGGCATCCGGAATTGCCGGAGCCCATCCTGCCCGGGTGGAGCCCTGCGGTCGAACCGCGCTACTGCGCGGCCTTGGCGCCGGTCTGCGAGATCACGTCGTCCTGCGACCCGGTGCCGCCGGAGACGCCGATTGCGCCGATGATCTTGCCGCCGACCACGATCGGGTTGCCGCCGCGCGACGCGATGACGTCGTCGAGGGTCGGCAGGTAGTTGAAGAACGCTCCCTTGCCGATCAGCCGCTCGAACACCAGCGTCGGACGGCGGTAGATGGCCGCCGTGCGCGCCTTGTGCTGCGCGATCTTGATCGAGGCGTACTGGCAATCGTCCATCTTCTCGAAGTAGACCAGGTCGCCCGTCGGTCCGACCACGGCGATGCACATCGCCCAGCCGCGCTTCATGGACTCCGCGAGCGCCGCGTCGGCCACCTTCTTCGCCTCCTCGAGCTTGATGGGATCGCCGTAGGGGGTATACGTGTGCTTCTCGGGGAGCGCCTCGTTCGGGTTGTTCGGATCGGCCGGCACCTGCGCGAAAGCCGCCGATGCGGCGAGCAGGGCGATGCCGGTAACTGCGCTGAAGCGGACCATGCTGATCTCCTCTCCTGTGTCGTTGCGGTTGTAAAGCGGTACTTGCGGCTAACGGAGCGCCTGCCGGATTTGTTCCAGAGCGCTCGGGTCCTCGATGGTGGTGAGGTCTCCGGGATCGCGCCCCTCCGCGAGCGCCTGGATCGAGCGCCGCAGCGTCTTGCCCGAGCGGGTCTTCGGCAGCAAGGACACGAAGTGTACCGCTTTGGGCCGCGCGATCGCCCCGAGCTGGCGGTCGACGGTCTGCATCACCTCTTCCGCGGCCGTGCCCTTTGCCGCGTCCTTCAGCACGACGAAAGCGAGCGGCATCTGGCCCTTGAGGGCATCCGCGACGCCGACCACGGCGCATTCCGCGACGTTGGGATGCATGCTGACCGCCTCCTCGATCTCGCGCGTGCCGAGGCGGTGGCCGGCGACGTTGATGACGTCGTCGGTGCGCCCGAGGATGAAGTAGTAGCCGTCCTTGTCGCGGATGCCCCAGTCGAAGGTCGAGTACATCTGCGGGTCGCGGAAGTCGCGGAAGTAGGTGTTGACGAAGCGCTCGTCGTCGCCCCACACCGTGCTCATGCAGCCCGGCGGCAGCGGCGGCTCGATCGCGACGACGCCCTTCTCGCCGTCGCCCACCGGCTTGCCGGTGCCTTCGTGGAGCAGGCGCACGTCGTAGCCGTAGACCGGAAAGCTGGGCGAGCCCATTTTCAGCGGCGTCCTCTCGACCCCGGGCACCGCCGAAAGCAGCGGCCAGCCGGTCTCGGTCTGCCAGTAATGGTCGATCACCGGGCGGCCGAGCGCCTGGGTGATCCACGTGTGGGTCGGCTCGTCGAGCGGCTCGCCGGCGAGGAAAAGGTGCCGCAGCGAAGAGAGGTCGTACTTCTTCAGGAACGCGGGGTCCTGCTTCTTCAGGACGCGGATGGCCGTCGGCGCGGAAAACATGACCGACACCTTCTGCTCCTGGACGATCTTCCACCAGATGCCCGCGTCGGGCCGGATCGGCACGCCCTCGTACATCACGCTCGTCATGCCGGCGATCAGCGGGCCGTAGATGATGTACGAATGGCCCACCACCCAGCCGATGTCGGAGGTGGTGAACATGGTCTCGCCGGGGTTGCCGCAGAAGATGCGCTTCATCGACGAGGCGAGCGCCACGGCGTAGCCGCCGACGTCGCGCTGCACGCCTTTCGGATTTCCGGTGGTGCCGGAGGTGTAGAGGATGTACGAAGGCGCGTTCGACTCCAGCCACTCGCAGTCGACCTGCGCGCCGCGGTGCTTCGCCGCGAGCTCCTGCCAGTCCACGTCCCGGCCCGCGACGAGCCGCAGTTGCGGATCGAGGCCGCGGCGGAAGAGGAGCACGTGCTTCGGCGGATGCTGCGCGAGCTTCAGCGCCTCGTCCACGAGCGCCTTGTACGGCACGGTCTTGCCCATGCGCATGCCGCCGTCGGCGGTGAGCATGAGCGCCGGGCGGGCGTCGTCGATGCGGGCGGCGAGGCTCGCCGCGGCAAAGCCGCCGAAGACCACGGAGTGGATGGCGCCCACGCGCGCACACGCGAGCATCGCGAAGCAGGCCTCCGGAATCATCGGCATGTAGATGATGACGCGATCGCCGCGCTTCACGCCGAGCGCACGCATCATCGCCGCCACCCTGCTCACCTCCTCGAAGAGCTGCCGGAAGGTGAAGCTGCGCGTCTCGCCCACCTCGGTGGAGATCCAGACCAGCGCCTTCTGGTCGCCGCGCCCGGCGAGGTGGCGGTCCACGGCGTTGAAGCAGAGGTTGGTCTCGCCGCCGACGAACCAGCGCGCGAACGGCGGGCGCGAATAGTCGAGGATCTTCTGCGGCGGGCGGTGCCAGTGGACCAGCTTCGCTTCCTCCGCCCAGAAGCCCTCGCGGTCCTCGATCGAGCGGCGGTGGAAGTCCCGGTAGTTCATTCGCCGAGGTATGCCGTCAGTCGTTCAGGTCCACCACCACCCGGCGGCTCACCTTGGCGCTGATGAAGTCGTCGAACACCGAGGGCAGCTCCGAGAACCGGATCGTGCGGCACATCTCCTTCAGCATCGGCGGCCGCATGTCCGTCGCGAGGCGCCGCCACACCGTCTCGCGCAGCTCGCGGCTCGGGCTCTCGCTGGAGTTAATGCCGAGCAGGCTCGCGCCGCGCAGGATGAAGGGCATCACCGTCGTGTTCAGGCTGGGGCTCGCGGCAAGGCCGATCGAGGCGATGACGCCGTTGACCTTCATCGTGCTCGCGATCCACGCCAGCACTTCGCCGCCCAGGTTGTCCACCGCGCCGGCCCAGGTCGCCTTGTCGAGCGGCCGGATCTTCGACAGGTCGAGGCTCGCGCGCAGCATGATCTCCTTCGCCCCGAGCCGCTTCAGCCACTGCGCCTCGCCCGCCTTCCCGGTGAGCGCGACCACGTGATAGCCGAGGTTCGCGAGCGCCGCGATCGAGATCGAGCCGACACCGCCGGTCGCGCCGTTCACGATCACGGGACCGTTCGCCGGCTTCAGGCCGTTGTGCTCCATGCGCACGATGCCGATGCCCGCGGTGAAGCCCGCGGTGCCGTAGGCCATGGCGTCCCACAGCGACATACCCTTGGGCAGCTTCATGGCCCAGTCCGCGGGAATGCGCGCGTACTGCGAATAGCCGCCGTGGTGCGCGACGCCGAGGTCGAAGCCGACCGCCAGCACCGCGTCGCCCCGGGCGAAGCGCGGGTCCGACGACGACACGACGGTCCCGGAAAGATCGATGCCACCGATGCACGAGGCGCGCCGCAGGATCTTCCCCTTCCCCGTCGCGGCGAGCGCGTCCTTGTAGTTCACGTCCGAGTAGGCGACCCGGATCACCACCTCGCCCGGGTCCAGGTCGTCGAGGCTGCATTCGACGAAGCCGGCCTGAATCTTCCGGTCGACTTCAGTGAGCTTGAACGCCTTGAATTTCTCCACTTTGCCGCCTCCTTCGCTCGCTCGCCAGGTACTTCGCCGACTGCATCTCGTGCAGCCGGCTCACGGTGCGCTGGAATTCTGCCGCGTTCTCCCCCTCCGGGAAGAGCGCCTCCGGCGGCGCCTCGGCCGAGACGACGAGCTTGACCCGGTCATCGTAGAACACATCCACCAGCCAGGTGAAGCGCCGCGCGGCGTCGGCGCGCCGCGCCGACAGGCGCGGCACCTTGCCGAGGATGACGGTGTGGAAACGTTGCGCGAGGTCAACATAATCCGCGTAGGAGCGCGGCCCCTCGCAGAGGGCGGCGAAATCGAACCACACCAGGCCGCCGGCGCGCTTGCGGTAGGGGATCTCCCGGCCCTCGACGTCGAGCGGCTGGCGCTCCTCCTCGACATCCTTCAGGCGGGAAAAAGCCTCCTCCAGCGCTTTCTCGTCATTCAGGTGATAGACCTTCATCCGCTCCATCTTCAGCCGCCGGTAGTCCGTGCCGTTGTCCACCTCGATCACGTCGAGCCGGCGCTCCAGCAGCTCGATCACCGGCAGGAAGCGCTCGCGCTGCAGGCCGCCCGGGTAGAGGCCGTCGGGCGGATAGTTCGAGGTCATGACGAACTCGACGCCCCGGTCCATCGTCTGCCCGAGGTAGCGGCCAAGGATCATGGCATCGGCGATATCCGAGACGTGAAACTCGTCGAAGCAGACGAGGCGATAGCGCTTCGCCGTGCGCTCGGCCACTTCCGCGATCGGGTCCTCCGTCCCCTTCAGCTCGCCGAGCTCGCGGTGGATCTCCCGCATGAAGTGGTGGAAATGCACGCGCCGCTTGCGCTCGAGCGGCACGCAGAGGAAGAAGGCATCCATGAGGAAGCTCTTGCCGCGCCCGACCGGTCCCCACAGGTAGACCCCCTTGGGCAGGTCCGGGTGAACGAGCAGCCGCTTCAGCGCGTTGGAGCGCTTCGCCTTGTAGGCGCTCCATTCCTCGTAGAGGCGCTGCAGCCGCTCGACCGCACGCCATTGCGAGGGGTCGGCGACGAATCCTCTTCTGGCCAGGTTCCGACGGTAGACCTCGGCGACGTCAGCCATTCAGCGAGCGCTTGTCCACCCCTAGCGCGGCTTCGCGCATCACTTCGGACATCGACGGATGGGCGTGGCAGATGCGCGCGATGTCCTCCGAGGAGGCGCCGAACTCCATGGCGACGACCGCCTCGGCGATGAGCTCGCTCGCCAGGCTGCCGATGCAGTGCACGCCGAGGATGCGGTCGGTCTGCGCGTCGGCCAGCATCTTGACGAAGCCCTCCGGCTCCTCGCGGCCGAGCGCCCGCCCGTTGTAGGCGAACGGGAAGCGGCCGGCGCGGTACTTCGCCCCCTCGCTCCTGAGCTGCTGCTCGGTCTTGCCGACCCACGCGATCTCGGGCGCGGTGTAGATGACCCAGGGAATCGCGTCGTAGTTCACGTGCCCATGCTGCCCGGCGATGATCTCGGCGACCATCACGCCCTCGTCCTCGCCCTTGTGCGCGAGCATCGGGCCGCGCACCACGTCGCCGATGGCGTAGAGCCGCGGCAGCGTGGTGCGGCAGTTCTTGTCCACCTCGACGAAGCCGCGCGCGTCGAGCTTGAGCCCGACGTTCTCCGCGCCGAGGCCCTCGGTGTTCGGCACGCGGCCGATCGAGACGATCAGCCGGTCGTACTCGGCTTTCGTCTCCTTGCCGTCGGCGCTCCTGTAGGTAACCGAAACGCCCTTCTTCCCCGGCGTCACGGCGGAAATCGTCACGCCGAGCTCGATGTCGAGGCCTTCCTTGGTGAAGATTTTCCAGGCCTCCTGCGCGACCGCCTCGTCCGCCGCGGCGAGGAAGGCCGGCAGCGCCTCCAGGATCTTCACCCGCGAGCCGAGCCGGCGCCACACGCTGCCGAGCTCGAGGCCGATCACCCCGGCGCCGATGACGCCGAGGCGCTCGGGCACGCTGTCGAAGGCGAGCGCGCCGACGTTGTCGCACACGATCCGGTTGTCGACCGGCACGCCCGGCAGGTGGCGCGCCTTCGAGCCGGTGGCGATGACGACGTTCTTCGCCTCCACGGTTTCCTTGCCGACTTCGATCTTCCAGGTGGTGCCCCCGGCGGCGAGCTTGCCGTGGCCCTGCAGCCACTCCACCTTGTTCTTCTTGAAGAGCCCGGCGATGCCGCCGGTCATCTTGCCGACGATCTTGTCCTTGCGCTCGAGCATGGTCTTCAGGTCGAACTTGACGCCCGAGGCCGTGATGCCGTGCGCCTTGAACTGGTGCGTGACACGCTCGTAGTTCTCCGAGGATTCGAGCAGCGCCTTGGACGGGATGCAGCCGACGTTGAGGCAGGTGCCGCCGAGGACGTAGTCGCCTTTCGGCGAAGTCCACTGCTCGACGCAGGCGGTGGAGAGCCCGAGCTGCGCGCAGCGGATCGCCGCGATGTAGCCCGCGGGCCCCGCGCCGATCACCACGACGTCGAAGGACTTCATATCTCGAGGATCAGGCGCGCGGGATCTTCGAGGGCCTCCTTGATGCCGACCAGGAAGAGGACCGCCTCGCGGCCGTCGATGATGCGGTGGTCGTAGGAGAGCGCGAGGTAGTTCATCGGCCGCACCACGACCTGCCCGTTCTCGACCACGGCGCGGTCCTTCGTCGCGTGCACGCCGAGGATGGCGGACTGCGGCGGGTTGATGATGGGCGTCGAGAGCATCGAGCCGAACACGCCGCCGTTCGAGATGGAGAAGGTGCCGCCGGTCAGCTCCTCGATGCCGAGCTTGCCGTCCTGCGCGCGCTTGCCGAAGTCGGCGATGGTCTTCTCGATCTCGGCGAAGCTCATGCGGTCGGCGTCGCGCAGGATCGGCACGACCAGGCCGCGCGGGCTGCCGACGGCCACGCCGACGTCGAAATAGCCGTGGTACACGATGTCGGTGCCGTCGATCGAGGCGTTCACGACGGGATAGCGCTTGAGCGCGTGCACCGCCGCTTTCACGAAGAACGACATGAATCCCAGGCGCGTGCCGTGCTCCTTCTCGAAGCGCTCCTGGTATTTCTTGCGCATCTCCATCACCGGCGCCATGTTCACCTCGTTGAAGGTGGTGAGGATGGCGGCGGTGGACTGCGACTGCACGAGACGCTCCGCGACGCGCTGGCGCAGGCGCGACATGGGCACGCGCTGCTCCGGCCGGCCGGAGAGCATGCGCTCGACGTTGACCGGCGGCACCGGCTGCTGCAGCGAGGCAGGCTTCGCGGCCGGCGCCGCGGGCCTCTCGGAGGCGGCAAGGACGTCTCCCTTGGTCACGCGGCCGTCGCGGCCGGTGCCGAGGATCCTCGACGGGTCCACGCCCTTCTCGGCCGCGATCTTCTGCGCGGCGGGCATCACGGGCGGCGCGGCCGGCTTCGTCTTCTCGGGTTCGGATTTCTTCTGCGGAGAAGCGGGCGCTGCCGGGGCTCCCGCGCCCGCCTTCGCCTCGGTGTCGATCTGCGCGATGACCTCGCCCGAGCCGACCGAGTCCTTGGCGTTCTTCAGCACCTTGACCAGCACGCCGTCTGCCGGGGCCGGCAGCTCGAGGACCACCTTGTCGGTCTCGATGTCGATCAGGTTCTCGTCGCGCGAGACCCGCTCGCCTTCCTTCTTGTGCCAGTCGAGCAGCGTCGCCTCGGAGACGGACTCCGAGAGCTGCGGCACCCTGACTTCGATGATCGCCATGCACTTCTCCCGTTACGGTTTTTCCCCGGTTCCGGCTGAGCCTTTCCCGGGTTGGTGAAAAACCAGCGAGTAACTCGCCGGGCTATCTAATGCTCTTCCTTACTTGTACTTCGCAAATGCCTGTTCCACCAAGGCTTTCTGGCGCTCATTGTGCCGCGAGAGGTAACCTCCCGCAGGCGATGCCGAGGCCGGGCGACCGGCATAGTACAGCCGCTGGTCGTCGCGCATGTTCTCGCGGAAATAGTGGGCAGTCTGGTACCACGCGCCCTGGTTCTGCGGCTCCTCCTGGCACCACACCACTTCGCTTGCATTCACGTAGCGCTTCATCTCCGCCTCGAACTGCTTGTGCGGGAACGGATAGAGCTGCTCGACGCGGATGACGGCGGTGTCGGCGCGCTGCATCTCCGTGCGCTTCAGGACCAGGTCGTAGTAGACCTTGCCGCAGCAGGCGACGATTCGCTTCACGCCCTTGGGATCCACCGTCATGGTGTCGGGGATCACGGTCTGGAACGTGCCGTTCGCGAGATCGTCGATCGACGACGCCGCCTCCTTCTTGCGCAGCAGCGACTTCGGCGTCATCACGATGAGCGGCTTGCGGAACGGCCGCAGCATCTGCCGCCGGATGAGGTGGAACACCTGCGCGGCGTTGCTCGGCACGCAGACCTGGATGTTGTGCTCGGCGCAGAGCTGCAGGTAGCGCTCCAGGCGCGCGGAGCTGTGCTCGGGCCCCTGCCCTTCGTATCCGTGCGGCAGCAGCATGACGAGGCCGCAGACCCGGCCCCACTTGGTCTCGCCGGAGCTGATGAACTGGTCGATGACCACCTGCGCGCCGTTGGCGAAGTCGCCGAACTGCGCCTCCCAGATGACGAGCGCGTTCGGCTCCGCCGTGGAGAAGCCGTACTCGAAGCCGAGCACCGCCTCCTCCGAGAGCACCGAGTCGATGACGACGAAGTCGCCCTGGTCCTTGGCGATGTGCTGCAGCGGCGTCCAGGAGCCCTGGTCCCAGCGCTCGCGGTCCTGGTCGTGCAGCACCGAGTGGCGGTGCGCGAACGTGCCGCGCCCCGAATCCTGGCCGGAGAGGCGCACGTCGTAGCCGTTCGAAAGCAGCGATGCGTACGCAAGCGTCTCCGCCATGCCCCAGTCGACCGGCAGCTTGCCGGCGGCCATCTGCTTGCGCGCCTCGACGACGCGGCCGACGGTCGGATGCAGCTTGAACCCCTCCGGCAGCGTGGTCACGCGCTCGCCCAGGCGCTGCAGCTCGGGCAGCGGCACGTGGGTATCGGCGGCGTCGGTCCACTTGGAGTTCAGGAACGGCGCCCAGTCGACCGCGAACTTGCTCTTGAAGTTGGAAAGAACCGGGCTCACGGTCTGCTTGCCCGCGTCCAGCGTGTCGCGGTAGTGCTTGATCATCGCCTCGGGCTCGCCCGCCGCGACCACGTGCTGCGCCACGAGCTTCTCCGCGTAGAGCGCGCGCGTGCCCGGGTGCTGCGCGATCTTCTTGTACATGAGCGGCTGCGTCACCGCGGGCTCGTCCTGCTCGTTGTGGCCGAGCTTGCGGAAGCAGACGATGTCCACGACCACGTCCTTGTGGAACGTCTGGCGGAAATCGAGGGCGAGCTGCGTCACGAAGAGCACCGCCTCGGGGTCGTCGCCGTTCACGTGGAAGATCGGCGCCTCGACCATCTTCGCCACGTCGGTGCAGTAGATGGTCGAGCGGGCGTCGCGCGGGTCGGAAGTCGTGAAGCCGATCTGGTTGTTGACGATCAGGTGCACCGTGCCGCCCGTGCCGTAGCCCCGCGTGCCGGAGAGGTTGAGCGTTTCCATCACCACGCCCTGCCCGGCGAACGCGGCGTCGCCGTGCACCAGGATCGGCAGGACCTGGTCCCCGGTCTTGTCGTCGCGGCGCCGCTGCCGCGCGCGCACCGAGCCTTCCACCACCGGGTTGACGATCTCGAGATGGGACGGATTGAAGGCGAGCGACAGGTGCACCGGCCCGCCCGCCGTGGAAATGTCGGAGGAGAAGCCGTTGTGGTATTTCACGTCGCCCGAGGCGAGCTCGTGCGCGTGCTTGCCCTCGAATTCCTGGAACAGGTCCTGCGGCATCTTGCCGAGCACGTTCACCAGCACGTTGAGGCGCCCGCGGTGCGCCATGCCGAGCACGATCTCCTGCACGCCTTTCGCGCCGGCGCGGTGGATGAGCTCGTCGATGGACGGGATCAGGCTCTCGCCGCCCTCCAGCGAGAAGCGCTTCTGCCCCACGTAGCGGGTGTGCAGGTAGCGCTCGAGGTGCTCCGCCTCGGTGAGCTTCTGCAGCAGGCGCTTCTTGGTGTCGGCGTCGAGCTCGGCGACGCCGCGGCTGGGCTCGACGCGCTCCTGGATCCACTGCCTCTGGGCGCGGTCGGAGATGAACATGTACTCGAAGCCGATGTTGCGGCAATAGGTGTCGCGCAGCGCCTGGACGAGGTTGCGCAGCGAGGTGCGGTCGATGCCGACGAAGGACCCCGCGTTCACCGTCTGGTCGAGGTCCGCCTCGGTGAGGTCGTAGAACGCGGGCTCGAGCTCGGGCTGCGGCGGCCGCGGCATGCGCTTCAGCGGATCGAGCGTCGCCCAGCGCGAGCCGGCGATGCGGTAGGCGGTGACGAGCAGCAGCGCCGCCACCTGCAGGCGCTCGGGCGCCACCGGCTCGGTCTCGAGCGTCCTCGGGGGGGCGAACTCGCCGCGCTTCGCGCGCTGCACGAAGGACTCCTCCACCGGCGCGCGCGCCACGTCCTTGCCCGCCGCGCCCGGCAGCACCTGCATGCGGTCGAAGTACTCGCGCCATTCGTCAGGCACGGAGGACGGGTTGGCGAGGTAGCGCTCGTACAGATCCTCGATGAACGGCGCATTGCCCCCGAACAGGTAGGAGTTGTCCAGGAACTGCCGCATCACGCTCGCCATGGCCTATCTCTTGTCGATCGGCTTCACGTCGCGGCGCACGGCGCCCTTGTAGAGCTGGCGCGGGCGGCCGATCTTGTACTCCGGGTCCGAGATCATCTCCTGCCACTGCGCGATCCAGCCGACCGTGCGGGCGAGCGAGAAGATGCAGGTGAACATCGCCACCGGGATGCCGAGCGCGCGCTGCACGATGCCCGAATAGAAGTCGACGTTCGGATAGAGCTTGCGCGACACGAAATAGTCGTCCTCGAGCGCGATCTTCTCGAGCGCGAGCGCGAGCTTGAAGAGGCGGTCGTTGTGCAGGCCGAGCTCTTCCAGCACCTCGTGGCAGGTCTCCCGCATGAGCTTGGCGCGCGGGTCGTGGTTCTTGTAGACGCGGTGGCCGAAGCCCATCAGGCGCACCCCCGAGCTCTTGTCCTTCACCCTCTTGATGAAGTCGGGCACCTTCGAGACGTCGCCGATCTCCTCGAGCATCTCGAGGCAGGCCTCGTTCGCGCCGCCGTGCGCCGGGCCCCACAGGCAGGCGATCCCCGCCGAGATGCAGGCGTACGGGTTCGCGCCCGAGGAGCCCGCGAGGCGCACGGTCGAGGTCGAGGCATTCTGCTCGTGGTCCGCGTGCAGGATGAAGATGCGGTCCAGCGCCCGCACCAGCACCGGGTTCACCTTGTACTCCTCCGAAGGCACGCCGAACATCATCCGCATGAAGTTCGCCGTGTAGGACAGGTCGTTCTTCGGGTACATGAACGGCTGGCCGATCGAGTACTTGTAGGCCATCGCGGTGATCGTGGGCAGCTTCGCGATCAGGCGGAACGCCGAGATGGTGCGGTGGTCGGGATTATTGATGTCCAGGGCATCGTGGTAGAACGCGGAGAGCGCGCCGACCACGCCCACCATCACGGCCATCGGATGCGCATCGCGCCGGAACCCCTGGTAGAGGCGCGCCAGCTGCTCGTGCACCATGGTGTGGTGCATGACGATGTCCACGAACTCGTCCTTCTGCCTGCGGTTCGGCAGCTCGCCGTGCAGCAGCAGGTAGCACACCTCGAGGAAGTCGCAGTGCTGCGCCAGCTGCTCGATCGGGTAGCCGCGGTAGAGCAGCACGCCCTGGTCGCCGTCGATGTAGGTGATCGTCGAGCTGCAGCTCGCCGTCGACAGGAAGCCCGGGTCGTAGGTGAACATCCCGGACTTGCCGTACAGCGTGCGGATGTCCACCACGTCCGGTCCGGTCGTGCCCGACATCACCGGGAACTCGTAGGTCTTGCCGTCGGGCAGCTTGAGCGAGGCGGTCTTGTTTTCCATGGTTCGCTTTCTACGCGGCGCGCAGGCGCGCCACGATTTCGCTGAGGTGCGGGGCATAGCGATCGCTGCGCCCCATGACGATGTCCAGCAGGTCGTTGTCCGGCAGCTCCAGCAGCTCCGCCAGCCCGGGATCGGCCGCGTTCTTCGCGAAGTACTTCTCGAAAACCAGGTCGAGCTCGAGCAGCCCGCGGCGGCAGCTCCACTTCAGGCGCTTGAGCTCGGTGCTCTCCATCAGACGGCGCGCTTCACCATCAGGTCCTTGATGCTGTTGATCGCCTTCGTGGGATTGAGGTGCTTGGGGCACACGTCCACGCAGTTCATGATGGTGTGGCAGCGGAACAGGCGGTACGGGTCCTCGAGGTTGTCGAGGCGCTCGCTCGTCGCCTGGTCGCGCGTGTCCGCGAGGAAGCGATAGGCCTGGAGCAGGCCCGCCGGGCCGACGAACTTGTCCGGGTTCCACCAGAACGACGGGCAGGAGGTCGAGCAGCAGGCGCACAGGATGCACTCGTAGAGGCCGTTCAGCGCGTCGCGGTCCTGCGGGCTCTGCAGCCGCTCGCGCTCCGGCGGCGGGTCGTTGTTGACCACGTAGGGCATGACGGAGTGGTACTGCTTGAAGAACTGCGTCATGTCGACGATCAGGTCGCGGATCACCGGCAGGCCCGGCAGCGGCCGCAGCGTGACGTGCTCCGGCAGCTCGACGATCTTGGTGATGCAGGCGAGGCCGTTCTTGCCGTTGATGTTCATCGCGTCGGAGCCGCACACGCCCTCGCGGCAGGAGCGGCGGAAGGCGAGCGAGTCGTCCTGCATCTTCAGCTTCACCAGCGCGTCGAGCAGCATGCGGTCGTGGGAATCGAGCTCCACGACGTAGTCCTTCATGTACGGACGCTCGTCCGTTTCCGGGTCGTATCGGTAGATGGACAGTTTCATTTAATAGGTCCGCACCTTGGGCTCGAAGGTTTCCACGGAAAGGGGACGCAGGTGCACCGGCTTGTACTCGAGGCGGTTGCCTTCCTTGTACCAGAGCGTGTGCTTCATCCAGCTCTTGTCGTCGCGCTCGGGGAAATCGCTGCGCGCCTGCGCGCCGCGGCTCTCCCTGCGCGCCTCGGCGGAGACGATGGTCGCCATCGCGGTCTCGATCAGGTTCTCGAGCTCGAGCGCCTCCACCCGTGCGGTGTTGAACACCTTCGACTTGTCGGCGATGAAGGTGCGCTGCCCGCGCTGCGCGATTTCCTTGACCTTCCTCACGCCCTCGACCAGGTCCTCGGGAAAGCGGAACACGCCGCAGTGCGCCTGCATCGTGCGCCGCAGGTCGTTCAGGACGTCGGCGACGCGCTCGCCCGATTTCGCGGCGTCGAGGCGCGCGATGCGCGCCCGGGTCGCATCGCCGGCGTCCTTCGGCAGGCTGCGGTGCGTGGGCGGCAGGCTGCGCATGTCCCGGATCATCTGCTCGCCCGATGACTTGCCGAAGACGAGCAGGTCGAGCAGCGAGTTGGTGCCGAGGCGGTTCGCGCCGTGCACCGAGACGCAGGAGCATTCGCCCGTGGCGTACAGGCCCGGCACGATCGCCTCCTTGCTCGAGCCTTCGGGCGCCACCACCTGCCCCATGTAGTTGGTCGGCACGCCCCCCATCTGGTAGTGCACCGTCGGCACCACGGGAATCGGGTCGCGGATCGGGTCGGCGTTGGCGAACTTGATCGCGATCTCGCGGATGCCGGGCAGGCGCTGGTTGATGACCTCGGGCCCGAGGTGGTCGAGCTTGAGCAGCACGTGGTCGCCGTGCGGCCCGCAGCCGCGGCCTTCCTTGATCTCGGTCGTCATCGCGCGCGACACCACGTCGCGGCTCGCGAGATCCTTGGCGTTCGGCGCGTAGCGCTCCATGAAGCGCTCGCCGTTCTTGTTGAGGAGGTAGCCGCCCTCCCCGCGCACGCCCTCGGTGATGAGCACCCCGGCGCCGGCGACGCCCGTGGGATGGAATTGCCAGAACTCCATGTCCTCGAGCGGCAGGCCGGCGCGCGCCACCATGCCGAGGCCGTCGCCCGTGTTGATGAACGCGTTGGTGGTCGCCCAGTAGATCCGGCCCGCCCCGCCCGTGGCCAGAAGAATCGACTTGGCCTGGAACAGGAACAGCTCGCCGCTTTCCATCTCCAGCGCCACCACGCCGACCACCGCGCCGTCCTGCGGGTCGCGCACCAGGTCCAGCGCCATCCACTCGACGAAGAACTGCGTGTTCGCGCGCACGTTCTGCTGGTAGAGCGTGTGCAGCATGGCGTGGCCGGTGCGGTCGGCCGCCGCGCACGCGCGCATCGCCATCTTCGGGCTGCCGTAGTTCTGCGTGTGGCCGCCGAAGGGCCGCTGGTAGATCTTGCCGCTCTCGAGCCGGTCGAACGGCATGCCCATGTGCTCGAGCTCCACCACGACCTCGATCGCGCGCCGGCACATGTACTCGATCGCGTCCTGGTCGCCGAGGTAGTCGGAGCCCTTGACCGTGTCGTACATGTGCCAGTGCCAGTTGTCCTCGCCGGAGTTGGCGAGCGGCGCCGCGATGCCCCCCTGCGCCGCCACGGTATGCGAGCGCGTCGGGAACACCTTCGACAGGACCGCCACCTTCAGGTCGGCGCGCGCGAGCTCGAGCGCCGCGCGCATGCCCGAGCCGCCGGCGCCGACGACGATGGCGTCGAAACGCCGCACCGGGAGCCCGCCGGCGGGATTCATCGCCAGAGCACCTGCACGGTCCAGCCCATGTAGACGAGGAGCAGCAGGATCACGCCGGTCTCGAGCGCGAGGCGCAGCGCCGTCGGCTTGATGTAGTCCATCAGGATGTCGCGCATGCCGACCCAGGCATGCCACGCGAGGCACAGCGCGAAGAGCAGCGTGCCCACGCGCATCCAGCCGTTCGAGAACAGGTCGCGCCAGACGCCGTAGGTGAGCGGCGCGCCGGTGAAGAACACCACCGCGAGGATCAGGCTGTAGACCGCCATGATCGCGCCGGTGATGCGCTGCGCGAGCCAGTCGCGCATGCCGTAGTGCGCGCCCGTGACTATGCGATTGACCATAGCCTCCAGCCGAAGAAAGCCGTGAGCGCGAGGCTCACCACGAGCACCGCCACGGCGCTGCGCCGCGCCGGCACGAGCTCGATGCCCTTGTTCAGGTCGAGCAGCAGGAAGCGCACGCCCGCGCAGAGGTGGTGGCAGTACGCCCAGATGAACACAAGGAGCCCGAGCTTGACCGCCGGCATGGGCAGGTAGTGCATGCGGATGCGCTCGAAGCCGGCCTCGGAGCCCAGGCTCGCATCGAGCAGGTAGAGCAGCCAGGCGGCGAAGGGAAAGACGAGCAGCGCGCCCGAGACCCGGTGCAGGATCGAAACCTTGCCGGGCAGCGGCAGGCGGATTTCGAACAGCAGCGCGGTGAGGTTCAGGTATTTCGGTCGTGGTTTTTTGGCCGCGGCGCTCGACATGAAAGCCTTGCAGGTCTCACAGCACCGGGCCCCCTCGCTCCGACTCCTGCACAGCCGCCCGGGCGAACCAGACTCATTATAGCTTGCGCGGCGCAGCAAGTCGCTGCGCTAAAATGAAATCCACCCAAAACCCGGCCGTCCAACCCGCTTCCCCAACTGCTCCTTCGGAGTCGTCCCGAATGCCCAAAGCCCCCGTACGCGTCGCGGTGACCGGCGCCGCCGGCCAGATCGGCTACTCGCTCCTCTTTCGCATCGCCAGCGGCGAGATGCTCGGCAAGGACCAGCCGGTCATCCTGCAGATGCTCGAGATCCCGGACGAGAAGGCGCAGAAGGCGCTGAAGGGCGTGATGATGGAGCTCGACGACTGCGCCTTCCCCCTGCTGCACGGGATGCTGCCGGCCTCCGACCCCATGGTGGCGTTCAAGGACGTGGACGTCGCCCTGCTCGTCGGCGCGCGCCCGCGCGGCCCCGGGATGGAGCGCAAGGACCTCCTCGACGCGAACGGCAAGATTTTCGCGCCGCAGGGCAAGGCGCTCGACAAGGTGGCGAAGCGCGACGTCAAGGTGCTGGTGGTCGGCAATCCCGCGAACACGAACTGCCTCATCGCGATGAAGAACGCGCCGAGCCTGAAGCCCGGACAGTTCACCGGGATGATGCGCCTCGACCATAACCGCGCCACCAGCCAGGTGGCGCAGAAAATCGGCAAGAAGGTCACCGACATCCGCAAGATCACGGTCTGGGGCAACCATTCCGCGACGCAGTACCCCGACCTCTTCCAGGCGGAGTGCGACGGCAAGAAGATCTGGCCGATGATCAACGACCAGGCCTGGCTCGAGCAGGCCTTCATCCCGACGGTGCAGAAGCGCGGCGCCGCGATCATCGACGCGCGCGGCCTCTCGTCCGCCGCGAGCGCCGCGAACGCCGCGATCGACCACGTCCGCGACTGGGTGATGGGAACGCCGCAGGGCGACTGGGTCACGATGGGCGTGCCCTCCGACGGCAGCTACGGCATCGCCGAAGGCATCATCTTCGGCTACCCGGTCACCTGCAAGGGCGGCCGCTACGAGATCGTGAAGGGCATCGAGATTTCGGAGTTCAGCCGCAAGCGCATCGACGGCACGCTGAAGGAGCTCCACGAGGAGCGCGACGGCATCAAGTCGCTCCTCGGATGAACGCGGGAGCGAAGTTCAGGAAAGCGCTGCAGGAGGAGCGGCCGCTCCAGGTCATCGGCACCATCTGCGCGAACCACGCGCTGCTCGCGAAGCGCGCCGGCTTCAAGGCGATCTACCTCTCCGGCGGCGGCGTCGCCGCGGGCTCGCTCGGCATGCCGGACCTCGGCATCTCGAACCTGGACGATGTGCTCACCGACATCCGGCGCATCACCGAGGTCTGCGACCTGCCGCTGCTCGTCGACGTGGACACCGGCTTCGGCGCGAGCGCCTTCAACGTCGCGCGCACCACGCGCTCGCTCGTCAAGTTCGGCGCCGCCGCGATGCACATCGAGGACCAGGTCGGCGCGAAGCGCTGCGGCCACCGCCCCGGCAAGGAGCTCGTGAGCAAGGAAGAGATGGGCGAGCGCATCAAGGCGGCGGTCGATGCGCGCGGCGACGACTCGTTCGTCGTCATGGCGCGCACCGATGCGCTTGCATCCGAAGGCCTGGATTCCGCCGTCGCCAGGAGCATTTCCTACGTCGAGGCCGGGGCCGACATGATTTTCCCCGAGGCCATCACGGACCTCGCGATGTACAGGAAATTCGCGGCCGCGGTGAAGGTGCCGATCCTCGCCAACATCACCGAGTTCGGCAAGACGCCGCTCTTCACGCTCGAGGAGCTGCGCGGCGCGGACGTCGCGATGGCGCTCTACCCGCTCAGCGCATTCCGCGCGATGAACAAGGCGGCGATGCGCGTCTACGAAGAGGTGCGGAAAAAAGGGACGCAAAAGGGGGTCCTCGGCGAGATGCAGACCCGCGAGGAGCTCTACGCAAGCATCGGCTACCACGACTACGAGAAAAAACTCGATGAGCTCTTCGCCCGCGAGCATCGCTAAACCGAAAAAGTCCGTCGCCCTGTCCGGCATTCCCGCCGGCAACACCGCGCTCTGCACCGTCGGGCGCAGCGGCAACGACCTGCATTACCGCGGCTACGACATCCTCGACTTCGCCGACGAGGCCGAATTCGAGGAAGTGGCGTATCTGCTGGTGCACGAGAAGCTGCCGACCCGCAGCGAGCTTGATTCCTACAAGCGGAAGCTGCGCGCTCTCCGCGGCCTTCCTTCTCAATTGAAGAATGTGCTGGAGCAGCTGCCCGGGACCGCGCACCCCATGGACGTGCTGCGCACCGGCTGCTCGGTGCTCGGGACGCTCGAGCCGGAACAGGAGCCGCATCCGGCCGAGGGGGCGCGCGCGATCGCCGACCGGCTGATGGCCTGCTTCGGCTCCATGCTCCTCTACTGGTTTCATTTCCAGAATTCGGGAAAGAGAATCGAGGTCGAGACCGACGACGATTCCATCGGCGGCCACTACCTGCATCTCCTCCACGGCAAAAAGCCGGGCCCGTCGTGGGTACGCGCGATGCACACCTCGCTCATCCTGTACGCCGAGCACGAGTTCAACGCCAGCACCTTCACGTGCCGCGTGATCACCGGCACCGGCTCGGACATGTACAGCGCGATCACCGGCGGCATCGGCGCCCTGCGCGGCCCGAAGCACGGCGGCGCCAACGAGGTCTCCGACGAGATCCAGAAGCGCTACAAGAGCGCGGAGGAGGCCGAGGCGGACATCCGCCGGCGCATCGCGGCGAAGGAGATCGTCATCGGCTTCGGCCACCCGGTGTACACGACCGGCGACCCGCGCAACAAGGTGATCAAGGCGGTCGCGGAGCGGCTGTCGAAAGAGCAGAACGACCTGACGCAGTACAAGGTGGCCGAGCGCATCGAGTCGGTGATGTGGGCGGAGAAGAAGATGTTCGCCAACCTCGACTGGTACAGCGCCGTGTCCTACAGCAAGATGGGCGTCCCCACGCTGCACTTCACCCCGCTCTTCGTGCTCTCGCGCACCAGCGGCTGGTCGGCGCACGTGATCGAGCAGCGCCTCGACGGCAAGATCATCCGGCCGAGCGCGAACTACACCGGCCCCGAAAATCGCCCCTGGGTCCCCCTCGCGAAGAGATAGCCCGCATCCAATCGCCGGATCTAACCCCATGTACGAATCCGACCTGACGAAATTCATGAGGCAGTTCCTCGCCGAGCATCCGGAGGAGGTCGAGTCCCAGCGCGAGGGGCGCGCCATCTGGTGGGACAAGGGGCCGCGAGAGCGCGCCCCGGTGCCGCCGATGCGGCACGCGCCGCGCTCGGGCGGCAACGAGCACACCTTCGAGCCCGCCGGCGGGTACGAGTGGAGCTTCGAGGTGGACGACGTGCCGCAGGACCGCAAAGCCAAGTGAGCGCGCCGCTCTCCAACGTCCGGCCGAAGCCGGACGACGTGCTGGTCAAGATCGCGGATTACGCGACGAAGTACACGGTCAGGAGCAAGGAAGCCTACGAGACCGCGCGCTACTGCCTGATGGACACGCTGGGCTGCGGCTTCGAGGCGCTCGAGTACCCGGCCTGCACCAAGCTCCTCGGCCCGATCGTCCCCGGCACGGTGGTGCCGAACGGCGCGAAAGTCCCCGGCACGCAGTTCCAGCTCGACCCGGTGCAGGCGGCGTTCAACATCGGCGCGATGATCCGCTGGCTCGACTTCAACGATACCTGGCTCGCCGCCGAATGGGGCCACCCCTCCGACAACCTGGGGGGAATCCTCGCCACGGCGGATTTCGCATCCCGGAACTCGAAAACCCC
>DASRFM010000074.1:0-4650 GCA_035651575.1 Burkholderiales bacterium | reverse complement strand
GCCGACGTTCCAGCGCGCGCCGGGCGAGGCGACCGGCACCTACGCGCTCGAGTGCGCGATGGACGAGCTCGCGGCCGGGCTCGGGATGGATCCGGTCGAGCTGCGCCTGCGCAACCACGCCGACGCCGAGCCTGCGAGCGGCAAGCCGTTCACGAGCAAGCGCCTGCGCGAGTGCTACGCGCTCGCGGCGCGGCGCTTCGGCTGGGCGCGGCGCGATCCGAAGCCGCGCTCGATGCGCGAGGGCCGCGCGCTCGTCGGCTGGGGCATGGCGACCGCGACCTACCCGGCGCACCGCATGCCGGCGTCGGCCTCGGCGCGCCTGCTGCCCGACGGGACGTTCCTGGTGCGCTCGGCGACGCACGATCTCGGCACCGGCACCTACACGATCATGACGCAGATCGCCGTGGAGAGCCTGGGCGTACCGATCGGGCGCGTGCGCTTCGAGCTGGGCGACACGGCGATGCCGCAGGCGCCGGTCTCGGGCGGCTCGATGACCGCCGCGAGCGTCGGCCCCGCGGTGCAGGCCGCGTGCCGCGCGCTGCGCGAGAAGCTCGCCGCGATGGGGATCGACGATCCGGCGTCCGCGCGCCCCGCCGAGCCGGTCGAGGCGCAGGCGACGGCGAAGCCGGGCGAGGAGGAGGAGAAGCTCGCGAGCCGCTCCTTCGGCGCGGTGTTCGCCGAGGTGCGCGTCGACGAGGGCACCGGCGTCGTGCGCGTGCCGCGCATCGTCGCGGCCTACAGCGTCGGGCGGCTGATGAACGCGAAGCTCGCGCGCAGCCAGCTCGAGGGCGGCATCGTCTGGGGCATGAGCATGGCGCTCCTCGAGGAGAGCCTGCTCGACGAGCGCAGCGGGCGCTTCGTGAACGGCAACCTCGCCGAGTACCACGTGCCCGTGAACGCCGACGTGCAGGCGATCGAGGTGCACTTCGTGCCGGAGAGCGACACGACCTTCAACCCGCTCGGCGCGCGCGGCATCGGCGAGATCGGCATCACCGGCGTCCCGGCCGCGCTCGCGAACGCCGTGTACCACGCGACCGGGAGGCGCGTGCGCGATCTGCCGATCACGCTGGACAAGCTGATCTGACCGACGCTCAGCCCGGGTCCTTGAAGCCGAGGCTCCAGTGCGTGCCGTCGCAGAACGGCTTGTTCTTCGAGCCGCCGCAGCGGCACAAGGTGTAGTGCTCGGTCGAGGCGCCTTCGCCGAACTTCACGCCGGGGAGCTCGACGCCGCCCGTCACCGCGTAGGGCCCGTCGTTTGTGACCGTGACCATCGGCGCGCGCGCCTTCGGCTTCGCCTCGACGCCGTCGATCGCGTAGGAGAGCGCGCCCGACGGGCAGCGCTCGACCTGCCGGATGATGCGCTCGGCGTCGGCGCCGTCCGCGTCGATCCACGGCGTGTCGTGGCGGCGGAAGACCGAGGCCAGCTCGTCGGTGCAGTAGCCGACGTGGGCACAGAGCGCGCGGTTGTCGTAGATGGTGATGCGCCGGCCCATGTAGGCCTTGCGCTCGTTCTTCGCCGGGTCGGCGGTGTTCTCGCCCTTGAAGCCGATCACCGAGTGGGTGCCGTCGCAGAAGGGCTTGTTCTTCGAGCCGCCGCAGCGGCACAGCGCCACGCCGCGCACGGTCGAGCACGCCTCGCCCGACTCGCGACGCAGGTTCGGGACCTGCGCCGGCGTCGGGTCGTTCAAAAGGTAGTACGGGCCGTTCGGGAGGACGGCGATCTTCGGCTTCGCGTCCATGCGCCGATGTTACGCCCGTTTCCCGTACTTCGCGCTCACCGCGGCCCGGCTGGCCGCGGCGCCGATCACCTGCGGGATCGGGCGCCCGCCCGGAGTGACGCCCGGCTGGTCCCCGGATCGGATTTCCGCTGCTCGAACATCCTGACCAGGATGATGGCGAGCGCGATTGCGATCAGCACGTGGATGTACCCGCCCAGTGTCACGGAGGACACGAGTCCCAGGGCCCACAAGAGGATCAGGACGACGGCGATGGTATAGAGCATGGCGGATCTCCGGGCGCGGACGCGGCCCCCTGTGCGGATCATCCGCCGCTCCTCGAGGCCGCTCCGTGCGGCGGCGCACGCAGCGGGCCGGCGCGCGAAATATATATCGCCGTATGTACGCCACCGCTCCGAGCCGCGGCGCGCGCAGGCCCACAATGCGGGGAGTTACCCAAAGGAAAATCATGAGAACCCCGTTTCAGAGATTGGCCGTGGGCGCGATCGCCGCGGCCGTGATGCTCGGCATCGCCGGTTGCGGCGGGATGTCGACGCGCAACAAGGACACCGCGATCGGCGCTGGCCTCGGCGCCGCGGGAGGCGCGATCCTCACCGACGGCAGCGTCATGGGCACGCTGGGCGGCGCCGCGGTCGGCGGCGTGGTCGGCAACCAGGTCGGCAAGAACAAGTAGCGCCTCGACATTTACCACCGATTCGAAACCCGAAAGGACACGACATGAACATCAAACTTGCTTCAAGCTGTCTCGTGGCCGGCGCGCTGATGCTGCCGCTCGCGGGCCATGCCGCCGACTCCAAATCCGAGAGCTCGTCGCCGAAGGCTTCCGAAAGCTCCTCGCCCGCGACGTACATGAAGGACTCGGTCATCACCACGAAGGTCAAGGGCAAGCTCGCCGAGGAGCAGTTCTCGAGCCTGGTGAAGATCAACGTCGATACCGACGACAAGGGCGCGGTGACGCTGAGCGGCAGCGCCCCGAACAAGAACGCGGCGGACAAGGCCGTCGCGATCGCGCGCGCCGTGACCGGCGTGACTTCGGTTCAGAACGACATCCAGATCAAGGCCGACTGACTGAAACGGGTCGGCCTGGCTACCTGAGCGCGGCGTCGATCGCTTCGGCGCCGCGCGAGGGCCGCCGGTTGTACGTGATCAGGCGCTCGGTCTCGCGCTTGACCACGGCGTAGCATTCGCAGACCCGCCGTTCCAGTCCCGGCCGATCGAGCAGCGTGATCCGGCCGCGCTGGTACCGGATCAATCCCGCTTCCTGAAGCACCCCGGCCGCTTCGGTCACCCCCTCGCGGCGCACGCCGAGCATGTTCGAGATCAGCTCCTGCGTCATCACGAGCTCGTTCGTGGGCAGCCGGTCCATGCTCAACAGGAGCCAGCGGCAGAGCTGCTGCTCGATCGAATGATGCCGGTTGCACACGGCGGTCTGCGCCATCTGCGTGATCAGGGCCTGGGTGAAGCGGAGCAGCACGTGCTGCAATTCCCCGCCGCGGTCGAACTCGTGCATCAGCGCGGCCGCCGGCAGGCGGTAGGCGTGGCCGGCGCTCTGCACCACCGCCCGGCTCGGCGTCGTCTCACCGCCCATGAAGAGCGAGATCCCGACCATGCCTTCGCAGCCCGTGATCGCGATCTCCGCCGAGGCCCCGTCCTCCATGACGTAGAGCAGCGAAACGATGCCCGCGGTCACGAAATAGACGTAGCCCAGCCGGGCGCCGGACTCGTACAGCGACAACCCCAGCGGCAGCGGCAGGAACTCGAGCTGCGGTGCGAGCCGCTCGTAATCCTCGGGAGGCAGCGCCGCGAGGAGGTCGTTATGCAGGGGCGCGGGCTGCTCGGATACCGCGGTCTTGGTCGCCATGGATTCGCCCTTCCTCGATCCAAAAGACGTGTGACCGCGGGCGCCATGGGCGGTTCGCGTCTCCCCTCGCGGGCCGGCCGGCAAAGCGCGGTATAGACTAGAGCTCGATCCCGAAAGGAACCCGCCATGGAAGATCAAGCCCGCAACGACGGCGCCGTGCTCGCCCACATCGAGCGGCTCGTCGCCGAGGAGCACAAGCTCTTCGGCCATTCGTCGCTCGACGAGGCGCAGGCGAAGCGCCTCGCCACCGTGCAGTCGGAGCTCGACCAGTGCTGGGACCTGCTGCGCCAGCGCCGCGCCCTGCGCGAGTTCGGCGAAGACCCGGCCTCGGCGCACGTGCGGCCGTCGGAGGTGGTGAAGAAATACGTGGGGTAAGGCCGTCGCAAAGGCGCCGATGACCGATCCCAGCGAAAACATCGCCCGCTACCGCGCCAACCTCCAGGGCGAGGTCGACGGCGCCGAGCTCTACAAGACCCTCGCCGAGGCCGAGCAGGATCCGCACCTCGCCGAGGTGTACCGGCGCCTCTCCGCCGTCGAGTCCGCGCACGCCGAGTACTGGAGAAAGCAGCTCGCGAAGGCCGGCGCCGACCCGGGCACGGTCCGCCTCTCCTGGCGCATGCGCGCGCTCGGCTGGCTCGCGAAGACCTTCGGCCCGAAGTTCGTCCTGCCCACCGTCAGCCTGCTCGAGCAGCGCGACATCGGCCAGTACGACAAGCAGCCCGAAGCCGTCGCCGGCGGCCTCCCCGGCGCCGAGCGCTCGCACAACCGCATCGTCCAGAGCATCGTCGGCAGCGTCCCCGGCGGCGCCTCCGGCGCCACCCTCGCCCGCCTCGAAGGCCGCCACCGCACCGGCGGCAACGCGCTGCGCGCCGCCGTCCTCGGCGCCAACGACGGCCTCGTATCGAACCTCTGCCTCGTCATGGGCTCCGCCGGCGCCGTCGGCAACGAAAAGACCGTGCTGCTCGTCGGCCTCGCGGGACTCGTCGCCGGCGCCTGCAGCATGGCCATCGGCGAATGGCTCAGCGTCACCAGCTCGCGCGAGCTCAACCAAAA
>DASRFM010000073.1:0-6703 GCA_035651575.1 Burkholderiales bacterium | reverse complement strand
TCATTCGCCGGAGCGACATCGAGGTGGCCGCGGCGACCTACCTCGTCTACTACGGCAACCACATCGCCAAGGAGGAGGAAGACGTGCTCGCCCTGGCGGCGAAGGAGCTGAGCGCGCAGGACTGGGACGCGGTGAAGAGCGTCGCGCCCGCAGGCCGCGACCCCCTCGAGCGCTACCGCGAGCTGCGGCGCCGGATCGCGCTGGAAGCATAGCGATGTTCCAGGTGCGGATCCACGGGCGCGGCGGCCAGGGTGCGGTCACCGCTGCGGAGATGCTCTCCATCGCCGCCTTCCGCGAAGGCCGCCATGCGCAGGCGTTCCCGAGCTTCGGCTCGGAGCGCACCGGCGCGCCGGTCGTCGCCTATTGCCGCATGGACGAGCGCGAGATCCGGGTGCGCGAGCCGATCGTGCGGCCCGACGCGCTCATCATCCAGGACCCGACGCTGCTGCACCACGTCGACGTCTTCGCCGGGCTCGCGCCGCAGGGCTTCGTCCTCATCAACACCGGCAAGACGCTCGCCGAGCTCGGCCTGAACGACCTGCTGAAGACCACCGAGCGCGTCGCCACGGTGCCCGCCACCGAGCTCGCGCTGAAGCACGTCGGGCGCCCGGTGCCGAACGCGGTGCTGCTGGGCGCGTTCGCGCCCTTCACCGGCAAGCTGTCGATGGACGCCGTCGCGGACGCCATCATGGAAAAATTTCCCGGCAGCGTCGGCAAGGCGAACGTGGCCGCCGCCAACGAGGCCTTCGAAAGGCTCGCCCGTGCTGAAGCAGATTGAAGGCTCGGTAGCCGTCGCCGAGGCGGTGGCGCTGTGCCGCCCCGAGGTGGTCTGCGCCTACCCGATCTCGCCCCAGACCCATATCGTCGAGGGCCTCGGCCGCATCGTGGCGAGCGGCGCGCTCGGCAGCTGCCAGTTCATCAACGTCGAGTCGGAGTTCGCGGCCATGTCGGTCGCGATCGGCGCCTCGGCGGCCGGCGCGCGCGCGTACACCGCAACCGCATCGCAGGGCCTGCTCTTCATGGCCGAGGCGCTCTTCAACGCCTCCGGCCTCGGCCTGCCGATCGTGATGACCGTGGCGAACCGCGCGATCGGCGCGCCGATCAACATCTGGAACGACCACACCGACGCCATGTCGCAACGCGACTGCGGCTGGATCCAGCTCTTCGCCGAGACCAACCAGGAGGCGCTGGACCTCCACATCCAGGCGTTCCGCCTCGCCGAGGAGCTCTCGCTCCCGGTCATGGTGTGCATGGACGGCTTCATCCTGACGCACGCCTACGAGCGCGTCGACATGCCGACGCAGGAGCAGGTGGATCATTACCTGCCGCCTTTCGAGCCGCGCCAGGTCCTCGACCCGGCCGAGCCGGTCTCCATCGGCGCCATGGTCGGCCCGGAAGCGTTCACGGAAGTGCGCTATCTCGCGCACGCGAAGCAGATGCAGGCGCTCGACCTCATCCCAGCCTGGGCGGCGCAGTTCCGCCGCGCTTTCGGGCGCAACAGCGGCGGCCTCCTGCACGCGTACGCCATCGACGATGCCGAGACAGTGGTCGTGGCGCTCGGCTCCGTGCTCGGCACGGTGAAGGACACGGTGGACGAGATGCGCAGCCGCGGCGCGAAGATCGGCGTGCTCGGCATCACCTGCTTCCGCCCGTGGCCGCTTGCCGCGGTGAGCGCCATGCTCTCGGGCGCGAAGCGCGTGGTGGTTCTCGAGAAGAGCCTGGCGGTCGGCGTGGGCGGCATCGTGTCGACCAACGTGCGCACGACGCTTACGGGGCGCGCAGTCCCGGTCTACGACGTCATCGCCGGCCTCGGCGGCCGCCCGATCACCAAGGCGTCGCTCGAGCGCGTGTTCGTGGACGCGATGAACGACGAGCTCCGCCTCACCACCTTCCTCGACCTCGACGCCGCGGTGGTGGAGAAGGTCCTGCACCGCGAGAGCGAGACGCGGCGCAGCGGCCCGCTCGCGGAAAACGTCCTGAGGGAAATGCATGGCATTCCAGCCCGTTAAGTACTACCAGACCGGGACCTTCACCGTAGGCAACCGCCTGCTGCCGCCCGAGGTGCGCGCGGTGCAATCGAGCGAGCGGCGCAGCAATGCGCTCAACTCCGGGCACCGCGCCTGCCAGGGCTGCGGCGAGGCGCTCGGCGCGCGCTATGCCATCGATGCGGCGATGCAGGCCACCAATAACCGGCTGATCGCGGCCAACGCGACCGGCTGCCTCGAGGTGTTCTCCACGCCTTATCCGGAAACCTCGTGGCAGCTGCCATGGATCCATTCCCTGTTCGGCAACGCGGCCGCCGTGGCGACCGGCATCGCCGCGGCCCTCAAGGCAAAAGGCAAGGCCGGCGTGCGCGTGGTCGCGCAGGGCGGCGACGGCGGCACCACGGATATCGGCTTCGGCTGCCTGTCGGGCATGTTCGAGCGCAACGACGACGTGCTCTACCTCTGCTACGACAACGAGGCGTACATGAACACCGGCGTGCAGCGCTCCTCGGCGACGCCGCCCGCGGCCCGCACGGCGACCACGACCGCAGGAAACGTTTTCAACGAGGGCAAGAACCTGCCGGCGATCGCCATGGCGCACGGCATTCCGTACGTGGCCACCGCCACCATCGCCGACCTCCACGACCTGGAGCACAAGGTGAAGCGCGCGATGCAGCTGTGCGGCGCCCGGTATATCCACGTGCTCGTGTCATGCCCGCTCGGCTGGGGTCACGCCTCGGACGCATCCATCCGCATCGCGAGGCTTGCGAAGGAAACGGGACTTTTCCCGGTCTTCGAGGCCGAGCGCGGCGAATTGACCAGCGTCTCGCATATCCGGCACAAGGTGCCGGTCGAGGAATATCTCAGGCCGCAACGCCGCTTCGCGCATCTCTTCGCGCCGAAGCTGCGCTCCGACGTCATCGCGGCGCTGCAGGACATCGCCGATCGCAACATCGAGCGCTTCGGGCTCCTGGATCGGCCCGGATGATGCGCAAGCCCTTCGCCATTACGCTCGACCGCGGCTCGAGCCTCGCCAACCACACCGGCACCTGGCGCACGCTGCGGCCGCAATACGTGGACCGGCTGCCGCCTTGCAACGCGGGCTGCCCGGCCGGCGAGGACATCCAGGGATGGCTTGCACGCGCCGAAGCGGGCGACTACGAGGGCGCCTGGCGCCTCCTGACCGAGGAAAATCCGCTGCCCGCCGTCATGGGCCGCGTCTGCTACCACCCCTGCGAGGGCGCGTGCAACCGCGGCCAGCTGGACGAGGCGGTGGGCATCAACTCCATCGAGCGATTCCTCGGCGACGAGGCGATCCGCCGCGGGTGGAGTTTTGACAAGCCAAAAAAATCTGGCGGCAAACGCGTTCTCGTCGTCGGCGCCGGCCCCTCGGGGCTTTCGGCCGCGTACCACCTGGCGAGGCTCGGCCACCAGGTCGAGATTCGCGAGGCGGGTCCGTTCGCCGGCGGCATGATGCGCTTCGGCATCCCGAAGTACCGCCTGCCGCGCGATGTGCTGGACGCAGAGGTCCAACGCATCTTGGACATGGGCGTGGTGCTCAAGCTCAATACGAAGGTCGCGAACGTGCTGCAAGCCAAGGAAGAGGGCGGTTTCCACGCGGTCTTCCTCGCCGTCGGGGCGCACATCGGCAAGCGCGCCTACATCCCCGCGGGCGCGTCGGCGCGCATCCTGGACGCCGTCTCGGTGCTGCGCTCGATGGAGGGCGCGGAGCGCCCGCAGCTCGGCCGCAGGGTGATCGTCTATGGCGGCGGTAACACCGCGCTCGACGTGGCGCGCACGGCGAAGCGCCTGGGCGCCTCCGAGGCGATCATCGTGTACCGCCGCACGCGCGAGAAGATGCCGGCGCACGATTCCGAGCTCGAGGAAGCGCTGCAGGAGGGCGTGATGGTGAAGTGGCTCTCCACGATCAGGCAGGCCGAAGGCTCTTCCATCACGGTCGAGAAGATGAAGCTCGACGAAAAAGGATTTCCGCAGCCCACCGGCGAGCTGGAGACGCTGGCAGCCGACTCCGTGGTGCTCGCGCTCGGGCAGGACGTGGACCTCGGCCTGCTCGACGGCGTGCCGGGGCTCGAGATCGCCGACGGCGTGGTGAAGGTCGGCCCGAACATGATGACCGGCCATGCCGGCATCTTCGCCGGCGGCGACATGGTGCCCTCCGAGCGCACGGTGACCGTGGGCGTCGGGCACGGCAAGAAGGCCGCGCGCCACATCGACGCCTGGCTGAACGGCAAGACCTTTGCAAAAAGCCGCGTCAACGCGCCCGCCAGCTTCGACAAGCTGAACCCCTGGTATTACTCCGACGCGCCGAAGACCATGCGCCCGACGCTGGATATCGTGCGCCGCCAGTCGACCTTCGACGAGGTGCTGCGCGGCCTCGACGAAAAAAGCGCGCTCTTCGAGGCGCGCCGCTGCCTGTCGTGCGGCAACTGCTTCGAGTGCGACAACTGCTACGGCGTGTGCCCCGACAACGCGGTGATCAAGCTCGGGCCGGGCAAGGGCTTCGAGTTCAACTACGACTATTGCAAGGGCTGCGGCCTGTGCGCTGCCGAATGCCCCTGCGGCGCGATCGAGATGGTGCCGGAGTCCATCTAGCTTGACCGATCTCGCGATTGCCCGGGCGGCGCACGTGCTCGCCGTCGTGCTCTGGATCGGCGGCGTGGCGATGGTCACCATGGTGGTGATCCCGGCAGCACGCCGGCATGCCGACCCTAAGCTCTTCGAGCGCGTGGAGCAGATCTTCGCCGCGCAAACGCGCTGGACGCTGCTCGTCGCCGGGATCAGCGGCCTCTACATGGTCGAGCGCCTAGAGCTGTGGGCGCGCTTCGCCGAGCCGCGGTTCTGGTGGATGCATGCCATGGTCGGCCTCTGGCTCGTCTATGCGCTTGCGCTTTTCGTGCTCGAGCCGTTCGTCTTCCGCAAGCGCTTCGCCGAGCACCTGCAGCGCGCGCCCGACGAGGCGCTGCGCCGCATGAGCCGCCACCATTGGCTGGTGCTCGCGCTCTCCCTCGCTACGGTCGCCGGCGCGGTCGCCGGCAGCCACGGCCTGATCTAGTTACCGCCCCGCGGCGCGCTGCTGCTTCGCGACCAGCAGGGACAGCACGAGCGAAGCGACGCGGCTCTCTATGGAATCGTTGTGGTTGGCGAGCACGATGGGAATGGTGCCGCCCAGCACCACGCCGCCGGACACGGCGTCCGACATGTGCTCGAGCTGCTTCGCGAGCATGTTGCCCGACTCGAGGTCGGGCGCGATCAGCACGTCGGCCTGGCCCGCCACGATGGACTTCAGGCGGGCGTTGCGCGCGGCCGGCAACGACACGGCGTTGTCGAACCCCAGCGGGCCGTCGAGGATGCCGCCGGTGATCTGGTCGCGGTCGGCCATCTTGCACAGCACCGCCGCGTCCAGCGTGGCGCGCATCTTCGGCATCAGGATGTCGATGCCGGCGAGGATCGCCACCTTCGGCTCCGGGATCCCCATGATGTGCGCGAAGTCGATCGCGTTCTGGACGATGTGCACCTTGTCTTCGAGGCCGGGCTCGATGTTCACCATCATGTCGCTGATGATGAAGGGCCGCGGGTAGCTCGGCACGTCGATGTAGAGGACGTGCGAGAGGCGCCGCTCGGTGCGCAGGCTCTGCAGGACCGGGAGCATGAACTCGTGCGTGAGGATGCCGCCCTGCACGAGGACTTCCGCCTCGCCCTCGCGCGCCATCTCCACCGAGCGCGCGAGCGCGGCGCGGCCGTGCGGCACGTCCACGATGCGGCAGCCCTTCAGGTCGACGCCGCTCTGCTCTGCGAGCTCCCGCATCGGCTTCTCCGGGCCGACGAGCACCGGCCGCATCATCCCCGAGTCGCGCGCGGTGGCGGCGCTCTGGAGCGTCTCGGCCTGCGTCGGATGCGCGAACACCGCGGTCGCGGTGGGCAGGCCCTTCGCCCGCGCGATGAGCTTGTGGTAGCGGCCCCAGCGGTCGGAGATGGTGAACTCCGGCAGCTCGACGCGCGCGCGCTTGATCTTCTCGGTGGGCGCGAGCACTTCGGCCTCCCCCGAGATCACCTTGAGGCCGTCCTGGTTGGTGCACAGGCACTCGAAGAGCATGTGCTTGTTGTGCTCGAACTTCTGCTTGCAGGTGATCTTGACGGAGATGACGTCGCCCACTTTCACCGGGCGCGAGAACTTGAGCGTCTGCCCGATGTAGATCGTGCCCGGGCCGGGGAACTCGGTGCCGAGCACCGTGGAAATCAGCGCGCCGCCCCACATGCCGTGCGCGATCACCTCGTGGAACATGGACGAGTGGGCGTATTCCGGGTCGACGTGCGCCGGGTTGACGTCGCCCGACATGATGGCGAAGAGCTGGATGTCCTCCGGCCGCAGCGTGCGCGTGAGCGTCGAGCTGTCGCCGACCTTGATCTCGTCGTAGGTCCGGTTCTCGATGAATTGCGACGCGGGAGGCATGGCCCCCGATGCTACCGCACGCCGGGACGGCTTTTTGATCCACATCAACCGCGTGACGGCGCCGGATGAAACCATCGACCGATGAGCACCGCTTCCGTGCCGCTGCGCCATCCGTTCTTTCGCGGCGAGCGGCGACTGCGCATCGCGCTTCTCGGGCGTCCCGGCGCCGGGACGAGCACGATCTTCCGCGCGGTCCAGGGGGCCGCGGCGGGCGAGGCCGACATCGACATCGGCTTCGACCAGGCAC
>DASRFM010000072.1:0-56595 GCA_035651575.1 Burkholderiales bacterium | reverse complement strand
TGCGGCTTGATGGAGACGAAGGACGGCGGCGCAAGCAGCGGCTGCGGCAGCGTATTTGCGTTTGCGACGTAGAAGTGCTGGTTGATGCCGAAATTGGTTTCGCCGGCGTTGTTGCTCACGGCGATCTGGTTCGTGCCGTGTGAGAGGCCAAGGACGCTGCCATAGAGGCCGTCCTTGACGCCCGCGCCGCAATCGCCGTTGCACTGGCGCACCGCGTAGTCGGTGCCTCGGATGCCGATCGTCGCGTTCTCGGCGCGCACCCGGTAATTCTGGTGGTTCACCTGCCCGATGAGGCCGGTGACCGCTCGGAACCCGCCCTTCACCAGGCGGAAGAAGCTCTTCTGCTCCTCGGGCTTCGCGCCGAACTGGTAGTCCTCGATCGCGAACTCGCTGTTCTCGCGGACCGAGACCAGGCTGTCGTCCACGAAGCGCACCTGCAGCGTGCTCGCAGGCCCGGTGCGCAGCGTGTCGTGGAACTCGATCGGCGAGTTGAATGCGAGGCGGATCTGCTGGCCGTCGCGCACGGCGAACGTGTCGCCCGCGGCGAGCAGCACGCGCCCGACCTGGTCGGCGGCAAGCGTCGCGCTGCAGAAGAACAGGGCGGCGAGCGCCGCGGCGGACGGAAGGCTGTGGCGGAGGTTCATGGTCGCGGTTCCTTACTTGAACTCGTAGCGCAGCTTGATCATGTACAGGTCGCGCTTGAACTCGTAGAGCGCGAGGTTCGACTTGTTGTCGCTGTGCGTGTACTCGCCGCGCACGCTCCAGTTGCGATCGATGGCGTAGGCGACCGCCCCGTCGAGGCCGTAGTACCTGTCCTTCCTCGTCTGCAGGAGCAGCACATCGGGCCCGCTGTAGCGGCTCTCCTGGTAGGACGCACCCACCGAGGCCGACCACTTCGGCGCCGGCGTGACCGCAAGCGCGACCCGCCCGCCCCAGAAGTTCCGTCCCTGATCGGGGCGGGCCTTGACGTTGTGCTCCTCGCCGATGCTCGGCGCGATGGAGAGCAGCGGCTGCCAGCTTCCGATGAACGCCTTGCGGTAGCCGACGCCGACGGCCCACAGGTCCGCGTTGCGCACGTCGTTGGGCGGCTGGTAGTCGAGCTTGGCGTACTGCACGAAGCCGTTGACCATCTGGAGCTCGTCGATCTGGTGATTCACCTCGCCGGTGACGCCCATCGCCTTGCGGTACCAGTCGTGCCCTACGCCGAGCTCGCCGTACGATCCGGTCAGGCGCCAGAGGTTCTTGTCCTGGATATAGGTGGCGCCGCCCGCGACGTTGACGTTCTCCTGGTCGAAGCTCGGCTGCTGGTTGTTGTACTTGCCGTCGGCGCTCGCCGCGCCGAACAGCGCGACGCCCGGCGCGACCGGCATCGTGACGTTGCCGCCCGCGCCGGCGTAGAAGAAGTTGTCGGCGATCTTGGTGCCGGTCGTGAGCGTCACCGGGCCGAAGATCGGCAGCGTGACGTTCGGCGAGCTGACGCCGCCGTTCACGTTCGTGTCGTGGCCGACGCCGAGCTCCGCGTAGAAGCCGGCGGTCGTCTTGTACTGCGACTCGCGCGCCCGGATGGCGTCCATGAAGCGCTGGATGTTGGCCTGTACGCTCGAGGGGGGGTTGCTTTTCTGTACGTTGTCGAATTCTTCGCGCGCCCGGACGTCGTCGCCAAGGACAAAGTACGCACGCGCGAGCTCGAGGCGGGCCGCCTGGTTGTCCGGGAAGTTCGCCACGTAGCGCTCGAGGGCGAGCACGCCCTCGCCAGCATGGCCGGCATCCACCGCGGCGACGCCGTAGTAGAAGTCGAAGGCCGGATTGCCGAGCTCCTCGGGATGCTGGCGCCCCAGGGCGTACGCATCGGCGGCCTTGCCCTGCTCGACCAGGGCCTTGACGTCATCTGCGGTGGCGGCCTGGACGGCCAACGGAAGCGCCGCGGCGAACGCCAGGGCGCTGAAAGCGGCTGCGAGCCTCATCTTCTTATTCCCCCCAAGATCCGGGGGAGAACTATGCCTTGAGTTACGAACCTGTCAAGGCGCGCATGCGCCGATGTGGCGCTAGCGCCACGAACGGCGTTAATCCTTAAGGGTTATTGCCGAGCGTTGAGCGGGATCAACGCTCGTTGTGCAGTGGCGTGCGCTGGCTGGAGAACCAGGCCGCGAGATCCTCGATGTCCTGCTTCGAAAGCTGGCCGGCGAAGCCCTGCATGATCGGATTCTTGCGCTGCCCGCTCTTGTAATCCGTGAGGGCGCGAATGAGATAGTCCGGATACTGCCCGGCGAGCACCGGCTGGTCCGGAGCCGAGGGCTTGTTGCCCTCGGGGCCGTGGCAGGCGCCGCAGACCTGCGCCGCTTTTGCCTTTCCGTTTTCCGGATTGCCCGAGGCAAGCGCGCCGCCGGCCACGCCGAGCGCGAGGATCATTGCAATTGTTTTCATTTGGCGGCCGGCTCCCCGTAGTACGCGGCGAGGTTCGCCATGTCCTGCTCCGAGAGCGAGCCCGCGATGGCGCGCATGGATGGATGCCAGCGCGCGCCGGACTTGTATTCCTTCAATGCCGAGACGATGTAGCCCGGCTGCTGGCCGGCGATCTTCGGCACGTGGTACACGGACGGGAACGCGGTGTGGTACCCGGGGATGCCGTGGCAGCCGATGCACATGCGCGTATCCGCCGCCTTGGCGTCTCCGGCGGGCGCGGCTTGCTGTGCGAGCGCGCCACTGCTCAGGGTCATCGCGACTGCAATGAGGAAGTGCCGTCTCATTCTATTTTTGGGCAATAAAGGAGGCGGGAAATTCTAGCTTAGAATCCGCTTTTGCGCGAAGAATCCTAGACATGCGTTTCACCGGCTCCGCCTCCTACGTCTCGACCGACGACCTGACGCTCGCGGTCAACGCGGCCATCGCGCTGCAGCGCCCGCTGCTCGTCAAGGGGGAGCCCGGGACCGGCAAGACGATGCTCGCGCTCGAAGTGGCGCGCGGCCTCGGCCTGCCGATCCTCGAATGGCACATCAAGTCCACCACCAAGGCGCAGCAGGGCCTCTACGAATACGACGCGGTGAGCCGCCTGCGCGACTCGCAGCTCGGCGACCCGCGCGTCCACGACATCCATAACTACATCGTCAGGGGCACGCTGTGGCAGGCGTTCACCTCCGAGACGCCGGTGGTCCTCCTGATCGACGAGATCGACAAGGCGGACATCGAGTTTCCCAACGATCTCCTGCGCGAGCTCGATCGCATGGAGTTCTACGTGTACGAGACGCGCGAGCTGGTGAAGGCGAAGCAGCGGCCGATCGTCTTCATCACCTCGAACAACGAGAAGGAGCTTCCCGACGCGTTCCTGCGCCGCTGCTTCTTCCACTACATCCGCTTCCCCGACAAGGAAACGATGGAGAAGATCGTCGGCGTGCACTTTCCGCAGCTCAAGAAGTCGCTGCTGCGCGAGGCGATGGAGGTGTTTTTCGAGGTGCGCGAGGTGCCCGGGCTGAAGAAGAAGCCCTCCACCTCGGAGCTGCTCGACTGGCTGAAGCTGCTGCTCGCCGAGGACATCCCCCCCGAGGCGCTGCGCACGAAGGACCGCAAGTCGATCATCCCGCCCCTGCACGGCGCGCTCCTCAAGAACGAGCAGGACGTGCATCTCTTCGAGCGGCTCGTGTTCATGACGCGGGCGAAGGGAAGCTGATCACCCGGCCGCCGCGACGCGCGATCCGATGATCACGCCGCTGCTGGCGGTCCCGCGCGCGCTCCTCCGCTACTTCCGCGTCTTCCGCGACCGGGCCGGCAACCGGCTCTACGTCTTCATCCTGCTGACCGCGGCGATGAGCTACGCCGAGGGCCTGGGCATCGCACTCTTCTTCCCGCTGCTCGCGGCGGGCGCGAACCCGGACCATCCGCTGTCGCGCGCGCTGGGCGGGCTGCTGCGCGCGCTCCATGTCGAGCCCACGCCTCTCGGCGTGCTGCCGTTCATCGTGGTCGCGTTCGTGCTGAAGGGTCTGCTGCAGTTCGCCGCCATCGCGTACCAATACCGCCTCCATGCGCGCGTCACTCGCGAGCTGAGGCGCGAGCTGGTGGAGCGCCTGTGCGACGTGGACTACCGGGCGGTCGTGGGCACGGACGCCGGACGCCATGCGAGCCTCCTGGTGAACGAGGTGGACCGCTACGGCGACGCTTTCATGGCGTTCGGGCGCATCGTGCCGCCGCTGGTGAACGTCGTGCTGTTCGCGCTCATCGTGCTCCTCATCGACTGGAGGCTCACGCTCGCCTTCGCCGTGCTCGGCATCGCCTCCGCCACCCTGCTTCACGTCAGCAGCCGCCTGCTCGCCGAATATTCCCGGACGAGCGTCATCGAGCACGCCGCCCTCGTCGGCCTGCTGGTGCAGATCGTGCAGGGGTTCAAATACCTTCGCACGCGCTCCGGGTTCGCCGCCTTCTCGGGCCGCGTGGACGCGTCGAGCGAGCGCCTGGCGGGCGCGCAATACCGTACGGCGCTCGCGCAGGGGCTCACCCAGTCCCTCGCCCAGCCCTTGGCCGTGGTCGTCGTGGCCGGCATCCTCTATTACGTGGTGGCGCTCCGCGGCGAGCCGGTCGGACCGCTGCTCGTCGTGCTCGCTTACTTCTTCCGCATCATCGGCGATCTGTGGGCGATGCAGCTGCAAGGGCAATACTTCTACGGCCACGTCGCCAGCGTGGACGCGGTGCGCGGCGCGCTCGACTTCCTCGAGGCAAATCCCGAGCCGCGCGGCCGCGTCGCTTTCGCCGGGCTCTCGAAGAGCATCCTGCTGCGCGGGGTGGCATTCGAATACGTTCCCGGGCGCACCGTGCTTCGCGGCATCGACCTCGAGATCCCGGCGCGCTCGGCAGTCGCCATCGTCGGGCGCTCGGGCGCAGGGAAAACGACGCTCGTGGACTTGCTGACCGGCACCCTGCGGCCCGCCTCCGGCACGATCACGCTCGACGGCCAGCCGCTCGCGGACTTTGATCCCGCGACGCTGCGGGAGCGCATCGGCATGGTGCCGCAGGATCCGCCGCTCTTCGACGACACCGTGGCGAACAACATCACGCTCTGGGGCGGCGGCAGCGAGGCGGCGATTGCCGACGCGGCGCGCCTCGCGCAGTGCCTGCCCTTCATCGAGGCGCTGCCCGAGCGCTTCGCGAGCCGCGTCGGCGAGCGCGGCGTGAAGCTCTCCGGAGGTCAGCGCCAGCGCCTCGCGATCGCCCGCGAGCTCTACCGCCGGCCGGACCTGCTCGTCCTCGACGAGGCGACGAGCTCGCTCGACAGCGAGTCGGAGCGCGCGATCCAGGAGAGCCTGCGCCTGCTGCGCGGCCGCGTCACCCTCGTGGTCATCGCCCACCGCCTCTCGACGGTCCGCGATTGCGACCGCATCTTCGTCCTCGAGGACGGCACGATCGCCGAATCCGGCACTTTCGAGGAGCTCTCGTCCCGCCCCGGGTCGCGCTTTCGCCGCATGTGCGAGCTGCAGGAGCTGCGGTAGCCGCCCGGCCGATGGACCTGTGCTTCCGACTGCCGCCTTTCCGCGACCGCGATCTCTGGCCGCTGGCGCGCACGGCCCTGCTCAGAGGGCACCGCGTCTACTACAGCATCGCGGGCAAGGATGGCCTGCGTGCGCTCGTCGCGCAGGACCGGCGGACGCCCTTCGACCTCGTGGTGTCCGCCGAGGGCGCGCTGCCGGAGGAGGACTGCGCTCGGCTTCGCAAGAAGCCTCGCCGCGTCGAGCTGATCTTCAACGGGCTGATCGAGATCGCGGGACGCTTCCTGCCTCCGCGCCCCCGGCCCGGCGAAGGAACCACGCTCGCGCTGATGGATCGGGCGCTGTGCTCGGCGACGCGCCAGCTGGGGTTCGAGCGGAGCGTCTTCCTGCCTTACGGCGTGGTTCCTTTCCGCTATGCCGAGCCGGGTTATTACCCGCGCCGCCTCGGCCGCCGCGCGAGCGGCTGGCTCGTGCCGGAGGACCTGGCCCGCCCGCCGGGCGCGCTCGCACGCCTCGGCGCGCGCTTCGCGGGGCAATTTCCGCGCGCGCGGCGCCATGACGTGGTGTTCCTCGGCGAATGCAAGCTCGGGCCCCGGCCGGAGCTGCTCTCCAGCATCCGCTCGCGCTTTCTCGTCTCGACGCCGCAGGGCGAGGTGGAGGCAATCGAGCGGCGCATGCGCTCGCTTCTGCAGGCGCCGCAGCTTCCCGCCGCGGCCACGTTCGAGCGCGAGCTCGCTCGCGCGCTCGACTCGCTTCCGGGCGATGCGCCGGCGCGCACGGCGAAAGCGCTCCTCGGCGAGCACTACCAGCACCAATACCGCACCGCGCGTCGCCTGCACCTTGTGCGCGGGCTGAAGGCCGCGCTCGGCGCGCGCTTCCGGCTCTACGGCGATGATTTCCGCGCGCTCGGCGTGGACGCCGCGCCGACGTCCCACGGCGCCACCGAAGCGAAGTACCTGTCGGCGAAGATCGCGCTCGATTTCGGCTCCAACAGCTACGACACGACGTTCTACACACGCTCCGTGCGGATCGTCGCCTGCGAGTCCCTGCTGCTGCAGCTCAGGCAGCCCGACGCGAGCGCCGCGCTCGGCGGCGTCGCGCCCTTAGTGACGTTCGAGACTGCCGACGCCATGCTCGAGGGCGTCGAGCATTTCCTTGCGTCGCCCCAGCGGCGCACGGACACGAGCGCCGCGTTGTCGGCCCGCGCCTCGTCCGGCGCCGGCATGGACCATGCGGTGAAAGCGCTCGAGCAGCTGCGATGACCATGGACCTGCGCCAATGCTTCGAGCAATCCACTCTGCCCACCTCGAAATGGGACACGTACTTCGACGCTTATGAGGCGCTGCTCGCGGGCTTCAGGCAGCGTTCGGTCGTGTTCGTCGAGGTGGGTGTCCTCGGCGGCGGCTCGCTCGAGGCCTGGCGGCGCTATTTCGGCCCCGCCGCGCGCATCATCGGCGTGGATCTCAATGCCCGGCTAAAACCGTTCCTCGAATCTCGCGGATTCGAGATTCACGTGGGCGATCAGGCCGACCCGGCTTTCTGGGAGGCGTTCTACCGGATGGTCGGCCCGATCGACGTGTTGATCGACGACGGCGGGCACTTGAACCGCCAGGTATGGACGACGGTCGGGTGCACCCTGCCGCACGTGAAAGATGGCGGCCTGGTCATCATCGAGGACGCCCATGCCTCCTACTTGAGCGCCTTCGGCAACCCGGCGCGGAGCTCCCCGGTGTCGCGAGCCTTCGCGCTCGTCCATGAGATCAACTACCGCTCCTCGCGCATCGGCGAAGGCGACCGCGCATCGCGCGCGGCGGATCCGGAGATTGCGGCGCTTGCGACGCATGTGCATTCCGTGAGGTTCTACGAGTCCATCATCGCCCTGTGCGTCGACCGGCGGCTGGTCCGCGCCTCGCGCCGGGCCGACTTCGGCGCGGCGCGAAACCTGCCGGACGGCGCGGTGCCGGAAGACCTGCGCAACGCGGGTCTGGATCGGCCGGACGATGTGCGCGGCGGCGTCCTGCGACGCCTGCTCAACGCGATTCGCAGAAAATGTCGAAGGTGTGCCTGAAGTCCGAGCGCGGGCGCTGCGAGCGCGCGAAGCGCGGGTACTGGAAGCCGGCGCCCAGGCGCGCCACGCAGAACTCGAGCTGCAGCATGAGGCGCGGGCCCGCCGCCACGCGCGCGCCCTTGTGGTATCCGGCGGTGTCCGCCACGATGAGATCGCCCGCGCGGCCGGTGATCGCGCGCACCCGGTCGCCGTAGGCCTCGCGGATCGCGCGATCGTCGACGCGGCCGTCGCGCCACTCCTGCTTGCGCTCGTGGGTTCCCTGCACGTAGGTGAACGGGCCGTCGGCATCGCCGACGTCCGAGAGGTAGAAGAAGAATTTGACGAACGCCGGCCAGTCGTAGTCGAAGTGGAAGAGCTGCGCCGCCCAGCTGAGCGCCTCGTCGTCCGCCGCGGGGTCCGCGAGCGACCACCAGGCATTCGCAGCGGTGAAGATCGGCTCGCAGCCGAGATAGGCGGCTGCGAGGTTCTGGATCGAGCGATCGGCGAGGAGCTCCAGCACCCCGGGCGCGCGCAACACTTCCTCGCTCTCGTACGCGAGGCGCGGGGTGCCGTCCGCCTGCTCGACGCGGACCGGCGCGCCGCGCACGAAGTCCTTGCCGACGGGCCGGCTCGGGCGCGGCTCGAAATAGGCGCGCAGCGCGGCGACCGTGCCGCCGTCGAGGAAGCCGGGCCACACGGTGATGCCGTCGCGGCGCAGCTCCAGGAGCCGCTGCGGCTCGAACGTCGCCAGGTCGGGATGGACCGGGCGCAGCCGGCGGTAGAGACCGCGCAGCATGCGGCGCGAGGCGCCGTGGGAGCGGACATACAGGCTGCGCACGAGGCCGTAGGTCTCGCGCCGGCACTGATGCGACTCGTCCGCCAGGCAGCGCCTGAAGTCGTGCAGCAGGTACCACGGCGCGACGAGCCGCTCCATCGCGCCATTGTAGTCGCCAGGCCGAGTGCCGGAGCCGCTAGGCGCTCGCGCGCCGCACGCGATTGGCGAGAACACCGATCGCGTCGTTCGCGACCTCTACGAGATCGCCGTCCTCGAGCGCGGGCAGCGTCGGGCCGTCGCAGCCGAACCACACGAGGTCGCCCGGCTGCAGCGTGCAGTAGCGCGACATGCGCGAGAGGTACTGCGCCACGCTGAACAGCATGTTCCCGGTCCGGTAGCTTGAAACAGTCTTCCCGTTCACGCGGACATCGATCGTCTGGCTCATCGGGTCGAGTCCCGGCACGATGAAGGGACCCATCGGCTTGAACGTATCCGCGCTTTTCGCGCGCCAGAGCGTCCGGTCGCTTCTTTGCCAGCCGCGCTCGCTCACGTCGTTGCCGAGCGTGTAGCCGAGCACGCACTCGAGCGCGCTTGCCTCCGACAGGTTCCTCGCCCTTGTGCCGATGACGGCCACCAGCTCTCCCTCGTACTCGACCGGCCCCGGCGAGTCCGCCGGAATCACGATCTCTTCGCCGTCCAGGATCAGCGCGCTCGCCGCGCGGTAGCCGATGTCCGGCTGCGCCGGCACCTTGTGGCTTGCGCCGCGCGAGTTCGCCCATTCGATGTGCGCGCGGTAGTTCAGCCCCGCGGCGTAGAAGTTGCGCACGCCGTCGAGGCGCTTGCGGTCGACCGGAATGCGCATCATGAAAAGTAGCGGTCCGCCATCACCTGGCAGCGCTTGATGAGGCGGTGCTCGTGCGGCCCGTAGTCCGCCACCGCATTGTGGATCGTGCCGATGTCTTCCCACAGCAGCACGTCGCCCTCCTCCCAGCGGAACGTATAGCGGTACTCCGGCTTCAGCTGGTGCTCGAAAAGGAAGGCGAGCACCTCGTCGCCCTCCTTCGCCGGAAGCTCGTTGATGCGCACCGCGTAGCCCGGGTTCGCGTAAAGCACCTTGCGCCCGGTCAGCGGATGGGTGAGGAAGACCGGATGCGACACCGGCGGCTTCGTGCTTCGCTGCGCGTCGGTGAGCGGCGGGCGCTTGCTGCCCTTCTCGCGGCGCATCATCTCCCAGAACTTCTCGAAATCGTGCAGCGCGGTCTTGCCTTCCAGGCGCGATTTCATTTCCTCTGGAAGACCTTCGTAAGCCGCGTGCATGCTGCTGAACTCCGTGGCGCCGAGGGAGCGGCCGTCGCGGCGCGGAATCCTGATGCCGTAGAGCACGTTCGCAAACGCGATGGTGCGGCTGTAGGACATGTCGGTGTGCCAGCCCTGCCCCGCGTCCGCCAGCCCGATCGGGCGCCCGTTCTCCACGATGTTGGAGAGGATCATCACTTCCGGAATGCCCGGCTCCTGGTACGCCTGCGAGGCCACGTTGACCTCGAGCGTCCCGAAGCGCGCGGCGAAGTCGCGTAGCTGCCGCCCCGTGAGCTGCTGCTTCGGAAAGCGCAGCACCCCGTGGCGTCCGAGCGCCTGCAGGAGCGCGTCGACTTTTCCTTCCAGCGGCGCGGCGAGATCCAGACCTTCCACCGTGGCGCCCAGGATTTCGCGGCCGGGCACTATCTGCATGGCATAAAATCCTTCGCGATGTCCTCGTACATGGCGCAGCCGAGCAAGCCGAAGCTTAAGCTGCCCGCAGGCGCCTGTGACGCCCATTTCCACGTCTTCGGGCCGGAACGCAGGTTCCCCTATGCCGCGGAGCGAAGCTACACCCCGGCGGGCGATGCGCCCAAGGAAACGCTCTTCCAGCTGCACGAGTTCCTGGGCATTGATCGCGGCGTGGTCGTGCAGTCGAACGCGCATGGCGTCGACAACTCGGCCGCAGCGGACCTCATCGCGGCAAGGCCGCGACGCTACCGCGGTGTTGCCCTGGTTCGGGCTTCCCTCTCCGATGGCGAGCTGAAAGCGCTGGATCGGCAGGGCTTCCGCGGCGCGCGCTTCCATTTCATGAGGCATCTCGCGCAAGGCGCAGGCGTGGAGGAGATCCTCGCGCTGGCGAAACGCTTCGCGCCCCTGGGCTGGCACCTGCAGATCCACCTCGAGAGCACCCTCATCGGCGAGATGGCCGGCGCGCTCCGGCGCTCGCCGGTGCCGGTGGTCATCGACCACATGGGCCGGGTCGATGCGTCGCTCGGCACCGGCCAGAAAGCCTTCGCGGACCTGCTCGAACTCCTGGAAAGCAGGAACATCTGGGTCAAGGTGAGCGGCTCGGAGCGCGCATCGCGCCAGAGCCCGCCGTGGAAGGATGCCGTGCCCTTCGCGAAGCGGCTGGTCGCCGAATGCGGCGATCGCGCGCTGTGGGGCACCGACTGGCCGCATCCGAACCTGAAGGAAGTGCCCGACGACGGCGTGCTCGTCGATCTCCTCGCCGAGATCGCGCCCTCGGAGGCGCAGCGCAAGGCGCTGCTGGTGGACAATCCGAAGCGCTTTTACGGCTTCGAATAAGAAGGAGGAGGAGAAATGAAGCGGAGTCTCGGCATCCTGGCGCTTCTTCTGCCGCTCGTGTGCGCGGCGCAGGCCTATCCGTCCAAGCCGGTCAAGGTGATCGTGCCCTTTCCGCCCGGCGGCCCGTCCGACATCTTCGCGCGCGCGCTCGCGCAGGGCATGTCGCCCGACCTCGGCCAGCCGGTGGTCGTGGAGAACATCGGCGGCCAGGGCGGCGTGATCGGCGTCGACCGCGCGGTGAAGTCTGCGCCCGACGGCTACACCATCGGCTTCAACAGCGGCTCGACGCTCGCGATCGCGCCCTACTCGTTCAGCAAGCTGCCCTACGACGTGAAGAAGGACTTCGCGCTCATCACGGTCGTCGTGCGGGTGCCCGAGGTGCTGGCGGTGAACCCGGCGCTGCCGGTCAAGAGCCTCGCCGAGCTGGTCGCCTACGCGAAGGCGAACCCGGGCAAGGTCAACTTCGGCTCGGCGGGCGCCGGAAGCATCACGCACCTCGCCGGCGAGCTGCTCAAGGCCGAGGCGAAGATCGACATCGTGCACGTTCCCTACAAGGGCGCCGCGCCCGCGGTCAGCGACATGCTCGGCGGGCAGGTGCAGATGGGCATCTTCGACGTGCCGATCCTGCTCGGCCACATCCGCAACGGAAAGCTGCGGGCGCTCGCGATCACGAGCAGCCATCGCGCCGCGTCACTGCCCGACGTCCCGACGACCGCCGAGCTCGGCTATCCGAACGTGACCTCCGACAACTGGTACGGGCTCGTGGTGCCTGCGGCGACCCCCGCCGACGCGCAGAAGCGCATCCACGACGCTGCGGTGAAGGCGTTGCAGTCGCCGGCGCTCGTCGAGCAGTACGCCAAGGTCGGGGGCGTCGCCTCGCCCGGCACGCCCGCCGACTACGCGAAGTTCCTCGCCGCCGAGCAGGCGAAGTGGAGCAAGATCGTCGAGGCGATCGGCTTCAAGGAGTAGCGCGGCGGCTAGGCACGGCTCCGCGAGATCAGCTGCCGCGCGATGATGATGCGCTGCATCTCGTTCGTGCCCTCGCCGATGCACAGCAGCGGCGCGTCGCGGTAGAGCCGCTCGACGTCGAACTCCGTCGAGTAGCCGTAGGCGCCGTGGATGCGCAGCGCCTCGGTCGCGTTCTCGAGCGCCGCCTCGGAGGCGAAGTACTTCGCCATCCCCGCCTCCATGTCGCAGCGCTCGCCGCGCTCCAGCGCCTGCGCCGCATCGAGCGTGAGAAGCCGCGCCGCGCGGGCGCGGGTCGCCATCTCGGCGAGCTTGAGCTGGATCGCCTGGTGCTCGCAGATCGGCTTGCCGAAGGTCTTGCGCTCCTGCGCGTAGCGCGCGGCGAGCTCGAGCGCCGCCTCGGCCACGCCGACGCCGCGCGCCGCCACGTTGATCCGCCCGAGGAGCAGGCCGCCGGTCGCCTGGTAGAAGCCCTGCCCCTCGGCGCCGCCGATGAGCTGGTCCGCCGGCACGCGATACCCGTCGAAGCGCAGCTCGGCCGAGTCGATCGACTTGTAGCCGAGCTTCGCGAGCTTGCGGCCGACGCTGAATCCGGGACCCTTCTGCGCAATGAACAGGCTCATGCCGCGATGGCGCGGCTCGGCGCGCGGGTCGGTCTTGACGAGGAGCGCGAACACCGAGCCTTCGACGCCGTTGCTGATCCAGGTCTTGGTGCCGTCGATCACGTAGGCGTCACCGTCGCGGCGCGCCGTCATCCGGATTCCCTGCAGGTCGGTGCCCGCGTCCGGCTCGGTGAGGGCGAGCCCGCCGCGCAGCTCGCCGCTTGCGAGCTTCGGCAGCCAGCGCGCCTTCTGCTCCGGCGTGCCGAACTTCTCGATGGCGAGCGCGAGCATGAGGTGCGAGTTGAAGATGCCGGTGATCGCCATCCACACCGCGGAGATGCGCATGACGATGCGCGCGTAGGTCGGCGCCGGCAGGCCGAGCCCGCCATGCTCCTGCGAGATCGTCGCGCCGAAAAGACCCATCCCGCGCATCTCCTCGACGATCTTCGAGGGATAGCGGTCGGCGTGGTCGAACTCGCGCACCACCGGGCGCACCGAGCGCTCGAGCCAGCGGTCGATCGTCTCGAGCAGGACCGGCTCGTCGGCGTTCATGCGGCCTCCACTTCCACGTTGGCGTCGAAAGCCGCCTGCCCGCCGGAGAAGCCGAATGCCTCGACCGCCGCGTCGGGCAGCACCGCGGCGCCGGAAGTGAGCACGTTGATTCCGCTCCAGCCGTCGCGCATCCAGACCGTTCCCGCCGGCAGCCGGTCGGTCACGTGCGCATGGCAGCGCATCTCGCCGCGCTCGTTGTAGATCCGGATGGCGCTGCCCTCTACGATGCCGCGCGCGGCGGCGTCCTCGAGCGCGAGCCAGAGTTTCGGCGCCGGATCCAGGCGCGCGAGCGTCGGCAGCGCGCGGCCGTGATCATAGAAGCCGTGGAACTGGGTCAGGGTGCGGCCCTGGCGAAAGGCGAGCGGGAACGCGCCGCTCCGCTCGAGCGGCTCGAACACCGGCAGGGGCGGCAGGCCGAGGCGCGCCGCCTCGGCGGAATGGAGCTCGAGCTTGCCCGACGGCGTCGGAAAGCGCAGGTCCGCGTGCCCGACATGCGAGATGCGAAGCGCGCGCATGCCGCCTTGCGCGCGCAGCGCGGCCACGCTCGCGTGACCCGTCGAAGGATGGTCGATCAGCGCATCGATCAGGCCCTCGTCGTCGCGCCACGGAAAGAAGTCGCCCAGCGCGAGCCGCCGCGCGAGCTCGCGCATCACGAATGTCAGCGTGCGCGCCTCGGCGGGCGGCTCGAGCGCGGGCTCCATGAGATACAGGTGGGTATTCGTGCTCTTCGCACCGAGCTCCTCCAGCCAGCTCGTCGAGGGCAGGACCACGTCGGCGAAGCGCCGCGCAGTGTCGTTCATGAAGAGATCGTGCGAGACGACCAGGTCGGCGCGCCCGAGGCCCTCGGCCACCGCGCCCGCCTGCGCGTAGGAAGAGAGCATGTCCGTGCCGAAGAGGAACATCACCTTCAGCCGGCGCTCGGCGAGCGCCTGCGTCACGAGCGGCATTTGCGACGCGATGTAATGCCCGGGCGGCCGGCGCTCCGGCAGGGTGATGTCATTCAGAGCCTGGCCGTGGCTGCGACTGCCGTGGCGCGGCCCGAGGCCTGCGCCCGGCTTGCCGAGCTGTCCGGCGACCGCGGCGAGGCAGGTGATGGCGCGGCCCGCCTGCCAGCCATTCGCGCCCTTGTGCATCGAGCTGCCGCCCATGACGATCATCGCGGGCGCCGTGCTCGCGTAGCGGCGCGCGAGCCCCGCGATTGCCGCCGCGGGAATGCCGGTCAGCGGCTCCGCCCAGGAAGGCGGGAATCGCGCGACATGGGCCGCGAGCCGATCGAAGCCCACCGCGTGCCGCGCGATGAACTCGCGATCGACCCGGCTTTCCGCGATGAGCACGTTCATCATCGCGAGCGCCAGGGCCGGATCGCTTCCCGGTCGCAGGAGCAGAGTCTCGTCCGCCTGCGCAGCCGCCTCGCTGCGCCGCACGTCGATCGCCACGACGTAGGCACCGCGCTTCTTCGCCGCCGCGAGATGGGGTGCGGTGTTCGGCTGGCTCGCGAGGTTCGCGCCCCACAGGAGGATCAGGCGCGAATGCTCGCCCATGTCCTCCTTCGTGTTCGTCTCCACGGCCCCGGTGAGCGCGGCGCCGAAGGCGCCGAGGCCCCAGCAGATCATGGTCGGGTGCCACCACTGGCAGCCCCAGAGGTTCGCGAAGCGCCGCATCACGTGCGAGTTGATGCGCGTGCCGTAGTTGTTCGCGAAAGCGCCGTGGCCGGACCACAGGCCCACCGCCTCGCGTCCGGCGGCGGTCATGCGCCCGGCGATGAGGTCGAGCGCCTCCTCCCACGACGCCTTCCGCCAGGCAGCCTCGTCCCCCCTGCGCGCTTGCTCGCGGAGGAGCGGATGCGGGATGCGGGCGGGGTTGCCGATGATCTCCTTCGACGCCCGGCCGCGCACGCACAGGAAGCCGCGGCTGTCGGGGTTGTCCGGGTCGCCGGCGACGTCGACGAGCTTGCCGTCCTCGACCTGCGCCAGCATCCCGCACAAGGTCGGATGGCAGTTCATCGGGCACATCGTGCGCACGAGGCGGCGAGCCATGGCCCGATTATCTACAATGCAGGCGTGCTGATCGACTTTTTCCTCAAGCTGAAGAGCCACCGCCTGCCGGTGTCGATCAAGGAATACCTCACGCTCCTCGAGGCGATGCAGAAGAATGTCATCGGGCCGTCGGTCGACGATTTCTACTACCTGTCGCGCGCGGCGCTGGTGAAGGACGAGGCGAACTTCGACAAGTTCGACCGCGCGTTCGCCGAGTTCTGGCAGGGAGTCGAGACCATCCCCGGGATCGAGGCGCAGATCCCGCTCGAGTGGCTGCTGAAGCAGGTCGAGCTCTCCCTCACCGAGGAGGAGAAGAAGCAGATCGAGGCGCTCGGCGGCTGGGAGAAGCTCATGGAGACGCTCAAGCAGCGCCTCGAGGAGCAGAAAGGCCGCCACCAGGGCGGCAGCAAGTGGATCGGCACCGGCGGCACCTCGCCCTTCGGCGCCTACGGCTACAACCCCGAGGGCATCCGCATCGGCCAGGAGCGCTCGCGCAACCGCAGCGCGGTGAAGGTCTGGGACCAGCGCGAATACCGCAACCTCGATGATTCGGTGGAGCTCGGCACGCGCAACATCAAGGTCGCCCTGAGAAGGCTGCGAAAATTTGCGCGCGAGGGCGCGCCCGACGAGTTCGACCTCGAGAACACCATCAACGCCACGGCGAGAAAAGCCTACCTCGACATCCACATGCGCCCGGAACGGCGCAACGCCATCAAGGTGCTGATGCTGATGGACATCGGCGGCACCATGGACGACCACATCAAGCTCGCCGAGGAGCTCTTCTCCGCCGCGAAAACCGAGTTCAAGCACCTCGAGTTCTTCTACTTCCACAACTGCCTGTACGACTTCGTCTGGAAGGACAACCGCCGGCGCCACTCGGAGCGCACGCGCACGTGGGACCTGCTGCACAAGTACGGCCACGACTACAAGGTGATCTTCGTCGGCGACGCCACCATGAGCCCCTACGAGATCCTGCAGCCCGGCGGCTCGGTGGAGTACTTCAACGAGGAGCCGGGCGCGGCATGGGTCAAGCGCTTCGTCGACGTCTACCCGAAGTGCGTCTGGCTCAATCCCGAGCCGGAGGAAATCTGGCCGTACCGGCAGTCGATCGGCATCCTGAAGGAGCTCATGAACGGGCGCATGTTCCCCACCACGCTGAACGGCCTCGAGCGCGCCATGAAGCTGCTCGCGAAATGAATGCGCCCCTGAAAGAGCAGTTCCTCACGCTGCAGGAGATCTACGAGGCGGCGAAGCGCAACCTGCCGCCCGGCCCGTGGAGCTATCTCATCGGCGGCGCCGAGACCGAGACCACGGTGCGCCGCAACCGGCATGCGCTCGACAGCATCGCGTTCCGCCCGCGCGTGCTGCGCAACGTCTCCCGCGTGGACGTGTCCGGGAAATTCTTCGGCAAGGCGACGCGGCTGCCGGTCATGCTGGCGCCGATCGGCGGGCTGGAATCCATTGTCGAGGGCGGAGCGGCGACCGCGGCGCGCGGTGCGGCGGCGTTCGGCGTGCCGCAGATGCTCTCCTCCGTGTGCCAGCCGGGCCTCGAGCAGACCGCGGCCGCGGCCGACACGGTGCGCGTGTTCCAGCTCTACGTCCGGGGCGACGATGCCTGGGTGGACGACTTCGTGAGGCGCGCGAAGGACAACGCCTTCACCGCTTTCTGCTTCACGGTCGACGTCGCCGCGTACAGCCGGCGCGAGCGCGATCTGCTCGGCCGCTACGTCAAGCCCTGGCGCGCGAAGGCCACGGAAGGGGCGGACTTCCAGTCCGGCCTGTCCTGGGACCAGGTGAAGCGATTCAAGGATAAATACTCCGGCAAGCACTCCATGCCGCTCATCATCAAAGGGATCGCGACAGTCGAGGATGCCGAGATCGCCGTGGAGCACGGCGTGGAGGTCGTCTACGTCTCCAACCACGGCGGCCGCCAGCTCGACCACGGCCTCGGAAGCGCCGCGGTGCTGCCCGAAATCGTTGCCGCCGTGAAAGGCAAGGCCGAGGTGTGGGTCGACGGCGGGTTCATGCGCGGCACCGACGTCGTGAAGGCCATCGCGCTCGGCGCGAAGACGGTCGGCCTCGGGCGCCTCACCGGGCTCGCGCTCGCCGCGGCGGGCGCCCCCGGCCTCGTGCGCGCGCTCGAGATCCTGGAGGACGAGGTCCGCATCTGCCTCGGGCTCCTCGGCGTCACCTCGTTCGCCGAGCTGACGCCGCGCCATCTCGTGCCCGCGCCGGCGGTCGGCGACGCGGAGATCTTCAGCGCCTTTCCGCACGCGCAGGAATGACGGTTCGGGTCTACGGATCAGGCACTGCGACACGATGAAGAAGGCGTTCGCGTGGCTCGACGCCCATCGGGTGCCCTACGAATTCCACGACTACAAGAAGGCCGGCGTGCCGGCCGGGAAGCTGAAAGCTTGGGCAAGCCGGGTGGGCTGGGAAAAGCTCGCCAATACGCGCGGCCCGACATGGCGGAAAATTCCGGAAAAACAAAGGCAGAACCTCGACGCCGGTCGCGCGCTGCGCCTGCTGGAGGAGAACTCGAGCGCCATCCGCCGACCGGTACTCGAATCGGGCGAGCGCCTTGTCGTCGGCTTCGATCCGGCGGAATTCGCGCAATGCCTTGGTGTTAGCATCCGGTAACGACTAAGCAGCGGGCTCTTGGGGGGGCTCGCAGGAGAAGCCGCGATGCGGCCCATGAAGCTACGCCCCCAGCTCCTGTTGCTGGCCCTTGCCGCCGGCGTTTGCGCCTTCAGCGCCGGCCTGCTCGCCGGATGGATGGCGGCAGCCAGTCCCGACGAATCGCAATTGCGCATCGCGCTCTGCGCGGCGGCTGCGCTGCTTGCGCCGCTGCTCCTCGCGCTGGCGGCCGGCAGCCGCCTCGCGGGCTCCATCACCGCGCTGGTCGCCATCCCGAAGAGCCTGCTGCGCGGCCAGGCCGCCGAGGTGCCGGGCGCAATCCGCGTCGGCGAGGCCGCGCAATGCGCCCGCGTGCTGGTGCACGCCTCGAATGCGATGCTCGCGCGCGAGGCGCGCCTGCGCGCCGCGGACCGGAGCAAGGACGAGTTCGTCGCGATGCTCGGCCACGAGCTGCGCAATCCGCTCGGCACGCTCGCCGCTGCGGCGTACGTCCTCGACAAGTCGCCCTCGCCCCAGGCCACGCAGCGCGCGGCCGCGATCGTTGCGCGCCAGGTGCACCACATGTCGCACCTCATCGAGGACCTGCTCGACGTGAACCGCGTGACGCTCGGCAAGGTGAGCCTGAACCGCCAGCCGCTCGACCTCGGCCGGGTCGTCGACGCGACCATGCGCGAATGGCAGCTGTCGGGCCGGCTTGCGAACCACAAGCTGCGCCTCGAGCTCGACGCGGTTTGGGCGCGCGCTGACGAGGCGCGCTTCGAGCAGATCGTCTCCAACCTCATCGGCAACGCCGTCAAGTACACGCCGCAGGGCGGCCGCATCGCAGTGAGCCTGCGCCGCGACCGGGACACCGCGGTGCTGCGCGTGCACGACAGCGGCATCGGCATGCTGCCCGAGCTCGCGGCGCGCGTCTTCGACCTGTTCATGCAGGGCGAGAGCGCGGGCGAGCGCGGCCGCGCCGGCCTGGGCATCGGCCTCACGCTGGTCAAGCACCTCGCCGAGCTGCACGGCGGGAAAGCGTTCGCGGCGAGCAGCGGCCCGGGCCAGGGCTCGGTCTTCACGGTGACGCTGCCGGCCATCGAGCCGCGCCTCGAGCCGGCGGGGGCGCCGCAGGCCGGCGCGCAGCGCGCGACGCATCGCGTGCTGCTCATCGAGGACAACGACGACCAGCGGCGCATGCTCTCGGGCGCGCTCTCCGCCGACGGCCACGAGGTGTACGAGGCGGTTGACGCCGCGAGCGGCCTCGAAGCAGCCGCGCGCGTGGACGCCGACGTCGCGATCGTGGACCTGCGCCTGCCGGACCTCGACGGCTTCCAGGTGGCCGAAAAGCTGCGCGGCCGCGCCGGCCTCGCGCTCATCGCGCTCACCGGGAACGGACGGGCCGACTCGCGCCGGCGCGCGCAGGAAGCCGGGTTCGACGAATACGTGACCAAGCCGATCGCCCCCGACCGGCTTGCAAGGCTGATGGACGTCGCGCTGACGGCCAAGCGCCGCCGCGCCGAGCTGCACTAGTTCAGCGGCACGTACTCGACCACGCCGCCGACGGCGGAGAGGTCCTCCTCGCGCCCGCGCAGCTCGACGACGTTCAGGTCGGGATCGCGCACGAAGACCGAGACATGGCCGTCGCGGCCGAAGGAAACCGGGCCCTGCGTGATGCGGATGCCATTGTCCTTCAGCACCTTCATCGTCTCCCTGATGGACGCGACGCGGAGCGCGACGTGCGTATAGCCGGGGTATTTGTCCCCCACGTCCATCAGGATGTTCTTGCCGCCCGCGTCGGCGTTGGCGTTGTAGACGAGGTTCAGCTCGACGTCGTGCGCGTTGCGCACCACCGCCACCGCGTCGTTGGCGGCCTTCCAGTGCAGCGTGAAGCCGAGCAGCTCGTAGAACTTCATGGCGCGAGCCAGGTCGCGCACCCGCACCCCGATATGGTCTACGGCCGAGATCTTGATCAAGAGGTCAGCCGAGCTCCTCGCGGTAGAAACCGAGCGCCTCCAGGACCGGCCGGTCGCTGATCGAGAACAGGATCGCATCCTCGGCGCCGGTATTGGCGTAGTCGTGCTGCGCCCACGAGGGCAGCGCGATGATGTCGTTCTTCTCCCAGTCGAACGCGGTGCCGTTGATCACGCTGCGGCCCTTGCCCTGCTTGACGAGGAACACCGAGCTGCCGGCGACGCGCTTGGGCTTCAGCTTCTCGCCCTTGCGGATCATCTGTACCCGGCAGGACATGGTGGGCAGCACCGGGCCGCCGGTCTGCGCGTGCGTGTACTCGAGCATGATGCCGTCATGCGGGCTGCCGTCGTGGCCGCGCAGGTCGTGCAGCGCCTCCATCGTCTGGTCCCACGAGTAGAGCATCAGCGGCGAGAAGAGCGGCCGTTCCCGCGTCCAGGTGGGCGTGAGCTTGCCGTGGCCGTAGAGCGCCTGCGAGCCGTTGACCGGCTTGTGGTGCGACGCCTTGATGTCCTTGTGCATCTCGAAGAACATCGCGTTCAGCGACTTCGTGAGCGGCACATCCAGCCCGTCGAGCCACACCACCGTCTCCTTCGTCTCGTTGCCGTGGTCGTGCCACTGCCAGCTCGGCGTGAGGATGAAGTCCCCGGGATGCATGATCACCTTCTCGCCCTCCACCGCGGTGTACGCGCCGTCGCCTTCGATGATGAAGCGGATGGCGGCCGGCGAATGCCGGTGCGCGCGCGCAACTTCGCCCGGAAGCAGGACCTGGACGGCGGCGATCAGCGTGTTGGTCGTCGCCCACTGGCCGTTCAGGCCGGGGTTGAAGAGCTGCATCGCGCGCCGCTCGTCGCCCACCGGCACGGCGCTGGCGGACTGCTTCACCACGTCCTTCATCAGCGACCACTTCCACTGGTGCGGCAGCGCCTCGGGACGCGGCTGCGGCGTCATCTGGCTCGCGATCTCCCAGAGGCCGTACATGTGGTTCCGGTGGATGAGCTGGTGGAACGCGTCTTCGGTCTTTGCGGGTGCATTCATGGCGGGCCTTTCGGGGAAGCGGGCATTTTACGCTTCGGACTGCGCTTCCGAGTCATCGGCAGCGCGGATCTTCGCCCAGGCGGGATCGTGCACTTCGAGCATGCGCAGCGCATCGCGGTCGGCCTTGGATGCCGCGATGCGCAGCCCGAGCAGCGGCGCGCAGACGCGCGTCAGGCGCGAAACCGCGAAGAGGTTGAGGCCGATCAATCCCGCCTGCACGAACGCGTGCTTGTAGGTGAGCCACAGCGCGAGCACCAGGCTCGAGAGGCCGAGCGCGGCGAGCACCGAGGCCGCCTGCCGCGCCAGGGCGGGAGACTTGAAGTAGAAGCGGAAGCGCGCGACGAGCGCCGCCTCCTCGGCGCTGAAATGGTAGGGCGCCGCGCCGGCCTCGACCGCGCCGCGTCCGGCGCCGCGGATCTGCCACAGGAGCCAGGCCTCGAACGCGGCGAATGCCGCGACATACACCCACGCCATCGTGGCCGGGTTGAGCGCCGCCCACCCGGCGAGGATGATGAAGGCGATGCTCGCGTAAGCGCCCATGCCACAATGATAAGGATGCGCGCTCTGCTCCTCGGCCTCGCGTTCGCCGCAGTTTCGACTGCCGGCCCGGCCTGCGGCCAGGGATTTCCGTCCAGGCCGATCACGCTCATCGTGCCGTTCCCGCCCGGCGGCTCGACCGACATCGTCGGCCGCATCGCCGCGCAGGGACTGGAGAAGGCGCTCGGCCAGCCCGTCGTGGTGGACAACCGCGGCGGCGCCGGCGGCGCCATCGGCGCGAAGGCCATCGCCGATGCGCCCGCCGACGGCTACACGCTCGGCGTGGCGACCGTCTCGACGCACGTCGTGAATCCCCTGGTGAAAAGCGACCTGCGCTACGACCCGCTCAAGGACTTCAGCTTCATCGCCCAGATCGCCGCAGTCCCCGACGTGCTCTCGGTCCATCCCGCAGTTCCCGCGCGCGACCTTGCCGGGCTGGTGGACTACCTGAGGAAGAATCCGGGCAAGCTGAATGCCGGCAGCCCGGGCGTCGGCAGCCTGGGCCACATGCGCATCGAGACATTCAAGTATGCCGCGCACGTGGACGTGGTCCACGTGCCGTACAAGGGCGCCGGCCCGGCGCTGAGCGCGGTGCTCGCCGGCCAGGTGCAGATGCTCTACGACAACCTGCCCTCCTCGCTGCCGCAGATCAAGTCGGGCAAGCTGCGCGCGATCGCCGTGGCTTCCGCGCAGCGCGTGCCGGCGCTGCCCGACGTGCCGACCTTCGCCGAAGCGGGAATGCCGATCATGAACGACGGCTCGTGGTTCGGCCTCGTCGCGCCCGCGGGGCTGCCGGCGCCGGTCGTCGGCCGCGTGCACGAAGCGCTCGCTCAGGCCCTCAGGCAACCCGACGTGCTGGCGCGCCTCGAAGCCGCCGCGGCCACGCCCGTGGGGAATTCGCCCGAAGCCTTCCGCGCGCTCGTCGCCGAAGCGCTCGACAACGGCCGCAAGATCGTCCGCGAAGCCGGGCTGAAGTTCGACTAGCCGGTTGCTCAGCATCTCGCGCCCGACGCCGGCGCACCTCCTCGTCTACGCCGCCTCGCTCGCGATGGTGGGCATCTGCACCGCCCTGGCCTTGCGCGCGGGCAGCACGCCGCTCACGGTGGTGACGGCGCGCTGGATCGCGACGCTCGTCCTTTTCCTCGCGTACTTCCGCCTCGCCCGCGTGCCCCTTGCGCTCGGCCGCCGCGAGCGCGCCACCGCGACGCTGATCGCGCTCCCGCTCTGCCTGAACAACTATTGCCTGAACGAGGCGATCGCGCTCATCCCGGTGCCGCTCGCGGTGCTGATCTTCTACCTCTGGCCGGCGATCACCACGGCGGCGAGCTGGGCGCTCGGCACGGAGCGCTTCCGCGCGTCGCGCCTCGCCGGCCTCGCGCTCGCGTTCTGCGGCGTCGCGCTCGCGCTCGACGCCGACCTGACGCGCAGCCAGGCGAAGGGCGTGCTGCTCGCGCTGACGAGCGCCTGCAGCTGGTCGCTCGTGTTCCTGCTCATGCACCGCTTCTTCCGCGGGCGCGACCCGCGGCCCGTCATGCTGCACATGGCGATGTGCGCGGTGGCGATCTTCGTCGCGGCACTCTGGCTCGCCGGCGCCTTCGCGCTGCCGTCGCAGGCGGCGGGCTGGGCCGGGCTCGGGACCGTGGGGCTCTTCTACTCCTTCGGCATGATCGGCCTCTTCGCCGCCTCGGCGAAGCTCGGGCCGGCGCGCACCGGGTTCTTCATGAACTTCGAGCCGATCGCGGCGGTGCTGCTCTCGGCGCTGCTGCTCGGGCAGACGCTCGCGCCGCTGCAGCTCGCCGGCGCGGCGCTCGTCATCCTGGCGCTGTTCCTGTTTCGCCCGCCAGCGGCCGCAGGCGAAGCACCTTCCAGAAGAAGTTGATGCGCGACACCTCGTCGAGCGCCGCGGCGCCCGGCGCGAGGGTGCGCAGCTCGAAGTCCGGATGGAAACCGAGCTGGTCCGAGAAGCGCGCGAGCGCCTTCTCCACGGCGGCGATCGCGCGGTTGTCCGAGCGCACGTGGTTCACGATGAGCACCTCGCCGCCCGGACGGCAGACCCGGCGGAGCTCCGCGAGCAGCCGCTCGGGGTGCGCGACGACCGAGATCACGTACATCGCCACCACCTTGTCGAAGCTCGCCTCGGGAAAGCTCATCGCCTGCGCGTCCATCTCGAGCAAAGCCTCGACATTCTTCAGCCCGCGGCGCGCCACGCGCTCGCGCGCTTTCGCCAGCATCTCGCCCGACACGTCGATGCCGGTGACGCGCACGTCGGCGGGATAGAGCGGCAGCGACAGGCCCGTCCCGACGCCGACCTCAAGCACGCGCTCGCCGCTGCGCAGCGCGAGCGACTCGATGACCGCGGTGCGGCCGGCCTGCAGGACCGGGCCGAAAAGCGCGTCGTACACCCCGGCATAGCGCCGGTACGCCGACTTGACGGCCTCAAGCTGCATCGGCGAGCTCGCCGAGCGCCCGGCGCACGAGCGCGCGCGCGAGCGGCAGCTTGTAGCCGTTGCCGGCGAGCGGCCGGGCGCCTTCGAGCGCCGCCTGCGCCGCGCGCTCGAAAACTCCCGCGCCGGCGGCCTGGCCGACGAGCGCGGCTTCCGCGGCGTGCGCGCGCCACGGGATCGGCGCGACGCCGCCGAGCACGATCCGCGCATGCGCGATGCGCCGCTCCGCGAGCCGCAGCACGGCGGCGACGGAGACCAAGGCGAACGCCCACACTTTGCGGTCCATGGCCTTGAGGTAGATGCTTTTCGTTTCCGGCGGATGCGGCGCGAGCCGCACCGCCGACACCAGCTCCTCCTCTGCCAGCGAAGTTTCCACCCTTCTGCGGTCGCTCGGCAAGCGCAGGAAATCCGAAAGCGCCAACGTGCGCTCGCCGGCGCGGCCGACGAGCCGCACATCGGCGTCGAACGCGAGCAGCGCCGCGGCCGGGTCGGACGGATGCACCGCGACGCAGGGAGCATCGCCGAAGAGCGCATGCTCCCGGTTCTCGCCGTCGCGGGCGGGGCAGTTCTCGCCGCCCTTCAGCCAGCACGGGATGCGCGAATGGCGGAAATACCAGCAGCGCGGCCGCTGCAGGAGGTTGCCGCCGAGCGTCGCCATGTTGCGCAGCTGCGGCGTCGCGGCGGCGTCCGCCGCCTGGGCGAGCGCCCGATAGCGCTCCTGCAGCGTCGGGCTCGCGGCGAGCTCGCTCAGCGTAGCGAGCGCGCCGAGCACGACGCCCTCGCCGTTCTCCTCGATGCGGCGCGGCAGCGCGGCCAGGCGCTTGATGTCCACGAGCCTGTCGAAATGTCCGAGGTCGGCCTTCATGAGCGGCAGCAGGTCGGTGCCGCCGGCGAGCGGGCGGGCGCCGGCGCCGAGAAGCCCGATCGCCTCGTCCAGGGTCCGCGCGCTGGAATACGAGAAGGGCCTCATCGGCCGAGCGCCTCGAGAAGCTTCTCGCGCAGGAGCGGCAGGTCGCGGATGCGCACGCCGACCGCGTCGAACACCGCGTTCGCGATCGCCGGCGCGGCCGGGATGATGGGCGGCTCGCCGATGCCCTTCGACCCGAGCACGTTCGCCTCCAGGTCCGGCATGCTGAGCGTGACGTTGCGCACCTCCGGCGCATCCGCCGCGGTCGGGACCTTGTACTCCTCGAGGTTGGCGTTGAGCACGAGGCCGCTCGCGCGGTCGACGCGCCGCTCCTCGAAGAGCGCGAAGCCCACGCCCTGCGTCACCGCGCCGAGCACCTGGCTGTCGACGAGCAGCGGATTGACCACCAGGCCGCAATCGTGGGCCGCCGCGAGGCGCAGCACGGTGATCTCGCCCGTCTCGAGGTCGACTTCGACCTGCGCGCACTGCGCGCCGCAGGTACGCACCGCCTTGCCCTGCGGGTTCGGCCCGCGCGCGCCCTCGCCATGCCGGTTCTCGCGCGCCGCCTCGGCGGCGGCGCGCACCGCCGGGCCGAGCGTGGCGAGGGTCGTGCTGCCGTGGCTCGTCGGTCCGTACGGCCCCGCGCCGCTGTCGCCGATCTGGATCGAGACGTTCTCGAGCGGCAGGCCGAGCTCGTCGGCGGCGACCTGGCAGAGCGCAGTGCGCGTGCCGGTGCCGATGTCCTGCGCGCCGGTGATCACCGTCGCATGCTGCTCATCCTCCAGCCGCACCCACGCGTAGCCCGGCGGGCTGCCGCTGCCCGCGATCCAGTCGCCGGCAGCGAAGCCGATGCCGCGGCGCCTCTTTCCACGATGCTGCCGCTCGAAGGCAGCGGAAGCCTCCTTCACGCGTTCATAGCAGCGCCGCAAGCTCTCCGGGGACGTGTACGGCTTGTCCTTCTCCTGGTGCCGCTCGGCGTAGTTGCGCAGCCGCAGCTCGATCGGATCCATGCGCAGCGCGCGTGCGAGCTCGTCCATCGCCGACTCGAGGCCGAAGGCGCCCTCCGCGTAGCCCGGCGCGCGGAAGGCGATCGCCGGACCGGTGTTGGTGAAGACCTGCACCTGCTCGGTGTGCACATTGGCGCAGCGGTAGAGCGTGCTGTAGATCCCCGCCACGGCGCTGCTTTCCCCGCCCGCGCTGTAGGCGCCGACCTGCATCAGGATGCGCGCCTCGACGGCCGTGAGCGTGCCGTCGCGCCGGGCGCCGAGGCGCACGCGCTGGCGCGTCGCGTTGCGGTTGCCGGCCGCGAGGTTTTCGGCGTCGCGCTCGAGAAGGATCTGCACCGGGCGGCCGGCGCGCCTGGCGAGCAGCGCCGCGATCACGCTGTGCTTCCAGGCGATCTGCTTCGCGCCGAAGCCGCCGCCCATGTGCGGCGTCACCACGCGCACCGCGTCCTTCGCGAGGCCGAGCGCCTCGGCGACGCCGTCGCGCACGGAGAACACGCCCTGCGTGGACTCGTAGAGCACCAGGCGCTCGCCTTCCCACGCCGCGACGCAGCCGTGCGGCTCGAGCGCGTTGTGGAGCGCGGTCTGCGTCGTGTACACCTGCTCGACCACGACCTCCGCCTCGCGCAGCCCTCTCGCCGCGTCGCCGCGCCGGTACACGTCCGCTTCGCCGCGCGCGCCGTCCTCGAGCGAGACATTGAAGGGCAGCGGCTGATACTCGACGCGGATCAGGCGCAGCGCGTCCTCGGCGATCTCCTCCGTCTCCGCGGCGACCGCGGCGACCTCATCGCCGGCGAAGCGCAGCGTCGTGTCGAAGAGCAGGCTTTTCTCGTACCAGCGGATCGCCGGCGCGTCGGCGCTGCTGATCACCGCGCGCACGCCGGGAAGCGCGGCCGCCGCGCCCGTATCCACGCCCACGACGCGCGCGTGCGGATGCGGGCTGCGCAGGATGCGCGCCTGCAGCTGACCGGGAAGACGCACGTCCGCGCTGTAGCGCGCGCGCCCGGTCACCTTGTCGGGCGCCTCGATGCGCGGATGCGGCCGGCCGACGACGCCGTGCTCGGGCTCGCGCCTCATCCGCGTCGTGCCCCGCCCTGCGCCGCGAGCGTCCCCGCGCGCACGATGTTGCGGTAGGCGCCGCAGCGGCACAGGTTCCCGCTTACCGCGCGCAGGATCTCGGCGGGCGACGGCGAGGGCTTTGCCTGCAGCAGCGCCGCGAGGCTCATGATCTGCCCGGGGGTGCAGAACCCGCACTGCAGCGCATCGGCCTCGACGAACGCGCGCTGCAGCGCGTGCATCCGGCCGTCCTTCTCCAGGCCCTCGATGGTGGTCACGTCGTGCCCCGCGCAGTCCACGGCCAGCCTGAGGCAGGCGTATTCCGCGCGGCCGTCGACCATCACGGTGCACGCGCCGCAATCGCCCATGTCGCACGATTTCTTGGTGCCGGTCAGGCCGAGGTCGAAGCGCAGCGCGTCCACGAGCGTGCGCCGCGGCTCGACGCTGAGCGGGCGCTCGACGCCATTCACGCGCAGGACCAGATCGGTCGCTTCCATGGGGCTCCTGCAGGAAGCAAGCGCCGAGCCCGGCACGCCGCTTGCAATGCCGCAGTCGGGAGACCCCTTGAAGATCGCGCAGATCGCACCACTGGCCGAGAGCGTGCCGCCCCAGCTCTACGGCGGCACCGAACGCGTCGTGTCCTATCTCACCGAGGAGCTCGTGCGCCTGGGGCACGAGGTCACTCTCTTCGCGAGCGGAGACTCCCGCACCGGCGCCCGCCTGGTGCCCTGCTCGAGGCGGGCCCTGCGGCTCGACCCGGCGGTCAAGGATCCGCTGGCGCATGTCGTGCTCATGCTCGAGAAGGTGCGCCAGCGCGCGCACGAGTTCGACGTCCTGCATTTCCATGCCGATCACCTGCACCTGCCGCTTTTCAGGCCTTGCGCGCGCAAGACGGTGACCACGCTGCACGGCCGGCTCGACCTTCCCGACCTGGCGCCGCTCTACGCCGAATTCCATGACATGCCGCTGGTCTCGATCTCCGCGAGCCAGCGCCGCCCGCTCGCGCGCGCCGGCTGGATCGGCACCGTGCATCACGGGCTCGCCTCGTCGGTGTGCCCGTTCAATGGCTCCCCGCGCGGCGGCTACCTCGCCTTCCTCGGCCGCGTATCCCCCGAAAAAGGCCTCGAGCGCGCGATCGCGATCGCCCGGGCGGCCGGCACGCGGCTGCGCATCGCGGCGAAGGTCGATGCCGCCGACCAGCGCTACTTCCGGGACGAGATCGCCCCGCTCCTCGGCGACCCGCTCATCGAGTTCCTCGGCGAGGTGAGCGAGCGGCAGAAATGGGACCTCCTCGGCAACGCGCGGGCGCTGCTTTTCCCGATCGACTGGCCCGAGCCTTTCGGCCTCGCCATGATCGAGGCGATGTCCTGCGGCACACCGGTCATCGCCTGGCCGCACGGCGCGGTGCCCGAGATCGTCGACCCCGGCGTCACGGGATACATCGTCGGGTCCGTCGCCGAGGCGGCCGCGGCGGCGGGCGGCATCGCCCGGCTCGACCGCGAGCAGGTGCGCCTGCGCTTCGAGGAGCGCTTTTCCGCCGCGCGCATGGCGCGCGACTACGTGCAGGTCTACCGCTCGCTAAGCGAGCGTGCCGCGAGCGCGGCATGAGGCGCGAGCGCGCCGCGAGGCCGGCATGAAGCGCGAGCCCTCGGCCGAGAGCGCGCCGCTCGTCGTCCCGGCGGTCGTCTCGCTCACCGCGTCGAGCCGGCGCACGCTCAAGCACGGCGACACCTTCGCCATGTTCGACGAGTTCGGCGACGCGATCGAGGTGGCGCGCGACCCGTCCGGGCTCTTCCACCACGACACGCGCCATCTCTCCCGCCTGTACTTCACTCTCGAAGGCCACCGGCCGCTCATCCTGAGCTCGACGGTGCAGCCCGACAACGTGGTGCTCGACGTGGACCTGACGAACCCGGACCTCTTCGAGGGCGAGCGCCTGGTGATGGCGAAGGACACCTTCCACGTGGCGCGCGCCAAGTTCCTCTGGAACGGCGGCTGCTACGAGATCTTCACGCTCGCGAGCTATGCGGATCAGCCGGCGCGGCTGCGTTGCGCGATCGACTTCGGCGCCGACTTCACCGATCTCTTCGAGGTGCGGGGCTACCGGCGCTCGCGCCGCGGCGCGGTCCATCCCGCCGTGGTGGGCGGGAACGAAGTGCACTTCCGCTACGACGCGATGGACGGACTGGCCCGCAGCACGCGCATCTGCTTCAGCCCGGCGCCGGCACGGCTCGCGGCGGGACGCGCGGAGTTCGAGCTGGAGCTCGCCGCGCGCGAGCGCCGGACGATCGCCGTGACCGTGCAGTGCCGCCACGGCGAGCTCGCCGAGGAGCCCGAGCGGCGCTTCTTCAGCGCCCTGCGCCGCGCGCGCCGCGCGCGCTCGCGCGAGCGCCGCGCGGTGCCGGCCATCGAGACCTCCAATACCGTCTACAACAACGTGCTCTCGCGCTCGGTCGCGGACCTGGAGATGCTGATGACCGAGACGCCGCACGGCCTTTATCCGTACGCGGGCGTCCCCTGGTTCTCCACGCCGTTCGGCCGCGACGGCATCATCACCGCGCTGGAGATGCTGTGGCTCGATTCCTCGCCCGCGCGAGGCGTGCTGCGCTTCCTCTGCGCCAACCAGGCGAGCACGCAGGACGCCGGCGCCGACGCCGAGCCCGGCAAGATCCTGCACGAGCTGCGCGAAGGCGAGCTCGCGCGCCTGGGCGAAGTGCCGTTCGGCCGCTACTACGGCTCGGTGGACGCGACGCCGCTCTTCGTCGCGCTCGCCGGCCTCTACTGGCAGCGCACGCGCGACCGCGAGACGCTCGAGCTCGTCTGGCCGGGCGTCAAGCGCGCGCTCGAGTGGATGGAGCGCTACGGCGACCGCGACGGCGACGGCTTCATCGAGTACGGCCGCCGGCGCGAGAGCGGGCTGCGCAACCAGGGCTGGAAGGACTCGGAGGACGCGATCTTCCACGCCGACGGCGCGCTCGCCGAGCTGCCGATCGCGCTTTGCGAGGTGCAGGGCTACGCGTTCCTCGCCCTGCGCCTCGCCTCCGGCCTCGCCGCCGACCTGGGCGACATCGGGCTCTCGCGCGAGCTCTATGGGCGCGCGCAGCGCCTGCAGGCGCGCTTCGAGGAAGCGTTCTGGTGCGAGGCGCTCGGCACCTATGCGCTCGCCCTCGACGGCGCAAAGCGGCGCTGCGCGGTGCGCTCGTCCAATGCGGGGCAGCTCCTCTTCACCGGCATTGCCCGCCCGGACCGCGCCGCGCGGATCGCGCGCTGCCTGTCCGGGGCCGAGTTCTTCACCGGATGGGGGATCCGCACCCTCGGCGCCGGAGAAAAGCGCTTCAACCCGACCTCGTACCACAACGGCTCCGTGTGGCCGCATGACAACGCGCTGATCGGACTCGGCCTCGCGCGCTACGGCTACTCGAGCCAGGTGCTCTCGGTGAGCACGGCGCTCTTCGACGCGGCAGCGCACATGCACCTGCGGCGGCTGCCGGAGCTCTTCTGCGGCTTCGATCGCAAGCGCGGCAAGGCGCCGACGCTCTACCCGGTCGCCTGCGCGCCGCAAGCGTGGGCCGCCGTCGCGCCGATGGCGCTGCTGCAGGCCTGCCTCGGCATCGAGATCGACTGCGCCGCTTCCGTCGTACGCCTGCGCGGGCCGCGCCTGCCTCCCTCCCTCGACTGGCTCATCGTGCGCCGCCTGCAAGTGGGCGGGTCGCGGCTCGACCTGCACTTCCAGCGCCACGGCGCCAGCGTCTCCGTCAACCTGCTCTCGCGCGAAGGCAACGCCGAAGTCGAAGTCATGCTCTAGCGAGGCTAAGATGCACGGCACATGCGGCCCGCGATCGCTCTCGCCCTTCTATCCGGGCTCGCCGGCGGCGCGTGCGGGCAGGAGCCGCCGCCGACGCTGCAGGCGATCGCCGAAGAGTATTTGAGGCTCGAGACCTATTGCGACTCGGGCAAGCATGCCGAGCGCTACGATCCCGCCCAGCCTTACGAGGAGGAGTACGCGTTCAAGCGCTGCGCGACGCGCGATGGGCGCTTCAAGTACGTGGACGGGAACGCGCGGATCGGCGACCGCGCGAAGTGGTCCGACGGGGTCAGGTACTACCGCTACCTGCAATACGGCGCGCGCTATCAGGCGCTCCCCTTGGACCACTCGATCACGTTCGGCCTCTACAAGGATCGCAGCCAGACGTTCGCGGTGTTCGTCTTCGAGCCGTTCTCGCGCGATCCGCGCGCCTTCCGGCAGCCGGACGAGCGCGCGCGCCACCTTGCGTCGTTCGCCCTCAGCGAGTCCACGCCGCAGCACTGGGTGTTCGAGCGCTCGGAGCCCGGGCTCACCCTCCTGGGAAAGCGGACCACCTGGCGGGAGCGAATCTGGGTCTCCAAGGCCGACCGGCGGATCGTGCGCTGGGCGGCGCTCGAGGACGGCGGCGAAGTGCGCTTCACCGAGGTCGCGTCACGGGTCGAAGGCCGGCCCCTGACGCAGGCCGATCTCTGGTACCAGGCGCCGCTCGCTGCGCGCGTCTCGCCGGGGAACAATCTGCCCGCCTTCCTCGCCATTCTCTTCGCCGCGACGGCGATCCTGGGGCTGATCTTCTGGACGATCGTCTTCGCCGTGGCCGAGGCGCGCGAGAGCATCCTCCCGTGGCGGCGGCTGCTCTGGAAAGTGCAGCGCTGGGCGCTCGCGGCGGCCGGCGTCGTGCTCGGCGCGCTCGCCTTGCTCAGCCTCGGCGGCAGCGGCCATCCGCCGGCCATCTTCCTCGTCTTCGCGCTGGCGGCATGGGTCGCCATCGCCTTCGCCGTCGTCGCCTGTTTCACGCTCGCGAGCTATGCCGCGCAAGTCCTGGCGCGCAAAAAGGTGTAGAAACGCAACGTGCTCGACCTGGAGAAGCTGGTGGAATCGGCCGGCGACGCGATCGTCGCCGCCGACCCGGAAGGCCGCATCGTCCTCTGGAACGCCGCCGCGGAGCGCATCTTCGGCTATACGAAGGCGGATGCGCTCGGCGCGACGCTCGATCTCATCGTCCCCGAGCGGCTGCGCGAGCGGCACTGGGGCGGCTACCGCGCGGTGATGCGCAGCGGAAAGACGAAATACGGCACGGAGCTGCTGCGCGTCCCGGCGACGCACCGGGACGGCCGCCGGCTCTCGATCGCGTTCACCGTCACCCTGCTGCCGGGCGCGATCGCCGCGATCATCCGCGACGAGACCGCGCGCTGGAACGAGGAGCGCCAGCTCCGCGAGCGCATCAAGGAGCTCGAAGCGAAGGGCGCTTGAGGAAGCTGCTCGTCTTCCAGCACGCCGCGAGCGAGCCGCTCGGCGTGCTCGACCCGATGCTGCGCAGCCGCGGCTTTCGCGTGCGCTACGTGAATTTCAGCCGCGACCCCGGCGCAAAGCCCGCGCTCGCGCGCTACAACGGGCTGGTCGTGCTCGGCGGGCCGATGCACGTGGACCAGGCCGATGCCCATCCGCACCTCCTCGCCGAGATCGCCGCGCTCCGCGAAGCGATCCAGCGGGAGATTCCCGTGCTCGGCATCTGCCTCGGTGCCCAGCTCCTCGCCGCGGCGCTCGGCGCGAACGTGCGCCCGCATGCGGTGCGCGAGATCGGCTGGTACCGGCTGCACCCCACCGCCGCGGCGGCTTCCGACCCTTTGTTCCGCCACTTGAGCGACGCGCAGGACGTGTTCCAGTGGCATGCCTACACCTTCGACCTTCCGAAGGGCGCAGTGCACCTCGCGCGCACGGGCACCTGTGCGAACCAGGCGTTCCGCTACGGCGAGCGCGCCTACGGCCTGCAGTTCCACCTCGAGGCGGACGAAGCGCTCATCCGGCGCTGGCTCGACGTGCCGCGCTACCGCGCCGAAGTCGAGGCCGAAGGCGGCGCGGCGCGCGTCGAGCGCGTTCTGCGCGATACTCACGCCCACATGCGCGCAGCCCTCGAGCTCAGCGCCCGCGTGTTCGGCGACTTCATGGAGCTTTTCGACTGGAAGCCGCGGCGCCGCATGCACCTCGCGAGCCGCTAAGATGCCGGGCCAATGAGAGTCCTCGCCGCCGCCCTCGCCGCGCTCGCCCTGAGCGCTCACGCCTACCCGACGAAGCCGGTGCGCATCGTCGTGCCGTCGAGCCCGGGCGGCGCGAGCGACCTCGTCGCGCGCCTCGTCGCCACGCCGCTCGCCGAGGCGCTCGGCCAGCCTTTCGTCGTGGAGAACCGCGTCACCTCCGGCGGCATCGTCGGCACGCAGCAGGTCGCCGATTCGGCGCCGGACGGCCACACGCTCCTCGTGACCTTCGACACCTTCGCGGTGAACCCCTACCTCTACCGCAGCCTGAAGTGGGACCCGGTGCGCGACTTCGCGCCGGTGATGGAGCTGTGCCGCTATCCGCAGGTGCTGCTGGTGCATCCCTCCCTCGGCGTGCGCACGGTGAGGGAGTTCGTCGCCCTCGCGAAGGAAAAAGGCGCGCAGCTCAACTACGGCTCGGCCGGACCCGCCTCGTCGAGCCGCCTCGCCTACGAGCTCTTCAAGCAGGCCGCGGGCATCGAGACCGTGCCGGTGCACTACAAAGGCGGCGGCCCGGCGATCCAGGACCTCCTCGCCGGCCAGGTGCAGGTGATGCTGATCCAGGGCGGCGGCTCGATCCAGCAGTACGTGCGCACCGGAAAGCTGGTCGCGCTCGCGGTGAGCTCGCCGAGGCGCTCGAAGTTCTATCCCGAGCTGCCGGCGATCGCCGAGACCTATCCCGGCTTTGCCACGGAATCGTGGGTCGCGATGTTCGCGCCCGCCGGGACGGCGCAAGCCGTCATCGGCCAGCTGCATTCCTCCCTCGACGCGATCCTGCAAAAGGAAGCCGCAAAGTTCGAGGCGCAGGGCTGCGAGGTCGTGGCGGGCAGCCCGCAGGAACTCGCGCGCGTCGTGCAGGAAGACCAGCAGAAATGGCGCAAGCTCATCCAGGACAAGCACATCACCGTCGAATGAGACCCTACCCCGACCTGCACGACCACCTGAAGGCGCTCGAGCGCGCCGGCCTGCTCGTCACCGTGGAGCGGCCCATCAACAAGGACACGGAGATGCACCCGCTCGTGCGCTGGCAGTTTCGCGGCGGGATCGCGGAGCGCGATCGCAAGGCCTTCCTGTTCCGCAACGTGGTGGATTCGAAAGGCAGGAAATACGATATCCCGGTCGTGGTGGGCGCGCTTGCCGCCAACCGCGAGATCTACCGCCTCGGCATGAACTGCGCGCTCGACAAGATCAACGAGACCTGGAACCGCGCGGTCGCGAATCCGATCAAGCCGAACGTCGTGAAGGAAGCGCCGTGCCAGGAAGTCGTGGTCGACGGCCTCGACAAGCTGCCGATCCCGATCTCGACGCCGGGCTGGGACATCGCGCCCTTCGCCACGCTCTCGCAGTACATCACCAAGGACCCGGACACCGGCGTGCAGAACATGGGCATCTACCGGGGCCAGGTCAAGGCGCCCAAGCGCCTCGGCATGAACCCGTCGCTCGAGCTGCGTCCCGGCATCTATACGCACTGGGAAAAGATGAAGCGCCGCGGCGAGCGCCTGCCCGCGGCGGTGATCCTGGGCGCACCGCCCTGCGTCGCCTTCACCGCGGTGCAGAAGCTGCCCGAATCCATGGACGAGCTGCACGTCGCGGGCGGCCTCGTCGGGGCGCCGATCAACGTGGTGAAGGCGAAGACCGTGGACCTCCTCGTCCCCGCCGAGGCCGAGATCGTGGTCGAGGGCTACATCGAGACCAAGGACCTCGAGCCCGAGGCGCCGTTCGGCGAGTCGCACGGCCACGTCAACCTGCAGGAATACAACGCCTACATGGAAGTCACGTGCATCACGCGGCGGCGCGATGCCATCCTCACCTCTATCATCTCGCAGGTCACGCCGAGCGAGTCGAGCCTCATCAAGCGCGTGGCGCTCGAGCCGCTCTTCCTCAACCACCTGCAGGCCGGCCTCGGCATCCGCGGCGTGAAGAAGGTCTCGATGCACGAGCCGCTGACCAACCTGCGCAAAGTGATCGTCCTGGTCGTGGAGCGGAATCTCCCCGCCACGGAGGTCTGGAGAGCGCTCTACGGCGCCGCCGCCTGGAACCGCGCGGCCGGCAAGTACGTCATCGCGGTGAACGAGGACATCGATCCGGACAACGCCGACGCGCTCTTCTGGGCGATGTCCTACCGCGCGAATCCCGCGCTCGACCTCCACATCCTGCCGCACCGCGACCAGGGCCACGGCCCGCGCAGCAAGCGCAACGGCGGCGAGGACGCGTCCGTGCTGATCGACGCCACGCTCAAGGAGGACTTCCCGCCGATCTCGCTCCCCAAGCGCGAGTACATGGAGAACGCGAAGAAGATCTGGGAAGAGCTCGGCCTGCCGCAGCTCAAGCCCGAGACGCCGTGGTTCGGCTATTCCCTCGGCTACTGGCCCGACGACCTCGAACAGGCCGCGCAGCGCGCGGTGCGCGGCGAGTACTTCGAGACGGCGAAGCTCCTCGAGGGCCGGCGGCGCAGCGACGTCAGGATGAACACCGAGGTGCGCGACCTGGACCGGCCGCAGGGCGAATCAGACGAATAGCATCTGGCGCCGGGCGACGCGCCAGGCGAGCCGCTCGATGCGCGAAGCTTCTTCCGCCGGCTCGCCGACGGCCCCGCCGCGCAGCACCGCTTCGGCGCGCCGCTTGGCCGCGAGGTAGGCGCGATCCCCGTAGTCGTCCAGGAGCCTCTGGAATTCCACGTGCTCGGCGCTCGAAAAGGGCTTCCTCGCCCCCCGCGCATCGCGGATCGGGCTCGCTGGATGGAGATGCAGCCCCGCCCGGTAGCCGGGAACGACCGGCACGTTGGCGGAGGTCGCGGTATCGGGACGCAGGATCCTCGGAATGAAGTGCGTATGCGGCCCGAGCGGCGTCTCGGAAACCGCGATCGGCTGATAGACCTCGATGCGCCCGAGCGCCGAGATCGCCAGCCGGTGCGGATCGAGGGCCTTGATCGTTGCGATGACCTCCGCGTCGAGGACGCTGCGCCCCACATGGCGGCGCAGCTCCGCGATCTGGGCGTCCTCCGAGAGCCGGACGCAGAACCTGAAGAGCGGCGAGCCGATCCCGAGATCGAACAGGACCGCTTCGCGGTACGCCTCGTCGATCGCCGATGCATCGCGTCCCAACTCCGTGATGCGCGTCGCGGGGGCGACCTCGGTGCCGCCTGGAACAAGGACGCAGAGGCCGTGCGCCCAGCACTCCCGGTCCGCGCTCAGCTCCTCGTACGCGAGGAGCGTTGCGCCTTCCCGCGGCGTGACGCGAATGGCGCCCAGGGCGGAGCGGACCGTCCATTCGTCGATCCTGCTGGATGGACTGGCCTCGCAATGGTGGTATTCGGCGATCGCGCCATACACGCCGATGCTCCAGGCGGTGGCGGCCCGGCCCAGGTGCCCGGCGACGACCGGCCAGGGATCTAGAGGATGTCCTTCCACTTGTCGCGGATTTTCTGCTCGAGCTCGCGGCTGATCTCTGCGACCTCGGGGAAGTCGTGCAGGTGGTCGAACGGGCGGCAGGCGTCGATGACGGCCTTCGAGCTGTAGGGCGCGTCGTAGGGGTAGGCGACGAACATCGGGTCGTTCTTCGAGCCCATGCCGCGCTGGATGATGTCGATGTCGATGGAGGGATCGGTGCGCGTGGCCACCGCCCACATCACTTCCTGGAGGTTCGACGGATCGATGTCGTCGTCGACCACCACGGAGTAGCGCGACATGTACGCGCCGGCGCCGCACTGGCTGAGGATGTGCCCGGCCTGGCGGGCATGGCCGGCGTAGCGCTGCTTGATGGAGACGGCATTGAACATGCGCGCGCCGCCGATCTCGTGCGCCCAGACCGCCTGCACGTCCGGCACCCCGGCCGCGACCAGCGCGTCGTGCAGCAGCGCCGAGCGCATCACCGCTTTCGAGTAGGAATAGTCGTTCGGCGGCTTCGCAGGCGGGCTGCCGACCAGGATCGGATCGTTGCGGTAGTACACCCGCTTCACCGTGACTGCCGGCGCGACGCCTTCCTTTCCGGGGTAGTAGCCGTGGAACTCGCCGAACGGGCCCTCGGTGCGCTCGTCGCCGGGCTCGACGAAGCCTTCGATCACGATCTCCGAGGCGGACGGGAACGGCAGCCCGGTGATCTCCCCGAGGAGCACGGAGACGGGCTTCTTCAGGATCGAGCCGATGTAGTTGTACTCGCACATGCCGAACGGCACCTCGATCCCGGAGATGAGGTAGCCGAGCGGATCGCAGCCGAGCACGATGGCGACCGGAAACGGCCTGCCCGCCTTCCTGTACTTCTCGTACTGGATGCGGCCGTGCTTGCCCGGAACCATGTCGAGCGCCACGTGGTTCCTGTCGAGGAGCTGCACGCGGTACGTGCCGACGTTGATCCAATCCGAATCCAGATCGCGCGTCACCACGCAGCAGCCGGTGCCGATGTAGCGCCCGCCGTCCTTCTCGTGCCACAGGGGAGACGGAAAGATCTCGAGGTTTACGTTTTTTTCTTCCTGGGCGTTTTCCAGCACGGGGCCGGATTTCTCCACCACGGCAGGGAACTCCGGCGCGGCGCGCTGCCATTGCGCGGGCTTGCCGCGCAGCGTGTCGACCAGGCCCTTGTGGGTCTTCTGGACCGGGAAGCGCAGGATCGAGGAAAGCCGCGCCGGGCTGCTCGTGCTGCAGGTAAGGACGCGAAAGCCTTTTTTGCAGCCCGGGATGTCGTCGAAGAGCAGCGCCCGCGGCACCGGCTTGCGGACGTTCAGCTCGCTGATCGCGCCGAGCTCGAGGCTCCAGTCCGCGCCGCGGACGTCCTTCAGCTCGCCCAGCGCGCGGACTTCCTCCAGCCAGGCCCGCAGATCCAGCCCGCTCGCCGACTTTGCTTCGCTCACTGGCCCTTGAAGCCCATGGTCTTGATCAGCGCGCCCCAGCGCTTCGCCTCGTCAGCCACGAATCTCGCGGCATCCGGGCCGCTGAAGAGCTCGGCGCCCGCCTTTTCCAGGTCCTCCCTCAGGCCGGCAGCGGCGAGCGCTTTCGCGTTGGCGGCTTTCAGCGCATCGAGCACCGCCCGCGGAACGCCGGCGGGCGCGAACACCGCGTTGAACACCATGACGCGCAGGTCCGCGAAGCCGGCCTCGACTGCGGTCGGAAGCTCGGGCGCCGCTTTCAGGCGCTCGTCGCTGTTCACCGCGAGGATGCGCGCGCGGCCCGCGCGATGCTGCGCGATCACGGCGGAGGTGAGGATCGGCGTGATCACCGGGATGTGGCCGGCGACGAGGTCCTGCATCGCCGGCGCCCCGCCCTTGTACGGCACGTGCTGCATCTCCAGGCCGCCGACGTGCTTCAGGAGCTCGCCGGTGAGGTTCGTGATGGTTCCGGGACCGGCCGAGCCATAGGAGAACCTGCCGGGCTCGGCCTTCACCTTCTGGACGAGCTCCTTCAGCGAGCCGATGCCGAGCGCGGGATTCACGACCACGCACGTCGGGTTCATGCTCACGATGCCCACCAGCGCGAAATCCCTGATCGCATCGTACGGCGGCGTCGCGAGCGTCGCCGGGTTCACGATCTGCGTCGTCGTGGTGCCGAGAAGCAGCGCGTAGCCGTCGGGTGCGGCGCGCGCCACCTCGCCGGCGCCGATGGCGCCGCCCGCGCCCGGCTTGTTCTCGACGACGATGCTGCCGCCAAGCGGCACCGCGGCGTACTTCGCCCACAGGCGCGCGATGATGTCGCCGTCGCCGCCCGGCGCGAAGGGCACGACGAGGCGCACCGCGCGGTCGGGATACCGGCTCTGCGCAAAGGCGTCCAGCCCGGAAAGCGCCGCGGCGGCGAAACCGAGCTTCAACAATGACCGTCTTTGCATGGCGGGCATTATAAGATCGCGGGCCTATGAGGATCCTCGTTTCGCTCTTTCTCGCGCTCGCGCTCGGCCACGCCGCGGCGCAGGGCTATCCCGCCCGGCCGGTGCGCATGCTCGTCGGCTTCACGCCCGGCGGCGGCACCGACATCAACGCGCGGCTGCTCGCGCCGAAGCTCTCGGAGTATCTCGGCCAGCAATTCATCGTCGAGAACCGCCCCGGCGCGGCGACCAACGTGGCGACCGAAGCCGTGGCGAAATCGCCCGCCGACGGCTACACGCTGCTCTTCACGACGACCGCGGTCGCGATCAACGCCTCGCTCTACAAGGGCCTGCGCTACGACGCGCTGCGCGACCTCGCGCCGATCTCGGTGCTGTGCCAGAGCCCGAACCTGCTGGTCGCCGGGCCCGGGACCGCGGCGAAGACGGTCGCCGAGCTCATCGCCGAGGCGCGCGCGAAGCCCGGCGGGCTCAACTACTCCTCGGCGGGCGCCGGCACGAGCCAGCACCTCGCCGGAGAGCTCTTCAAGCTGCGCACGGGGATCAACGTCGTGCACGTGCCCTATAAAGGCACCGATCCTTCGCTCACCGCCGTCGTGGCGGGCGACGTGCAGTTCAGCTTCGCCAACATCCCGGCGATCCTGTCGAAGAGCGGCCGCCTGCGCCCGCTCGCCGTCGCCGGGGCGGCGCGCTCGGCGCTCATGCCGGACGTGCCGACGATGAAGGAGCTCGGCGTGGAAGGCGTCGAGGTGCCGGTCTGGTATGCGCTGCTCGCGCCCGCGGGAACGCCGCGCGAGGTGATCCAGGCGCTCGCGGCCGCCGCGATCAAGGCCGCGCACGCGCCGGATCTGTCCAAGCGCATCCTCGACAAGGGCGAGGAGCCCGTCGGCAACACGCCGGAGGAATTCGAGAAGATGCTGCGCGCCGAAGTGGCGAAGTACGCGGAAGTGGTGAAGCTCTCGGGCGCGAAGGCCGACTAGTCTTTACTTCGCTTTTTTCCCGCTACGCTTTACTGACCATCCAGAAGCCGAGGGCGAAGGCCGGCGGCAGGATCAGGCAGAACATCAGGAGCGAGCGCAGCCTCTTGCGCTCGGTGCTGTCGAGCACCACCGGCTGGTTCTTGTGCTTGCGCATGGCGCGCTCGGCCGCGCCCTTGCGGATCGCCAGGTAGTCGAAGACGTACAGCAGGATCCCGAGGCCGAAACCCGTCAGTGCGCCCATCATCGCCGGATGCATGCCCTATGCCCTCGCCTGTTCAAGACACCACTTTTGCCAGCGCCGGGAAGTATTCTGCACCGAAACCGGCGTCGCGGCTTTTCTCGAGGAGCTTGCGCGCGTTGCGCGCTCCCGTCAGGTCGAGGCCGGCCTCGCGCGCAAGCTCCAGCGCGTAGCGGAGGTCCTTGAGCGCGTACTCGGTCGAGAACGCCCGCTCGGGGTAAACGCCGGGCAGGATGGCTTTCATCCCGTGGTTGCGCAGCGCGAAGCTGTCCGCCGAGCCCTTCGAGAGCACCTCCAGCGCGAGCGCCGGGTCCACGCCGGCATGGCGCGCGAGCGCCAGCCCCTCGGCGACCGCGACGACGTTCTGGAACAGCATCATGTTGTTCGCGAGCTTCATCGCCTGGCCCGCGCCCGGGCCGCCGCAATGGGTGATGTCGCTCGCCATGCAGGCGAGCAGCGGCCGGATCCTGTCGAACGTCCCTGCGCTCGCGCCGACCATCACCGACAGCGTGCCTTTCTGCGCCGCCTCGCGCGTGCGCGCGACCGGGGCATCCGCGAACGCGACGCCTTGCTTCCCGAAATGCTCATGGAGCGAACGAGCGAGCGACACGGTGGTGGTGCTGAGATCGACGACGCACGCGCCCCGCCTGGGGCTCAGCTCCTTCGCGACCGCCTGCACTTCGGCCGCTCCGGGCAGCGAGAGGAAGACGACGTCGCATTGCCGAAGATCCCCGAGCGAAGCCCCTTTCGCGCCCGGGATCGCGGTTTCCCGGACGTCGACCGCAAGAACCGGCTGACCGCTCTTCGCGGCGAGGTTCATGCACATCGGCGCGCCCATGACGCCGAGGCCGACGAAGCCGAGGCTCACGGCTCGAGGCGCGGCGCCGCGTCGAGCGCGCGCAGGTATGCGAGGCGCCTGCGCGCCGCCGCTTCCCGGATGACCGGCGCGGCGAGCTCGAGGAACTTGTCGTCGAGCTCGGCGTCGCTGAGCGGCAGGTCGGGGTCGCCCTTGCGGGTCGGCTGCAGGTACTGCTCTTCCCGGCCGTCGCGCGCGCGCAGGGTGACGCGCGCCGCCCGCTTCCCCGGGAACGCCGCGTCGAGCTCCGGATCGAGCTTCACGGCGATTTTATTCATCACCGCCTTTGTCTCTTCATCTTCCAATCTTTCTTTCTCGAAAGCCGCAAGCCGCACATTGCCGTGGACGAGCCCGCTCGCGACGACGTACTTCAGCGAGAAGCGGCCCTCGGCCGGCGTGCGGGGATTGTCGTAGTTCGCGATGTCGAGCGCCGCCTTGTAGGTCGCGACGTCCACGCGCTCGATGTCGGCGGGCTGCAGGCGCATCCTCCTCTTCAGCTCGAGCGCGCCGTCGATCGCGGCGAAGGTGTGCCCGCAGCAGCCGTGGTTCTTGAAGGTCATGCGCGTGATGTGGAAGTCGCGCCCGAGGGTCGCGATGCCGCGCTGCCAGTCCGGGTTGTCGCTCATCGCCCGCCCGAGCCCGGCCTCGCCTTCGAGGATGTCGAGCGAGCCGGTCACGCCCTCGGCCGCGGCGAGCGCGGCGGTCAGGCCCGCTTCGGCGGCGTGCCCGGCGTGCAGCGGCTTCGACATGGAGTCCATGCGGAACGCCTGCTGCAGCCCGGCGGCAAACGTGGTCACGGTTGCGAGCGCGTGCGCAAATCGGGCCTTGTCGAGCTTCAGCAATTCGGAGCAGGCCGCAGCGGCGCCGAAGCAGCCGATGGTCCCGGTGTTGTGCCAGTACTTGTAGTGCGCGCGCCCCATGGCGGCGCCGATGCGCGTCGAGATCTCGTAGCCGACGACCACGGCGCGCAGCAAGTCCTTGCCGCTCGCCCTCCTCGAGAAGCCCAAGGCCAGGGCCGCGGCGATCGTGGGAGCGCCCGGATGGTAGATGCCGTCGCGGAAAATGTCGTCGAACTCCGCGGTGTGCGCGGCGGCGCCGTTGATGAGCGCCGCGGCGCGCGGCGTCGCCTTCCTGCCGAGGAAGAGGAAGGAGCTGCCCTGGCCGATTTCCTCCGCGAACGCCTTCTCGAGGAGCGTCGCCGGCGGCGCGACGGCGCCGGGATACGCCGCGGCGTGCAAGTCGATCACCGCGCGCTTGGCGTGGTGCACGACTTCCGGCGGCAGGTCCTCCCTGCGGAGCGATTCGGCGAAGGCGGCGTACTGCTCGACGACGTGCATCGCGCTCAGGTCTTGTAGGACGGGTCGAGGCGGTCGGCGAGCCGCCGCATCGCCGGCCACTCGAGGTGGCCCATCGTGCGCCGCACGCCCGGCTCGTACATGCGCGCGGTCTTTTCCACGACGGCCTTTTCGGGCAGCACCAGCTCATCCTGGCAGCCCTGTGCCAGGAGCTGCGCGCGGCAGGCGCGCTCCAGGCGATACATGTTGTTGAACGCCTCGGGAATGGAGCGGCCGACGGCGAGCGGGCCGTGGTTGCGAAGCAGCATCACGTCGCAGTCGCCGAGGTTCTTCAGAAGGCGCTTGCGCTCGTCCATCTCGAGCACCACGCCCTCGTAGTCGTGGTAGGCGACCTTGGCGAAGCGCATCGCGGTCTGCGTCATCGGCAGCAGGCCGCGCTTCAGGCTCGCGACCGCCATTCCGGCGAGCGAGTGCGTATGGATCACGCACTGGATCTCGGGCTTCGCCTCGTGGATCGCGCCGTGGATGACGAAGCCGGCGAGGTTGATCGTATAGCTCAGTCCCTTCGGCCACTCCGGCTGCCAGAGGATCCGGCCCTTCAGGTCCACCTTGACGAGCGAGGAAGCGCAGATCTCGTCGTACGTGAGGCCGAACGGATTGAGCAGGAAATCCTCGGTACCCGGGATGCGCGCCGAGATGTGGTTGTAGATCAGGTCGTCCATCCCGAAGTGCTTCACCAGGCGATAGGCGCACGCGCAATCCACGCGCGCCTGCCATTCCTCGGGGCTCACCTTCTTCCTGATCGACTGGAAGCGCAGCGGCGGGTAGTCGCCCTCCAGCGCCACGTCCGGGTAATGCCGGCGGAGATCCGAGACCTTGGCTTTCGGCATGGCGCCACTATAGCGCCGCCCTGCGCGCTACAGCGAGTCGTAGATCAGCATTTCGACCGGCTGCGCGGTCTTCGCGTCCACCAGCACCGCGACCCAGGCGAGCGGCGCGCGCAGGTCGAGGAAGCGCACGCTGTCCGGCGGCCGGCCGCTGCGCGCGAGGTAGCGATCGATGACGTCGGCCGCCTTCGGCTCGATCTGCCGCACGCGCTCGACCGGATAGGCCCGCTTGAGGACCTCCTTCGTGCGCTCCTCGTAGGGCACGAAGAGCCTGGGCAGCTGGTAGAGATCGGTGGCCGAGGCGGAAAACGCCAGGTCCACGAGCTTGGCCCGCTCCTTGGGATCGTCGGGCCAGTCGACGAAGGCGAGGCGCGGCCGGCCGAGCGGAAACGCGCGGAATTGCGGGTACTTGCCCTGCGCGAGGTCCGCGTCCGAAATATCGACCGCCCGCGCGACGTCGAAGCGATCCTTGACGAACACGATGAACACCGGGCGCGCGAGGTAGACGGTGTGCACGCCGTACGCGAGCGCCGCGCTCTGCGCGAGCGCGATCATCGCGAGGTCGAACTTCATTCCGGGCTTGCCGCTGCGGAAGACGATCAGCGTGATGAGCGGGCCCACCACGACGTCGACCCCGACGAGCAGGAAGAGCAGCCCGTTGCCGCCGGCCGCCTGGAAGAGCGGGCCGGGGTACCAGACCAGCAGCATGCAGGCGAGCGCGGACGCCGCGATCGCGATGCTGATCGTCAGGTGCAGCCCAGAGGCTTTCCAGCGCGTCACTTTTGCCCCCTTCTCCGGTCCAAGACGATATGGACGGCTCCCCGCGCCTTCAAGAGGCGGTTCGCAGCGACGTGCCGGCGCGCCTCGACCGCCTGCCCTGGTCCGGATGGCACTGGCGGGTGGTCATCGCGCTCGGCGTGAGCTGGCTGCTCGACGGCCTCGAGGTCACGGTGGTCGGCTCCCTCGGCCCGACGCTGCAGCGGAGCGACACGCTCGGGCTCTCCGCTGCGCAGATCGGCTGGGCGGCGTCTGCCTATGTCGGCGGCGCGGTGATCGGCGCGCTTTACTTCGGCCGCCTCGCCGACCGCCTGGGGCGCAAGCGCATGTTCCTCGCCACCCTCGCGGTCTACCTCGTCGCGACCGTGCTGACCGCCTTCTCCTTCAGCCTGACGACCTTCGCCGCGTGCCGCTTCCTCACCGGCTTCGGCATCGGCGGCGAATACGCCGCGATCAACTCGGCCATCGACGAGCTCATCCCGGCGCGGCTGCGCGGCACGGTCGATCTCGCGATCAACGGCAGTTTCTGGATCGGGGCTGCATTGGGCGCAGCGCTCAGCATTTTCTTATTGCAGGGAAATTTTCTCGATCCCGACCTCTCATGGCGCCTCGCGTTCGGCCTCGGCGCGATCCTCGGCAGCGCCATCCTCCTCGTGCGCCGCCACGTGCCCGAGAGCCCGCGCTGGCTGCTGATGCACGGCCGCGCCGCGGAGGCCGATGCAGTCGTGACCGGGATCGAACGAGCAGTCGGCGGCGCGCTGCCGCCCTGCGCGCCCGGAGCCGCGATGCGGCCGCTCTTCTCGATTCCGTGGATCGAGATCGTGCGGCTGCTCGCGGGCCACTATCGCCGGCGCACGCTGCTCGGCCTCGCGCTGATGGCCGCGCAGGCCTTTTTCTATAACGCCATCTTCTTCACCTACGCGCTCGTGCTGACGCGCTTCTTCGCCGTTCCCGAAGCCGCGGTCGGCTACTACCTTTTCCCGTTCGCGGTCGGCAACTTCCTCGGCCCGCTGGTCCTCGGCCGGCTCTTCGACGCCGTCGGGCGGCGCGTCATGATCGCGCTCACCTACGCGCTGTCCGGCATCGCGCTCTTCGCGACCGGCGAAGCGTTCGCCGCCGGCGCCCTGGGCCCGGCCTCGCTCACCCTGTGCTGGAGCGCGATCTTCTTCGTCGCCTCCGCTGCCGCCAGCGCCGCCTACCTCACCGTGAGCGAAGTGTTTCCGCTCGAGATGCGCGCCATCGCGATCTCGATCTTCTACGCCCTCGGCACCGCGCTCGGCGGCTTCGCCGGGCCGCCGCTCTTCGGCGCGATGATCGAGAGCGGCAGCCGCGCCGCGCTCGCCGGCGCCTACTCCTTCGCCGCCGCCCTCATGTGCGGCGCCGCGCTCGTCGCCGCCTTCCTCGGTGTCGACGCCGAGCGCAAGCCGCTCGAGGAGGTCTGCCCGCCCCTCGGCTCGACGAGCCCCTGACGGGAAAAAGGGACTAGCCGCCCTGGGCGGCGGCGGCGCGCTGGCGCCGCTCGCGCACGGCGGCGCGGATCGCGGCGATGAGGCGCTCCGGGACGACCGGCTTGTCGACGCGGTCGGAGAAGCCTGCGGCGACGAGGCGCTCGCGCTCGATCTGGGTGAATGCGGTAAAGGCGATCGCCGGCACGGGGTCGGCGCCGCAGCCGAGCTCCACTGCGCGCACGCGGCGCAGCGCCTCGAAGCCGTCCTCGCCCGGCATCGCGAGGTCGATCAGGAGAACGTGGGGCGGGCGCTCGGGAAGCGTGCGCTGGAGCGCGGCGACGAGCTCGCCGCCGGAGGAGAAGGTCTCGACCACGGCTCCGGTCTGCCCGAGGGTGAGCTGCACGACCTCGTGCGCGTCGACGTCGTCGTCCGCGACCCAGACCCGCATGCCGGAGAGCGCGCCGTCGGGCGTGCGCCGGCGCTCCTGCGCCGGCGGGCTGCCCGCGACGCTCAGCGCCGCGCTCGCCGGGGCGGCCGGCAGGTCCACCGTGAAGCTCGCGCCGCGGCCGACGCCCGCGCTCTCGGCGCGCACCTGGCCGCCGTGCAGCAGCGCGATGTGGCGCACCAGCGCGAGCCCGATGCCGAGGCCGCCCGCGCGCCGCGCGGCCGAAGTGTCGGCCTGCGTGAAGCGGTCGAAGACGTGCGGCAGGAACTCCGGCGAGATGCCGACGCCGTTGTCCTTCACCTGCAGCTGCACGCGCTCGGCGTGCCGCAGCAGCACGACCTCGACCGTGCCGCGGTCGGGCGTGAATTTCACCGCGTTGGAGAGCAGGTTCGACGCGAGCTGCTGCAGGCGGCCCGAGTCGCCGACCACCATCACCGCCGGGTCGCCCGGGCGGAAGCGCAGCTCGACCGCCTTCGCCGCCGCGCCCGGCCGCGCCGCGTCGAGCGCGGTCGAGACGATCTCGACCAGGTTCACCACGCGGCGCTCGATGTTCAGCTTGCCGCTCACGATGCGCGAGGTGTCGAGGAGATCGTCGATCAGCCGCGTCTGGTGGTCGACGTTGCGCTTGATCGCCTTCGCCGCGCGGTCGATGAGGGAAGGCTCGAGCGGCTTGGTGGTGAGCAGCAGGTGGCTCCAGCCGCGCAGCGCGTTCAGCGGCGAGCGCAGCTCGTGCGACACGATGGCGAGGAACTCGTCCTTCGCGCGGTTGGCGCGCTCGGCCTCCGCGCGCAGGCGCTGCTCCGCGACGACGAGCTTCTCGAGCTCGCCCTGCGCGCGCTTGCGCTCGGTGATGTCGGTCGCGACGCCGATGAGGCCCATGATGCGCCCCTGCTCGTCGCGCAGCGGCGACTTGGTCGCGAGGTAGATGCGCTCGCCGCTCGGGGTGCTGAGCGACTGCTCGATGCTCACCGCCTCGCCGCCCTCGAGGACCAGCCGGTCGTTCGCGTCCAGCTCCGGATCGGCGTCCGCGCCGCCCGTTGCGTTCAGCCAGGCCGGGTTCGCCATCAGCGTGCGCCCGAGCCGGTCCTTCGCGTAGATCAGGTCGGGCGTGCTCGTCGTGATCGCGTTCAGGAGCGCGTTCCTCTCGCGCAGGGCGCTGCTCGCGCGCTCGAGCGCCGCGGTGCGGCGCACCACGCGCTGGTCGAGCTCCGTGTAGGCCTCGCGCATCGCGCGCTCGGCCTTCCTCTGCGCCGCGGCCTCGCGCAGCACGAGCACCGCGCCGAGCAGGCCGTTGTTTCCCGGGTCGAGGATCGGCGCGGCGTTGATGTCCACGGCGCGCACCGTGCCGTCGCGCGCGCGCAGCGCCGGCTCGCCGCCCGCCGACATCGCGACGCGAAGCTGCAGCGCCGGGTGCAGCGGGCACTCGACCGCGGCGCCGCTGCGCTCGTCGAAGAGCTGCAGCAGGTCGGTGAAGGGCCGGCCGGCCGCCTCGGCCGCGCGCCATCCGGTGAGGCGCTGCGCCGCCGCGTTCAGGAAGCGCACGCGCCCGGCGGCATCGGTGGCGATCACGCCGTCGCCGATGCTCGCGAGCGTTACCTGCAGCCACTCGCGCTGCTCCTCGGCCTGCTCCTCGGCCTGCGCCCGCTGCGCGGCGATGCGATCGAGCGTGCGCGCCACCCAGAGGACGAGCGCGCTGAAGAGGCCGATCATGAGGAGCGTGAAGGCCGCGAGGCCGAACGCCTCGCTGAAGAGCCCGTGCCGCTCGGCGAGGATGCGCAGCCATCCGACGACGAGCGGCACGCCGAAGGCCGCCGGCAGCAGCCAGCGCGTCACCACCGCGCCGGTGCGGCGGCTCGAGAGCGTGTCGAGGAGCCATTCGCTCGGCCGGCCGGCGGCGAGGCCGATCGCGGCGAAAAGGCTCGCGAACGCCTCCGCCGCCGAGAAGCCGAGGAGCGGCGCCGCGAGGTCGAGGCGCAGCAGGCGAAGCGAGAGACCGAGGAGCGCGAAGAACGCCACCGCCGCGGCGACGCAGGCGACGAGGCTGTTCGCCGGAACGCGCAGGATGCGCGGATCGTCGGCGAGCGGCGCCGCGAACGCGAGGAGAAGCAGCGTGATCGCGGCGGCCGGCGCTGCGCCGAACTCCCGCGCGATGCCGATGCCGATCACCTCCTGCGCGAGCGCCGCCAGCGCGATGAGGCCCGCCAGCGCGGCGCAGGCATACGAGTCGCGCCGCCTGCCGCGCTGCGAGGCGAAATAGCTTGCCGCGAGCAGCACGAAGGCGAGCGACGCCGAGGGCGGCATCGGCGGGAAATCGGCGCCCAGGTCGCGCAGGCGAGGCAGCCCGAGCGCCCAGCCCCAGAGCGTGATGGCGCCGAGCGCGGCGACCACGCCGAAGGCGAGATCCGCGGCGCGCGCGAGCCGGTGGAGGACGTTCATCAGCGCTTCGAGCCTAGCGGCCCGCGGCGCCGATTTCTATAGTGCAATCAGCGGTAGGCGTGTGGCGCGCGAGTGACCGGCAGCGCGCGCACGCTGTCGGGATGCGGCGACTTCTTCTTCACGCGCGAGAGGATGAGCTGCGCGATCTGCGCCGGGCCGCCGAACTGCTGCTTGACGAGCCACATCGCCGCCGAGAGCGCGACGCCCGCCCAGCCGGTCTTCTCCGCCTTCTCGCGCTTCGCGACGCCGCCGAGGCGGCGCCGGCTCACGCCCGCGCCGGCCAGGAAGCCGAGCGCCACGACGCCCACCATCACGGCGGGCGACGCGAGCGTTTTCAGCGCGCGCTGCCCGGTCTCGTGGAGCGTGTGCTCGAGGCGCTCGCGCCGGCGCGCAAGGCGCGCCTCGACCTCTGCGATCTCGGGATCAGGGTGCATGCGGCGGCTCGCCTTTCAGCTGGCGCAGGAGCGCGGTGAAGGGCAGCTCGACCACGAGGCTGCGCATCCACCACACCAGGACCGCGGCGCCGACCAGGTTGACGAACGCGGCGATGCCGATCGCGGCCGGCCAGGACACGCCTTCGCCCCACATCCAGGTAATGGCGGCCGCGATCCCGGCCATCCACGCGGTGACCACGAGCACGGCGACGATGAGGCCGCTGCCGAGGAGCCAGGCCAGGCGGATCGCGGCGCTGCGCGCGTCGAGGACCGCGAGCTCCGCATAGTCCGAGACGAGCGCGCGCGTCTCCGACAGCGTGCGCCCCAGGAGCTCGGTCAGCCCCGGCGCCTTGGGAACCGCGGCCATCCCGCTCTTACCTGGAGCGCGTGATCATGTGCAGCAGGTAGCCCGCCGCCAGCGCCATGCCGAGCGCGGCGAACGGCTTCTCGCGCACGTAGTCGCGCGCGGTCTCGATCCAGTCGTCCTTCATGGCGAGCAGCTCCTCGCCCTTGTCGGTGATGCGCTCGGCGTGCTCGTTCAGCCTGTCGGCCACCTGCTGCGCGGCGCCGGCGGCGCGGTCCACCGCCTGGTGCGCGGACTGGCTCATGCGGTCGATGTTGCGGTCGGCTTGCGCCTGGGCGGTCCTGGTCGTTTCTGCAGCCATGTCTGTCTCCGGTTGGGCGTCTGTAGCGATGACGAATTCAGCGAACGATGAAGCGTTAGCAAGAGTCAGGCCGCCGGGCGGCGCTCGTCGTAGCTCCCGGACTTGACCTCGTCGTCGTCCTCGTCGAGCGCGGCGCCGTCGCTCGCCTTGTAGGCGGCGAGGCGGTTGTAGAGGGTCTTCAGGCTGATGCCCAGCATGTCGGCGGCCTTGCGCTTGCTGCCGCACTCGGCGAGCGTGGCCTCGATCAGGCGCCTGCTGACGTCGTCGAGGGTCGTGCCCACGCGCACCGTGAGGAGCGGCGCGGTCTCGGGCGCGGTGACCGCGGCCGGCGCCAGGTCGGCGTCGATCACCTCGTCGGCGAGGATGAACGCGCGCTGCACGTAGTTCTTCAGCTCGCGCACGTTGCCCGGCCAGCTGTGCGCGTAGAGCGCGGCGATCGCCGGCGGCGCGAACGACTTCGAGGCGCTCTCCTGCTTGTTCAGCAGGTCGAGGAAGTGCTGCGCCAGCAGCTCGATGTCGGTGCCGCGCTCGCGCAGCGGCGGCATTGAGATCGGGAACACGTTCAGCCGGTGGTAGAGATCCTCGCGCAGCTTGCCGTCGGCGACCGCGGCCTCGGGATTGCGGTTGGTCGCGGCGATGAGGCGCACGTCGGCGCTCATCGGGGTGGTCGTGCCCACGCGCATGAACTGGCCGGTCTCCAGCACGCGCAGCAGCTTCACCTGCAGCTCCTGCGGCATCTCGGTGATCTCGTCCAGGAACAGCGTGCCGCCGTGCGCGCGCTCGAAGTAGCCCTTGTGCTGGCGGTCGGCGCCGGTGAAGCTGCCCTTCTCGTGGCCGAAGAGCTCGCTCTCGATCAGCTGCGGCGACACCGCGCCGCAGTTGAGCGGCAGGAACGGCGAGCGCTTGCGGCGGCTGAGGTCGTGGATGGTCTGCGCGGCGAGCTCCTTGCCGGTGCCGCTCTCGCCCACGAGCAGCACCGTCGCCGAGGTGGGCGCGACGCGGCCGAGCTGGTCGTAGAGCTTCTGCATCGGCGCCGAGGAGCCGAGGATGTGCCCGAAGCGGCCGAGCTTCCTCAGCTCGTCGCGCAGCTCGCCGATTTCCTGGCGCAGCTCGCCGGCGCGCGGCACGCGGCGCAGGATCGCGCGCAGGCGCTCGGTGTCCACCGGCTTCACCAGGTAGTCGGTGGCGCCGGCGCGCAGCGCCTCCACCGCGCTCTCGACGCTGGCGTGGCCGGTGATCAGCACGAGCTCGGTCGATTCGCGCGACTCGAGGTCGTTCACGAGCTCCATGCCGTGGCCGTCGGGCAGCTGCAGGTCCGTCAGGAGCACGTCGGGCTGCAGCCGTGTCATCTGGATGCGGGCGTTGCGCAGCGAATCGGCGGTCGCCACGGTGAAGGCCTCCGCCTTGGCCATCTCGGAGAGCCACTCGAGCTGCTCGGGATCGTCGTCTACCAGCAAAAGATGGGGCACGGGCGATGTCTTCCTGGAAAAAGTTTCAAGGTTTCCGTCGGCACGCAACTTGCGTACCAGCGCCGCTCCCTAGTAGAGACGCGGTGTAGAGCGGCGTCCTGCGTCTTCTCAGCCCGACAAAGACTGCCGCATCTTCGCGGTGATCTTCTGGCGCACCGAGCCGTAATCCTTCCACGGGTCGGCGCGCAGCCGCGCGAGGCGCTGCGGCACGCTGCGGACCGTGAAGCGCCCGCGCGGGTCGTCGCCGTCGAGCTCGTCCCAGGCGAGCGGCGTGGAAACCATGGCGCCGGGGCGCGCGCGAGCCGAATACGCCGCGACGGCGCTCGCCGTCTCGGAGTTGCGCAGGTAGTCCACGAAGACCTTTCCGGCACGCCTCTGCTTCGACATGACCGCGAGGAAAAGGTCCGGCCGGGCGCGCGTCAGGGTGAGCGCGATGCGGTGGGCGAAGTCCTTGACCTCGTCCCAGCCGGGCCCGCGCGCGATCGGGAAAACCACGTGCATCCCCTTCCCGCCCGTCGTCTTCACGAAATTCCTCAAGCCGAGCTGGTCGAGGAGCGTCCGCGTCAGCCGGGTGGCCTCGAGAAGCCGCTTCCAGGAGACGCCCGGGCCCGGGTCGAGGTCGATGGTGATGCGGTCGGGTTCGTGGATGCGCGGCACCGTCGCGCCCCAGGTGTGGAACTCGATCGCGCCGTTCTGCACCGCGCTCACCAGCGCCTCGAGCGTGCTCGCATAGATGTAGGCGCCCTTGCTCGAGCGCTCGCGCTTCACCGTCCTCAGCTCGCCGGGGCTCGCGCCCATCAGCAGGTGCCGCTGGTAGAAGCACTGCCCGCCGACGCCGTCGGGGCAGCGCACCAGCGTGAGCGGCCGGTCCTTCACGTGCGGCAGCAGCCAGTCGCCCACCTCGTCGCAATAGCGTGCGTACGCCAGCTTGTCTATGTTTTCGTCGCGCCACAGGACGCGATCCGGGTGGGAGATGCGCACGCCGCGGACGCGGTCCTCGCCCTTCGGCGCGGGCGGCGGCTGCGGCTTCTCCTCGCCGACCGATTTCGCGTTGATGTCCTCGCGCAGCCCCATGAAGGACGCCTGGCGGAGGATGCCGTCCTTGGTGCGCTCGGCGTAGGCGATCTCCGCCACGAGCACCGGCCGCACCCACTGCACGCCCTTCTCGCGCGGCGGGTCTGCGAGCGGGGAGTCGTCGCGCCGGATCGCGGCGAGGCGCTTCGTGAGCGAACGCAGCAGCGCGTCGTCGAATCCGGTGCCGACCTTGCCGGCGAAGCGCAGCTTGCCCGCGCGGTCGAACAGGCCCACGAGCAGCGCGCCGAAGCCGTGCCGCGAGCCGCCGGGCGGCGTGTAGCCCGCGATCACGAAATCCTGGCGCGCGCGGCACTTGAGCTTGATCCAGCCCTTCGAGCGGCCGGAGAAGTAGACGCCGTGCGCCTGCTTGCCGATCAGCCCCTCGAGCCCGAGCTTGCAGGCCTGCTCGAGCACCTCGCGCGCGTTTCCCGACAGGTGCTCGCTCAGCTTGACCTGCGCAAGAGCTTTTCCGGCAAACACGGAGGCGAGGCGCTTCTTCCTGTCCGTGAGAGGCAGCGTACGCTGGTCCTTCCCGTCCAGGAACGGCGCATCGAAGACGAAATAGACCACGCGCCGGTCGTTGCCGCCCTCGAAGGCGTTCTGCAGCGCCTGGAAGTCGGAGCGGCCGCCCTCGCCCGGAACGATGATCTCGCCGTCGAGCCACGCGCCTTTCAGTTTCATTCCCTCCAGTTCCTTCGCCAGCGAGGGCAGCTTCGCCGTCCAGTCCTTCCCCGAGCGGGTAAAGAGCTGCACGCGCCCGCCGTCCAGCCGCGCAAGCATGCGGTAGCCGTCGTACTTGATCTCGTAGATCCATTCGCTCTCTTTGGCGTGCGGCGGCTCGGTCACGAGCGTGGCGAGCTGCGGCGCGATGAACTGCGGCAGCGCCGCCTTCGCCGCGCGGCGCGTGCGCTTCGGCGGGCGCTTCACGCTCTCGGGACGCTCGAGCGTGATGTCGCCCTCGTCGGGCCGCGCCGCCTCGTCGTCGCGCTTGATGAGGAGCCATTGCGGCTTGTCTTCCTCGCCGCGGATGCGGGTGAGCACCCAGCTTCCCGCGAGCTTTTCGCCCTCGAGGCGGAAATGCAGCCGCCCCTTCTTCAGCGCAGCGGCGGGATCGGGGTCTTCCGGGAACCATTCGCCGCGGTCCCAGAGCAGCACGTCGCCCGCGCCGTACTGCTTTTCCGGGATGACGCCCTCGAATTCGCCGTACTCGAGCGGGTGGTCCTCGGTCTGCACCGCGAGGCGCCGCTGCGCGGGATCGAGGCTGGGCCCCTTCGGCACCGCCCAGCTCTTCAGCACGCCGTCCAGCTCGAGGCGGAAGTCGTAGTGCAGCCGCCGCGCGGCATGCCGCTGCACGTAATACCCGCGTCTTTTTCCTCTGGGAATGACCCTCTGTCCGCGCGGCTCCGGCGTCTGCCGGAAGTCGCGCATTTCGCGATAGCGCTCGAGGCGGTCAGCCATGTCGAGCCCGATTCAGCAAAGCGCGCGCCCGAACGGTAATTGCTACGCCCGCAAGAAACTCTTACAGGGCCCGTCGCCGGCCCTTCCCCCTGTCTGTCCGACGGACAGCGACTGGCATAGGTCTTGCAGAAAAGCACCCAACCAAAGGAGCCACATGGGTCCCGCTATTGCGCTGCGCTTGCGCCAGCACCTCACGCTAACCCCGCAGGTCCAGCAGGCGCTGCGCCTGCTGCAGATGTCGGCGCTCGAGTTCCAGCAGGAGATGGACGAGGCGCTCTCCTCCAATCCGTTCCTCGAGGAAAATCCGGACGCGCCGCCGCCCGCGCCGCGCGACGAGGCGCCCTACGAGGTGCCCTACACGCCCGAGGCCTCGCACTCCGCGCCCAGCGATCGCGACCAGGAGGAATGGTCCGGGATCGGCGAGGCGCCGCAAACGCTGCAGGAGCACCTGCGCGAGCAGCTGCTGATCTCGCCCATGGGCGAGCGCGACCGCGCGCTCGCGCACATGGTGATCGACAGCCTCGATGACGACGGCTACTTCAAGCTGCCGCTGGAGGAGCTCGCCGCGCTCGTGCCGCCGGAGTACGACGTGCGGCCCGAGGAGCTCTCCGCTGCGCTGCACCTCGTGCAGAGCCTCGACCCGACCGGCGTCGGCGCCCGCACGCTCGAGGAATGCCTGCGCCTGCAGCTCGACGCGCTGCCGCCCGCGACGGCCGGGCGCGAAGTGGCGCTCGCGATCGTGCGCGGCCACCTCAACCTGCTCGCGAACCGCGAATGGGCGCGCCTGCAGCACGCGGTCGGCTGCGACGAGAAGGCGCTGCACGTGGCGCGCGCCCTCATCAAGTCGCTCGATCCCAAGCCCGGGCACCGCTTCGGGCCGCAGGAGGCGCGCTACGTCGTGCCGGACGTGCTGGTGCGCAAGCACCGGGAGCGCTGGGTCGCGACCATCAACCCGGCCTCGCTGCCGCGCGTGCGCCTGAACCGCGCCTACGCGGACGCGCTGCAGGGGCGCGGCTCCAACCAGTCGCTCACGCGCCACCTGCAGGAGGCGCGCTGGCTGCTGCGCTCGATCGAGCAGCGCTTCGCCACCATCCAGCGCGTCGCCGACGCCATCGTCGCGCGCCAGCGCGGCTTCTTCGAGTACGGCGAAGTCGCCATGAAGCCCCTCACGCTCAAGCTGATCGCAGGCGAGCTCGGGCTGCACGAGTCCACGGTGTGCCGCGTCACCAACAACAAGTACATGGCGACGCCGCGCGGGCTGTTCGAGTTCAAGCATTTCTTCTCGCGCCGGCTCGCCACCGAGAGCGGCGGCGCCGCCTCCGCCACCGCGGTGCGCGCGGTGATGAAGGAGCTGATCGCCGCGGAGGACCCGCGCGCGCCGCTCTCCGACGCCGAGCTCGCGCGGCTGCTCGCGCAGCAGGGCCTGCGCGTCGCGCGGCGCACCATCACCAAGTACCGGGCGCTGATGCGCATGCCCAGCGTCGATGTGCGCCGCGCCGACATGCGCGCGGGCCGCATCGCGCGGGCATAGGCACGCACGGCAAGGACAAGGAGACCGCCATGTCGCGAATCGTCGCAGGAAGGTTCGACCGCTCGATCGACGCGGACGCCGCGCTCGCCAACCTGAGGCGGGAAGGCTTCGCGCCGGAGGAAACCAGCTCGTTCTACGTCACGCCGCCGGGGCAGCACGACCGCCATCCGCTCGGCGGCGATGCGGACAGCGACGAAGGCTCGCGGCACGCCGGCTGGGGCGCGGTGCTCGGCGCAGTCGTCGGCGCCGCCGCGGGGCTCGTGATCGGAAGCCTGGCGAGCGCGGCGTACGGCTCGGTGATCGCGCTCATCGGCGCGGGCTTGGGCGCATACGTCGGCTCTTTCTTCGGCGCGATGTCGAAGGTGCGCCACGGCAACCGGGCGAACGCCACGCGCGAGCACCCGGCCGAGGGCCCGGGCGGGCGCATGATCGCCGCCTGCGTCGACCGGCCCGGCATGGAAGAGCGCGCGGTGACGGTGCTGCGCCGCTACGGCGCGCGCGACATCGGCCGCGCGCAGGGCGACTGGCGCGACGGCGACTGGCGCGACTTCGACCCGCGCACGCCGCTCGCCGCGGTCTGATCCATTTCTCAACGAACAGGAGGGCTTCGCATGGCCACATCCGCCGCACGGGCGATCAACGCCCCGCATTTCGATCTTCCCCCGCTTCCCTACGCGGAGGACGCGCTCGCCCCGGTCATCTCGGCCGAGACGCTGCAGCTGCACCACGGCAAGCACCACCGCAAGTACGTGGACACGATGAACCAGCTCTTGCAGGAGCATCCGGTGCAGGGCCGCACGCTCGAGGACATCGTGCGCGCGAGCTCCGGCAAGCTCTTCAACAACGCCGCGCAGGCATGGAACCATGACTTCTACTGGCACTCGCTCTCGCCGAAGGGCGGCCGGCCCTCGGGCGCGCTGCTGCGCCAGATCGAGAAGGACTTCGGCACCTACGATGCGTTCTGCCAGAAGCTCGCCGCCGCCGCGAGCGCCCAGTTCGGCAGCGGCTGGGCCTGGCTCGTGAAGAAGGACAGCAGGCTCGAGATCGTCACGACCTCGAACGCCGACACGCCGATGGCGCACGGCGTGCGCTGCCTGCTCACGCTGGACGTCTGGGAGCACGCCTACTACGTGGACTATCGCAACCAGCGCGAGCGCTACCTCTCCGCGGTCATCGAGAACCGGCTGAACTGGGAATTCGCCGGGAAGAACCTCGGCTAGAGGAAGTACTGCCAGGCCCGGGCGAGCGCCTCCTTGGCGCGCTCGACCGGGCCGCGGTGCGCCCATTTCTGCGGATCGATCGGCGTGGACGCCTGCACGTCGAGGAGATAGCGCTTCTCCATTTCACGCCCGAACGCGGCGTCGAACACCAGCAGGTCGTCCTCGTAGTTGTGCACGAAGCTGCGCCAGTCGACGTTGGTCGAGCCGACGCTCGACCACTGCCCGTCGATCACCGCGGTCTTGGCGTGCATGAGCGCGCTGCGCCACTCGTAGATCCTGACGCCCGCCTCGAGCAGCGCCTCGTAGTTCGAGCGCCCGGCGTAGACCGGCGCCCAGAAGTCGCTGAAGCCCGGCAGCACGAGGCGCACGTCCACGCCGCGGCGCGCCGCCTCCTGCAGGATCTGCAGCGTCTCGGGGTCGGGGACGAAGTAGCCGATGGTGAGCCAGACGCGGCTGCGCGCGTTGCGGATCGCATGATGCAGCGCGGCATACATCTCGCTGCGGTCGTGCGCGGGATCGCTCGCCACGACGCGCGCCATCTTCGTCCCGCGCGGCTCGAGCTTCGGGAAGTAGCGCGCCTGCCCGGGCGCGGGGCAGTGCTGCGCCTGCCACGATTTCATGAAGAGCTGCTGGAACTGCGCCACGACCGGCCCCTCGACCTGGACGTCGGTGTCGCGCCAGCCGCGCTTCACGTCCTCGGCATGGTCGTGATGCCCGCTCCTGCGCGCGGTCAGCGAGCCGGCCGAGTAGGCCTCCGCGATGTTGATGCCGCCGGTGAAGGCGATGCGGCCATCGACCACCGTGATCTTGCGGTGGTCGCGGTTGTTGAGGTCGGTGTTCTTCGGCTGGGTCTTGGCCGGGTTGACCGGATTGAACTCGCACACCCGCACG
>DASRFM010000071.1:0-45520 GCA_035651575.1 Burkholderiales bacterium | reverse complement strand
TGAGGAGCGGCAGGAGGATCCATTCGCCAAAGCCGAGCTGCTGCCAGAACCAGAACGGCGAAGCGTAGGCGAGGGCGAGCAGGGCGACGAACTCCCGCCGGCTCCACTGCACGCCGAAGCGCACGGCGATCGTCCGCTTTCCTTTCAGGACATCGAAGTCGCGGTCCCGGATGTCATCGATGATGAGGATGTTGGTAGTGAGCGCTCCGACCGGGATGCCGAATACGAGCGCCAGGAGCGGGAATGCCTGCGGTGCCTGAACGAAGTAGCACCCGGCCACGGAGACGGCACCGAAGAAGAAGAAGAAAAGCGGGTCGGCGACGCCGATGCGGCCGAGCGGAAAGGGCCCGGCGGAGTACGCGAGCGCCGCCGCGACGCTGAGCGTCCCGATGACGACCACGCCGACGCCGGCGTGGTAGAGCAGGAGCGCGCCGGCCGCAAACGCGAGCGCGAAGCAGGCGTAGATCGCGACTTGCAGCGTTCGCAGGCTGAGGAGCCCTGTCTTGAGCGCCTGGACGAGCTGCGGGTGCTCGCGGTCCTCCGGCTCGTTCTGGAGGTTCACGTAGTTGTCGGTGAGCACGCCGCCGAGCTGGATGAGCCATCCGGCGGCGAACGCGGCGGCGAGCGGCGCGGGATGGAGCGCGTGGTCATGGTAGGCGAGGCCCGCCGCCACGAGGGCAGGCGCCGCGGCCGTGGGCAGCGTGTGGCCCGGATAGACGAGCTTGCGCATCCACAGCTCGCGCCGCGACCAGTTCAGCGACTGGTCCATCGTCCCGCCTTCGCTTCCTCGTACCAGATCTCGTGATGCTCGCGCGCCCAGGTCTCGTCTACAGAGCCCTCGCGCATGGCGCGGTAGGCGCCCGGGACGCCGATCGTGCCGAGGTAGATGTGAAACAGGCTCGCCGCGATTGCGAGCATGGCGATGGCGAGGTGAACAATGTTCGCGTCCTGCAGCAGGCTGCGGGAGGCAACGACGTTCGGGAAGTCCAGCGCAAGCCCGGAGATGCACTGCACCACGCTGAAGCCGCACACCAGGCCCCAGAACAGAGTTTTCTCCCCCGCGTTGAAGCGCCCGGAGGGCACGTGTCGGCCGGTGAACATGCCGCCGGCCTTGCGCAGCCAGTCGAGATCGCACCGCCGCGGCAGGTTGTCGCCAAGGAAGCGGACGATGAACCAGCCGAGGCTCAGCATGAACAGCGGCCCGAGAAAGTTGTGCACGCTCTTGCAGGCGAAGGCCAGCCAGGCGAAGAGCGTGTACCCGATCACCGGCAGAAGGAGGTACTTGCCGAGCGTGAGGACGAGCCCGGAAGCAGCGAGCACGACGAAGCTGATGCCCATGCTCCAGTGCGCGGCGCGGTCGAGAGCGCTGAAGCGCTGGATGCGCCGGCCGGTCGGCTGGTCGTGCAGGACGATGGGTCCGCGCCACAGATAGAAGGCGGTCAATGCACACAGCGACAGCAGCAGAAGCGAGGTTCCCGCAAGAGCGAGGGGCGGGCGAAGCTCGCGCCACGTTTCGCCGCGGCTCTGGATCAGCACGCCGGCTTCCGGGCCGCTTGCGAGCGTCGCATAGGCGGCACCGGAGCGCGCCTCGCGCCAGATGGCGGCATCGTTGCCGGGCTGCTCGGTGCTCGAGGAGGCGGAAAGCGCGCACAACAGCAGCACCGTGCACGCGACGGCCTTCGACCCCAGGCGCTTCTTCATAGGGCAATCCTGCGCGCGCCCGCCGAACGCTGTTTGATATCGCTCAAGCGCAAGGGCGGGAACACCGGCTCGCCCGCGAGGCGGTACCAGCGCCGGATGCCGCGCCAGGCCTCCGCCGCGCTCTCGGCGAACCAGAAGAGCTCCCCGTCCTCGGGGTCGATCGTGCCCTCCTGCATGAGGAAGCCCGGGTTGAACGCGCGCTGCCAGTACTCGCGCCCGACCAGCACGATGGGCAGCGGCCGGATCTTGCGCGTCTGCACCAGCGTCAGCGTCTCGAAGAGCTCGTCGAAGGTGCCGAAGCCGCCGGGGAAGGCGACCAGCGCCCGCGCGCGCAGCAGGAAGTGCAGCTTGCGCAGGGCGAAGTAGCGAAAGCGCATGCACAGGGCCGGCGTGACGTAGGGGTTCGGGAACTGCTCCTGCGGCAGCGTGATGTTGAGGCCGATCGATGGCGCGCCGGCGTCGAACGCGCCGCGGTTCGCCGCCTCCATGATGCCGGGGCCGCCGCCGGTGACGATCGCGGCGCCGCGGCGTTTGCCGGCGCGGGCGACGATGCGGCCGAATTCGCGCGCAATGCGGTAGTAGCGGCTGAGACGCCCGCGGCGCTCGCGCACGCGCGTGCTTCCCAGGACGAGGATCGTGTGCCGGATGCCGTGCCTGCGAAGCAACATCTCCGCCTTGGTGTACTCGAGCTCCAGGCGCAGGCCGCGCGAGTCGTCCTCGCGCAGGAACTGCAGGTCGCGGTCGGCCTCCTGGTAGCTCGGGCTGGCGAGGATGGCGGCGAGGCGCTTCGGCGCGCGCGCGTCCTCGCGCGAGGGCTTCGGATGCTGCCAGGGCAGCGGCACGCGCCGCTTCCTCGGGTGCGGCGGGCGCGGGACTTTTCCATTCCTCGCCATCAGCGTGCGATGTTCGGATAGATCCGGGCGCAGAGCACGGTGAGCACGGCGAGCGCGGCGCCGAGCACCGCCAGGTCGGCCGGCAGGCCGAGGGGCGCGGCGGGCGCGCCCGCGAGCAGCAGCTCGCGCAATCCATCCACCTCGTAGGTGAGCGGGTTGACGTGCGAGATGACCTGCAGCCAGGGCGGCATCATCGAGGTCGGGTAGATCGCGTTGCTCGCGAAGAAGAGCGGCATCGTGAGCACCTGGCCGATGCCCATGAAGCGCTCGCGCGTCTTCACGATGCAGGCGATGATGAGCGAGAAGGTGGAGAACACCGCCGCGCCGAGCACGATGAGGAGCACGGTCCCGGCGAGCGCGGCGGGCTCCCAGCGGATGCGCACGTCGAGCGCGAGGGCGATCGCCACCACGACGATGCCCTGCACGAGCGCGCGCACGCCGCCGCCGAGCGCCTTGCCGAGCACGAGCGAGGCGCGCGGCGTCGGGCTGGCGAGGAACTTGTGCACGATGCCCAGATCGCGCTCCCAGATGATCGAGATGCCGTTGAAGATGGCGATGAAGAGCACGCTCTGGGCGAGGATGCCGGGCACCAGGAAATGCAGGTACGGAAGCCCGCCGGTGTCGACGACGCGGCCGCGGCTCATCACCTGGCCGAAGACGAGGAGCCACAGCGCGGGCTGCAGCGCCCGGGTGAAAAGCTCCCACGGGTCGTGGCGCAGCTTGCGGATCTCCATGTCGGCGATCGCGACGGTCTTGGCGAGGAAGGCGAAGGCTCTCATCGCCTATCCGAGCCGCTGCGCCGTGCGGCGCGTGGTGGAGACGTCGGCATAGCTGGCGTCGTGCTCCGGCGTGCTTCCGGTGAAGCGTGCGAACGCCTCGTCGAGCGTCGCACCGGGCCCGGTGGCCGCCTTGAGCGCCTCCGGCGAATCGCAGGCGGCGAGCCGCCCGGCGTGCAGGATGGCGATGCGCCCGCAGATCGCCTCGGCCTCGTCCATGTAGTGCGTCGTGACGACGACCGTCGTGCCGAGATCCGAGTTCAGGCGCCGGATGTGCCGCCACACCGCCTGGCGCGCGAGCGGATCGAGGCCGACCGTCGGCTCGTCGAGGAACAGGACCTTCGGCCGGTGCAGCGTGGACTGGGCGATCTCGAGGCGCCGGATCATGCCGCCGGAATAGCCGCGCACGAGGCGCGGCGCCGCTTCCTCGAGGTCCATGAAGCGCAGCGCCTCCGCGATGCGGCCGCGGCGCTCGGCGCGCGGGATGTCGAAGAGCTTGGCGAAGACGAGCAGGTTCTCGTAGCCGGTGAGCTCGCCGTCGGCCGAAAGCGCCTGCGGCACGTAGCCGATCACGCGCCGTACCTCGGCGGCCTGCGCGACGACGTCGAAGCTGGCGATGCTCGCGGTGCCCGAGCTTGGCGGCAGCAGCGTGGTGAGCATCTTGATCGTGGTCGTCTTGCCGGCGCCGTTTCGTCCGACGAGGCCGAAGACTTCCCCCGAGCCCACCTCGAGCGTCAAAGCATCGACGGCGCGCACGCCTCCGAAGCGGCGCGTGAGTTCGCGGATCGAGATCACCGGTTGGGCGGCGGCGGGCGCCTCATGGAAGTCCGCTAGCGCAGGATCCAGCGCACGATCGCGCGCGCTTCGTCCTCGCTCACCTCGACCTTGTTCGGCAGCATCGCGTCGCCGCTCGCCCTCCCGGACCAGTGCCGGGCGCCGGATTTCGTTCCCTGCAGCACGACGGCGACGAGGCGCGCCTCGGCGCCGGGCTGGCGCCTGTAGCGCGACGCGATTTCGCTCCATGAAGGTCCTACCGGCGGGACTTCCTTCTCGGCCTGGAACGGCGCAGCGCGGTGGCACAGCGCGCAGCCGCGCTCGCGCAGCAACCGGCTGATGTCGGCGTCGGTCGCGGCGAGCGCCGCGAGCGGCACGAGCAAAGCGGCAAAAAGCAGGGCACGCGTCATGAGAGGAACGTTAATCGGAGAAAACCGGCCGCATTTGACGCCGATCAAAGGCGGCGCCCGCGCAGGTTCTAGATTGGGCGCATGAAAGCTCCATGCAGGCTCGGCGCGTTCGCGCTGCTGCTCCCTGCCCTCGCTGCGAATGCGCAGGAGGCGTCGTCGGGACGGCAGCTCTACGAGCAGCACTGCGCGAGCTGCCACGGCTCGCGCGCCGGCGGCGACGGCTGGCTCTCGCGCTACCTGACGCGCACTCCGCCGCCGCTCAACGCGCTCTCGAGGTCGTTCGGCGGCAAGTTTCCCGCCGAGATCGTGCGCAGCGTGATCGACGGGCGCCGCCAGGTGGCGATGCACGGGCCGCGCGACATGCCGGTATGGGGAACCGTGTTCCGCATGGACGAGGGCGAGCGGGCCACGCAGGCAAGGATCCAGTCGCTCGTCGCCTATCTGGAAGAGATCCAGCACTGAACTTCGAGGAGACAGTCATGACACCGATGCCGATCGAGATCTTCATGAACGTGTGCAAGCAGAACGTCGACTGCGGGATGCGCGTGGTCGAGGCGCTCGCCGAGGGCGCGACGCGCATCCGCGAGATCCAGCTCGAGGCCGCGACCGAGGCCCACGCCGCCGCGGTGGCGACGCAGAAATGCATCGCGGGCGCGACGCAGCCGGCCGACCTCTGGAAGCTCTACAGCGAGTGGCTGCTCGCGAGCGCGCAGAAATCCGCCGCCTACTGGCAGGAGATCGGGCGCGCGGTAAACGAGACGAACACCGCGGTCCTCAAGTGCATCGGCGAGGGCGCGCAGGCGCTGCCGGCGGCCGCGGCGATCGGCGACGGCGACGCGGCGAAGCAGGCGCTCGCCGGCGTGATCGACAACGCCTACAAGCAATGGGTGGACGCGACGCGCGAGTTCTACAGCTTCTCGAGCGCCGCTCCCTTCGCGCGCGCGGCCGCGGCATGAGCAAGCAGCCGATACCGGAAACCGCGCCCGACTTCGACGCGACGCGCATCGTGGAGCGCCCGGACGGCTTCTACTGGCAGGCGAAGGCGGGCGGCCGCGAGTGCGGCCCGTTCGCCACGCTGCTGCGGGCCGTGCAGGAGATGCAGGCAAGCGACGGCGCCGAGCTCGAGGCGGGCGAGACGCTGGAGGAAGCCGAAGCGGAAATCGGAATCTCGGAATGGATCGATCCGGAGACGGGCGAGCCTTCCGAGGAGAACCGCCCCCGCCTGGAAGAGCATTGAGCCGCGCGCTACGCGGCGACGCGCTCGAGCTCCCAATTGCGGGTGAGCGTGTCCTGCAGCAGCACGAACTGGCGCCCGTCGAGGACCGTGACGCGGTAGTGCTTGCGCCCGTCGTCTTCCCAGTGCTCATTCACGCGGGCGATGCGCAGGAATTTCTCGCCGAGGCGGAACCCGACCGGTGTGTCCGCGCCGTGCGCGATTCTCGACTGGACATGGATCTTCATGCCTCCATCGTGCGCTTGCTCGCCGCGGCGCTATTGATCCTGATCAACGTTGCGCTCAGCGCGGCGCGCGGAAGCGCAGTATTCCGAGCAGCAGGAGTGCTAGCCCGGCGAGCGCCGCGCCGCCGTAGAAGGTGAACGCGGGCCCGATCGCTTCCCAGATCCAGCCGGCGAGCAGGCTCGCCGCGAGCAGCGCCACGCCGCTCGCGAGGTTGAAGAAGCCGAAGGCGCTGCCGCGCATTGCGGGCGGCGCCGTTTCCGCGACCATCGCGGCGAAGAGTCCCTGGGTCAGCCCCAAATGCAGGCCCCAGAGCGCGACGCCGGCGCCCAGAGCGCCGGGGCCGTGCGCCTGCGCGAGTAGCAGGTCGGCCGCGAAGAGCGCGCAAATGCCCGCGGCGAGCAGCTTGTCGTGGCGCACGCGGTCGGCGAGCTTGCCCGCCGGATAGGCGCAGAGCGCGTAGACCGCGTTCATGATGACGAGCACGAGCGGCGCGTAGGCGTCCGGCAGGCCGAGCTGCTGCGCGCGCAGAAGAAGGAACGCCTCGCTGAAGCGCGCGAGCGTGAACACGGCGCCCACCGCGACCACCGTCCAGCACGCCGGGCCGAGGTCCGCCGCCGCGCTCCAGGAGAAGCGCGCGCCCGCGGCCGACACTGGCGCCGGCTCCTGCACGCCCACGACGAGGAGCGCAACGGAGAGCGCCGCCGGCAGCGTAGCGAACCAGAACACCGTGCGGAAATCGCCTGCCCAGACGAGCATGAGCACGAACCCGAGCAGCGGCCCGAGGAGCGCGCCCACCGTGTCGAGCGCCTGCCGCAGGCCGTACGCCGCGCCCCGGATCCCCGGCGGCGCGAGGTCGGCGACCAGCGCATCGCGCGGCGCGCCGCGGATGCCCTTGCCGACGCGGTCGAGGAAGCGGGCGCTCAGGACCCAGTCCACCGACGAGGCGAGCGCGAAGAGCGGCTTGGAAAGCGCCGCCAGGCCGTAGCCGGCCACGGCGAGCGCCTTGCGCTTGCCGAGATAGTCGCTGAGCGTCCCGGAGAACACCTTCACCACGAGCGCGGCGGACTCCGCGATGCCCTCGACGATCCCTACGGCGAGCGCGCTTGCGCCGAGCGCGGACACCATGAAGACCGGCAGCAGGCTGTGGATGAGCTCCGAGGACGTGTCCATCAGCAGGCTGACGAATCCGAGCAGCCAGACGCTGCGCGGGATGCGAGGGGCGGGGGCCATGGGGTTTCCGTTTTTCCTACACGCCAAAGAGCCGTTTTCCTCCGGTGGATTCAGCCGCCGCCGATAGGCCGGGCGCGGGGCCTTCCGTAGTCTGGAAGCGTAGACCACAACCGTGGAGCGCTTCATGAGAACCGGATCGGAACGGGTGCAGAACCAGCAGGCGGCCGGCGCGGAAGCCGACCTTTCACGCCGGGTCGAGGCGCTCTTCGGCCGCTGCCCGACGCTCGCCGGCTTCTCGGTGCAGGAAGCCTCCGGGATGGGCCGCGACCGCCAGGCCGAGGCGCTCCAGCGCGAGCTGTGCATCGCCGACGTGGCGGTGCAGGCCTGGCCGGAGCTCGGCGCGAGCCGGGGCCTCTACGACGAGATCGCACAGATGCTGCTCGAGCTGCTCGAAGAGCGGCCGGAGAGCTACGACCTGCTGCGCGGGCGCACGTTCGCGCGCACGTTCCACTGAGGGAGAGGAAAAATGAACGACTTCGAAGACCGCATCTATGACGAGGATTTCGCGCTCACCGGCGAGATGGAGCTCGACGAGCTCGACGACGCCGACACCGCGGTGGAGATGCAGCAGCTCATGAGCCGGGTCACCGCAACGCGCCTCGCCGGCGTGTGACGCGGACGCAGGCGGAACGCCGCCTGCGAGGGCGCAGTTTGATCCCGGTCAAACCGGGCGAACCCGCGTGCGCCTAGGATTCAATGGTCAGCCACCACTTTTTTTTGGAGGGCATCATGGCCAACCTCACGCGCTACAACCCCTTTGAAGAGCTGTTCAACGAATTCGGCAAGGGCTTCTGGGTGAAGCCCTATGCGTTCCCGGCCGAGACCGACATCAAGATGAAGATCGACGTCACCGAGGACGACAAGGCCTACAGCATCAAGGCCGACATCCCCGACGTGAAGAAGGAAGACATCCAGGTCGACGTCAACGACGAGCTGGTGTCGCTGCGCGCCGAGGTGAAGCAGGAGAAGGAAGAGAAGAAGGGCGAGAAGGTCGTGCACAGCGAGCGCTCCTACGGCGTCGTCACGCGCACCTTCACGCTGCCGAGCGCGGTGGACGCGCAGGCGGCGAAGGCGGAATACAAGGACGGCGTGCTGAACCTCGTTCTGCCGAAGAAAGCGAACGGCAGCGGCAAGCGCATCGCAATCTCCTAGATGCCGGCCAAGCAGCTTCTTTTCGGCGACTCGGCGCACGCGCGCCTGCTCCGCGGGCTGAACACGCTCGCCGACGCGGTGCGCGTGACGCTCGGGCCCAAGGCGCGCACCGTCGTGCTGGAGAAGTCCTGGGGCGCGCCGACGGTCATCAACTCCGGCGTCGTCGTCGCGAAGGAGATCGAGCTCGAGGACCGCTTCGAGAACATGGGCGCGCAGATGGCGCGCGAGGTCGCCGCGAAGACCTCCGAGGTCGCGGGCGACGGCACCACGACCGCGACGCTGCTCGCCGCGGGCATCGTGAACGAAGGCATGAAGTACGTGGTCGCGGGCATGAATCCCATGGACCTGAAGCGCGGCATCGACCAGGCCGTCGAGGCGGTGATCGCCGAGCTCAAGCGCCTTGCCAGGCCCTGCGGCACGCGCAAGGAGATCGCCCAGGTCGGCGCCATCTCGGCGAACAACGACGCCTCGATCGGCGAGATGATCGCCGAGGCGATGGAGAAGGTCGGGCGCGAGGGCGTCATCACGGTGGAGGACGGCAAGGGGCTCGCGAACGAGCTCGAGGTCGTGGAAGGCACGCAGTTCGACCGCGGCTACCTCTCGCCCTACTTCATCAACAATCCCGAGAAGCAGAGCGTCGTGCTCGAGGACGTCTACATCCTGCTGCACGACAAGAAGATCTCCTCGATCCGCGAGCTGCTGCCGCTGCTCGAGCACGCGGCGAAGATGGGCAAGCCGCTGCTCGTCGTCGCCGAGGAAGTGGAGGGCGAGGCGCTCGCCACGCTCGTGGTGAACACGCTGCGCGGCGTACTGAAATCCTGCGCGGTGAAGGCGCCCGGCTTCGGCGACCGGCGCAAGGCCATGCTCGAGGACCTGGCGGTGCTGACCGGCGGCAAGGTCGTCGCCGAGGAAGCGGGCCTGACCCTCGAGAAGGCGCAGGCCGCGGTGCTCGGGCGGGCGAAGCGCGTGGAGATCGACAAGGACGACACGACGATCATCGGCGGCCTGGGCGAGCCGGCGGCCATCAAGGCGCGCGTCGCGCAGATCAAGCGCGAGATCGAAGAGGCGACGAGCGACTACGACAAGGAGAAGCTCCAGGAGCGCGCCGCGAAGCTCGCGGGCGGCGTGGCGCTCATCCGCGTCGGCGCCGCGACCGAGACCGAGATGAAGGAAAGGAAGGCGCGCACCGAGGACGCGCTGCACGCGACGCGCGCCGCGGTGGAGGAGGGCATCCTGCCCGGCGGCGGCGTGGCGCTGTTGCGCACGCGCGATGCGGTCAGGAACCTTTCCGCGAAAAATCCGGATCAGGACGCCGGCATCCGCATCGTGCTGCGCGCGCTCGAGGACCCGCTGCGCCAGATCGTGAGGAACGCCGGCGCCGAGCCCGCCGTGGTGCTGCAGAAGGTCATCGACGGTCAGGGCAACTTCGGCTACAACGCCGCGACCGGCGAGTACGGCGACCTGGTGGCGATGGGCGTACTCGATCCGTGCAAGGTGACGCGCACGGCGCTGCAGAACGCCGCCTCGATCGCGAGCCTCATCCTCACCACCGAGTGCATGATCGCGCAGGCGCCGGAGAAGAAAGCCGAAGAGGAGCCGGCCGAAGCGATGTAGTCACTCGCCGGCGAGTGCCAGGGGCCGGTACAGCGAGAGCTTCTTGAACTGGTGCGCTTCCATCTTGCGGATGATCTGCGCCAGCATGCGCACCGCTACGTCGACGTGCGGGCCGCGATTCAGCATGACGCACTCGGCGCGCATCGCCATGGCCGCGTCGGTGACCTCGGCGCGCGTCGGCATGCCGGTCTGCGCGACGCTGTCGAGCACCTGCGTCGCCCAGACCACCGGCAGGTGGCAGGCCTCGCCGAACCAGAGCAGCTCCTCCTGCATCTCGGCGAGGCGCTCGAAGCTGAGCTCCACCGCAAGGTCGCCGCGCGCGATCATCAGCCCGACGGGCTCGTACCTGAGCGCCTCGAACAGGATCTCCGCCAGGTTCTCGAGCGCGCCGCGCGTCTCGATCTTGAGGATCATGCCGAAGCCGCTCCTGCCGCTCCTGCGGATACGCTCGCCGACCAGGCGCACGTCGCGCGCGGAATTCACGAACGACACGCCGACGCCGTCGGCGTTCGCGAGCGCGAACTCGAGCGCGGCTTCGTCGGCCGCGCCGAGCCCGCGGCGCGAGAGCAGGCTGTCCGGAAAGGCGATGCCCTTGCCGGAGCGCAGGCGGGTGGGCCGCTTCACGCTGCGCTGCACGCGGCAGACGAGCGCGTCCGGGGAGGCCGCCTCCACCGCCGCGACGATGCGCCCGTCGTCGAGCACGACGCGCTCGCCGGCGCGTACCTGCGCGAGGATGTCGGCGTGCGGGAAGGCGAGGGCGTTCCTGCCGATGCCGTCCGCATTGAGGGTGAACGCGTCGCCGGGCTGCAGCTCGAGCGCGCGCGGCACCTTCGCCAGGCGGCCGAGCCTGCCCCTGCCCTTCACGCGGCCGGCGCGCCGCCACGTCAGGGCGAGCCCTCCCTTGAGGTAGAGCGAGCGGTCGCACTCGGCGCGGATTTCCGCGCCGCGCGCCGCGCGCACCGTGAGCGTGCGCTTGCGGCCGCCGGCGTCCACGAATTCGATCGTGTCGCCGCGTTGCAGCGCGCGCAGCCATTCCGCGGGCACCGGCAGCTCGGTCTCGCCGTGGTGCTCGGCCACGAGGCGCAGCGCGGTCGGCGACAGCGTGCGGCCCTCGCGGTCCTTGTGGCGCGGGAAGTGCAGGACCGCGTCCTCCATGTGCCGGATCTCGGCGCGCAGCTTCGGGCCGGGAAGGTCCACGAAGACGCGCGCAGAGCGGCCGCGTATCGCGGCGCGCGTCTTGAAGGTTTGCGCGATCGCGCCCCACTCGCGCGCCGTCTCGTGCGCGGCGTTGATGCGCAGCACGTCGACGCCGGCCTCGAGCAGGCCGTCGGCCCACTCCTGGGTCGCCGCCGCGGCTTCGGGCGCCGTCACCATGATGTAGACGTGCCGCTCCGCGGGACGCTTGCCGAAGAGCGCGGCGGAATTCGCATGCAGCAGCGCTTCGGCCTTGGCGCGATCCAGCGCATCGCCCGCTTGCGGCGGAATCCCGGAGAGCCATCCGCACAGGCGCAGCACGGTGTCACGCACGTGGCCTTCGCAGCGGCCGAGGGAAGACAGGCCGAGGCCCGCGAGCTCGAGCTGCAGCGGGCGCACGTCGCGGCGCCGGAGGGCGAGGTAATGCGCGAGGTTCTCGGCGCTCGGGCGCCGCTGCGGCAGCGCCTGCTCGATGCGCGTACGCTGGCGCGCCGCCTCGCGCTCCAGGGCTTCCTTCAGCGCGTGCAGGGCGTCCAAGGCTTGCATGGCGCAGAGTTGCACGCGGCGTACCCGCTGCTGTTGATCTACCTCAACACCGGTTTTTCGACGCCGGGCATGCTGGCGCCATGAAAACCCAACATGGCGGTTTCAGGATGCTGCGGCGCGAGCAGCTGCTGCAGGAGCTCGTGCACGATCCCTACAAGGAAGCGAAGAAGCACGTGGAGCCGGCGGCCTGCGCGCACTGCGGCGCGGTGTATCACCGCGGCCGCTGGACCTGGGGCGAGGCGCCGAAGGATGCCCACAGCGTGACCTGCCCGGCATGCCGTCGCATCCGCGAGCACGCGCCGGCGGGCTTCGTGAAGCTCTCCGGCGAGTTCCTGCGCACGCACCACGACGAGGTGCTCGCCCGCGTGCGCCACTGCGAGCAGAGCGAGAAGCAGGACCATCCGCTGCAGCGGATCATGGCGGTGCAGGCGGAAGAGGGCGGGATTGTCGTCACCACGACCGATCCCCACCTCGCGCGCCGCATCGGCGAAGCGGTGAACGACGCCTACCACGGCGAGCTCACCTACCACTACAACAAGGAGGAAAACCTCCTGCGCGTGACGTGGGTGCGCTAGGAACCGAATAACACTTCCGGGTGATGGCGCGCACGGCGCGCTGCCGCGAGAATTCCGCGGCACGACTTCTCCTCCCGCCCGTGTTCGAATCCTCCTGCGGGCGGGCCTTCGAGCGCAGCCTGCGGGCTGCGCTTTCTTTTTACTGCCCGCCGAGGCGCTGGCGCACTTCGGCCTCCGCCTGCACCCAGTCCTCGAGCTCGTAGCCCGGCTGGAAGCCGCGGTCCTTGGCGCGGAAGTACGCCGCCTCGGCGATCAGGCGCTTGATTTCGTCAGGCGAAACGCGGGGAGGGACCGCGCCTTGCTTGGGCTTGGCTGCCGGCTTGCGCGGCGTCGCGCGGCGCTCTTTCTGGATGGCCATGATGCTCCTGTTGCGTAAGTCCAAGTCAGGCTAGCAGAAGATGGACCCGTTTTTCTACCCGACGGTACAATCCTTAAGGTGAGAACCGCGGTCGAACACACCCTGCGCCAGGTCGGGGCCCGTTCGGGCATCCCGTTTGCAGTGCGCTTCGCGGATGCGGGCGGCGTCCTTGATTTTGCCGACGGCCACCCCGCGTTCACGGTGGTCTTCCGCAGCAGCCGGGCCTACTGGCGCATCGCGCTCTTCGGCCACGTCGGCCTGCTCGAGTCCTATTTCGACGGCGACATCGACATCGAGGGCAGCCTGCAGAAGGCGCTCGCCGCCGGCATGCGCGGCGGCATCGACACGCCGACGCCGCTCGTGCGCTGGCTGAACCGCTGGCACGAGTTCTTCTACACCAACTCGAGCCGCAGCCAGGCGAACCGCAACGCCGAGTTCCACTACTCGCTGACGCCGGAGTTCTACAAGCTCTGGCTCGACGACCCGCTGATGTTCTACACCTGCGCGTACTGGACCGACCAGACCCGCACGCTCGAGGAGGCGCAGCGCAACAAGGCGGACCACGTCGCGCGCAAGGTGCTTCTCAGGCCCGGCGACGACGTGGTGGACGTCGGCAGCGGCTTCGGCGGCTTCCTCATCCACGCCGCGCGGAACTACGGCGTCAACATCACGAGCATCAACACCACCGGCTCGCAGGCCGAGCACGCCCGCAGGCAGATCGAGCGCTTCGGCCTGAAGAACGCGACGCAGATGCACGCCGACTTCCGCACGAATCCGCGGGAGTTCGACAAGGTGGTTTCCATCGGCTGCCTCGAGCACGCCGGGCGCGACCAGCTGCGCGAGGTGATCCGCTCGCACGCGCGGCTGCTGAAGAAGGGCGGCATCGGGCTGATCCACTTCATCGGCCACGTCGGCCGGATGGAGACCGACTACTTCATCCGCAAGTACGTGTTCCCGGGCGGCTGGATCCCGAGCCTCGCCGACGCCATCGTCGAGATGGAGAACGCCGGCCTCGAGGTGATCGACATCGAGAACCTGCGCCGGCACTACGCGCTCACCCTGGACGCCTGGGGCGAGCGCTTCGACCGCAACTGGGAGCGCATCCGCGCGCTCGACCCCAAGCGCTTCGATGAGCGCTTCCGCCGCATCTGGCGCGTGTACCTCTACGGCTGCGCGGAGATGTTCCGCGCGCCGAACGGCCTCACCCACCTCTTCCAGATCGTGTTCTCCAAGGGCAACGTCTCGCGCACGAGCTATCCCATGACGCGGGATTTCCTCTACAAGGGATCCGTTGACGCCGGCCAGCTTCCAGAAGAAAAAAGAAGCGCTGGCCGCGCAGCTTAGCGCCGGCAGCGGCCCGGTCGGGCTGCGCAAGGAAACCTCGAACCTCTTCCGCGACCGCGTCCCGGGCGCGCGGCGGCGCCTCGACGTGCGCAATTTCGTCGATGTACTGGAAGTCGACGCGGCGGCCGGGTGGGTGGAGGCGGAAGGGATGGTTTCCTACGAGGCGCTCGTCGAGGCCTGCCTCGCGCAAGGCGTCATGCCTGCGGTCGTGCCGCAGCTGAAGACGATCACGCTGGGCGGCGCGGTGGCCGGGGTCGGAATCGAGTCCTCTTCCTGGCGCGAGGGCCTGGTGCACGACACGGTGCAGGAGATCGAGGTGCTGCTCGGCGACGGGCGCGTGGTGACGGCGGCGCCGCACAACGAGCACGCCGCCCTCTTCTTCGGCTTCCCGAACTCCTACGGCACGCTCGGCTACGCGCTGCGCGTCAAGGCGAAAGTGATCCCGGTGAAGCCGTACGTGAGGCTCGAGCATCTCCGGTTCCGCGATTACCGCTCGTACTTCGGCGCGCTCGGCGAGATTCTCGGCGCGGGCGGCATCGACTTCGTCGACGGCACCGTGTTCGAGCCCGGCCGCATGTTCCTCACGCTCGGGCGCTTTGCCGCATCCGCCCCGTACACGAGCGACTATACGTTCGAGAAGATCTACTACCGCTCGATCGCGGAGCGCTCCGAGGACTACCTGACGATCAAGGACTACCTCTGGCGCTGGGACACCGACTGGTTCTGGTGCTCGAAGAACGTGGCCGCGCAGAACTGGTTCTTCCGTCGCTTCGTTTACGGACGCGAGAAGCTGGGGTCCAAGACCTATACCCGGATCATGCGCTGGAACAGCCGTGCCGGCGTCACGAAGAAGCTCGAGCGCGTCCTCGGCCTGCACTCGGAATCGGTGATCCAGGACGTGGACATCCCGCTCGCGCGCGCGGCCGAGTTCGCCGAGTTCTACGCGCGCGAGATCGCGCTCTGGCCGCAGTGGGTCTGTCCGATCGGGCCGGGCACGCACCGCTTCACGCTCTACCCGCTGCGCAGCGGCGCGTATGTCAACTTCGGCTTCTGGGACGTGAAGCGCACGCGCGAGGCGCATGCTCCCGGGCACTTCAACCGCCTCGTGGAGAACAAGGTGACCGAGCTCGGCGGCATCAAGTCGCTCTACTCGGACAGCTTCTTCCCGCAGGAGGAGTTCGCGCGCCTCTACGGCGGCAGCGCCTACGGCGAGCTCAAGCGGCGCTACGACGCCGCCGGCGCGTTCCCGGGCCTCTACGAGAAGTGCGTGCTGCGGGAGTAGCTCAGGCCGGGGCGCTGGGACGCTGCGCGATCTCGCGCGCGAGCTCGTTGCCGAGCAGGCCGTGCAGCTCGGCGACCTCGCCCGCGAGCTGATCCACCACGTCGTCGAGCGAAAGGAAGCCGGCGAGCTCGCCGCCCGGCTCGGCGACCGCCAGGCGCCGCACGCCGCGCGTGCGCATCACCTCCAGCGCTTGCCGCAGGGGATCGGTGCGCAGCACCGTGGCGAGCGCTTGCGTCATGACCTGCTCGAGGCGCGTGTCCAGCGGCAGGCCCTCGGCGAGCGCGCTGAGCACGAGGTCGCGGTCCGTGACGATGCCGACGGGCTTGTCGCGGTCGAGGCCCTCGTCGGTGACGATCAGCGCGCCCACGTGGTGCTGGCGCATCAGGCGCGCCGCCTCCTGGATGGTGGCGCCGCGGCTCGCCTTGACGATGGAGGGCGTGTACACGTTTTCGACGGTCATCGGCATGCAGAGAGCCTATCGCCGTCCGGGTCGGCAGGCTTGATCCGCGTCAAAAGCGGGTCGCGCCGGCGGCTTACTCTGGCGCCATGGCAACCCCTGCGCGCTGGTCGGCCGACCTGCTGCCCGACGCCGTGATGATCACCGACGCCGACGGCGTGATCGAGTACGTCAACCCGGCTTTCGAGGCGCTGACCGGGCGCGCGCGCGGCGAGATCCTCGGCCGCACCCCGGCCGTGCTCGGCGGACGGATGCAGGCCGGCTTCTACCGCCGGCTGTGGCGCGCGCTGCGCGCCGGGCGCAGCTTCCGCGGCGTGTTCGCCAACCGCAGGAAGAACGGCGGCGTCTTCTTCGAGGAGGAGGTCATCCGGCCGGTGCTCGACGCCTCCGGCGCGGTGCGCCACTTCGTCTGCTCCGGGCGGGACGTGACGCGGCAGGTGCGCGACATCGACCGCTTCAAGCACGCGGCAACGCACGATGCGCTCACGGACCTGCCGAACCGCAGCCTGTTTCTCGACCGGCTCACCCAGGCGGTGCGGCAGGCCGCGCGGCGCGGCGAGAGCATGGCGGTCGCCATCCTCGACATCGACGGCTTCCGCGATGCGAACAACCGCTACGGGCACCTCGCCGGCGACGCGGTGCTGCAGGCGATCGCGCGGCGCACCTCCGGCTGCGTGCGCAAGGTGGATACCGTGGCGCGGATCGGCGGCGACGAGTTCGCGGTCGTCCTCGGCAACGTGAGCCGGCGCGCGGCGCAAGCGGTGATGGGCAAGATCCTGCGCGCCAATGCCCTGCCGGTGCGCTACGCGCGCCGCAGCGTGCCCGTGAGCCTCAGCATCGGCATCTGCATGTACCCGCGCGGCGCGCGCACCGAGACGGCGCTGCGCCGCCGTGCCGACGCCGCGATGTACGCGGCGAAGCGCGCCGGCGGCAATCGCTGCCGCTTCGCGCCTTCGGTGTAGAGAAGCTACAGGGTCGGCCGGCCGGCGCCGGCGTGCGTTTTCTCGAAGACCTGCTGGCAGTGCAGGCAGCGCGCCGCGCCCGGATTGGCCTTCAAGCGGGCATACTCGATCTCGCTGCCGCATTCGCTGCAGGTGCCGTACTGGCCCGAAGCGATGCGCTCGCGCGCGGCCTCCAGTTCGCGAAGCTCGGCCAGGTCGCGCGAGACGTCGAACTGGTCGAGGTCCTGGATCAGCACCGCGACCGATTCGTCGCCCGCGTCCGGCGCGCTTCCGGCGATCTCGCCGAAGGGCTCGTTGCGCGCCCGGGCGACGTCCTGCCGGATCTCGGCGACGAGGGCGCTGCGGCGCTTGTCGATCAGGTCCTTCAGCTCTTCGCTCTGCTGGGAAGTGAGTGCCATGGGGGCTCCTTATGCAATGATCGTACCCAGCGCATTTCCGGCACCGTTGACTTCGATCAAGCGCGCGCCACGCGCGGGCGGTATCGTTCCGCGATGGAGAGTCCTTTCACGGCGGCCGCGCTCGGCCCCTACCTGGAGAAGATCCATCGCAAGCCGGTGCGCGTTCTCGGCGTGGCGGCGCTCGGCGGCGGGCGCCAGGGCGACAAGGGCTACGGCTATGGCGTGCCGCTGCGCGTGGACTACGAGCTCGACGGCGCACCGCGCCGGGCCGTGCTCGAGACCGTTCGCCCCGGCGCTTTCGGCCACGAGCATCGGGCGGACCGGGCGCAGCTCCTGCTCTGGGCGCACGACGCTTACGGCCGCCTCCCGCGCCACGTCGCCTCGCTCGATGTCGGCGCGGTGCGCGTAGCCGGCGAGCTCGCGCCGCTCGGCGACGCGCGCGAGCTTTTCCTCGTCACGCAGTTCGTCGAAGGGCGCGAGTACGCCGAGGACCTCCTGCGCATCCGTGCAACAGGCGTCTGCACCGCGCAGGACCTCGCGCGGGCAGCTGCGCTGTGCGACTACCTGGTCGAAATCCATGCCGTGCGCGGCCCGCAGGGCGGACTCTATGCCCGGCGCATCCGCGAGCTTCTCGGCCACGGCGAATGCATCTTCGGAGTCGTGGACAGCTTTCCCGGAGGCGCGGCCGTTTCCGAGCAGACCCTGCACGAGATCGAGCGGCGCTGCCTCGCGTGGCGTTGGCGCCTGAAGGGGCGCGCCGAGCGGCTGCGCCAGGTGCACGGCGATTTCCACCCCTGGAACATCCTGTTCCGCGAAAGCACGGACTTCAGCGTGCTCGACCGCTCGCGCGGCGAATGGGGCGATCCGGCGGACGACGTCGCCTGCCTGACGATGAACTACCTCTTCTTCTCGCTGCAGCGCTCGGGGAGGCTGGAAGGCCCCCTGGAGCGGCTCTTCCGCGAGTTCTGGGAGCGCTATCTCGAGGGCTCCGGCGACGCCGGCCTCGCGGAGGTCATTGCCCCTTTCTACGCGTTTCGCGCCCTCGTCATGGCGAACCCGGTGTGGTATCCCGCGCTCGCGGCCGACGTGCGCGGCAAGGTCGTGCGCTTCATGCTGAACGTGCTCGACGCGCCGCGCTTCGAGCCCGCGCGCGTGAACGCGTACTGCGAGGCCTGATGTTCGCGCTCTGGCTGACGGGTCTCCCGGCCTGCGGCAAGAGCTCGATCGCCCGGGCGCTCCTCGCCCTGCTGCACGAGCGCGGCGTCGACTGCGCGCACCTCGAATCCGACGTCCTGCGCACGCAGCTCACGCCGTTCCCGCGCTACGACGACTCCGGGCGCGAGCTGTTCTACTCCGCGGTGACCGAGCTCGGCGCGTACCTGGTTTCAAGAAACCAGCCGGTGATCTTCGACGCCACCGCGAATCGCCGCGCCTATCGCGACGCAGCGCGCGGGCGGATCGCGCGCTTCGCCGAAATCTACGTCGACACGCCGCTCGAGGTGTGCGCGGCGCGCGACCCCAAAGGCCTCTACCGCGAGGCGCGCGGCGGCCGCTCCACGGCGCTCCCCGGTATGCAGGCGCCCTACGAGCCGCCGCTGCGTCCCGAGCTCGTCGTCCACGGCGCCTCGGTCGCGCCCGAAGCGGCCGCGCGCGACATCGCCGCCTTCCTCGAGCGCCGCGCCTGGCTTTGAGGCAGGTCAAGCCGCGCCATGGCGGCGCGGCTAGCATTGAGGCACTCCCTATAACGAACCGGAGCAAGCCATGGACCGCATTTCCACCGACAAGCTGGTGCAGGACCTGAACGCCGTCGTGGTCGACGCCGAGGACCTGCTGAAGGCGACCGCCGGCCAGACCGGCGAGCGCGTCGAGAAGATCCGCGTACGCGCGGCCGAATCGGTGCGTGTTGCGCGCGAGCAGCTCGCCGCCGCGAGCGCGCAGGTGGACGGCAAGGTGCGCGACAATCCCTGGACCGCGGCCGGCCTCGCCGCCGGCATCGGCGTCATCGTCGGGCTGCTGATCGGCAGCCGGCGCGGCTAGCCTAGCGCCGCCGCACGGCGGCGAGATCGCCCGGCCGCTCCATCACCCGGATCGGCAGCAGCGACAGCCCGAGCGGAGCGAGCCTGCGCTCGAGCGCGTTCTGCACCTGCCCCAGGTTCGCGCGCTTCGGGTCGAACGCGACCGCCACGGTCGCCGCTTCGAGGGCGAGCCGCACGCTGCTTTTCTCGATTCCTGGCGTTGAAGCGAAGAGGCTCTCCAGCTTTCTGCGATACGCGTCGCCCGACTGGAGGGGGCCGTCGATCGAGAAGAATACGACGGTGCGGCTCGCCTTGAGCGCGGAGCTGACCGCGGCGTGGTCGTACGCCGCGGCCACCTTGTCCTCCACGCAGTAGCCGCAGGCGAGCGCCGCGGCCGGCGCGAGCAGCGCGCCGAGGAGGAGGGCGCGCATCTCAGTGTCCCGCCATCGGCGCGGCGGCGCTGCCGGCCGGCTGCGAGTCGGCCCAGTGGAAGTACTTGATGAACTCGCGGATCTCGGCCTCGCTCAGGTTCTGGTTCGGCATCGGGATGTTGTTGAACTCCTTCAGCATCGCCTTGGCGTGCGCGTCCGTCTCGAGCATCTTCTCGGGCGAGCGCAGCCAGCTCGTGAGCCACTGGTCGCTTTCGTGCTTCGTCACCCCGGCGAGGTCGGGGCCGAGCTTCCTGCCCTGCCCGAAGCTGTGGCAGGCGAGGCACTTGCTCTCGAACGCGAGCTTGCCCCTCGCCGTCTCCGGGTCCGTGGGCGTCGAGGCGATCGAGGGCATGTTGTGGTGCTCGAGCTCCGGCACCGGCGGCTTGACTTCGGTGGAAACGAGGCCGAGCGCGCCCTGCGAGGCGTTGGCGAAGTGGTGGTCCACCATGATGTAGGAGCCTGCCTCGGGGATCATGAACTCGACGATCGCGCTGCTCGAGGAGCCCAGGAGCGCGGTCTGCATGCCGCGCAGCTGGTTGTCCGGGTTGCCGTCCATCCAGACGCGGTCGAAGATCGTGCCGACGACGTGGAAGCTCGAGGTCTTGCTCGGGCCGACGTTCAGCACGTACAGGCGCACGCGCTCCCCGGGCTTCGCCGCGAGCGGGCTCTTCACCATGCCGTTGTGCACGCCGTTGAACACGGTGTAGCTCGACTGCGCGGCGCGCAGCCGCTCGCCGTCGAGCACATAGAGCGGCGCGCCGTCCACCTTGCGCTTCGCGGGGTCGAGCTTGGCGTAGAACTCGCTCTGGATGACGACGTACTGGCGGTCTGCTTTCGTCGGGTAGCCGTTGCGCGGCTCGACGACCACGGCGCCGTACATGCCCGAGGCGATGTGCTCGAGGATCATGGGCGTGCCGCAGTGGTACATGAACACGCCCGGGTAGTTCAGCGTGAACTCGAACTCGATCGTCTGGCCGGGCGCGACGGAGCGGTACTTGTCCTGCGGCGAGACCATTGCGGCATGGAAGTCCATCGAATGCATCATCGGCGCGGCGGTCATCCGCACGCCGGGCACCGGCTCGTCGCTGCGGTTCGTCATCGAGAAGCGGATCTTGTCGCCGACGCGCGCGTGCACGGTCGGGCCCGGCACCTGGTCGCCGAAGGTCCAGGCGCTGTACTTCACGCCCGGGGCGATCTCGATGATCTTGTGCGTGGTGTCGAGCCGGATGGTCTTCACGGGGTTCGGGTCGAGCGGCTTCAATTCGGGCCCGAAGCTGAGCGCGGCGCCTTCGGCGAAGGCGCCGGTGTGGCGCTCGTTCGTGACCTTGGCCGGCTGGGGCTTGAGGTCCATCTTCGAGAGGTCGTAGGGGTCCTGCTGCTGCGGCTTTTCGGGCTGGCAGGCGCCGAGCGCGGCGCAGAGGGCGGGCACGGCGGCCCAGGCTGGGATTTTCATCGAGCACTCCTTGTCTGGGCGTACTCTAGGAGCGCGAAGGCGCTGAGGCTTGATGCAGATCAAAAAAGGACGATGACCGTGCGCGCCATGCGGCTGCAAGCGGCGCGCTCCCCGCTCGTGCTCCAGACCCTTCCCGATCCGCGGCCCGGCCGCGGCGAGGTGCTCCTCGAGGTGGCGGCCTGCGGCGTCTGCCGCACCGACCTGCACATCGCCGATGGCGAGCTTCCGGGAGCACGCTGGCCGCTGACCCCCGGCCACGAGGTGGTCGGGCGGGTGCTCGAAGCGGGCGAAGGCGCGGCGCGCTTCGCGAGGGGCGATCGCGTCGGCGTCCCCTGGCTCGCCTGGACCTGCAACGCATGCGAGTATTGCCGGACCGGGCGCGAGAATCTCTGCGAGCGCGCGCGCTTTACCGGTTTCCATGTTCCGGGCGGCTATGCCACGCACGCGCTCGCCGACGAGCGCTACTGCGTGCCGATCCCGGCCCGCTACGGCGACGCCGAGGCGGCGCCGCTGCTCTGCGCCGGGCTCATCGGCTACCGCTCGTACGCGAAGGCGGGCGAGGCGCGCAGCATCGGCCTCTACGGCTTCGGCGCCGCGGCGCACATCCTCGCGCAGGTGGCGCGCGCCGACGGGCGCAGCGTGTTCGCCTTTACGCGCAGGGACGACGTCGAGGGCCAGAAATTCGCCCTGCAATGCGGCGCGCACTGGGCGGGCGACTCCGAAACCCTGCCGCCCGAGCCGCTCGACGCCGCGATCGTCTTCGCGCCCGCCGGCGCGCTCGTGCCGGCGGCGCTGCGCGCGGTGAAGAAGGGCGGGACGGTGATCTGCGGCGGCATTCACATGAGCGACATCCCGTCCTTCCCGTACCGCCTGCTCTGGGGCGAGCGCCGCATCGAGTCGGTCGCCAACCTCACGCGCGCCGATGCCGAGCGCTTCATGTCGGCCGCCGCGCGCGTGCCCATCAGGACGAGCGTGACGGAGTTTCCCCTGGAGCGGGCGAACGACGCTCTCGGCGCGGCGCGCTCGGGCGCGCTCCGCGGCGCCGCGGTTCTGCGCCCGTAGAAAAGAAAAACGCCCCGGCGGTCGAGGCCGCCGGGGCGCAGCGGGCCGGCTCCAAAGGGAGAGGAAAGCCGGGACGCGCGTTAAATATATCGCATTACGATATACCGGGCCAGGCGCGGCGGCGGCTGTTTCGCTTAAGAAATCTTCAGGAAGCGCGGACCAGGATCTCGTCGAGCGGCCGGCGCGGATGCGAGCCGCTCTCCGCGGCGGCGTGGCCGAGGCGGAAGATGTGCTGCGGGGTGCGCGCCTCGAAGCCGAAGATGCGCCCGAGCTCGGCGCGCGCCTCGGGCAGCTCGATGAGCGGGCCCACCGGCTGCACCCGTATGTCGTGCGCTTCGGCCACGAGCGCGACGCGCAGGAACGCCTGGCCCGCCTGCACCTGGTCGAGGCGCCGGTCGTTGCGCGTGCTGAGGAGCGCGACGAGCGGCGCGCTTGCCAGCCCGGCGCCGGCCTGGCCCGCGATGCGCGAGAGCAGCCAGCTCATTCCCATGCTGCCCGCCTGCTGCAGGGCTTGCGCGCGGTAGCCAGGGCGCCCGAGCAGCGCCGCCTCGGCGCGCGTCTCGAGCCCGGCGAGGGCGTCGAGCGCGACGCGGTCGTTGAGGAAATGCAGCGACACATCGCCGATCTCGAAGCACTGGTAGAGGCGCTTGCGGTCGGAATCGGCCACCGCGTCGTTCGTGTAGTCCCTGCGGCTCGTGTGGCGCGTGATCATGTGCCGCAGCAGGTCGGCGGCGGCGTCGTCGCGCTTCGGCCCCGCGAACGCGACGCGCAGCCGCGCGATCAGCGTATCGTCGCCGTGGACCGGGAAGTAGGCGACCTCGGTGCCCCAGCCGCCGAAATCGGCCGCGATGCGCAGCGCCTCGATTGCGCAGCCAATCGAGAGGTGCAGCGCGCGCTGCTCGGCGTCGGCCGCGGCATGCCAGCGCGCGAGGTCGGCGAACACGTCGATTTCGGAGGCGCCGAGCACGAACTTCCAGGGCTGCGCGTTGAAGGCGGAGGGCGCGAGGCGCGCATAGTAGGCCATGCGCTCGAGCGGCTCGGCGGGGAACTTGCCGTCCGCCACGTACCAGCCGTCCGCCATCCTGGGTTTCTTGGGGGGGGCTTCCTTGCGGGTGCTCATTGGAGGGCCTGCTCGATGGAATCGGCCAGCGTCTGGAGGATCTTGGCGCGCGCGAAGTGCTTGTCGTTCGCCTCGATCAGGATCCAGGGCGCGTGCGCGGTGCTCGTGCGCTCGATCATGTCCGCCGCGGCCACCTGGTACTGGTCCCATTTGTCGCGGTTCCTCCAGTCCTCGGAGGTGATCTTGAAGCGCTTGAAGCGCGTCTTCTCGCGCTCCTTGAAGCGGCGGTACTGCTCTTCCTTGGAGATCTGCAGCCAGTACTTGGCGACGATGGCGCCGTTGCGCGCCAGCTGCTCCTCGAAGGCGTTGATCTCGGAGTAGGCGCGCAGCCAGTCGGCCTCGCCGCAGAAGCCCTCGATGCGCTCGACCAGCACGCGGCCGTACCAGCTGCGGTCGTACATCGTGATGCGGCCCTTGCGCGGCACGTGGCGCCAGAAGCGCCAGAGGTAGGGCTGCGCGCGCTCCTCGTCGGTCGGCGCAGCGATCGGGATGGTGTGGTAGAGCCGGGCGTCGACCGCCGCGGTGATGCGCCGGATCGCGCCGCCCTTGCCGGCGGCGTCCATGCCCTCGAAGACGCAGACCACGTTGTGGTCGCGGAACGCCGGGTGGCGCGTGGCGAGGCCGAGGCGGCGCTGGTGCTTCTCGATCGCCTTCTTGTAGTCGCGCGGATCGATCCTGCGGTTGAGGTCGAGGCGCGAGAGCGCGTTCACCTTGTCCACCGCGCGCAGGATGGGCGCGCTCGGGCTGACGGGCGCGGGCGCCTTGAGGCGCCGGCGCAGCGCGTCGAGCAGCGCCTTGCCCACGGTCACCGAGCGGTAGCGCGGATCGGTGCCTTCCACCACGATCCAGGGCGCGTGCGCAGTGCTCGTGTCGCGCAGCACGTTCTCGCTGATCTCGTAGAAGCGGTCGTAGAGCTTGAAGAAGTCCCAGTCGCGCTCGGTGACGCGCCACTTGGTCTCGCGGTCCGCGGCGAGCGCCTTCAGGCGCTTCTTCTGCCGCTTCTTGGAGAGATGGAACCAGAACTTGAGGACGAGCGCGCCTTCGTCGGCGAGCATGCGCTCGAAGCGGTTGATCTCGGAGACCGAGCGCAGCAGGTCCTTGGCGGAGTTCTGCTTGAACACGCGCTCGATGATGGGCGCGGTGTACCACGAGCCGAACAGGATGCCGATGCGGCCCTTGGGCGGCAGCTTCTGCCAGAAGCGCCACATGTACGGGCGCTCGCGCTCCTCGTCGGAGGGATTGTCGAAGGCGTGCGTGTGGATGTGCCGGGGATCCATCCACTCGTTGAGGAGGTTCACGGTCTCGCCCTTGCCGGCGCCGCGCACCCCGGAGATCAGGATGACGACCGGAAACTTGCCGTTCTTCGAGAGATCGAACTGCGCGTCGAGGAGATCGGCGCGCAGCTTCGGCTCGATCCGCTTGAACTGGCTCTTGGAGAGCTCGTGGCCGAGCTCGGCGGCTTCGAACATGAGGCGATTCTCCCTGCCGCGGGCGCGGCGTTCTTGATATGCCTCAAGCCTACCGCGGCGCCCGCTGGTCCTCGGGAACGGGCGAGACGCGCTGCCAGCCGCCCGGGCAGCTCTGGACGTAGGGATAGTAGGTGCGCGATTCGGCGCAGTAGTACCACCAGGCTTCGGGGGGCGGCGCCGGCGGCGTATAGACCGGAGTGGGCGACTGCACGATCACAGGCGCCGGGTAATAGACCGGCGGCGGAGCGTAGTAATACGGCGCCGGCCAGTAGAGCGGCACGCCGATGTTGATGCCGATGCCCACGCGCGTCCACGCGTGCGCGGGAAGCGCCGAAAGCCCGAGAAGCAGGGCTGCGAGCGCGCGTCTCAAGGCCTGCGCCTAGCGGTAGACCAGCACCGGGACCGTCGAGTGCGTAAGGACGTTGCTCGTCACGCTGCCGAGCGCAAGCCGGGCGAGTCCCTTGCGCCCGTGCGAGGCCATGAAGATCACGTCGCAGTCGTGCTCGCGCGCGGCCTTGACGATCCCTTCGTAGGGCGACACGGCCTTGGTCACGTCGGCATCGAACGCGACGCCGGCAGCCTTGGCGGCGCGGGCGATCTCGTCCACGTACCGGGCGCCTTCCTTGCGCTGCGCACTCTCCTGCGCGCTCGATTGCCCGCCGTCGGGGAACTGGTAGCCCTCGCCGTAGACGGCCGGGGTGGGCTCCTCGAGCGCGTAATAGCCGGTGACGCGGGCGCCGGATTCCTTGGCGAACGCGATGCCGGCGTCGATCGCCTTGCGGGAGAGCTGCGAGCCGTCGGTCGGAATGAGGACGTGCTTGAACATGGTTTTCTCCTAGTTGCCCTGCTTCAGGATCTGCTCCAGGCCGCCCGCATCGAGGATGCGCACGTGCTTCTGCTGCACCTCGATCAGGCCCTCTTTCTGGAAGAGGGAGAAGAGCCGGCTCACCGTCTCGAGCTTGAGCCCGAGGTAGCTGCCGATCTCCTCGCGGGTCATGCGCAGGTGGAACTCCGAGGAGGAGTAGCCGCGGCGCACGAAGCGCTTCGACAGGTTGGTGAGGAACGCCGCCAGGCGCTCCTCGGCGCGCATCGAGCCGAGCAGCATCATGACGCCGTGGTCGCGCACGATCTCGCGCGCGAGCACCGCGTGCAGGTGGCGCTGCAGCGCCGGGATCTCGCGCGCCATCTTCTCGATCAGCGCGAAGGGCATGACGCAGATCTCGCTGTCCTCGAGCGCGACCGCCGCGCCGTTGTGGCTGCCGGAGCCCAGGCCGTCCATGCCGAGGAGCTCGCCGCCCATGAAGAAGCCGGTTACCTGCTCGCGGCCTTCGCCGTCCACCACGCAGGTCTTGAAGAAGCCGCTGCGGACCGCGTAGACGGCGTTGAACTCGTCGCCCGCGTTGAAGAGCGTCTCGCCGCGCTTCACGCGGCGGCGCGCGTAGACGATGTTCTCCACGCGCTCGAGGTCCTCGAGGCAGCCGCCGGGCAGGCAGAGCTCGCGCAGGTTGCAGCTCGAGCAGGAGAGTTCGGCGGTGCGGCTTCCGGCGGGGGCGTCGGCTTGTGCCATGAAGATGGTCCTTGCGGGGTTGGTCTTGAGCTGGGCGACGGCTGGCATGAAAGGCTCCCTTCGTTTTTCAGTTCAGTTGCGCGGCGGCGCGCTTCGCGATCACCTCGCGCACGCGCTCGAATTCGCTCGTCTTGTCGAAGAAATCCCGCGCCCCGAGGCGCAGCGCGTAGCTGCGGTAGGGCTCGGAAGCAAAGTTGGACAGCATGTAGAAGTCGATGCCCGGCTCTTGCCGGTGCACTTCCTTCAGCACGTCGAAGCCGCTGCCCTCGTCGAGCTTCAGGTCGAGCACCACGACGTCGGGCTTGAGCTCCAGGATGTCGCGGATCGCGGCGCGCGCCTGGGTGGCGTGCCCGGAAACGTGCGCGCCTGGAACCTTGGAGAGCATCGCCTGAAGGCGCTCTCTGACCGGCGCGGAGTCTTCGACCAGGAAAATTTCCATGTCCGGCAGTGTGCCGGGCAGGGTCCGGCCGCAATATCGGCGGCGGCTTATATGCGGGGTCGGACGACGCCGGTATCCGTGTAGGACGATTCCTAGCCGGAAATGAAAAGAGGCCCCGGTGGCCCGGGGCCTCTAGTGCGTCCTCGTGAGGCGAGGGGGTAGCTCACTTGGCGAGGACGCCGGCACATCCTGGGACAAGGGCGGCCGGCCGTGTTTGCCCTAAGTCAACGTTCCTGCGTGCGCGCGGGAGTCACCGCGCTGCGGTCAGCCTGGGGCGCGGCGTAGCGGCAGCCGGTAGAAGCGCTCGTTCAGGAACGCGGCGACGTCGTTCACTTCCGCCGGGCTCCAGTTCTGGCCCGCGACCGCCTGCCAGCGGCGCACCTGCCCGACGAGGTCGTCCCACGAGCCTACCAGGCGCTTCTCGCGCCAGTGCGGCTCGGTGGTGTGGCACGCACCGCATGCATTCTCGTAGAGCAGCTCCCCGCGTCCGGCATTCGCGGCGGAGACCTCGGCCTGGGGCTGCGGGACGCTGCATGCCCCGAGCGCCACGAGTAGGAGGGCGATGGCAGGCTTCATAATTGCGGTGCCTCCGGCATGAAATATTCCCGCACGGCAATGGTTTTGCATTGGCTCACGGCGATTCTAGTCGTGGCCACGTTCATCATGGGGCCGGGCGGCTCCGAGGCGCGCGTGTACTCCGCGGCGAAGGACTTCGACCGCATCCTGCACGAGCTGCTCGGGCTGAGCGTCTTCCTGCTCGTGCTGCTGCGTCTCGCATGGCGGCTCGGCCATCGCGCGCCCGAGCTTGCCGGCGTGCCGCCGTTGATGAAGACCGCCTCGCGCGCCGTCCAGCACCTTCTCTATGGGCTGCTTCTTCTGACGCCCCTCACCGCCATCTCCGGCGCGTGGCTGGAAGGCCATCCGCTTACGCTCGGCCCGCTCGGCGAGATCGGCCCGCTGCTTGCCAAGAACCGCGATCTCGGAAGGAGCATTGCCGAAGTCCATACCTGGCTGGGCGACGCGGTGATCTGGCTCGCCGGCCTGCACGCGGCCGCGGCGCTTTTCCACCATTTCGTCCTGAGGGACGGCGTTCTGCTGTCGATGCTGCCCGGCCGGCGCTAGCGCGCCGGGCGCTGGTTGCAGCGGGGCAGGCGCTGAAAGGATTCCTCGTATTCGCGCAGCAGCTCGAGCTCGCGCTCGCGCGGATTGAGCGCAAGCTCCCAGCGGTAGTGCGTGGCGCGCCGCGTCCACGGGCCGTGCTCGCCCGAGAAATGCGCGATGAGGTGCGCGCGCAGCGTGCTGCGGCGCCCGTCGGCGCGGCCGATGTAGATCAGCTCCGCGTTCTCCCAGAGCCCGTAGACGCCGGCCTGGTCCGGCGCCGCGCCGATCAGCACCGCGGTGAAGGGATAAGCCGCGCCCGCGAGCGGCATCACTGCACCAGCTTGTGCTCGAGGGCATAGCGCACGAGCTCGGCGGTGCTGCCGAGATTCAGCTTCTGCAGGATGCGCGTCTTGTGGGTGCTGACGGTTTTCACCGAGAGGTGCAGGCGCTCGGCGATGTCGGTGGGGCCGAGGCCCTCCACCAGCAGCCGCAGCACCTCGAACTCGCGGTCGGAGAGCGCCTCGTGGCTCGATTTTCCCTCGGCGAGGAGTCCTGCGGCCGCGGCGTCGCTGATGTGCACGCCGCCGGTGGCGATCTTGCGCAGCGCGCTGACGAGCTGCTCGGCGGCGCTGTCCTTGTTCAGGTAGCCCGAGGCGCCGGCCTTGAGGGCGCGCGCCGCGTACTGGTGCTCGCCGTGCATCGACAGCACGAGCAGCCGCAGCTTCGGCTTCTCGCTCTTCAGGCGCTTGATGAGGTCGATGCCTGCGAGGCCGGGCATGGACATGTCGATGACGGCGACGTCGTAGTCGTTCGCCTTCACCAGCCGCAGCGCCTCGTCGCCGCTCGCCGCCTCGGCGGCGACCTCGATGTCGGCGGTGGCGGCGAGGATGCGCTTCAGCCCGTCGCGCACGATCTTGTGGTCGTCGGCGATGAGGACCCGGGTCATTGCGCGCTTCCGGCGGGCGCCGCCGGCACGCGGCCGCGCACACGCGTGCCGCCGCGCGGCGCGGCGGCGATCTCGAGCGAGCCGCCGAAATAGGTGACGCGCTCGCGCATGCCCTTGAGCCCGAGGGAGCGCGCCTTGGCGAGGTCGTCGGGGCCGATGCCGCGGCCGTCGTCCTCGACCTCGAACTCCACCTTGCCGCCCTCCATCGCAAGGAGCACCCAGGCGCGCGCGGCGCCCGAGTGGCGCGCGATGTTGGTGAGCGATTCCTGGATCGCGCGGTAGACCGCGGTGGCGACGCGCTTGTCCACCTCGCGCATCGCGCTGTCGCCCGCCATGCGCATCTCGCACTGGATGCCGGAGCGCCTGGCGAAGTCGTCCACCAGCCAGGTCGCGGCGTCGGCGAGGCCGAGGTCGTCGAGCATCAGCGGGCGCAGGTCGGCCGAGATGCGCCGCGTCGAGCTCACCGTCTGGTCGAGCAGCCTGCCCATCTCCTCGGCCTTCGCGCGCAGGTCGTCCTCGGCCGGGAGCCGCTCGCGGAACCAGGCGAGGTCCATCTTCAAGGCCGTGAGCAGCTGGCCGAGCTCGTCGTGCAGCTCGCGCGCGATGCGCGTCTTCTCCTCCTCGCGCGCCTCGAGCACCTGCGCCGAGAGGTCGCGCAGCTCCGACTGCTGGCGCAGCAGCATGTCCTCGTTCTGCTTGCGCAGCGTGATGTCGCGCAGGATCACGGTGAAGTAGCGGCTGCCCGGGTCCCCGGCCTGGGAGATCGACGCCTCGAGCGGGAATTCCTCGCCGTCGGCGCGCAGGCCCCAGAGCGTGGTGACGTCGCCCATGCGCCGGCTGGTGACGCCGGTGCGGCCGAATTGCTCGACGTGCGAGCGGTGCGCGGCGCGAAAGCGCTGCGGCAGGAAGCGCTCGAGGCCGCTGCCGAGCGCCTGCGCGCGCGGCACGCGGAAGACGGCCTCGGCGGCGCGGTTGAAGAGCACGATCTTCTGCTGCTCGTCGATGGTGATCACCGCGTCCATCGCCGAGTCGACGATGGCCACCAGGCGCGCCTGCGTCTCGGTGAGCGCGGTATGCATCATGTCCGACTCGGCCTCGGCCTTCTTGCGCAGCGTGATGTCGCGCAGGATCACGGTGTAGAAGCGCCCGGCGCCGTCCCCCGTCTGCGAGATCGACGCCTCGAGCGGGAATTCCTCGCCGTCGGCGCGCAGGCCCCAGAGCGTGGTGACGTCGCCCATGCGCCGGCTCGTCACCCCGGTGCGCCCGAAATGCTCGATGTGGCCGTGATGGGCGCCGCGGTAGCGCTGCGGGATGAAGCGCTCGAGCGGCGCGCCGATCGCCTGCTCGCGCGGCACGCGGAACACGGCCTCAGCGGCGCGGTTGAAGAGCACGATCTTCTGCGCGGCGTCGACCGTGACGATGGCGTCCATCGCCGAGTCGACGATCGCCGAGAGCCGCGCCTCGCTCTTCTCGACTTCGGCGCGCGCTCTCTCGCTCGTCGCCTCGACGCGCTTCTCCGCGACCAGCACCTCCCGCACCGCAACCAGGATGCCGGCTGCGACGACGATCATGTCGGCGACGATCACCGAGCCGAGCAGCCAGGGCGCCTGCTCGCCGCGCACGAAGGCGGCGACGTTCAGCGCGAGCACCGCCACGACGCAGGCCGTCCCGACCGCGACTGCGACCGGGTGGCGGAAGAGGCTGCGGTATCTATGCGGCACGGGCTTGACCGAGGTCAAAGCGGCCGAATCCCGGCGCCGCATAGTCCAGCACATGGTGTATCCGAGCTCCGAGCTCGTCATCGACCCGGTGCTGCTGCGCAAGTACGACGTCAGCGGCCCGCGCTACACGTCGTATCCGACGGCGGACCGCTTCGTCGAGGCCTACGGCGAAGCCGAGCTTCGCCGCTGGCTCGAGAAGCGCAATATCGGCGGCGTCAGCCAGCCGTTGTCGGTGTATGTGCATCTCCCGTTCTGCGACACGCTCTGCTACTACTGCGGCTGCAACAAGATCATCACCCGCGACCATAGTCGATCGGCCAAGTATATCAAGTACTTGCAGCGCGAATTGAGCCTGCTTGCGCCGCTCCTCGGGCAAGATCGCCGCATCGTGCAGCTGCATTGGGGCGGCGGCACGCCGACGTTCCTCTCGCGCGAGGAGATGGGCGAGCTCTGGCGCGCGCTCGAGGAGCGCTTCGAGCTCTCCGCGCGGTGCGAGTCCTCGCTCGAAGTCGATCCGCGCCGGGTCGAGCCGGGAACGATGGCGTTCCTCGGCGCGCTCGGCTTCAACCGCCTCTCCGTCGGCGTGCAGGACTTCGATCCCGACGTGCAGAAGGCCGTGCACCGCATCCAGAGCGAGGAGCTCACGCGCCGCGTGATCGACGAGGCGCGGGCGAACGGCTTCCGCTCGGTGAACGTGGACCTCATCTACGGGCTGCCGAAGCAGACGCTCGACAGCTTCAACCGCACGCTCGAGCGCACGCTCGCGCTCGCGCCCGACCGCATCGCGCTCTACAGCTACGCGCACCTGCCGCACGTTTTCAAGCCGCAGCGCCGCATCCTGCCGGCGGACCTGCCTTCGCCGGAGGCCAAGCTGCAGATCATGACCCTCGCCATCGGCCGGCTCACGCGCGAGGGCTACCTCTACATCGGCATGGACCATTTCGCGAAGCCCGACGACGAGCTCGCGATCGCGCAGAACCAGGGCCGGCTGCAGCGCAACTTCCAGGGCTACTCGACGCACGCCGACTGCGACCTAGTCGGGCTCGGCCTGTCCTCGATCGGGCGCGTCGGGCCGACGTACTACCAGAACGCGAAGCGCCTGGACGACTACTACGCGGCGCTCGACGCCGGGCGGCTCCCGGTCGCGCGCGGGCTCGAGCTCGGGCCCGACGACCTCGTGCGCCGCGCCGTGATCCAGGCGCTCATCTGCCAGTTCTGCCTCTCGATCGAGTCGATCGAGCTCGCGTACCTCGTGGACTTCGCCGCCTATTTCGCGGAGGAGCTGCGCATCCTCAAGGATCTCGAGCGCGACGGCCTGGTCGAGCTCGATCCCGAATGGATCCGCGTCACGCCGAAGGGCCGCCTGCTCGTGCGCTCGATCTGCATGGTGTTCGACCGCTACCTGCGCGAGGCGCGTGCGCGGGCGAGCTACTCGAAGGTGATCTGATGGCGCCCGCGCTCCCGGCCGCGATGGCCCTGCTCGGCGCCGCCTCGGGCATGCATTGCGTCGGCATGTGCGGCGGCATCGTCACCGCGTTCTCCGCGCAAAGAATCGCTTTCGGCTCCGCCTCGAAGGAGTGGCCGAGGCAATTGCTGTTCAACGCGGGCCGCATCACGAGCTATTCGGCGATGGGCGCCGCCGCCGGCGCGCTCGGCAGCGGGCTGCTCGCCAGCGAAATTCTCGCGGCGCAGACGGTCCTCCTGGTCGCAGCGAACATCGTCCTCATCCTCGTCGGACTGCAGCTCGCCGGCCGGGGAGCGGCGCTCGCGCGGCTCGAGTCGCTCGGCGCGCCGCTCTGGCGCCGCCTGCAGCCTGCGGCCGCGCGCCTGCTGGGCGCGCACGCGCTGCCGCAGGTGTATGCGGCCGGCGTGCTGTGGGGCTGGCTGCCCTGCGGCCTCGTGTACGGAGCGCTCGCGCTCGCCGCGGCAGGATCGAGCTCCGCGCCGGAAGGCGCGGGCGCGATGCTCGCGTACGGCGCCGGCACGCTGCCGTGGCTCCTCGCCGCGGGCGTCGCTGCCGCGAAGCTCAGAACCTGGTTCGCGCGGCGCGCGGTGCGCGCGGCCGCGGGAACCGCTGTCCTTGCATTTGGTTTGTACGGCGTCGCCAGCGCGGCGGGCGTCGCCGAAGCGATCCGCCGCGGAATCCTGTGCCTATAGGAGGTCCCCCGATGAAAGACGCCATGCAGAAAGCGATCCGCACGATCCGGGACGAGCACCGCTCGATCTCGGCGGTGCTGCACGCGATGAAGCACCTCGCCGAGGAGTCGTACCGCGACAGCTCGGTCAAGCCCGATTTCCAGGTGTTCCGGGCGATGATCCGCTACATCGACGAGTACCCCGAGCGGCTGCACCACCCGAAGGAGGACACGGTCCTCTTCGAGCGCCTGTACCACCGCGACCCGATGTCGCACCACCTGATCGAGAAGCTGCGCGGCGAGCACTCGGCGGGCGCCGGCCTCGTGCGCGAGCTCGAGCGGGCGCTGCTCTTCCTCGAGGAAGGCTGGCCGCGCGGCGCCTACGAGTTCCGCGAGGCGGTGAACGCGTATGCCGAGTTCCACTGGAACCACATGAGGAAGGAAGAGAACGAGCTGCTGCCGATGGCGCAGCAGCACCTGACGACGGACGACTGGGAGGCCGTCGCCACGGCCTTCGGCGGCAACGCCGACCCGATCGCCGACCTGCGCGAGAAGGACTTCGCGCAGCTCTTCTCGAGGATCGTCACGCTCGCGCCGGCGCCGATCGGCCTGGGCGAGCCCTGGAAGAAGGCGGCGGCTTAGCTGAACTTCGCGCGCGGATCGAAGCGCGATGCCGAGCGCAACTCCTCGTAGAGCGCCTTTTCGCGCTCGGTGAGCGAGGAGGGCACGACGACGTTCACCCGGGCATAGAGGTCGCCCGCGCCGCCCTTCGGGCGCGGCAGGCCCTTGCCGGTGAGGCGCAGGCGCTGGCCGCTCGAGGAGCCGGCCGGGACTTTCAGCGCGACGCGCGCGCCGAGGGTCGGGATCTCGACCTGGGCGCCGAGCGCCGCCTCCGAGGGCGTGATGGGCACCTCGATCTCGAGGTCGTGGCCGCTCGCCTTGAAGAGTGGATGCGGCCGCAGGGAGATATTCAGGTACAGGTCGCCGGCCGGCCCGCCGTTCATTCCCGGGCCGCCCTTTCCGGCAATGCGCAGGCGCTCGCCGTCGCTTGCGCCGCGCGGGATGCGCACGCGGATGCGCTTGCCGCCGAGCTCGAGCTCGCGCTCGATGCCCTGCGCGACCTCCTCGATGGAAAGCGCGAGGGTCGCCTCGTAGTCCTCGCCGGGCAGGCGCATGCTGCCGCCGCGGCGGAAGCTGTAGGCGCGCGCGCCGCCGGGCGCGCTGCCGAAGCGCGCGCCGAGCGATTCGAAAAGATCGGACAGGTCGATGCCGGAGAGGTCCTCTTCTTCCGCGCCGTGGCCGAAGCGCTGGTACCAGTCCGGCGGCGGGCGGAAGTCCTGGCCCGCGCGGTGGCTGCCGAGGCTGTCGTAGGCCGCGCGCTTCTCCTTGTCCTTGAGCGTCTCGTAGGCTTCCGAGACCTCCTGGAAGCGCTCCTTTGCGTTGGGCTCCTTCGAGACGTCGGGGTGGTACTTGCGCGCGAGCTTGCGGTAGGCCTTCTTGACCTCCTCGTCGCTCGCGCCGCGCTCCACGCCCAGCGTCTTGTAGTAGTCCTTGTACTTCATCCCCCGGAAGGTGGGGGCGGCGGCCGGTTTTTTAAACCCTGCAGCTGCGGCACAGCCGCTCCAGCGGAGCGGCGCTCAAGCGGACGTACGGGATATCGACGCCGCAGCGCTCGCACACGCCGTAGTCGGGGCTGTGCAGGCGGGCGAGCGCGGAGGTGACTTCGGGCCGGCCCGCGAGGCTCGAGCGGATGAGCCGTTCCAGGGACTCGCGCTGCTCGAGGGTGAGGTAGTGATAGTGCATCGACGCCTCCTTTCCTTATCTGCAGACCAGGACCGGGATCTTCGAGTGCGCGAGGACGCGGGTGGTTTCGCTGCCGAGGATCAGGCCGCCCAGGCCGCCCCGGCCGTGCGAGGCCATGGCGAGCGCGTCGCATTTCCTCGCGCGCGCGGTCTTCAGGATGCCTTCCCAAGGTTGCGCGGATGTGACGTAGAGCGTCTCGCACGCCACGCCGCCCGCTTGCGCCTCGATCTCCACCGCGGCGAGCGCCTTGCGCGCCTGCCGCTCCGAATATTTCCTGTAGTCCTTCGGATCGAGGCCGGGCACATAGATTGCCGCGTCGCCGTAGACCGGCGGGGTGTACGGCGGGATGACATAGACGCCGACGACGCGTGCGCCGAGCGCGGCGGCGAGCCGCACGCCCGCCTTGACGCCCTTCGACGCGAGTCGAGAGCCGTCGGTACAGACCAGGATTTTCTTGAACATGGTGGGCACAAGGTAGCGCCCGCGCCCTGCCCGCGGGTTGATCCTCGTCAAAGCGGCGCGCACCCGGGCGGCTAGAGTGGGCCGCATGCGCGCGATCCAGTCCGCACCCGAGCTCTACGCCCACGCCATCGCGATCGAGCGCGAGGCGGCGGCGCGCTACGCGGAGCTCGCGCGGCGCATGGCCGACCAGGGCAGCGAAGCGGTGGCGGACGTCTTCTCCGCGCTCGCGCGCATGGAGACGGAGCACCTGCAGGCGCTCGAGCGGCGCGCGGCCGGCATCGCGCTTCCCGAGATCGCAGCGACGCAATACCAGTGGTTCGACAACGGCGCGCCGGAAACCGCGGCGCACGAATGGCTCTTCCGCCTCATGAGCGCGCGCCAGGCGCTGGCGATCGCGCTGCAGGCCGAGAAGCGGGCGCAGGCGTTCTTCGAGGGCGTGATGCTCACCGCGCCCGATGCCGAACTGCGCGCGCTCGCGCGCGAGATGGCGCGGGAAGAGAACGAGCACATCGAGATGGTGCTGCGCCTCGTCGAGCGCACGCCCGAGCCGGTCGTCGACTGGGCGTCGGTCTACGAGACGTCCGCCCGTCCGCGATAAAGGAAGGACCTCCCATGTACAAGCACATCCTGATTCCGACCGACGGCTCCGAGACGGCCGAGAAGGCCGTGCAGGCCGGCCTCGATTTCGCGCGCGAAGCGCGCGCGAAAGTGACCTGGTTCACCGCGCTGCCCGAGTACGAGCTGCCCTCGCAGGCGGCCATCCTTTCGCACCAGGAGGTCGTCACGCCCGACGAGCACGCGCGCCGCTCGCGCGACAAGGCCGAGGCGCTGCTCGCGCCGCTCGCGGCGCGCGCGCGCCAGGCGGGCGTCGAGTGCGACAGCGACTTCGCGCAGAGCGACCATCCCCACCAGGCGATCATCGAGGCCGCGAAGCGGCACGGCTGCGACCTGATCTTCATGGCCTCGCACGGACGCAGCGGCCTCTCGGCGCTCGTGCACGGCAGCGAGACGAGCGGCGTGCTGACCCATTGCTCCATCCCGACGCTGGTGTACCGATGAGCGAAGCCCTCGCCCCCGAGTCGGTGCAGGTCGAGCACCAGGAGCTCAAGCAGTTTCTCGCCAGGGCTTCGCGCGAGCCGGGCGCGCTGGGCGAGAGCGCGCGCCTCGTCGCCCGCCTGCTCGACGTGCACATGGAGAAGGAAGAGCAGTTCGCGCTTCCCGCGCTCGCCTGCCTGAGGCCGCTCGCCGAGGGGCGCTTCCGGCGCGAGATGGCCGACCTGCTGGCGCAGACGGAGTGGCTGAAGAAGAACCTGCCCGACCTGCTCGCCGAGCACCGCGCCATCCTGGCGGCGCTCGAGCGGCTGGTGGCCGCGGCGCGCGCCGCCGGGCGCTTCGACTGCGTCGAGTTCGCCGAGAAGCTGGTCGACCACGCCCGTCTGGAGGAGGAAATCCTCTATCCCGCGGTCATCGTGCTCGGCGAGTACATCAAGCGCAAGCTCGAGGACACCGTCGAGCTGAACCCGTGAGGCGCGGCGCGGTCGCAGCCTGATGCTGCGATCGAAGCTCGCGCCTTCGTTCGACGAGCCCCTCGAGATGCTCGAGGCCTGCCATGAGCGCATCGAGGCGCAGCTGCATACGCTTGAGCGCCTCCCGGCGCACCTCGCCCGCCATGGCGCCGATGCGGCGGCGCAGGAAGCCGCGCGCGCGGTGATGCGCTACTTCGACACGGCCGGCGTGCACCACCACGAGGACGAGGAGCGCGATCTCTTCCCTGCGCTCCGCGCGGCCGCGGCGCGCGCCGGTCGAGGCGAGGTCGCAGCGGCGATCGACGCGCTCGAGGGCGAGCACGCCGCCATGCGTGTGCTCTACGAGCGCCTGCGCGCCGGGCTGGAAGCGCTCTGCGCGGGAAGCGCCGGGCTGCGGGAGAAGGCGGCGGCGGAATTTGCGCGCCTCTACCGGCGGCACATGCGCACCGAGGCTCAGCTCGTTTTCCCCTTCGCCCGGGAGATCCTCGGGGAGCAAGCCCGCGCCGCCCTGGGAGGCAGCATGGCGGCCCGCCGCGGCGCCTCTAAATTAGAATAAGGTCCCATGAAAATTCTCCTTGCCGTGGACGGCTCCAAGGCGTCCCTCGACGCTGTCGATTGCGTGATCGGCCATGCCGACTGGTATTCGAGCCCGCCGGACGTCGAGCTGGTCACTGTGCACCTGCCGGTTCCGAAGCTGCCGGGCATTGGCAGCGTCGTCGGCCGCGCCGGCGTGCAGCGCTACTACGCGGAGGAGGGCGACGAGCGCCTTGCCGCGGCGAAGAAGAAGCTCGCCGCCGCGGGGATCAAGTACCAGGCGCGCGTCCTCGTCGGCCAGGTGGCCGAGACGCTCGTCAAGCACGCCCGGGACAAGCGCTGCGACATGATCTGCATCGGCACCCGCGGCATGACGGGCGCGGCCGCCGCGCTCATGGGCTCCACCGCGAGCAAGGTGCTGCACCTCGCGACGATGCCCGTGCTGCTGGTGAAGTAGCCGCGCCTAGTTGACGCGCTCCACGCGGTGCGCCGAGCCCGCCGAGGCGAACACCCACGGCGAGTCCGACTCGCGCCGCAGCACGAAGAAGCGGTGCGCGACGCGGAACCCGAGCCGCTCGAAGGACCTCAGCGACGAATGGTTCGCTTCGATGACCAGCGTGGCGAGGCCGTTGTAGGCCGGCCGGGTGGCGAACTTGCGAACCGCTGCCGCGACGCCGAGGGCGTGCAGCCGCCGGCCGCGCCAGGCCGGGACGGTGAAGGCCTTGAAGTGATAAATCCAGCCCGGCGGCAACCGGTAGCGCAGCACCGGATGGAAGCCGATGGCGCAACCGCTGTTGAAGCTGTAGCTCACCAGCCGGCCGGCGGCGAACACGCCCATGCAGCAGTCGCCGCGCGCGATGGCCTGCGGGATGAAGCCGGGGTCGAGCTCATAGACCGGATCGTCGGCGTAGTCCGCCATTTCGCGCAGCCCGACCTCGCGGCATTCCGCCTCCGCCAGCGCGGGCGGCGCTGCCGGGGCGACGCCCACCGGAAGCTCGAGGCAGCGGTAGGCCGCGTAGCCCGACACGCTGTGCAGGCGCCGCCACGCCGCGTGCTCGAGCGCCGAGCGCACGCCGAAGCGGCGCACGCGGCCGCGGAAGTCCATGCCCCGGGTCATGCAAGGATTCTTTCAGCCGCGTTACGCGAGATCAATCCGCCGTTCTTCGCTCGTGTCATGCTGAAGGGAGTAGGTAAAACCACGTATGGCGACTGACCCGGTTTGCGGCATGACGGTCGAGCCCGCGCAGGCCGCGGCCAGGTTGGATTACAAGGGGCAGGCGTATTACTTCTGCTCGCAGCATTGCCTGCGCGCCTTCCGGGCGGCTCCCGCTGAATACCTCTCCGGCAAGCGGGCGCGCGCAATGCCGGCGGCGCAGCCCGGCGGGCAATACACCTGCCCGATGCATCCCGAGGTCGTGCAGCCTGGACCGGGCTCGTGCCCGAAGTGCGGCATGGCGCTCGTGCCGATGGAGGGCGGCGGCGGCGAGGCGGACGACGCCGAGCTGCGCGATCTCACGCGCCGGCTCTGGGTCAGCGCGGCGCTCACCGTGCCGCTCTTCATCCTCACGATGGGGCCGATGCTCGGGCTGCTGCCGGCGCTGCATCTCCCGTACGTCGAGTTCCTGCTCGCGACGCCAGTGGTGCTGTGGGGCGGCTGGCCGTTCCTGCGCAAGTTCCGGCTCTCCCTCGCGCACCGCAGCCCGAACATGTACACGCTGATCGGCCTCGGCGTGTCGCTCGCCTACCTCTACAGCGTGGTGGCGGCGTTCGCGCCCGGTCTTTTCCCCCACGAGTTCCGCGCCCACGGCGGCGAGGCGCACACGTACTTCGAGGCCGCGGCGGTCATCATCACGCTGGTGAGCGTGGGGGAAGTCATGCAGCTTCGCGCGATTGGCCAGACGAGCCAGGCGATCCGCAGGCTGCTGGCGCTCGCGCCGAACGCGGCGCTCGTGATCCAGGACGACGGGCGCGAGGTGGAGATGGCGCTCGCGATGGTCGAGCCCGGCGATCGCCTGCGCGTGCGGCCGGGCGAGAAAGTGCCGGTCGACGGCGTCTGCCTCGAAGGCGCGTCGAACGTGGACGAGTCGATGATCACCGGCGAGCCGCTGCCGGTGCGCAAGGGCCCCGGCGAGCCGCTGACCGGCGGCACGCTCAACGGCACCGGCGCGCTCGTCATGCGCGCCGAGCGCGTGGGCGCCGACACGCTGCTCGCGCGCATCGTGCACAGCGTCGGCGAGGCGCAGCGCACGCGCGCGCCGGTGCAGCGCCTCGCGGACGTCGTCGCCGCGTACTTCGCGGAGGGCGTGATCGCCGTCGCCGTGCTCACGGCCGCCGCCTGGTGGCTCTTCGGGCCCGAGCCGAAGGCGGTGTACGCGCTCGTGAACGCGGTGGCCGTGCTGATCATCGCCTGCCCGTGCGCGCTCGGCCTCGCGACGCCGATCTCGATCACGGTGGCGATGGGGCAGGGGGCGCTGAACGGCATCCTCTTCCGCAACGCCGAGGCGATCGAGCGGCTGCGCGACGTGGACACGCTGGTCGTCGACAAGACCGGCACGCTGACGCTCGGACGCCCGCAGCTCGCCGATCTCACGCTTCTCGATTCGTCGTGGAAGGAGGACGACGTTCTGCGCCTCGCCGCAAGCCTCGAGCGTTCGAGCGAGCACCCGCTCGCGCAGGCGCTCGTCAAGGGCGCGCAAGCGCGCGGCATCGCGCTCGCGCCGGCTGCGGACTTCGCCTCCACGACCGGGCAGGGCGTGGCCGGCACGGTCGAGGGCCGCCGCGTCGCGGTGGGCAGCGCGCGCTTCTTCGAAGCGTTGCGCCCGCCCGAAGCCGGCTCGGGCTCGCTCTTCGTCGCGCTCGACGGCCGGCTCGCCGCGATCCTCACCGTCGCCGACCCGGTGAAGGAGACGACGCCCGAGGCGCTGCGCGCGCTCAAGGCAGCCGGCGTTCGCGTCGTGATGCTTTCCGGGGATTCGCAGGCCGCGGCGGAGAACGTGGCGCGGCAGCTCGGCATCGAGGAGGCGCTCGGCGGCGTCCTGCCCGACGACAAGCTCGCCCGGGTGAAGGCGCTGCAGGCCGAGGGGCGCGTCGTCGCGATGGCGGGCGACGGCATCAACGACGCGCCCGCGCTCGCGCAGGCAGACGTCGGCATCGCCATGGGCACGGGCACCGACGTCGCGATCGAGAGCGCGCCGGTGACGCTCGTGAAAGGCGACCTGCGCGCGCTCCTCAAGGCGATCCGCCTGTCGCGCGCGACGATGCGCAACGTGAAGCAGAACCTGCTCTTCGCCTTCCTCTACAACGCGCTCGGCGTGCCGATCGCCGCCGGCGCGCTCTATCCCTTCTTCGGGCTGCTGCTCTCGCCGGTCCTCGCCGGCGCGGCGATGTCCATGAGCTCGATCTCGGTCGTCACGAACGCGCTGCGCCTGCGCCGGGTCGCGCTCTGACCGCTACAATGGGCGCCATGGAAACCGTCGAGCTGAAGGTGGAGGGAATGGACTGCGAGGGCTGCGTGAAGAGCGTGACGCGCATGCTCGCCGGCGTGCCGGGCGTGGAGAAGGTGAACGTCTCGCTCGCCGAAGGCAAGGCGAGCGTGACCTTCGATCCCTCGAAGTCCGGTCTTGCGCAGTTCAAGAAAGCGGTGGAACGGGCCGGGTACAAGGCGCCGTGAAGGCGAGCCTCAAGCCCGGCCTCGCCGGGAAGAAGACCGTGCAGGTCGATGAGGAGCGCTGCATCGGCTTCATGGGCAAGGAGGGCGCGGTGTACGCGACGCCGCGCATGGTGAGCGACGTGGAATACACCTGCCGCGACTTCCTGCTCGAGCACCTCGACGCGGGCGAGGACTCGGTCGGCGCGCACGTCACGATCGACCATCTCGCCGCCACCCCGATGGGCCTGAGCGCGACGATCGAGCTCAGGATCGAGGAGGTCGACCGCCGCAAGGTGGTGTTCAGCTTCTCGGTGAGCGATCCGGTGGAGCAGGTCGGCCGCGGCAGGCACGTGCGCTTCGTCGTCGACACGGCGAAGACGCGCGAGCGCCTCGCCGCCAAGCGCGCGAAGGCGGGACTCGCCTGAAGAGCCGCTATCTCGTCCGCCAGGCGGCGCTCGAGCCGTACTCGCCCGCGAACCACACCGGCACGAAGAACTTCCGCCTCATCGGCCCGGAGACGGTGGGTGCGAAGCAGGTCGAGGTGCTGCTCGGCGAGATCGAGCGCGGCAAGGGCGCGCTGCCGCACCACCACACCGGCATCGAGCAGGTCTGCTATCTCCTCGAAGGCACGGCGCACGCCGAGGTGGCGGGCGAGAAGTTCGAGATGGCCGCCGGGGACGCGTGCTTCTTCCCCGCCGGCAAGACGCACCTCTTCATCGTCACGAGCGAGCGCGCGCGCGTGCTGGTGATCTACGCGCCGCCCTACCTTGAGCGCCCCGGCTGACGCCTGGCTCCCGCTCGCGGGAGTCACGGTGGTGGAGTTCTCGGCATTCGTCCCGGGCCCGCTCTGCTCGGCGATCCTGGCTGACCTCGGCGCCGAGGTGATCAGGGTGGAAGCCCCCGGCAGAGGTCCCGTGCCGGCGCAGTCCGGGAGCGCGAGGCGGAACGAGCGCAGCGTCGCCATCGACCTGGAGAAGGCGCAGGCGACGCAGATCGTCGAGCGGCTCGCGCGCCGCGCGCAAGTCGCGATCGACGACTTCGCTCCCGGCGTGGCGAAGCGCCTCGGCATCGACCGCGAGACCCTGAAGAAGGCGAACCCGAAGATCGTGTGCTGCTCGCTCTCGGGCGTCGGCCAGAGCGACGGCGCGTTCGCCGCCGCGGCGATCCTCGCGGCGCTGCGCGCGGGCGAAAGCGCGTGCCTTGACGCGAACCTCCTGGGCCGCGCCTTCCGCGCGGGCGCGAACGGCGTGCCGGGGCTCGGCGAGCACAGCCGCGAGATCCTCGTCGAGCTCGGCTTCGACGACGCCGAGATCGCCGACTTCGTCCAGGGCGGGACGGTGCGCTCCTGATGGACTTCGCCCTCACGCCCGAGCAGGAGCGCATCCGCGAGGCGATCGCGAAGCTGTGCGAGCGCTTCGGCGACGCTTATTGGCTCGAGCGCGACGCCGACGGCGAGTTCCCGGCGGAGTTCCACCAGGCGCTCGCGAAGGACGGCTGGCTGGGGGTCGCGATGCCGGAAGCCTTCGGCGGCGCCGGGCTCGGCATCACCGAGGCCGCGGTGATGATGCAGGCGATCGCCGAATCGGGCGCCGGCTTTTCCGGCGCCTCGGCCGTGCACATGAACATCTTCGGCCTGAACCCGGTCGTGGTTTTCGGCAACGAAGAGCAGAAGAAGCGCATGCTGCCGCCGCTCATCGCGGGCAGGGAACGCGCCTGTTTCGCGGTCACCGAGCCCGACGCGGGCCTGAATACCAGGAACCTGAAGGTCAAGGCCGAGAAGAAGGGCAGCACCTACCTCGTCTCCGGACAGAAGGTGTGGATTTCGACGGCGCAGGTCGCCGAAAAAGTGCTGCTGCTGGCAAGAAGCGAAAAGGGCCTCACGCTCTTCTATACGGACTTCGATCGCGCGCACATCGAGGTGCGCGAGATCCACAAGATGGGCCGCCACGCGGTGGACTCGAACCAGGTGTTCTTCGACGCCCTGCCGGTGCCGGAGGCCGACCGTATCGGCGAGGAGGGGCGCGGCTTCGAGTACATCCTGCACGGCATGAACCCCGAGCGCATCCTGATCGGCGCCGAGCTGGTCGGCCTGGGACGCTGCGCGGTGAGCCGCGCCGCCGCCTATGCCAAGGAGCGCATCGTTTTCGACCGCCCGATCGGCAAGAACCAGGCGATCCAGCACCCGCTCGCGGCGAACTGGATGGCGCTCGAGGCGGCGAACCTCATGGCGTTCAAGGCGGCGTCGCTCTACGACCGCGGCAAGCCCTGCGGCGCGGAAGCGAACGCGGCGAAGTACCTCGCGGGCGAGGCGTGCTTCGACGCCTGCCAGCAGGCCGTGATGACGCTCGGCGGCTACGGCTACGCGCGCGAATACCACGTCGAGCGCTACTTGCGCGAATCCTTCGTCGGGCGCATCGCGCCGGTGAGCCGCGAGCTCATCCTGTGCTACATCGCCGAGCGCGTGCTCGGGCTGCCGAAGTCTTACTAGCTCCCTGTAGGAATTTTCCGGCTTTGGGCCGCGTTTGATCCCGGTCAAATATCGGCCGGGGGAGGCGGGCACGATGGAGGCGTCTTCCAACAAGGAGCGCGTCGTGACCGACAGCAAATTCGAAAAAGGCCTCATCCTCTTCTTCCGCATCACCATGGCGTGGGTGTTCCTCTACGCCGCTTCGCACCAGCTCTTCGACCCGAAGTTCAGCGCGGCGGGCTTCCTCGCGCACACCAAGACCTTCCATGACGTGTTTGCGCCGTTCGCCGCGCCGGCGATCGTGCCGGTGACGAACTTCCTCGTCGAGTGGGGCCACTTCCTCATCGGGGCGTCGCTCCTGACCGGCTGCCTGGTGCGCCTGAGCGCGCCGTTCGGCATCCTGCTCATGATCACGTACTGGTTCGCCCACATGGACTTCCCGTACGTGGACAACAAGCTCAACTTCCTCTTCGACTACCACCTCGTCTACGCTGGCGTGCTGACCTACGTCATCGCCAAGCATGCGGGCCACGTCTTCGGCCTCGACGGCGTGATCGCGAAGTTCAAGCTGGCGCAGGAGCACCCGAGCGTCGCGGCGCTGGTCGCCTAGCACCCTTAAGCAGCAGAACGCCGGACGGGGATGCAGTCCCCGCCGGCGTTTGCCGTTTTTGCAGCCTGCGCCGCCGCGATCCGGACAGCGTCCGGGGCTCGCGCTGCTCCGTTCGTCGCAGGGCAAGCGATGGATCGCGTACGAGGATGCGCTTTACCGTCGCATCCCGGGGCACGCTGACCTGCTCGCCCCCGGAAGGTACTGGAGAATGTCCGCGTGAAGAAGATCTCGATCGTCGTGCTGACGCACAACCGGGTCGCCGAGCTCCTGAAGAGCGTCGCGCTCGCGCTCGCGCTCCCGGAGCGGCCGCCGGTTATCGTCGTGGACAACGCCTCCACCGACGGCACTGCGGCCGAGCTGAAGGCGCGCTTCCCGCAGGTGAAGCTGGTGCGCGTGCCGTTCAACATGGGCGCCGCCGCGCGCAACCTCGGCGTGGAATGCGCGGAGACGCCGTACGTCGCGTTCAGCGACGACGACACGGCGTGGGCGGCGGGCTCGCTGCGCGCGGCCGCCGATCTGCTCGACCTCTATCCGCGCCTCGCGGTGCTCACCGCGCGCGTGCTCGTCGGCCCGGAGGGCCGGCTCGATCCGGTGTCGGCGCTGATGGCGCAAAGCCCATTGCCTGTGCGCGGATTGCCCGGGCCCGCGCTCCTCGGCTTTCTCGCCGGCGCCTCGGTCTTTCGCCGCAAGGCCTACCTGGATGCCGGCGGCTACGAGCCGCGCTTTTTCCTCGGCGGGGAGGAGACGCTGCTCGCCTATGACCTGGCCGCGGCCGGCTGGCAGATGATGTACGCCGAGGGCCTTACCGTGTACCGCTATCCGTCGGCGCGGCGCGACGATGCGCGGCGGCGCCGCCTCCTCGCGCGAAACGCGCTCTGGGTGGCGTGGATGCGCCGCCCGCTCGCCTCGGCGCTGCGCAGGACGTTCGAGGTGCTCAATGAGCAGCGCTCCGCGGGGGCGCTGGTCGACGCATTGGCGGGCCTGCGCTGGGCGCTGCGCAACCGGCACGTGGTGCCGCCTCAGGTCGACGAGCTCTGCCGCCTGCTCGAGATGCAGGCGCTCAGGCAGCGCTTCGGCGGCGTTCCCCGACCCGCCTGACGCGTAGAGCCTGCCGCGCTCCAGTATGCTTACCTGATGGAGCGCGCATGAAGCACGTTCGGCTGGGCTTTCGAAAAGGGTTCCGCGTCACGATCGGGAATCGCGCCTCGCAGGCGGCGGAAATGGTGATCGCGCCCGGCGGCGCGGAAGGCGCTCCTTCCAACCGCCATCGCGGCCGCGAGAGCGGCGAGTCCCTTCCCCGCGGAAGGAAATGATCAAGCCTTGTACGGACCTCGGCGACATGTTCGAGGTCATCAACGATGGCGCGGCGGCGTATCGCGGCGTGATTCCCGCCGACCGCTGGCACGAGCCGTACATGCCCAAGGAAGAGCTCGCGCGCGAGATCTCGGCCGGCGTCGCGTTCCTCGGCTTCTACGAACGCGGGCGCCTGCTCGGCGTCATGGGATCGCAGCCGGTGGCCGATGTCGTGCTCATCCGCCACGCCTATACGCGCAGCGCCGCGCAGGGGCGCGGCATCGGCAGCGCGCTCCTCGGGGAGCTCCTCTCCCCGCTGCGTGGTGTTCCGGTGCTGGTCGGAACGTGGAAGGCGGCCGCGTGGGCCATCCGCTTCTACGAGGGTCGCGGCTTCGCGCTCGTGGGCGAGCGCGAGAAGGAGCGCCTCCTGCGGCGCTACTGGACCGTGCCCGAGCGGCAGATCGAGGAATCGGTGGTGCTCCGGAACTGATTTTGCTAGGACCAGAGGCATGCGGCGCGCACGGGCCAATACGGCGGCTTTCCTCTTCGGCATCGGCTTCGGCGGCCTGCTGGACTGCATCGTGCTGCAGCA